>NZ_MTPX02000032.1 GCF_002154335.2 Actinomyces ruminis
CGCCTACCGGCGTCGCCGCGCCGAGGCTGACGCCGCCCCGTGCCCGCCGCTCCGCGCCGCGTCACCCGTCCGGACCTGAGCGCCGGCAGCCCCCACCGGGACCCCGCGGATGCCGGTACCGCCTCGCCTGCGGGCGCCGACTCCGCACCCGCTCAGCACGCCGCTGCACCCACCGATCTCGCACCGGAAGGACTCGCCCGATGAGCCAGAGCGCACCTGCCGCCAACACCCCCGATGCTCCGATCACCTATGCCGCCGCCGGCGTCGATACGGCCGCGGGTGACCGGGCGGTGGAACTGATGAAGGCCTCGGTCGCTGCCACGATGACCCCCGCCGTCGTCGGGGAAGTGGGCGGTTTCGCCGGGATGGTCGACGTCTCCGAGCTGCGCGGCTACCGCCGTCCGCTGCTGGCCACCTCCACCGACGGGGTCGGCACCAAGGTCGCCATTGCCCAGGCGCTCGACATTCACGACACCATAGGCCAGGACCTGGTGGGCATGGTCATCGACGACATCGTGGTGGTCGGCGCCCGCCCCCTGCTCATGACCGACTACATCGCCTGTGGCAAGGTGATCCCGCAGCGCATCGCCGACATCGTGCGCGGTGTCGCCCAGGCCTGTGCCGCCGTTGATACCCCGCTGCTGGGGGGAGAGACCGCCGAGCACCCCGGCCTCATGGGCCCGGATGACTACGACGTCGCCGGGGCGGCCACCGGCGTGGTGGAGGCCGACCGGACGCTCGGCGCGCAGCGGGTGCGTCCCGGCGACGTACTTGTGGCCCTGGCCGCCTCCGGCCTGCACTCCAACGGCTACTCGCTGGTGCGACGCGTGGTGGAGCAGGCCGGATGGTCTCTGGACCGCGAGGTGCCCGAGTTCGGTCGCAGCGTCGGGCAGGAACTGCTGGAGCCCACGCGCCTGTACACCCGAGTACTGCTGGATCTCATCGCTCAGGTTGACCCCGCCGACGTCGACCCCGAGCAGCTGCGTATTCGCGCCCTGGCGCACGTCACCGGCGGCGGTCTGGGGGCAAACCTGGCCCGCGTCCTGCCCGCCGGAACCATCGCGGTGGTCGACCGCGGCACCTGGACGGTGCCCGCGGTGTTCGACGTCGTGCGCCGCCTGGGCGCGGTTCCGTGGGACGACCTCGAGTCCACCCTCAACCTGGGGGTGGGCATGGTCGCGGTGGTATCCCCGAGCGCCGTCGATGCGGTGCTGAGCGGCGCCGAGGCTGCGGGCATGCCCGCCTGGGTGCTGGGCAGCGTCAAGGACGCCGCCGACTACACGCCCCGGGGGCGGCTGATTGCCGGCACCAAGGGTGTAAACGGTGGTGGCGTGGACCTGCTGGGAACCTACCGGGTCGCCTGAGCCGGCGCCGGGACGGGTGACCGCCTGGGGTCGAGGTGGCCCCGGCGGCGCGTCACGGCGTCACGTGGCGGCGTTCAGGTGCCGCGCTCACGTGTGACCACGTATGGCGAGGTGTCCGGGTCAGGCGTCCTCGTCGTCCCAGTCGTCGTCGACCGCGTATTTCGCGGCCAACTCCTCATACATGTCTTCGTCGGACTCGGCGTCGGGGGACGCTGCGGAGGACGCCGTGGCGAGCTCTCGTTCGAGCGCCGCGTAGTCGGTCTCCGGGCTGAAGTACTTGAGCTTGCGGGCGACCTTGGTCGCCTTGGCCTTCTGACGGCCGCGCCCCATAGGCTCGACCCCCTCCAACATATCTCTGGGCGCGCACGTGGGCGCGCAGCAACTGGGCAAATGTGTCGTGGGGCAACCGTACAACGTCGCCGCGCCGAAACACCATTCCGCAGGCAGCGCTTCGGCCGTGGTAAGGCCCACGGATGGGCGCGGCGGTACTGGGAATACGGATTCAGGCGAGTCCGGACGGGGCCGGGTGACAGACGACGGCGCTAGCGACGCAGGGCCTTGATCAGGGCTATAGCGCTCAACCCGGCCAGCGCCGCCACGGCCCCGGTGACCAGGGCCAGTGCCTGAGGATCGCCGTCCTGGGCGTCGTCGAGTAGGCGCCGGGCGCGCGCTAAGAGCGACGAGCTGTCGTATTTCGGCGCGTCGGCGGAGACCGACGGCGTGTCGGTGCCGCCGCTGAAGCGGGCCTTCAATCCGGCGGCCGTGGACTCGGCGCGTTCGCGCAGGTCGGCGACGGTGGATTCGGCGGTGGTGCGGGCGGCCGCCTTAAGGGCGTTGGGAGCGAGCCGGACGGTGAGCTCCTCAACGTCGCTTACAACCGATGCGCGTAGGTCGGCGAGGCGGGCCTCGATCTCCTCCGGGGTGGCCGCTGCGGTCGAATTGTTCTCACTCACTGCTGGCTGCCCTTCTCGAAGCCGGTGGCGGCGGCGGACTTAACGGTGTTCAGGTCGTGCTGGAGAGCGCCCTTCGGGTCGGGCATGTCGGCCTTGGCGGCCTGGAGGCGTTTGGCGCCTAGCAGCGCGGCGATGCCGGCGACGAGCAACAGCACCACGGCGACGATGAGCTTGGCCGCCCACAGGGGCAGTGCAAGCGCAATCAACTCGACGATGGCCCCCAGCAGGAAACCCACGCCATACAGGGCGACGACTCCGGCCACAGCAACTAGAGCTCCGCCCACCCCCATGGTCGTGGCCATGCGCTTGCCCTTGGCCTTGGCCAGATCGATCTCGCCGTGTACCAGTGCGGAGACGTTGTCCGAAATCCGGGTCACGAGCTCGGCGAGCGTCGGCTGTGCCGTCGCCGAGGCAGATGACGAAGACGCCGTTGGGGGCTGTTTGGGTTGTTGGGCCTGCTGGCTCATGGAACCGACCTTCTCATGCCTGCTGATGAACACCGCGGGGCGGCGGAGGCCGCTCCTGCTGTAAGCACCAGAATCTCACATGCCGGGCCTTGGCGGCAGCTGACTGCCCCGTGAGTGACTGATTCGCCGCTGGAAGTTGCAGTGCAACCGTGCGGTGATGAAGAGGCTGAACGCGGTTGGACCGCCTGCGTCGGTTTGGACCGCTTGCGTCGGTTTGGACCGCCCCAGTTGCACACAACGGCGGTCCAAACAGGGGATAGCGGTCCAAATGGACTTACGCGGTCCAAACCGGGGATAGGGGTCCAAACCGGGGCGGCACGAGACGACGCATGCTCAGTTGCGGTCGCCGGCTGCGTTACCGGCGTCCACAGGCAGGGTTCGTGCAGGGTCCTGCTCGGTGTATTCACAGGCACCGGGACGATCATCGAGACCGGAGCGCACAGTGGCGATATGTGGTGTTCGCCGATTCCGATCCTGTTGTCCTCAGAACTCGCCGGGCGCGGCCGGGATAGGAGCGCCCTTGCCCGGGCCGCGCGTCCCGGCGGAGAACTTGTTCGCATCCTGCGCGGCGCCTATGTGCAGCGCCATGATCTCCGCGGTTTGAGCCGGTCCCAGGTGCATCGGGCCAAGGTCGTCGCCGCGCGACTCACCGGTGCGTTGGACGGTGCCGTGCTTGCCCGGGAGTCGGCGGCTGTAATGCATGAGATTCCGCTGGTGGGCGATATTCCTCAGCAGGTGCAGGTGGTGCGGCTTGGACGCGATGGCGGCCGATCATCGGCGGGGATCCACACGCTACGCGCTGGCTGCGACTTCCAGACGGTGCTTGACGACGGCGTGCCGGTGGCCTCAGTGGCGCAGACCCTCGCGGATCTGGGACGCCGTCGGCCGTTGCGTGATGTATTGGCCGGCTTTGACGCCATGCTGAGAGCCGGCCGGGTGACGAAGGAGGCCATCGCCGCGGCCGCCCCGAAGCGCTCGCGGGGCAGGCCACGGCTGTGCCGGACGATCGAGGCGGCCGACCCCAACGCGGAGTCACCGGGGGAGAGCTTGAGTCGGGCGGTGATGATCGAGCATCACCTGCCGCTACCCGCTTTGCAGGAACCCGTGCGGGATCAACGGGGCGGACTGCTTGGACGCGTCGACTTCATCTGGCACGAACACGGCGTGATCGGAGAGTTCGACGGTCGGGTCAAGTACGGGCGAGAGTTGACGGGCAGACCGGTGGAGGAGGTCCTGCTGGCCGAGCGGCGTCGGGAACTCGATATCGAGAGTGCCACGGGGATGCGGGTTGTGCGTTGGCTTTGGGATGACGCACTGAGAGAACAGGGATTGCTGGAGATCCTCGCCGGAGCGGGCATCTACCCCAGCTATTGAAACACACTACGCACGATCAACTACTCGCCCGCGGTTGGACTGCCTGCCCGCGGTTGGACTGCCTGCCCGCGGTTGGACTGCCTGCCCGCGGTTGGACCGCCTCAGAGGTACTCTCAGGCGGTCCAAGCGCAGAAACGCGGTCCAACTGAAGGAATGGGGTCCAACGGCAGGGTGTGAGCAATCCCGAGCGGGATGCCAGTGGGCTGCCGTGGGCGCATGCCAGAGGGTGCCGTGGGCGCACGCCGGCGGTGTGGTCATGTTCTCCGGCCTACTCCTGGCTCCAGGCATCCCACAGGCTCGCGTACTTCCCGCCGCGGGCGACGAGCTCGTCTTGTGCCCCCAGCTACACGATCCGCCCGTCCAGCATGACGGCCACCCGGTCCGTGTCCGCCTGTGGCTGCTCCCCGGTGGCCCGGGCGACTACGGCGCGATAGATGACGGCGTCGGGGCCACCGGCTCGGGCACGCGTCAGCAGCTCCCGGTGCAGGCGCGCGGGCACGCGTCACCGCCCGCGCGGGCCACCACCACATGCACGTCCTGGTTCATGTCGGCGACCCCGGAATGCTCTCGTTCGGTAGCCGCCAGAGTGTCAACGTCAACCGGTACGAGTGCTGCCCCGCCACGCACGTCCAGCGCCTCGCGCAGCGTTCCGGTGAACAGCTGCGCCGTCGCTGCGGAGATGACGATCGACGCGCATCTGCTCCAACGGCATGTCGGTCGGGGCCCGCCCGGTGAGTGTGACGGCCGGAGCAGCCTCGTCGAAGCGGACCAGTCGTGTGGCCAACGCGGTGGATAGATCCGGACCGGCGGCGACTAGCGCCGTCATTCGCCGGGGGCCAGTGCGACCTTGGAGGTGGAGTCCACCAGTTCGCCGTCGACCGGTACTGGGCGAGTCGGAGCAAGCACTAGCCGCTCGGCAACGTCCCCGGTGATGGACATGCGTGCCGCCGCAGGTCCTGGAAGGCCGCCCGGTAACGGCGGGCTGGCGTTCGGCTGTGACAGAAGTCGCCGAGCGGCGAGGGGGCTGCGGGGATGAATCACGGTGGCATGAGGCTAACGGTGGTCCGACCCCGCGGCACCGCCGCGGCGGTGTGGGAAGATACGCCTCGCCGCCGGGAATACGTGCCGGGAGTATCGATTCGCGGCGAATCTGCCCACACGTCCACACGGGACAGCGCCGTTCGCGGCGAGTTACTGCCGGCGCGCGGGTTACTGGTAGGTGTCCAGTATGCGCAGCTTGCGTGAGGTCACGTAGCGGGCGTAGGCCTTGGCGCGCGCCTCCAGGTCGGCGGTGTGCATCGTGGTCGCCCCCGGGGTGACGAAGGGTTCCAGGTAGTCGGTACCGATGATCACGCTGGTGGCCTGGAAGGGGCGCAGTACGTCGTTCATCGTGTAGCCGGACGAGGCGGCGTCCCGATCGCGCCGCCGCCGCCGGAACAGGACGTCGGTCACCGAACGGCGGGTGTCGAAGCGGCGGTAGTGTGCGGCCACCGCGCCGGCGGACACGGCCAGCAGCAGTTCCTTGCCCTGCAGGGCGTCCCCGTTGGTGCCGTATGCCCACCCCCAAGTCAGGACGTCATCCTCCCACTTCTTCAACAGCGGCGGACTGGAGTACCACTGGATCGGGAACTGGAGCACGATCCGATCGGTGCGTTCCAGTAAATCCTGCTCGGCCTCGACGTCAAAGTTGAAGTCGGGATACAACGCGTACATGTCGCGAATCTCGACTCCTTCCAGTCCTTCCGCCGCCTGCGCCAGGCGCAGGTTGATGGTGGACTGGCTGAGATCGGGGTGAAAGATGAAGATGGTGGTCTTCGCCATGGCATTCCTCAACAGGTGCGGGCGGGTCTGGAACCTCCAGTGGCCGGGCACGGCAAGAGCCGACACGAGTCGGCCACCTCACCGTGGGCTTGCGGGAAGGTAATGGCATGGTAACGGACTGGGGCGGGCTACGCAGGCGCCCCGTCTGGTTCTGTGGTTGATGCGACTCGCGGTGCTGGTTCCAGCGCCGGCGCCAGGGCGGATAGCACGCCGACGCCGCAGCCGATCGCCAGCAGTAGCAGCAGTTGCCGCCAGGGGATCGGGAAGCCGCCAATTCCCTGGTCGGCCAGCACGGCTCCTCCTGCCCCGGCCAGAACCAGCCCGGCCGCCGCGCCCAGGACCAGTCCGGCGACGCAGGCGAGGGCGAATTCACACAGAAGTTGCGCAGCCCGCTGCCCTCGGCTCTGCCCCACCGCCCGCATGAGCGCCCCCTCATCTGTCCGCTCAGCGGCCGCTGCCGCCAGGGCTCCGGCCGCGCACAGACCGGCGAGCGCGCTTACGCAGATCATCAAGGCGGGCAGTACATCCAGTAGTTGTGCAGCCGCTCGTCCAGGAGCGGCGTCATCCGTCATGGTGGCGCGCAGTGAGACGGCGAGCGGTGCGCCCGCGCAAACCGCCGCAGTGGCAAGCATCGGGGCCACCGCGATGGCGGCCGCAGCGTGCGGTGCGGCCGCCACCTGCCGCAGCGCCAGTCGGCCGCTGGAACCGACACGCGCCGGCAGCCCCAACACGGCGACCAGCGCGCGCACCGCCTGCGGCAGCGCAATGAGCAGGCCGACGAGCAACGCCCCGGCCGCTGTCCACAGGATGCCGACGCGGTGGGTCAGGGCATCCGCGTGCCAGACCACGACGCTGCCAACCGCACCCGCAACAAGTAACAGTGTGCCGATGGCGCCACGTACCGCCGATGGCTGTCGTGGGCATGAGGGCGCGACCGGCGTCGTCCCCGCCGGGGCGGTAGCCGCGCGCAAGGCGGGCGGCATGCTGCCGACGAGCGTGGCCAGTAGGGCCGTGCCGACGGCGAGTTCCTGCGGCATCAGCGCCTTGTCGGAGTTCCAGGTCGGGCTGAGGGCCGAGGCGAGCTCGGCGGTGAGCAGACGCGGCGCCCCAATGGCACCGAGCAGGCCGAATGCACTGCCCAACAGGCCGATGAGGAGCGCCTGGATGAGCACGGCGCCCACCAGCAGCGATGCGGACGCCCCGGTCTCCCGCAGCAGCGTGAATACCCAAGCGCGCCGACGCAGGCTCGTGCTGAAGGCCTCGGCGACGATCAGTACGAGCATGAGTCCCGTCAAGCCGCCGAGGCCCAGTACCAATGCATGAGCGCCGGCCCGAGCCAGTGCGTCGGCTTGTCCGCCTGCCACTGATCCACCGTCTCGGTCGACGGCGACCAGAGTGAAGGCGCCGACCATAATGGCCGTGGCCGCGGCGACGACCACGGCAAGCAGTAGAGCGGAGCCGGGTCGCATGCGCGTACCGTGCCAGACCGCCCGGATCACTGGTAGCCCCAGGGGTCGTTGCGATCTGTGCCGTCCGCCCCGGCGTTGCCGGAGCCGGCTGCCCGATGCGGCCGTCGCCCGGGTCGGGTCTGACGGTCGCCGGGGTCGTCCCAGTCATGCGGCGCGGCGTCGTAGCCGCGTGCGGACCTTCCGGGGCGGGAGCGCTCGCCGGGGGCGTCCCAGTCGTGGGGACGGCTACCGCGGGTGTGGGAGCGGGCGGTTCCCCGGGCGCCGAGCGGCTGCGCCCAGGCCTCCTCCACCTGAGAGACCTCCCGCTCGCCGTTGCCGACGCTGATACTGGCGTTGGCCGTGTCGCCCAGATCGTGTAGAGCATCTAGGAGCTGATCGCGGTCCGGCTGATTCATTTCGGCGACGATACTGCCGTCTTGCAGGAACAGGACGGTGTCCGCGTGGGCGGCCACGTCGGCGTCGTGAGTGGCGACGATGACGCTCTGCTCCAGTTCGTCGACCGCGGTGCGCAGGATGCGCAGAATCTGTGTGGCAGCCGGCGAGCCGAGGGAACCGGTCGGCTCGTCGGCGAGCACCACCGCCGGAGTGCCGAGGAGTGCGCGGGCACTGGCCACTCGCTGGGCCATCTCCGGGCTGAGTTCGTTGGGGCGGTAATCGAGACGGCCCCTCAGGCCGACGACGTCGACGATCCGGTTCAGGCGAGCGGTATCGACGGGCCGTCGAGCCAGTGTCAACGGCAGGGTGATGTTCTCGACAACGCTCAGGGAGGGGACGAGGTTGCGGGACTGGAAGATCAGGCCGATCCGTTCACGCCGCAAGCGGGTCAGACGCCGCTGGTTCAGCAGCGATATCTCTTCGTCGTCGAGGATGATCGTCCCCGAGGTGGGCGTTTCCAGGCCCGCCAGGCAGCGCAGCAGAGTCGTCTTGCCGGCGCCGGAGGGTCCCAGGATGGCGGTGAGGCGGCCGTGAGCGATATGTGCGTCTACCGATTCCAGTGCGGTGACCGTGCGCTCGCCGTCGCCGAAGAGCTTGGACAGGTTGCGGGCGGTGACCACCGGGTCCCCGACTGGACCGTGGGCCATGAGCCCCTTCGGGTGACGGCGGCTTATGCGTGTCTCGCGGCGGGGCGGCGTGGGTGAGGTGCTCAGGTGACGCGCCTCGGGCGAGGAGGACTCACCGGGTGCAACTGTGGTCATAACGGTAGTGTCACATGTAATCGCGCTGGGAGTGAAGCGCATGTCCCGTGTGAATGTGTGCGCCTACTCCCAGCCGAGTTCGTGCAGGCGGGCGTCGGAGATGCCGAAGTGGTGACCGACCTCGTGGATCACGGTTATCGTCACCTGCTCCACCAGCTCTTCACGGCTGCGGCACCAGCGCTGCAGCGGCCCCTGGAAGATGAGAATGCGATCGGGCAGGGCCAGGGACCAGTCGGCATTGCGCTCGGTTAGCGGCACGCCGTCGTACAGGCCCAGCAGGGTGGGGCGACCGGCGGGGTCGTAGTCATCGGGGCCGAGCATGTCCGCGTCCGGCTCGTCCTGGACCAGCACCACCACGTTGTCCATCTGGCTGCGAGCGCCTCGGGGATGGCGTCCAGGGCGTCGGCGACGGCGGACTCGAACTCGGCGTCGGACAGGCGGATTGGGGTCATGGGAACAGCCTGCCATGCGTCGGCAAGGGGCCGGTCGGACGCCTGTCTGCAGGGCGCCAAAGGGGTGGTGAGCAGGCTCACGTCCGTAAGATTTGCGCGGATAGGTTCCGGCCCAATACCGTACATCCCGGTTCGAGGCGCGACGACGCCAAGGGCACCGGGCCCCCATCGTCTAGCGGCCTAGGACCCCGCCCTTTCACGGCGGTAGCACGGGTTCGAATCCCGTTGGGGGTACGATTCACGTGAGTGATGACATATTGGCCTCGTGGCGCAGTTGGTTAGCGCGCCGCCCTGTCACGGCGGAGGTCGCGGGTTCAAGTCCCGTCGAGGTCGCGGATGCGGGTCGCTCAGTCGGAAACGGCTGGGCGATCGCGCGCCTAGGCTCTGTAGCTCAGTTGGTAGAGCGTTCGACTGAAAATCGAAAGGTCACCGGATCGACGCCGGTCGGAGCCACGGCGATAGCCCGCGGGACCCACAAGGTCCCGCGGGCTTC
Source organism: Actinomyces ruminis (assembly GCF_002154335.2). Taxonomy (GTDB): domain Bacteria; phylum Actinomycetota; class Actinomycetes; order Actinomycetales; family Actinomycetaceae; genus Actinomyces; species Actinomyces ruminis. Next base: position 9,590 of record NZ_MTPX02000032.1, read on the forward strand.
GCTCATTCTCGCCTCCGGTTGGCGGCTAGTGAGACTCCCGCACCACCAGGCGGGCCGGCACCAGCACCGGCTGCCCGTCCCAAGTCTCATCGAGGATTGAGCGCAGCATGTCGGTCGCGGCTCGGCCGAGTACATCGGTGGGATTGTCGATCGAGGTCAGCGGAGGGTCTGCGGCTGCTGCCTGAGGGGTGTTGTCGCAGGAGACCAGGGCGACGTCGTCGGGCACCCGCAGGCCTCGCTCGCGCCACACCTTGAGTGCTTCCAGTGCCATCAGGTCCGAGGAGGCAAACACGCCGTCGACCTCGCCGGACTCGATCCGCGCCGCCAGTGCCTCGCCGGCTGCACGCCCAGAGTCGGCGGTGAAGGCGCCCTCCAACAGGAGCGGATCGATGCCTTCCCCGGCCATCACGTCTCGGAAGCCTCGCAGGCGGTCGTGTGCGGCCACCATGTCCAGCGGGCCGGTGATGATCGCCGGCCGGCGCACGCCCCGGTCGAGCAGGTGCACGGCGGCGAGCCTGCCGGCGGAGACGTTGTCTAGGTCGACCCAGCTCTCGTAGGTCTGCAGGGACACCGGCCGACCGATGAACACCACCGGAATGTTGGTACTCACCATGGTCTCCACCTGCCCGCTGAAGCGGTGATGGGAGATGACGATCGCCCCATCAACCGACCCGTTGCGCAGGTACTTGGCGGCGCGGCGGCCATGGCCGGCCTGATCGGCGAAGACCATGACCAGCTGGATGTCCGCCGCGTCCAGGGCGCTGGAGATCTCCAGGACCGTCTGGGTCAGGAAGGGATCGGAGAAGATCATCTGATCCGGTTCGGGGATGACCACGGCCACTGTGCCGGTGCGGTGGGACACCAGCGCCCGCGCCGCCGAATTGGGTATGTATCCCAGTGAGTCGACGGCGGCCTGCACGGCCTTCATCTTCTTCGCGGTCACGCCGACGTCCCCGCGGACCACCCGTGAGGCAGTGGCCCGGGAGACCCCGGCGGCACGGGCCACGTCCTCCAACGTGACCCTGTCGGATGAGCGCATGGAAATCTCCCGTCATTCCAGCTCGAAGCCGTTGTTGCGCACCACCGCGGAGAACCAGTCGGCCGACGCCTTGGGAATGCGCTCGAGCGTGTCATAGTCCACCCGGACGATACCGAAGCGCTTGGTGTAGCCGCGGGCCCACTCGAAATTGTCCATCAGCGACCACACCAGGTACCCCTCCACCCGGGCGCCGGCGGAAATGGCATCGTGCACGGCCACCAGGTGGTCGCGGATATAAGCCAGACGGTCCAGGTCTTCGACCCGTCCGTGCTCGTCCGGCTCGTCGCGGAAGGCGGCGCCGTTCTCGGTGATGACGATCGGGATGCCGGCTGCGTCCGGCCCCGCCGTCGAGGTGTACTCCCGCTCCAGCCGCATCAGCAGCTCATACAGGTCACGCGGCTCTACCTGCCAGCCCATGTCCGTTACCGGCAGGTCCTGGGGGACGGCGCGAACATTCTCCGAGCCGACGTTCGCCGAGGGACCCGCCCCCGCCTCCGGTCCCCCGAACCGCAGTCCCGGCTCGGGGCCGGCCACGGTCTGACCGTTGTAGAAGTTGACCCCCAGCACGTCGATCGGCTCGGCGATGGCTGCCATGTCCCCCTCCTGCACCCAGTCGTGGATGTCAGCCCAGACGGCCATGTCGGCGACGGCGTCGGCCGGGTAGGCGCCGCGCAGCATCGCCTCCAGGAACAGCCGGTTCTGGGTGCCGTCCACTCGGCGGGCGGCGTCGCGGTCAACGGGGCTGCTCGGATCGGCGGGGTGGACGGGGGAGAAGTTCAGGGTGATGCCGATGCGTGGGCTGCGGCCGGCGGCAGCTGCAGCCTCACGCAGGGCGCGCACCGCCAGGCCGTGCCCCAGCATGAGATGGTGGACCGCCGCCACGGCCTGGGCCGGCTCGTTGACGGCGGGCGCGTGTTCTGCGCCCGCGTAGGACAGGAAGGAGGAACACCAGGGCTCATTCAGCGTGGTCCAAATGTCCACCTTGCCACCCAGCCGTGCGTAGACGGCCCGGGCGTAGTCGGCGAAGGCCTGGGCGGTGGAGCGGACGGTCCAGCCGCCCTCCTTCTGCAGGGCCTGGGGCAGGTCCCAGTGGTAGAGCGTCAGCCACGGCTCGATCCCGGCTGCGCGCAGGGCGTCCACCAGGTGCGCGTAGAAGTCCAGGCCCCGTTCATTGATCGTGCGCCCATCGGGCATGACCCGGGCCCAGGACACGGAGAAGCGGTAGGTGGGCAGGCCCAGCGACTGCATGAGGGCGACGTCGTCGTCGACGCGGTGGTAGTGGTCGCAGGCCACGTCGATGTTGGAGGCGTCGTCAATGGCCCCGGGGCGGCGGCACAACACGTCCCAGATGGAGTCCCCCTTGCCGCCCTCATGGGCGGCGCCCTCAACCTGCGCGGCGGCGGTGGCTACGCCCCAGCGGAATCCGGGCGGGAAGGTGATTGTGGTCATCCCTTAACAGCTCCTTGCATGATGCCGGAGACCAGCTGACGTCCGGCGAAGATGAACAGGATCAGCAGCGGCACGGTGGCGACGACCACGCCCGCCATGATGAGTGAGTAGTCCTTGAAGTAGGAGGCCTGCAGCAGCTGCAGGGCGACCGGCAGGGTCGGGTTCTTCGCGCCCAGTACGATGAAGGGCCAGAAGAAGTTCGTCCACGAGCCCACGAAGGTGAACAGGGCCAGCATGGATGCGGCGGGCCGGGCGGCCGGCAAGGCCACCGACCAGAAGGTGCGGAACATGGAGGCCCCGTCCACGCGGGCGGCCTCAATGAGCTCATACGGCAGGGCGTCGCGGATGTACTGGGTCATCCAGAACACGCCGAAGGCGGAGACCATGGCCGGCACGATGACGGCGATCAGCTCGCCGGTCCAGCCCAGCTTGGCCATCACGATGAACAGGGGGACCACGCCCAGCTGCGCGGGCACAGCCATGGTGGCGATCACGAACGTCAGCAGGCCGTCACGGCCGCGGAAACGCAGCTTAGAGAAGGCGTAGCCGGCCAGCGTGGAGAAGAACACCACGGACAGCGAGACGACGCCGGAAACGATCAGGGAGTTCAGGAAGGCACCCCACAGGTCGATGCCGGAGTTGATCACTCGGGTGATGTTGTCCACCAACTCGCCCTTGGGAATCAGCGAGGGGATCGGGTGCTTGGCGATCTCCGCGGCGTTCGAGGTGGCCAGCAGGAAGGCGAAGTACAGCGGGTAGGCGCTGATCAGGACAGCGGCGATCAGGAAGATGTAACCCACCGGTCCCGGACGGCGGTCCGGGCCGAAGCCCCGGTGTGCCTGCTTGGCGCGACGCCGGGCGGCGGCGCGGGCGGCCCGCTTGCCGGCGGTCTGCTCGATCATTGCCAGGGACGGCTCGTTGCTGCTCATGACAAGACTCCTTCCTTGCCGGCGGCGCCGGCGGTTGCCCGGCTGGTGGATCCGGCGCGTTCGCGGCCGGGACGGCGCCGACGGCGTTTCTTGGCTGGGGCGGTGCCCGAGGAGGAGATGCGCCGGGTGAGCATGAAGCTGAGGGAGGCGAACAGCAGAATGATCAGGAACAGGATCCAGGCGACCGCCGAGGCGCGGCCAAAGCTCTTCTGCGGCCCCCAACCCAGTTGGTACAGGTACATGGTCAGTGTCAGCCACTGGTTGTCGGAACCGCCGTTGCCCATGGTGTCGAACATGCGCGGCTCGTCGAAGATCTGCAGGCCGCCAATGGTGGAGTTGATGACCACGAAGATGATGGTGGAGCGCAGCTGCGGGATGGTGACGGACCAGAACTGACGCATGCGGCCCGCGCCGTCGACCGTGGCGGCCTCATACAGCTCGCGGGGAATGGCCTGCATCGCCGCCAGAATGATCAGGCGTTGTAGCCGGTCCAGCGGAAGTTGACCATGTTCGCGATTGCGATGTGGGACCAGAACGCCGAGGCGTGCCAGCCGATCGGGTCGAGTCCGATGTGGCCGAGGATGGCGTTTACCATGCCGGACTGGTCGGCGAATAGCTTGGAGAAGATGATCGACACGGCCACCGGGGCGACCACGTAGGGCAGCAGCACCCCCATGCGCCAGAAGGTCTTCGCCCGCAGGTTGGTGTTGAGCACGTAGGCGATCAAAACCGCCAGCATGATCTGCGGAACGCTGGAGAGTAGGAAGATGGAGAAGGTGTTGCGCAGGGCGATCCAGAAGTTCGGCTGCTGCACCACGTTGATGTAGTTGTCCAGCCCGGTGAATCCCTGGTCGCCGCCAATCAGGTGCCACTTGTGGAACGAGACCCAGGCCGTGTACAGCAGTGGATACAGGCCGGTGATGGCGAAGACGATGAAGAAGGGGGCGATGTACAGGTACGGGGAGACTACGAAGTCGAGGCGTCCCAGCCTGTCCCGCCGGGACATGGACCCGCGCCGCTGTGAGCGCGTCGGTGGTGGGGTGGGCGCGGTCCGACGGTCCCGCGTCGAGATTGCTGCTGACGTCATTGCCGATCCTTTCCGGTCAGCGGTCGAGATACGTCGTGGCGCGGTCCGGCGCGCGGGATTCCGCGGTACCGGGCCGCGCCACGATCATGTGCGGGTGCCTGGGGGTGTTATTCGAGCCCGAGCTGGTCGAACTCGCTCAGCGCCTTGTCCCAGGAGGAGTCGGCATCGTCGGTATTGTCGACGTCCACGCGGGTGAGCGCGTCGGTGACGACGGTGGTGATGGCGAAGAAGTTCGTGCCCTTGTACGGGGAGATCTCGATCTTCTTGGACATGTCGGAGTAGATCTGGCCGATTGGGGCATCGTTGAAGAACTCGTTGGTGTAGTCCAGCAGGGCCGGGTCATCCAACGCCTCGGTCTGCGAGGGGAAGTTGCCCTTGGTCTGGAAGGCCTTGATCTGCTGCTCGGGGGCCGTCAGCCAGTCGGCCAGCGCCTTGGCCTCCTCCTGGTGCTCGCCCTGGGTGGGGACGGTCAGGTAGGAGCCGCCCCAGTTGCCGCCGCCGCCGGGGAAGACCGGGGCCACGTCCCAGCCCTCAACGCCTGCGGCGTTGCCCTCAACCACACCGAGCATCCACGGCGGGCAGAGCATGGTGGCGAAGCGTCGTTCTGGAAGGCGTTGACCCAGTCTTCACTCCACTGCGACAGACCCGCAGACAGGCCGGCGTCGGACTGCTCGAGGATCGTGTTGTAGGTGTCGTGAATGGTGTCGTTGGACTTCAGTGGCATGACGGAGTCGTCGTCGTTCTCGAAGGGGTTCTCGATCTGGTTGATCATGCCTGGTAGGTGCCGGCCGCTGAGTCGTACCACGGAATGCCGATGGCGTCGACGAACTGCTTACCAACCTCGAAGTAGTTGTCCCAGTCTCCGTCCAGAAGCTCGGCGACCTCATCGCGGTCGGTGGGTAGGCCGGCCTGCTCGAACAGGTCGGCGCGGTAGCACACGGCCTCCGGGCCGGCGTCGGTGCCGTAGCCGATGAGTTTGCCATCGGCGGTGGTGGCCGGGGCGACCTTGAACTCGGGCCAGCGGTCGGCGACCGAGTCGGAGGACAGGTCGACGAACTGGTCGGAGTACTGCATGAGCTCGGGCAGCCAGTCCATCTCGATGGCCTCGACGTCGGCCAGGCCCGAACCCGCGGCGAGGCGGGTGTTCATGTTGTCACGGGCCTCGTTGGAGGTGGCGGCCTTCTTCTCGACGACCTTGATGTCGGGGTTCTGCTTCATGTACTCGTCGAGCAGATTGTCGTAGCCGAACTCGTTGAACGTGGCGATGGTGAGAGTGATCTGGCCGCCCGCGTCCGTGTCTGATGACCCGGAGCCTCCCGAGCCGCAGCCGGCGAGTGCTAGCGCGCCGACGGCGAGGACGCTGAGGCCGGCCATGGCCTGCTTTTTGAACACGATGACTCCTTTGTTGGGATGCGCGGCGCAGCACTGCGCCACGGGTGTTCGTTTGAGAGCGCTCTTGGGTTGGCCTCCCTTGTATGAGAGCGCTCTCAAAGGGTGGGTAAATCATGACACACTTTCGCCCCGGCGTCCACTCTCGGAGGCTGTGGCGGCCCGCAGCCTCACGTGACCGGCTCGCGCGTGAACTGCATCCGAGAACATGGTGGCCAGCCCCCGAACCACTCACCCGCCTGTGTCCTGCACGACCCCGGGCCGCGTTCCACGACCTTGGTGCCTGTTGCACGACCACCCTGGGGTCGTGGAAGGTGCACCAAGGTCGTGCAGTACTGTCCAAGGTCGTGCAACGCCACCCCGGCCCTCGAAACTGGACACCACCACCCCCGAAGAAGACCTCTGGAAACGCAGGGGATGGGCCGGACGAACCCGCCAGCAGGCCAGCCCAACCCGCAGGCATCCGGGCCAGACGCGGTGCAACAACGCGGCGCAGCAAGTGGGGGCCCGCCCAAGCTGGTCGCTGGACCCGACGGCCTTGACGACCGCGCTCAAACCCCGGCCGCTCCCGGGTGGGGCGGCGGCGGGCGGCTCAGCGTTGAGCCTGGGCGGATTGGTGGGAGCGCCAGGAGCGCAGGCCGGCTTCACCGGCGGCGATCGCGCCGAACAGAACGCCCGCAATCGGCCAGATCATCACGTGATGCCCCAGTCGGAGGAGATGAAGGACCAGGCCAGGAAGATGGCCACGCAGCCGATCCAGTATGGCCCGGCGATCGCCTCAATGAACGGGGAGTCTCCGGGGTTGCGCCAGGTGGGCGCGGCATCGGCGGGGCGGCCCTCCTCGGTGACGGTCGTGTGCGTCATGGATGCCCAAGTGGTCGGCAGGAAGATCCGCAGCCCGAGCGCCACTATGAGTAGGGTGACGGTCAGACCCAGCAACTGCTCGCCGCCATTGTGGTCCTGGAGCAGAATGCCGGCGCCCAGCACGGGGATGGGGGCCAGGATCCACAGGGCGACGGCGATGACCAGCGCGCGCGAGCGTGTTGCCTCGTGTTCCAGGCGCAGCCGCGCCGCCCAGGCGGAGACGACTGGATTACGCGTGAACTTGCCGTTCGTGAGGTGGGTCAGGCCCATGAATGCCCGATGGCGGCGGATGAACAGGGTCACGGCCAGGGCCACCACCACCAGGGTGAGGGGAAGGCCTACCGCAGTCGCCTGGTCCTCATTCAGGGGGATGAGTCCCAGTCCGTCGTCGGACTGGGACAGGCCGAGGGCCAGAAACAGCGGCGCCGCCGCCAGCACGCACAGGGCCACGCCAATGCCGAGTAGGGCACCGGTGGTGCGGCGCGCCTCGGCCAGGGCCTGGGCCTCCGGCAGGGTGATGACGGGGTACTCCGACGACGTCGTATCGGGCATGGTCGGGGCTGAGACGGGCGTGCCTGCCGGGACTGCGACGGGCGTATCGGCGGAGCGGCATTCGCTGCGGCGCCGGCGTCGCGAATGTCGGGAAGGATGCCGAGCACGGGTGCCAGTTCCTCCAGGTTGCCGAAGTCGGTGATTACCTGGCCTACGGCCTCGTTGTGAGACTTACCGGAGGTGACGGCGTCGGCGTAGGCGTCCTCCATCATGGCGTGGAGCTCCCGCTTGGCCTCCGACAGGCGCGGGGTGGCGGGGTAGGGAGCGAACATGGCTTCGAGGAAGGTGTCGATGGCATCCATCAGAGTTCCTTGTGTGTCTGAGATCCGGTCGGGCGGGTGCCTAGCCGGGTCGGCTGTGGGCGGGTTGTCTTGTGTGACATGTGTCTGGGGCGGTGATTGTGCGGTCAGGGCGACGTCGATATGTCTGAGTTGGGAGCGCGCTGCGCGAAACGGTCGATGAGGGCCTTGGTGTCCTCCCACTCGGCGAGTTTGTCCGCCAGGTGGGTGGCGCCGGCGTCGGTGAGTTGGTAGTAGGTGCGGGGCTTGCCTGACTCGCTGGTGTTGGCGAATGAGGAGACGAGCCCTGTGGATTCCAGGCGCTTGAGTGCGGAGTACAGCGTGGTCTGCTTGATCGTGTACTGCTCCTGCGCCACCTGGGTGATGGTCTTGGCGAGCTCGTAGGCGTAGGAGGGGTGATCGCGCAGGAGGGTGAGCACGATCAGGTCGATGTAGCCGCGTATGGCGTCGGCGCTAATCATGGCGGCGTTCCTCGAAGCTGCCCGGCCGCGGTGGTCGGCCGCAGGGCGTGACGATGTCCATACGTACAACGTACTACGACAGGCGTAGTACGTCTAGTGTTCTATCGCCTGTCGGTCCCCGTCGCGACGCCGACGTTCACGGTCAAGACATGGATGCAGTGCAGCCCATCCCCGGATTCCTCCCGTCCTACCCGCCCAACGACGGCCCCGCGATCCTGCGGACCATCGACTCCCACCCCGACGTCGACACGATCGACGCCGACGAGGTCGCCCTCGGCCTCGGGCGGGTGTCCGGCGGGCTCACCGCCGCCCGGGTGCACCGCCTGATTGCCGACCTCGGCGAGGCGGCCGACGTCGTTGGGCTCACGGTGGCCGAATACGTTCCCCGCGAGCTGCTCGCCCTGGGGGCCGTCCTGGCGGGATTGCCGCTGGTCACCGACTGACGGGGGCGCGGACGGCCGAGCGGTCTCGGGTGACGTGACGCTCAGTGATGTGAAAGACGGCGAGGTCGGGGCCGCGCACAGCCGGAGCACAGCGCCGGGCTCTAATCTTGGGCACATGGCCTTCGCATCGGCGGCAGCAGCCGCATCGCTTCGCGCCCTCGCTTTCTCTGCCGCGCTGAGCGCCGACACCCCGACGGATTCCGCGACGTCCACGGCCACCGATGGCGCCTCCGAGGCCGCCGAGGCCGTCGTGGAGGCAACCGCAGACGTGTTCTCGCTGGCTTGGCGCGCCGGACTCGGCGCGTTGATCGGCATTGCCCTGGTCTTCATCCTCGTCGTCGTCCTACGCGCCATGGGGCGACACCGAGTGATGTATGCCGAGCTCATCCGCTTCTGCCGCACCCCGATGTATGTGATGGCTGCCCTTGTCGGCGCCTTCCTCGGCGGGCAGGTCGCCTTCTTCGACCTGTCGCAGCCGGACTGGGCACAGTTCGTGCTCCACGCCCTGCTCATCGGCATCATCCTGGCCTCCACCTGGGTGGTGGTTGGAATTGCCAAGGCCATCGAGTCGTCGATCGTGATTGGGGTGCGCTCCCACGGCGACGTCGGCCGCACCAAACGCATCACCACTCAGGCGCAGGTGCTGCGCCGCGTGGCCGAGGTCATCATCGTCATCTGCGGACTCGTCGGGGTGGCCATGACCTTCCCGTCGGCGCGCGTGGCCATGGCCTCCCTGCTGGCCTCCGCCGGGCTGGTCTCCGTAGTCGCCGGTCTCGCCGCCCAGTCCACCCTGGGCAACCTCTTCGCCGGCATCCAGCTGGCCACCACCGACGCCATCCGTGTGGACGACGTCGTCGTGGTGAACGACGAGCAGGGCTTCATCGAGGAGATCACCCTGACCTACGTGGTCGTGCGCGTGTGGGACGGACGGCGCCTGATCTTCCCCTCCACCTACTTCACCCAGAATCCCTTCGCCAACTGGTCTCGGCGCGGCAGCCAGCTCACCGGCACCTTCACCATCGACCTGGACTGGCGCGCGCCCGTGGCGGCCCTGCGCGCCGAGGTGGAACGGATCCTGTCCGGCTCGGCCGTGTGGGACGGACGCGTCGCCTCCGTGGACGTCACCGACACCTCCGCGGGCACCGTCACCGTGCGGATAGCCGTGTCCGGCGCCAACAACGCCGACGTGTTCACCCTCCAGTGCCAGCTGCGCGAGGAACTGGTCGCCTGGCTGCAGCGGGAGGCCCCCTACGCCCTGCCGCGCACCCGTGTTGAGGTCGACAACGTGGATGTCACTCACGACCCCACGCCGGAGAAGGTGGCGCGGCTGGCCGAGGAGCTCGTCACCTTGCAAAAGCCCGATGGTGAGGCGGACGTCGTCGTGGAGGAGGCCACGGCCGTACAGCGCCCCGTCGCAGATGATCCGATTGAGGCCGCGCGCCTGCGCGCCGTCGCCAAGGGACGGGCGAAACTCCGCCGGGCTCGGCGCGACAAGGTCCGGCGGCGTCGCATACTCGCCCGGGATGCGGCGCCGGGCGGCGCTCCCGACAGCGGCGGCACCGCCGGGTCCAGCCGCCGGCCGGTGGACACCGGGGAGGCGACCGGCGTCATCTCCACCCAGGAGCAGCAGGCCTACCTGGACTCGGCTCAGCCCGCCGATGCCTCCACCGGCAAACTCGGCCTGGGCAAGTCCACCACGGATGCCGACGAGGCCGACGACTGACCGCTGAAGACGCCTTCACCGCAGTGTTGTGTGAAGTCGATGTCAACGACGACTCATGTAGGTGTTCACCACCCGGCGGGCCAGGTCCGTCCCTTCCAGCTCGCGCAGCAACTCCAGATGCGGGAACCGGACTGCCTCGCCCTCGCCCCGGTAACGGGTGATCTCCGCCCGTTCATCGAAGGCGGGGCGGCCGGGCATGGAGCCGTCACGTACGAAGCCGAGCCAGTCTCGCTGTGTGATGGCCATCGCCCGGCGGTTGTCAGCGGTGATGGGGATGCGCATGCGGTCCAGGTTGCCGAAGAAGATCGCCACTTCCGCGCCGTGATAGGCGCCGCGCAGGCCGCGGTAGAGGTTGGGGACGTATTCGAAGCGGTAGCCGTAGACCCTGGTGTACGCCGCGAAGCGCTCCATCAGGTTCAACGCCGCGCTGTGGAAGACGAGTAGCTCCATCATCTTTATCTGCAGGTCCGGAAGACTCACTGCCTCCGGGCGCAGCGAGGCGGCGATGGGTTCGGCCCAGGACCCGTACAGGCGCGCGGCGGCCCGCTCGAACTCCTCCTGTGTGGTGGCGATGCCCATGCGTCGGTACCACAGGGGGAACTCGATCATGGAGAACTCGTCCGCGGTGGAGCCCACCAGCACCGGCACGTGGGGGAAGGCGCCCTCGCTCAGTACCTTGCGCGGATCGACTTTGAAGAAGGGCTGATCCATGGTGGTGGACAGGGCCATAGTGGGCTGCGTCAGGCGCAGCAGGCGGCCCACCGGTGCTGTGGTCAGCTGGTGATAGTCGCGGATGCGGTTCGCCTCCAGGAGACGGGTGAAGGCCTCCCATTCACTGGCGGACTCCAACGGTTGCGGGGTGGCACGTTGCCCGCTGCACAAGATGAGTCGATGGAACAGATCACGGTTGTCCGGGTTGAGCGCCTGGTAGAGGGCGTACTGGGCGCCGCCGCAATGACCCATCAGGGTGATCCGGTCCGGGTCGCCGCCGAGGACGGAGATATTGGCCTTCACCCAGCGGAGCGCCGCCTGCTGGTCCAGTGGGGCCCGGTCGCAGCTGATCCGGTCGCCGTCGACCACATGCAGGTGCCCGAACACGCCGATCCGGTAGGTGACGGTGACCACCACGATGCCCTGCTCGGCGAGGTGAGTGCCGTCGTAGATGGGCAGGGTGCCCGAGCCGCAGTCGCCGCCGTGGATGAAGACGAGTACCGGCTTCAGTGGCTCCGGACCGGAGGTCCACACGTTGAGCCGCAGCGAGTCCTCGGTCTGGAGATCCCGACGCGGCTGCCACTCGGGACGCAATTGGAAATGACGCAGGAACAGGTTGATGAAGCCCGGCATGAGTCTTTGCGGGAAACACTGGCCGCGTCCGGAATTGACGAAGCCGTCGCCCGAGCCGGAGATCACGGGCTCCGGCTCCTGGAAGCGTTCAGCGTGGGCGTAGGGGATGCCGAGGATGCGGTAGACCGGGGCGCCGTCGTCGGCGGTGGAGCCCACCCGTTCGGCCCGGAGCGTTCCGATCGCGGTGTGGAGCATCGTGACTGCGTTCCCTTCGTTGTTGTCATCGGTCTGAGCCCTCAATGGCGACAAGGATCCGCCGCGGGATCTGCACCGGTCGGCGTGTGCTTCCGGCCCGTTGCGGCATTGCCCCTCCTGTGTCCGCGACTCATTCCCGTGTGTAACCCACGCCTTAGATAACGATGTTATCTATATAAATAAGGTGAGGCAATCCTTAAAATGTCGGTGGCGGTTGTTCGGCGCTGTGTGCTTGGCTGTGGGGAGCGACGGGTCCACGATGGATCCATGAGCACCTCAGACCATCAGGACGCCGCCGGTCCCCGCCTCGACCCCGCCGCCATTGCTCGCACCGACGCCGAGTGGCGGGCCGCGCTCAGCCCGCTGGAGTACCACGTGCTGCGCGAGGCCGGCACCGAGCGCCCCTACACCGGGGCACTGCTCGATGAGCACCGCGAGGGCATCTACCGGTGTCGCGCCTGCGGGGCGGAGCTGTTCCGCTCCGCCACCAAGTTCGACTCCCACTGCGGCTGGCCCTCCTTCTACGACCCGTCCCGCACCGACGCCGTAGTGCTGTCCACGGACACCTCTCACGGCATGGTGCGCACCGAGGTGCGCTGCGCGGCCTGCAACAGTCATCTCGGGCACGTATTCGACGACGCCCCCAGCACTCCTACCGGCCAGCGCTACTGCATGAACTCCGTTAGCCTGAGCTTCGAGCCCGACGCAGACTCCGCCGAGGCGTAGCCCCGGCCTGGCGAGCATCCGCGCCGCGCTGTCGAAACCGGTAACGCCAATAGGAGGCCCAACGTGCTGCGCGTGCTGACCCTGAACCTGCAACATGGTCAGCCCGGCGTCGGCGCGGGCGACGGGACCGCGGCCAGTGGCTCGCTGGCCGGTGCCGACATCCGTGACCCCGCTATCGCCCGCGCCGTGCTGGCGGCCTTGGCGGAGCAGATCGCCGAGCTCGGCCCCGACGTGGTCGCACTGCAAGAGGTCGACCTCGGTCAGGCCCGCTCCGGGCGGCTGGATCAGGCGGGAGTTCTGGCCGAGCTGCTGGGCTGGCGCTATCACCGCTTTGCCGCCGCCTATGCGGGACCCGTCGCCGGCCTGCGTCGCCGCCCATTGCGCGCCGCCCTGACCGATCCCGCCGACGACGTGCTCGGCCCGGCCCGCGCCGTGCTCGGCCAGGGGCCGGTCGGCTTCGGCAATGCGTTGTTGAGCCGGTACCCCATCGGCACCTGGCGGGTGATGCGGCTGGGCCGCGGTCCCGCCAGCCTGGTGCGCCGCGGCAACCCGATCGACCCGCGCTCCTACCGTCTGTTCACCGCCACCGCCCGCAATCTGCTGGCCGCTGGGCTGGAGCTGCCGGAGCATGCATTACCCGGTGTCGGCGTGCTCAATGTGGGCGTCACCCACCTGGCCACCCGCACGGACACGGCGTGCCGGCAGCTGGGCGCCGCCTGGGACGCCTTGGCCGCCCTCCCCGGCCCCCACCTGCTTGCCGGCGACTTCAACTTGCCGACCGAACAGGTGGCAGCCCTCGGGGTGGCCCGGATGCTCGGCGACGGACCCACCTTCCCTGCCGCCCGTCCGACCCGTCGCATCGATCACTTCCTGACCGACCCTCGGCCCGCCGCTGCCGCTGCGACGCCACCGCCAGCGGCCGAGTCTGCCGGTGGAATAGGCCCTGCGCCGGGGGAGTCGCTGCGCGCCGTCGGCGGCGGGACTCGCACCTTCGTCGTCTCCGACCACGCCGGGACCTGGATCGACCTCGAACCGGTCGGCTGAGAGCGGGTGAGGAAGACCAGTGGCCGACGTCGTTGGGGGCCTGGCGGTCTTCGCCGTCGTCATCGCGGTGGGCTGGGTGCTGGTGCGCACCGGGGCGGTGCCCGTGGGATCCGACACCGTCCTGACTAGGCTGTGCTTCTTCGCCGCTACTCCCGCCCTGCTGATAACCACGCTCGTCGACGCCGACCTCGAGGCCGTCACCTCGGTGGGCACCGCCGTCGCCGTCGGGGCCGAACTGCTGGGGCTGGCGACCGCCTGGGGCGTGCATCGCTGTCTGCTGCATCGCCCGGTGGCCGAGGCGATGATCGGGGCACTCGCCTCCGCCTATGTCAACGCTGCCAATCTGGGCATCCCGGTGCTGGTACTGGTGCTCGGCGACGCCACCGCGGTCGCTCCGATCCTGCTGCTGCAACTGCTGGTGCTTACCCCACTTGCCTTCACCGTGCTGGATACCGTGACCCGCCGCGGCAGCCCCTCCCGCTTCGCCACCTACACCCTGCCGCTGCGCAACCCGTTGGTGCTCGCCGTGCTGGTCGGCGTGCTGGTGAACCTGAGCGGCTTCGACCTGGGTGCCGCCCTGCGCGGGCATCTCGCCGAGTTACTCGACACGCTGGGGCGGATCGCTGTGCCCTGATGATGCTCTCGCTGGGTATGAGCCTGGCCGCCTCCCGACTGCGGCCGCCGCAGAGCATGGTCGGCGCGCCGAAATCCGGCCAGGCCGGAAGTGCCGAAGGGACGGGTGGAGCCGCGCCCCGCGTCGTCAATGTGCCGCCCGAGCCGGTGCACGATGCTGCCAGTCGCACCGCGCTGCGCTGGGCGGTGGCTTGGAAACTGCTGGTCGTGCCCGGCCTGGCGGTGGGGCTGGGGCTAGCGGCCGGGTTGCGCGGCGCCGCCCTGTTGATGCCGGTGACGACGGCGTCACTGCCGACGGCGCAAAACGTGTTCATGTATGCCTCCCGCTACGGGGTGTCCAAGCCTCTTGCCCGCGACGCCGTGCTGCTCACGACGGCGGGATTCGTGCCGGTGGTGCTCCTGGCCGCGGCGGTGCTGTGAAGCGTTGACGCCGACGTCGGCATGTGTGCGGCAACGGTGCGATGGGCAGGCGAGGCCGCGGTTCGTTATCAGGTCAAGCCGTCAGGAATCCCCGCAGCCCGCGCTCCAACAGCACCTCACGTACCTCCGCCACGATTTCGCGCATACAGCGTTCGGCCTCCTGAGCGTCTCCCGCCGCGATGGCCTCGGCGAGGCGGAGGTGCAGTTCGAGAGCTTCGGGCTCGGGCGCCTGCAGGCCGCCGTCCAGACGGGTCCGACCGGTGAGAACTTCGGCCACCACATCCGTCAGGGCCGCGAAGGTGTCATTTTGGCTGGCCTCCAGTACCAGGCCGTGGAAGGCAATGTCGGCGTCGAGATACGAAGCGACTGCTCCCGTGCGGCCGCGCTCGCGGATGGTGGCGGCGAGGTGCAACAGCTCGGCGCGCTGCGGTTCGGTCGCGCGCCGGGCCGCAGCCGCAGCAGCCACGGGCTCGACGGCGGCACGCAGTTCAGTGAGCGCGCCGAGCTTGGGGCCGTCGGGGGAGGCCTCCAGTTGCCAGCGGATCACCAAAGGAGACAATGCGGCCCAGTCCTGCGGCGGACGCACCACCGCGCCGGTGCGGCGGCGAGACTCGACCAGGCCCAGCGATTCCAGGGTGCGCATGCAATCGCGGGCGAGCGTGCGCGAGACGCCGTAACGCGTCTGAATGGACTCCAAAGTGAGCGCCTCTCCCGGGCGCACTTGGCCCGAGGCGATCGCAGTGCCGAGCGCGTCGAGAATGTCGCCGCACAGGGCTGAGGCTGCATGGATGCTCCTGGAAAGGTGGTCTGGCTGTGTGGGGTCGTCGGCGGCCCCGGCTGGCTTGGAATCGCGATGATAGCGGCATCGGCGTGGGCTGGCGAAGGCGTCAGGTGAGAGGCTGGACGAACGACAACTCCCACCTAGGGGCCTAGGTCCCATTTAAAAATAGTACGTAACTATCATAATCATAGTACGTATGGCCGACAAAGGAGTCTGAGGAGAGCGCCGTGAAACAAGCGGTCGAGCATCTGGTGCTCATGGGCGTCGCAGGTTGTGGGAAGACCACTGCCGCCGCCAATCTCCATGCCGCGTTGGGTTGGCCGGTGGCCGAAGCGGATGATTTCCACCCGCAGGCGAACATCGACAAGATGTCCCAAGGCGTGCCGCTGACCGACGCGGACCGCCGCCTGTGGCTGGAATCCCTGCGTGACTGGATGAGCGAGCAGGCGGCTGCCGGTAGGAAGACCATCGTCACCTGTTCCGCACTCAAGCGGATCTACCGGGACCTGCTCTCCCAGGCGGACGGGCGCGTCTTCTTCATCCACCTGGTCGCCCAGCAGGACGAGCTGCGCGAGCGCATGGAGCACCGAGCAGGGCACTTTATGCCCCCGAGCCTCCTGCCCTCGCAATTCGCCACCCTCGAGCCTCTGGCCGACGACGAGGACGGCGTCACCGTGGTCTCGCGCGCCACCCCCGAAGAGACCTTTGAGGCGATCCTCGCGGCGCTCGAGGTCGCCGCGCCGGCCTGACCGCGACCACTTCCCGTTTCCCACACATCTTCGCCACGGAGACAAAGACAATGACGTACACAGTCCTGACCGCCGCGGATGCGGTGCCGCAGGCACACTGACCTGCAACTGATCCTTGCCGCACTGTTGGGCATCGCAACGATCGTCGTGCTGATCGTCTGGAGGAAGGTCCATCCATTCCTGGCGCTCACCCTCGGATCGGCCGTACTCGCCTTTAGTGGCCGGAGTCCCGCTGGCCGACACCTTCACGGCCTTCACCTCCGTTTTGGGCTCCACCATCGGAGACGTGGGCACCATGATCGCCTTCGTCGTTGGCATTCCACTCTTCTTCGAGGTGGGCATCGTTCTGCTCATTCCCGTGGTGATGATCGTTGCCCGGCGGGCGCGCTGTCGGCTCACCTCATGGCTCGCTGGGCGCCGATCGAGGCCACTGAGCCGCTCGGCGGCAGCTAGCAGGAGCGCAGCGGCACACGCCCCTCCTTCGGCGTATCCATCGGGGTGGTGCTACTGCCGGGGCTGCTAATGCTCATGCACACGGTGGTCGAAACGGCGGTGCCGGAGGAGTGGAGCAATCCGATCGTTGACTTCGCCCTGTTCCTGGGGCAGCCCATCGTGGCCCTGCTGCTGACCGTGCTGCTGGCGATCCTCGTGTTCGGTGTGCCTATGGGTGACACCGCCGATGAGATCTCCGCGCGCGTCGGTGGCGCACTCGGGCCCATTGTCGGAGTGCTGCTGATCGTGGGTGCCGGCGGCGAACTGGCGACTTTCAGGGTCCATTCAGACCTGGGCCGGAAGGTGTGTAACTCCTGGAGGCCGGGACTGAATGCCGTGGGAAGTTAACCGGAAAAGCATGGGTAGGCGGTTGCTTTACCGTATCCGGGGGAGATGGCTCTCACAGAGGAGAATTCCTGATGTATGTTGATTCCAGGCGTTTAGGGCGCCGGCACTCCATGCGGTGATTGCGGCGTCGAGTGCATCGCTTCGCACTACATGAAGGGAATGCGTCATGGGTGAGCTCATTGGAATGATCGTATTTGGCGGCATTATCGGCGCCCTGGCCAGGCTGATTATGAGGGGTGACCAGAATCTGTCAATTCTGTGGACCATTGTGCTGGGGGCCGTGGGTGCGCTGGTCGGCGGCTGGCTGGCGGGGGCGCTCGGTGTGGCCGAAACCCCGGGCATCGACTGGATCCGCTGGCTCCTGTCGCTGATCGCCGCCATGATCGCGATCTACATCTACCTGGCCGTCGCCCGCAGGCGGTGAGGCGCGGGCGTGGCGAGACGGTGTGCAACCGCCTCGCCACGCACTGTGCCGGCTTTCAATTCCATGCCCTATATGCTCGGGCTCACCGTTAACGTTCATGGGTGTGTTCGCGTAAATGGGCTTGGCCAACGATCTTGCCCGCTCCATTGGATGGTTGCTCTGGGCGGTCGAGCGGTATTCGGGACGAGGGGTGCCGCGTGCAAGGGGGGAGAAAACAATGCGGTCCGTGATTGCTGCCGTTGTCGCGAATATGATCGGTGTGCTGCTCGGCGTGCTCGCGTTGACTCTCTTCGAAGGCGCCGTCGAACTACTGGTGGAGGGTGGCGCCGACGCCGCGGTGGTGCCCTACCTGATTCCGGCAGCCGGACTTGTCGCGCTGGCGTCCGTCACCTTGCTGCTGGTAGTTCGCCGGCTGTGGTCGTAATCGCCGCTCCCGGCGCCGCGCGCACAGGGACGCGGCGGTGGGGAGCATGAGGGCGCAGTACACCGCCGGTGCCCCCCGTGGGGCTCGAACCCACGACCTTCGGATTAAAAGTCCGCAGCTCTGACCAACTGAGCTAGAGGGGCGCGCCTCCGGCCGGGAGCGGAATCCAGACGCGGTCGGCGGCGTCAGCATAGCCGATTCCGCGGCCACTCTCTGCTGGAGAGCCTGAGCATGCATGGTCTTTCCCGGAGTGCCCATCGCAGACGGGATGCCTGTGCGCGTGCGCTGTTCGCTATGCGCGCCGGATATCCCTCACCCCTCTGCCCACTCATGCGGGACAATGCCATCAGTAACGCGAACCGGGCACTCGCCATCGACGCGACCGACCCGGCTAACACCCGCGACACAAGGAGTTCCTATGGCTCGCCAGTTCCATCGTCCCGCCCGACTAGACCCCGAAGCGGCCGAGAACATCGAGGCAGTGACGACACCGCCGTCGCCTCCGAACTCGCCCACCGTGCCGCGCAGGCCCTGATTGGCGGCTTTCCCGAAGACGCACCTGAAACCGACGTCTCCGTGGAGTCGATCACCCGCGACGGTGTGGTAGCGGCCGTTGCCGGCCACGGGGTCGACGCCGTGGCCGAGCTGTGGGCGGACTCGCCCGCAACCACCCTGCCGGGCACGCTTTGGCGGCTGTTCCTGGTACGTGAGTGGATTCGCCGCGACCCGGAACTGGTTGCGCGGCGCTACGCCACCGTCGTGGATCTCACCGCCATCGCCAGCCAGGCCGAGGCCGCCGCTGCGCGTGTTCGCCTCGACGCGGCACTGGTCGACGCCCGCCGGGTCCCTGCCCCCGCGGACATACGCGGCGCCCTGGACGAAGTCCTTGCCGGCGCCCTTGAGGCTCCGTACCCGCGCTCGTTCCCATCCTGACCGCCACGTCCGGCTTCCTGACCGCGCTGGCCGCCGGCTCCAGCCCCGTCTGGATCGACGACGACGCCGACGAGTTGGCGCACCAGGTCACCCGGCGTGACTCCGCGCTGCTGGCCACCGCCGACGAGCTGTTGGAGGCGGCCCGCCGTGCCGGCGCTGGCCTGCTGGACTGATCCGGCCCCGTGCCGGCGCCTGCCGGCCCGCGTGCGATGACGCCGGCCGCCTGGACTCCACGGTTCCGCGGTGAGGTTCACGGCCCACCAGGGGCGCGGACGTGGGACGATTTCCCCATGACGACGCCCGACTCCGAAGCGACCCCCTCAACGAACTCCGCGCCGCTGGCCTCTTTCCTTGGTGGTTGGGCGCGTGCGCAGGCGCGGCACGCCGCCGACCCGGGTTCTTCTCCGGTCAGTCCCGCGGAGGCCGAAGCGCTCGCCGCGACCTCGGCGGCGTCTGCGGATGCGGACGACGCCGCGGCATTGACCCAGGACGACCTGGATATCATCGAGGATCACGTCATTGAGGCGGCCGACCCGCGCGACTTCGCCGATGACGACGCCGGTCCCCAGTATGAGGACGAGGACTTCGACGAGGATGCCCCCGCCGTCGCGAGCAACCGGGGCGATGACGCCGGTGCACCTCCGGTCTCGGCTCCCGATGCCAATGAGCAGACCGGGTGCTTCGACGCGGAGAACTCCGTGGCCCTGCCCGAGGCTGATCCGGCCGACTGCGCAAACACGGCCGTGGACGCGGAGGCCGAAGCGGACGGAGCCGCAGGCGCCGTCGTCGACGACCCGGAAGCCGACCTGCCGCCGCTGGACTCCTTTACCGATCGCTTTACCGACCGGGAGCTGACCTGGCTGGACTTCAACCAGCGGGTCCTGGAGCAGGCCGAGGACCAGGACCTGCAGCTGCTGGAGCGTGCCTGGTTCACCGCGATCTTCTCCTCCAACCTGGACGAGTTCTACATGGTGCGCGTGGCCGGCTGATGCGTCGCATCAAGGCCGGTATCACGCCCGTGCGCGCCTCTGGCCTGGACGCCCATCAGGTCGTTGCGGCCATCACCGAGCGCACCAAGGAGCTCATGGCCAGACAGGCGGCCCTGTTCCAGGACGACATCCGTCCCAAGCTTGCCGAGCGCAACATCGAGATTCTCGACTGGGAGCAGCTTGATCCCGAGCAGGCCGAGAAGATCACGCGCTACTTCCGCCACCAGATCTTTCCCGTGCTCACTCCGCTGGCCGTGGACCCCTCTCACCCCTTCCCCTACATCTCCGGCCTGTCCCTCAACCTGGCGGTGCTGTTGCGCAACCCCCGCTCCGGCAAGGAGCACTTCGCCCGCGTCAAGGTGCCGCAGTCGCTGCCGCGTCTGATCACCGTGCCCGGGCGGGAGCTGGATCCCAAGAACAAGCAGGCGGGCGCCGCCTTCATCCCCATCGAGATCGTGATCGCCCAGCACCTGGATCACCTGTTCCCAGGTATGGACATCCTCGAGCATCACCTCTTCCGGGTCACCCGCAACGAGAACCTAGAGGTGGAGGAGGACGACGCCGAGAACCTCCTGACCGCGATGGAGAAGGAGCTTGAGCGTCGCCGCTTCGGCGCGAGCGTGCGCCTGGAGGTGGAGGACACCATCAGCCCCTTCGTGCGCCGCTACCTGGTGCGCGCCCTGAACCTGCACGACGACGACGTCTTCGAGCTGCCGGCGCCGCTGGACCTGACCAGCCTCAACCAGCTGCACGATCTGGACCTCCCGGAACTGAAGTACCCGCGCTTCGTGCCGGTCACCGCGGCCGGGCTGGCGCCCCAGGAGTCCAGCACCCCCGGGGACATCTTCGCCGCCATGCGCGAGCACGACGTGTTGCTGCACCACCCCTACGACTCCTTCTCCACCTCCGTGCAGGAGTTCGTCTCGCAGGCGGCCGCCGATCCCAAGGTTCTGGCCATCAAGCAGACCCTGTACCGCACCAGCGGAGACTCTCCGATCGTCGATGCGCTCATCGAGGCGGCCGAGGCCGGCAAGCAGGTGGTGGCGATCGTGGAGATCAAGGCCCGCTTCGACGAGGAGAACAACATCTCCTGGGCGCGCAAGCTCGAACGGGCCGGCGTACATGTCGTCTACGGCATGGTGGGGCTCAAGACCCACTGCAAGCTGCTGCTGGTGGTGCGTCAAGAGTCCGACGGGCTGCGCCGTTACTGCCACGTCGGCACCGGCAACTACCACCCCAAGACCGCCCGTGGGTATGAGGATCTGGGTCTGCTCACCTGCGATCGCGACGTCGCCCAGGACCTGACCACTCTGTTCAACCAGCTCTCCGGCTACGCCCCCCGCGCCCGCTTCCGCCGGCTGCTGGTGGCCCCGCGCACCGTGCGCGACGGGCTCATCGAACGCATCGAACGCGAGATCGCCAACAAGCGGGCCGGCAAGCCCGCCTGGATCCGCATCAAGGTCAACTCGATCATCGACGAGGCCTGCATCGACGCCCTGTACCGGGCCAGCCGTGCCGGCGTCGACGTCGACATCGTGGTGCGCGGTATCTGTGGCCTGCGCGCCGGCGTGCCCGGGCTCAGCGACAACATCCGGGTCCGCTCGATCCTGGGCCGCTATCTGGAGCACTCCCGCATTTACGCCTTCTGCAACGATGGGGAGACCGACCTGTTCATCGGCTCGGCGGACCTGATGCACCGCAACCTTGACCGCCGGGTGGAGGCGCTGGTGCGCATCACCGACCCGGTGATGATCGCCCAGCTCGAATGGCTGGTCACCCACGCGGCCTCCGACGCGGTCTCCTCCTGGTGGCTGGAACCCGATGGCAGCTGGACCCGGCACACTCACGACGCCGAAGCAACCGGCTGGAGGACATCCAGACCACGCTCATGACCCGTGCCCGCTCGCGGCTGCGGAGCGGACACTGACGAGCGGGAATCACCGGATATGACAGACAAGTCCAACACAGATGCGGTGATCC
Organism: Actinomyces ruminis; assembly: GCF_002154335.2. Taxonomy (GTDB): domain Bacteria; phylum Actinomycetota; class Actinomycetes; order Actinomycetales; family Actinomycetaceae; genus Actinomyces; species Actinomyces ruminis. Next base: position 31,307 of record NZ_MTPX02000032.1, read on the forward strand.
GGGCGGCGGGCGCCTGGTGTGGCGTGAGACGAACGGACACCTGGAGATCCTCCTGGTCCACCGCCCCCGCTATGACGACTGGTCCTTCCCCAAGGGCAAGGTGGAGCCGGGGGAGTCGGTGCGCACCTGCGCGGTACGCGAGGTAGCCGAGGAGACCGGCATCCAGATCGCCCTCGGGCAACCGCTGGACACGGTGCGCTACAAGCTGCCCGACGGCACCCGCAAGGAGGTCCGCTACTGGGCCGCCCGCGAGGCCGTCGGCGACTCCCCGGCCCTGCGTGCCCGCACACCGGTGACACCCTCCGACGTGGCGGAGATCGACGACGTCGAATGGGTACGTTCCAAGAAGGCCCGCACGCTGCTCACTCACCCGGCCGACCGGGACCTGCTCGGCTCCCTGGTAGACCTGTGGGAGGACGGCAAGCTCGACACCTGGACCTTCGTGCTCGTGCGCCATGCCCGCGCCGTCAAGCGCTCGGTGTGGAACCGGCCCAAGGAGCGGGACGCGGAAACCGACGAGGCGACTCGCCCCCTGACCAAGGATCAGGGGGAGGTGCGCGCTCGGGCGCTGGTGCCGGTGCTGGCCGCCTACGGTGTCGCCCAGGTGATCACCAGCCCGTGGCGCCGCTGCTACGACACCGTAGCCCCGTACACGCAGGCCGCCGGCCTGGAACTGGTGACCGAGCCGGCGCTGACGGAGGCCGCGCACGCCGCCAAGCCGAAGGCCGCCCGCAAGGTGGTCTCCAAGGTGCTGCGGCGCCGCGATGTGCCGGTGGCCGTGTGCACGCACCGTCCGGTGCTGCCCACCGTCATGGAGGCGATCTCGGATTATGCACCCGGCAAGCTGCTGCGCTCGGTTCCGGATCGGGACCCGTGGCTGAAGACCGGGGAGATCATGGTGGTGCACATGGCGCGCCGTCCGCGTGGCAAGATCCGCGCCGTTGCGATTGAAAAGCAGCGCCCGGTGCTGTCCGAGGGCCGCTGACGCCGCCCGCTCCCCGCGAGAGCGGCACCAATGACGTGCAGGGACCGGTGCTGTTGAAGGACGTCGGGCCGGAGAGCGCCAGTCGGCGCGATGGCCGCTCGTGGCGGCTTATGTTGGAGCCCGGGGCCCGTCACGGCCCGACGTCGCGACCAGGGTAATACACGCGCCTCGACGATCGCCGTGAGTACGCCCGTCGCGGACGCCGAGCGGCCGCCTGGCTGCCGGTCCTCCACCGCCGTGTTGCGAACAACGCCCGCTTCGGCCAAAAAGCCCACCGACGGGTAGGCGAAGAGCTTCACCGCCTCCGTGTCATGGGCGACCGGTACACACTCCCGGGCCGAGCTACCCGGCAGCAGTACGAGCGGCGGCAACGACAGATCGCCTGGCCGTCGCCTCGCTGAACCCGGGAGATCCCCGTCCCCGCCCATTCCTCCTGTACCGGCGAGGCATGTTTCCGGGTGTCCATTGGCGCCCCCCGCCTGCGGTTGGACCGTCCGCCTGCGGTCGGACCGTCCGCCTGCGGTTGGACCGCCTTAAACGCACTCTCAGACGGTCCAAGCGCAGAAACGCGGTCCATCTGAAGGAACCCGGTCCAAACCGAGGAGGTTGACAGCAGGCCTCCCCACGACACGCCCGAACCGCACACACATTCGCGCCGATAACCCACCCTCGACTACTGGTGACGGAGATGCAAGAAGGTCCATGAGCGAGCTCATGGACCTTCTCATCGTCGGGGTATTCGGCCTGGCGGCCTGTTGCCCCTTCCTCCTCGGACGCCTCACGAGCAAGCTCGCGGGCGTCCTCGTCGTCGGGGTGGCGGGATTTGAACCCACGACCTCTTCGTCCCGAACGAAGCGCGCTACCAAACTGCGCCACACCCCGTGTGCGGGACGACTATAGCCGCCGTCGCGCCGGTGGGGGAAATCGTGTGTCTGAGGATTCGGTCACCCGCCGGGCGATCAGCCTGCCGGCAGCAGCGTCAGCAGTGTTGCCTCCGGGCGGCATGCCACACGCACCGGTGTGTACGGGCTGGTACCCAGGCCGGCGGACACGTGTAAGAACATGGCGTCGGTCTCACGGCCGTCGAGGCGGGCGTCCGGCCAATGCGACAGTCCCGAGGCTCGGCGGCGATCCAGGTCGCAGTTGGTCACCAGCGGCCCGTATCCGGGCAGACACAATTGCCCGCCGTGGGTGTGCCCGGCGAAGGCAAGTTGCACGCCGTCTGCCGCCATGGCCTCCAGGACCCGCCGGTAGGGGGCGTGCAGTAGCCCCAACCGCAGCGGCCTGCCAGCACGGTCGAGGAGCGGATCGCCGTCGTCCGTGCTCGGGGGCACCAGCGCGGGGGGCGGGAATGCGTCCCGATCTACATGCGGGTCATCCACCCCCACCAGCTCGATGCGGCGGCCATTGACGTGGAGGTTGCCGCGGGCATTGGTCAGATTGACCCAGCCGGCGTCGGCCTGCAGGTCGCGTACCTCCCGCCAGGGGAGCGGCTCAACGGCGGCCTCCTGCTCGGGGTCGTCGCCGGAGCGCGGATCGCGGCGCAGGTAGCGGGTGGGCAACTTGAATACCGTGGTGCGGTAGTCGTGATCGCCCATGACGAAGGCGCCGGGCAGGCGTGCGAAGGCTCTAGCGCCCGGCCCAGCGGTTCCAGTCCACTTGCGAAGGACAGATTGTCGCCGGTGTTGACGACGACGTCGGGGCGTGTGTTCGCCAAACCACGCACCCACTCCACCCGCGCCTCGGTACGGTCGGTCAGATGCAGGTCGGACAGGTGCAGGATCGTAAGCGGGCGCTGGCCGGGTGACAGCACGGGCACATCCACCCGGCGCAGCACCGGCGAGCGCGCCTCGAGCAGCGCATAACCGAGTAGACCGGCGCCGGCGGCCAGGCCGCCGAGCACGGCGTTGCGGGCCGTGGACATATCAGTCCTCGTCGTCGGAGTCGTCGTCCTGGGCCGCGGTGGAGTTCTGCTGCGCCTGGGCGTCGTCGTCGGAGTTGCTGGTTGTCGGTGCGCCGGCGCCGAGGCTGACCTGGTTGAAGGATTCCACCGGCTCGCCGGCCAGGGCGGCGTCCATGTAGGTCTTGAACATGGGTGCGGGCAGGTCGGCGCCGTACATGGTGGCGTAGTAGCGCCCGCCGATGTATTGGCCGTTCATGGCGTAATAGCCGTCGGAGTGGCCGGTCCATATGGCGGTGGCCAGCTGCGGGGTGTAGCCGATGAACCAGGCGTTGTCCATCTTGTCGGTGGTGCCGGTCTTGCCGGCCGCGGGGCGCCCAGTAAGGGTGGCCGCCGTACCGGTGCCCTTGCTGGTCAGTACCGATTGGAGCGTGAGGGTCACCTGGTCTGCCGCGGTTGCGCTCATCACCTGGCTGCAGCTGGCCGACGGCGTACTCATCTCATTACCGTCGCGTCGGTGATCGAGTCGATGGCAATGGGGGTGCAGTACACGCCGTGGGCGGCGAAGGTCGCATAGGCGTTGGCCATGGCGATGGGCGTGGTCTCGGTGCCACCGAGCACGATGGACGGATAGGGGTCGACCGGATCCCCACTGGCCTTAGTAACGCCCATATCGGCCGCCAGCTGGGTGACGCTACACACATCCATCTGGGCGAGCATCTCGCGTAGCCGACGTTGATCGACATGGCGGTGTTGTCAATTACCGTGTGCCGGCCGTTCTCGGAGGCGTCGGCATTCTTGGGTGCCCAGGCCTCGGGGTGGAAGTCGGGGTCGCAGGAGATGTTCCAGTCGGAGGAGTAGAAGGTGCGTGGCGTGGTGTTGGTGACCGTGTACCCGGAGCGGCCCTCCTGGTACCACTCGGCCAGGGCGAAGGTCTTGAACGCCGACCCGGGCTGGAAGCCGTTCGACTCCATGCCGCCGTGCAGATAGTCGGCCGAGTAGGAGATCTGGGTGGCGGTGGGGTCGGAGCCGGTGGCATCGCCGTAGTTGGTGTTCTGGGCCATGGCCAGGATCCGGCCGGTGCCCGGCTCGATCGACACCAGTGCCGTCTTGACGTTCGACGGATCGCCGGTGGGCACGTAGGCCTGGATCGTGTCGTTAGCGTTCTTCTGCTTGGCCGGGTCCAGCGTGGTGGTGATCTCCAGGCCACCCCGAAGCAGCAACTGGCGGCGTTCGGCCTCGGTGTCGCCGAAGATGTCGGAGTTCTCGATTTCCCCAACCACATACTCGCAGAAGTAGGCGGCCGAGCCCGCGGCCCCGCAGCCGCCCACCGAGTCGGTTACCTTCAGCAGGTCCGTGATTTGAGTGTCCAGCCCGGCCTGGTACTCCTCGGCGGTGATGAACTCTTCCTCGTACATCTTCTGCAGCACCCAGTCCATCCGGGTCTTCGCCTTGTCCGGGTACTGGACGGGATCGTACATTCCGGGGGCGTTGGTAAGACCCGCCAGGAGTGCCGCCTCAGCAACCGAAAGGTCCTTGGCAGAGTGGGAGAAGTAGTGCTGTGCGGAGGCCTCCACCCCGTAGGTAGACGGGCCGAAGGAGGCGATGTTGAGGTAGCCCTCGAGGATCTGCTGCTTGGAGTACTTCTGCTCCAGGGTGAGCGCGTACTTGATCTCCCGCAGTTTGCGGGCAACGGTAGGCGCCTTGGCGGCGGCGACGGCGGCGTCGTCGTCGTTCTGCAGGCCCGCCTCGATGAGGACGTTGCGGACATACTGCTGGGTGAGCGTGGAGGCGCCCTGCGAGCCGCCGTTGGCGTTGGAGACCACGGCACGCACAATGCCGGCCGGGTCGATGCCCTTGTGCTGGTAGAAGCGCTGGTCCTCTACGGCCACGATGGCGTTCTGCATATTCGGGGAAATATCGTCCAGGGAGACGACGATGCGGTTCTCGGCGTAGAACTGGGCGATCTGGCTGCCGTCGGAGGCCTTGATCACCGAGACCTGGCTGGGCTCAAGGACGTTGAAGTCGTCGGGCAGCTCGTCGAAGAGCTGGGCGGAGGCGTTGGTGATCGCGGAGGCGACCCCGACGGCGGGCATGGCGAAGCCCGCCGCCAGCACTCCGCCCGCGCCGGACAGGAGCAGGAAGACCAGCAGCATCGCTACGACCTGGGCCGGGGAGGATAAGGACCTGCCGCGGGAGGAAGACTTCGACATGAGGCCCACACTACGGCGAAATGGTCTGTTTGTGCACCGGGCGACGGCGGACGGCGGCTGAAAAACGCCTAAGAGGAGCGTTGCGCGGCGTCGGTGGCAGCGGTGGCTTGTGTGACGATCTCGCTGGGCCTACCGGGGCGCATGGCTCGCGCGCGGGCAACGCGCGCTGGTCAATTTGGCAAATGACCATCGGTTGGCATACCGTCTACGTGTGACCCGGCTGACATTGTAGTCGGCCGCAGCGGTAGGGGAGTGAGAAATGACGAGCGACCAGACTTGGGCGGCCCGTGCGGCCTGCGCAAGCGTGCAGCCCGACAGGCTCTTCGGCAAGGGGGCGGAACAGCGCGATGCCCGTTCGCTGTGCTTCACCTGCCCGGTACGTATGGAGTGCCTGGCGGAGGCCCTGGACTCCGAGCTGAGTTTTGGTGTCTGGGGAGGACTGACCGAGCGCGAACGCCGAGCGCTGCTGCGGCGGTTCCCGGAGGTGACCGACTGGAGCGAGTGGCTGCGCCGGGAGGACGACGAGCTCGTCGCGGAGATTCACGCTCGGCGCGCTCCCCGCATTCTCGCGCGCGTGCGGTGAGTCCGCTGCCCGGGCGGTCGCGTCCGGCGCATGTGTGCGCGGGGACCGGTATTGCCGACCGTATGGGGTGACATTGCCGCCAAGGTCTCTGCGAGGCTTTCAGCGACAGTCATGGGCCCATAGGCTCGGGTCATGACTGATGCAACCAGCAATGCCCCGGCAACAACCCGGTGGGAGTACGCAACCGTGCCCCTGCTCGTCCACGCCACCAAGCAGATTCTTGACCAGTGGGGAGCCGACGGCTGGGAACTCGTGCAGGTGATTCCCGGCCCGAACGGTGCGGAGAACCTGGTCGCCTATCTGAAGCGGCCATTGGCTGAGGGTTCCGCGCGGTGCGGGAGTGTCGAGGAAGCAGTGACAGTAATCCTGCTGCCCGGGAAGAGGGACTCTTCGCGTTTGCCGACGTGCCGCGTGGCCTCGACCACCGCACACCGCCGCGACCACAACCCGGTTCGAAGCGCACTTTGGACCCCTCGCGTCGGTTTGGACCCCTCACGTCGGTTTGGACCGCTCATGTCGGTTTGGACCGCTCATGTGGCACACAACGGCGGTCCAAACAGGGGCAAGCGGTCCAAATGGACTTACGCGGTCCAAACAGGGGATAGCGGTCCAAACCGAAGAGCTCACCGGCGGGCATCCCCGTGACACGCCCGGACCGCACACACATTCACGCCGACAACCTGCAAACACGCCGAAACCGACACGTCATTCGTGTCGGTTTCGGCGGGTTACTTGTGCCGTTCTCGGGGGAGAGAAGGCGTGGACGTCAGCGGGCGCGGCGGCGCAGGCGGTCGACGTCTAGCAGCGTTACGGCGCGTCCCTCCAGGCGGATCCAACCGCGGGAGACGAACTCCGCCAGCGACTTGTTGACCGTCTCGCGCGAGGCGCCGACCAGCTGGGCGAGCTCCTCCTGGGTGAGGTCGTGCGGCACGTGCACGCCGTCTTCCGTGCTGGAGCCGAAGCGGTCGGCGAGGTCCAGCAGGGCCTTGGCGACGCGGCCGGGCACGTCGGAGAAGACCAGGTCGGCCAGGGCCGTGTTGGTGCGGCGCAGCCGCTGGGCCAGGGCGCGCAGCATGTCCTTGGCCAGGGTGGGGTGCGTCTCGATGAAGCTCATCAGCTGGGTGTGCTCCAGCGCCAGCAGGTCGGTGGGGGCGACCGCGGTCGCCGTGGTGGAGCGCGGACCCGGATCGAACAGGGTCAGCTCACCGACGACCTCGCCGGGGCCGAGCACCGCCAGCAGATTCTCCCGCCCGTCGGCCGAGGCGTGGCCGAGCTTGATCTTGCCGGACAGGAGGATGTACAGGCGGTCGCCCGGGTCGCCCTCGTTGAAGAGGATCTCGCCGCGGCGCAGGGTGGTCTGCGTCATCATGTTGCGCAGTTCTTCCCGCTCCTCCGGATTCATCCCCTCAAACAACGGGATTTTGGAGATGATGCTGTCTTCCACGAAGGTCCTCCTGTGGTGTCGTGCGGCGGGCCCGGGAACGAGCGGGGCCTCTTACGTCATATCCTAGCCACGGCTTGTGACCTGTGGCACGCCGACGAGCATTGTAGTCTCACTGTGTGCCAGGTCAAATCAACGAGTCTTCGGGAATGCAGGCGACGGCGTCGGGCGGGCCGGTGCCTAGGGCGGACGGGCCGACGCCCGCCCCGAGCGCGCCGAGCGCCCCGAACGATGCGGCCGTCCAGCGGGCTGCCGCCGTCGACGAAGAACTCATCCGCCTGTATCCGGACGCCGGCTGCACCCTGGATCACGACGGTCCCTTCCAGTTGCTGGTGGCGACGGTCCTGTCCGCGCAGACCACCGACGCCCGCGTCAATACCATCACCCCGGGCCTGTTCGCCCGCTACCCGGACGCGGCCGCGCTCGCCGGCGCGGACCGGGCCGACCTGGAGACGCGGCTGCGGCCCCTGGGCATGCACCACACCCGCGCCGCGCGGCTGATCGCACTGGGTGCCGAACTGGTGGCCGCTCACGGCGGTGCGGTGCCCGCAGACCGGAAGGCGCTGGTGGCGCTGCCCGGGGTGGGGCGCAAGACCGCCAACGTGGTGCTCGGCAACGCCTTCGGCATGCCCGCGATCACGGTGGACACGCATGTGGGCCGCCTATCGCGCCGCCTGGGTTGGACGACGGCGCACGACCCGCTCGCCGTCGAACGCGATCTCGCCGCCCTATGGGCGCCGGAGCGGTGGACCGACGGCTGTCACCGCCTCATCATGCATGGGAGGACGGTGTGCCGCGCCCGTGCGCCCCGCTGCGAGGCGTGCGTGTTAAACGCCGCCGGGCTATGCCCCCGGGTCGGCGTATGAACGACGTCCCGCGGCGCCAACCGGTCCGCTGGACCCGGGCGGAGGACTGCGACTGTGGCGCGTCCTGCCGGGGCGGGGCCGCCAGCTCGGTGAGGAAGGGCAGCAGCACATCCACCAGCCGCTCCGGCGCCTCCTCCTGCGGGAAGTGCCCTACGCCGCGGATGGTCACCTGCTGCAGGACGCCGACCACATGATGAGTATCGCGGGCGTGGGCCCGAGCGGGCTGCACCGGGTCGAACTCGCCCTGCACGGAGAGCACCGGCACCGTCGTCGGCCGGTTCAGCGTCTGCACCTCGGCGCGCGTGAGGGTGGAGCGGCGGGTGTTCTCCAGCGCGGAGCGTGCCGCGCCCGGACGCGCCAGTAGCGCGGCGTAGTATTCGGCGCCCTCGGTGACCAGGGGGCGCGTGGCCGGGGCCGCCCACGAGCGCAGTAGCCGCTCGACGCCCGCCGTCGTCCTCAGGCTGCGTTCGGGCAGCAGCGGCACATTGAAGAACAGGTGCTGCACCGCCGAGCCCATGACGTTGCGCATGGGCAGGGAACGCACGGCCAGCGGATGCGGCGCGCCAATCGGTATCAGCCCCACCGTCAGCTCCGGCTCCAGACTGGCCAGCGTCCAGCCGACCTGCCCGCCGAGCCCGGCGCCGACGATGATCGCATGGTCGTGTCCGAGCGCGCGTACCACGGCGGCGACGTCCCGGGCGAGTGTGACCAGGTCGTAGCCCGACGGCGGGCGGTCGGAGCCACCGAAGCCGCGCAGGTCGACGGCGATCACGCGGTGGCCGGCGTCCGCCAGTGCCGGGATCACGTGTCGCCACGTCCACCAGCACTCGGGGAAGCCATGCAGCAGGAGAACCGGATGGCCGGCCGGCACGGCAGTCTCGGGGCCACGTGAGGCTGATGGGGCCGGGCGTGGGACGGCGGAGGTCAGGGGAGCCTCGGGGCCGGCCAGGACGACGTGGAAACGGGTACCGCCGGCGGTGACGTGGCGGTGGGTCCACGGTCCGGGACGAGTCACGGTGGCTTGCACACCGGCAGCCTACTGGCAAGACGGCCGCACCCGCTCGATCTGTGGCCGCTCCTCGCCTAGGTCGGTATCGCAGCAACGAAGCTCGTTGAGCCCAGCGGCTCAGGCCATCAGCAGCGAGGCCGCCACGTAGACGGCGGTGCCTCCCACCAGCGACAGGCCCATCGCCCGGCGCCACAGGTGCAGTGCGGCGGTGGCGCCGATGCCGACGACGGCGGGCAGCCAGGTGGCCGGGGCGGTGGTCACGCCGTCGAGTGTGTAGGCCACCAGCACGATCATGACGCCCAGCGGCATGGCGTCGCCGAGGAAGGTCAGCAGCGGTACCCGGCCGCGCCCGCGCAGGAGCACGAAGGGCGCGATACGGCAGCCGTAGGTAATGGCCGCCACCACCACAACGGTCAGCGCCAGTTGGGAGTTGGTCAGCATCGGTGCGCCTCCTCGCCGGCGGGACGGGCGGCACGCTGCCGCCAGGTGTACAGCGCGATCAGGGCGACCGCGAGGGTGCCCAGGGCGCTGAGCAGGGCCGCCGAACCGCCCACCGCCAGTCCGACGGCGCCGGCCACGAACCCGATCAGCAGCACCGCCAGGTCCGGGTGGGAGCGCCAGTTCTCAATCGCCAGGACCACGAACAGCGCCGTCAGCACGAAGCCGAGCAGCTCCACCCGCTCGCCGACTAGGGCCGCCAGGCCGGTGCCCGCAAGCGCCCCCGCGGTGGTACCGGAAATCCATGCGCTGTGGCTCATGGCCTCGACGGTGACGATGTAGCGTCCGCTCATCGCCGCCCGCTCCCGCGACGCCAGCAGGGCATACACCTCGTCGGTGATGGCGTGGATCGCGTACAGGCGGGTCGCCAGGCGGCCGCGCACTCGGTCCAGTGGGAACCCCAGCCCGTAGAAGACGTGCCGGCCAGACACGAACAGCGTAGAGGCGGCGATTGCGGCCAGCGGCTCCCCGGCGCCGGCCAGCGGTACCAGCAGCATCTGCATGGTGCCGGAGTAGATGAGCACGCTCCACAGCGGCGCCCACCACCAGTCCAGGCCCTCGGCGACCAGCAGCAGGCCTGCCGCCAGGCCGAGCGTGATGTAACCGATGACGACCGGTACGGCGTCGCGGGCGGCGTCACGCCTCGTCGCCATCTGCGACGCCGGGCGAGGCGTGGATGACGGGCGTGGGCCGGCGGGTGAGATACGGGGATCGGGCACCGGCCCAGGTTAGGCTGCTGTTGGAGGCGGGAACGCCGTTGGCTTCATGCTGAGACTGCGCCGCTGTGCGGGGGGCGGGCCGCCGGTGGACGATGGCGCCGTGGCAGGCGCGGTCGCTGCTCGGGTCAGTCGTGGCGGCGTCCGCGGTCGATGATCTCCTGCTCGCGCCGACCCGCGCGGCGGGCATTGTGCGAGACCACGCCAACCATGATCATGAACAGGCCGAAGGCAATGAACTTGCCGCTGACGGCATCAGCCCAGAAGTAGCTGGACAGGGATGCGCCCAGGTTCGAGTGCGCCGTCAGCCGGTCCAGGAACGGCCCGACCGAGTCGTTCATCGCCGTCGGCGCCGCCAGGAACGGCACACCGCCCAGCAGTGAGATCACGCCGACGACGAAGGACCCCAGGCTGGAGCGGCTAGCCGTCCACAACGCGATGGCGAGCACGACGGCGCCCGCGCCCAGCTCCACTAGCGCGCGCACCGGCGTGCCGAAGGTCAGTGGGGCGGCACCGTCGACCGCAGCGGTGGCCCCAGCGTGAAAGAGGTACCAGGCCAGGGGCAGGGCGATTACCCAGACCAGTACGCCGGCCCAGTGGGCGGCGGCGCGGGACTTAGGGTGGCCGACGACGCTGGAGCCGTCCAGCAGGATGTCGTCCTCCGTACGCGGCCGGGGCCGCGCGGCGGCGGGGGCGGCGTCGACCGGCATGGGTGCGGTGTTCTGCGAGGCGGGCGATGCGTGAGTGGCCGGGGCCGGGGCGGGCTCCGGTGGGGACAGGGTGGAGGTGGCCTTCTCGTCCGGTGCGCTGGGGCTGGCGACGGAGTCTGCGGTGGCCTCCGCGGTGGCGGGGGCGGCCGCGAGATCGGCAGCGCTGGGCGCTGATTCGGCGGCGTCCGGCGCGTCGGTGGTGCGCCCGGCTTCGGCGTCTACCTGCGCGGATGCGTGGGCCCATGCCGCGGATTCGGCATCGGGGTCGGCGGCCTGGGTCTCGGGGTCGTTTCCGGCGGTGGTGTCGGTGCTCATCGGGACCTCCTTCTACGCCCACGGTAACGGTCGGGCACCCGCCCGCGGGGAGGCGTGCCGGGGCCGTGACGAAACTCGACCGAGTAGGCGCGGGCGGAACTGGAGGGGGCGGGGTCGGCGCGGCAGGCTAAGCGCGCGGCGACGTTTCGCGGGAATGCAGCTCGGCGAGTTCGCCCGCCCGGCCCCGGTGACGGGCCAGGTGCGCGCCCCAGCCGACCGTGAGCAGCACGGTGCCCGTCAGCAGCAGGCTGATGCCGGTCGGGTCGTGGGGGAGCAACCGGGCCAACAGGACGGTTCCCGGCAGGTGCGGCCACACCTGCGCCAGCATTGCGGGCAGGGACAACAGCACCAGCAATGCCCCCGTGACGCGGGCCCCCAGGGTCGATCTGCCCGTCAGTGCTGCGCCCAAGACCAACAGCACCAGCGCTAGTGCGGGCCCGAGCAGAGCACCACCGAGCGCTGCTCCTGGGGATACCAGGGGCGCGTACCCGGCCGCGATCAGGGCCAGGCCGGCTCCTACTGCCACTGCCGTAAACGGGAAGGAGGCCACATGATCGCGTCGTCGCGAAGGCGGCGCCGCCGGGGTGACTCCCGGTCTCCGGTCATTTGCGCCGAGCCTTACCGACAGGCGTGCCTCCGCGCGGCCCGCGCGGCGGGCCAGGCGCATGCCCCAGGAACCTCCCAGCAGCAGTCCCGCCACGATGAGCACGGCGCCGGTGGGGATCAGGGAACGGGCCCATGCGAAGGGAGCGGCGGTGGCGCGCTCGGGACTGAGCAGGATTACGGCCTGCGCCACCAGCGCGACGATTCCCCCTACCAGACCGCCCAAAGAGGAACGCACCGCGAACAGCCACTGCGCCAGGGCGGACAGCATCAGCATGAGCAGCCCGAACACGATGATGCGCCCCAGCTGGCCGGCGGCGGAGGCCTGGGCGGTCACGCCCGCTAGGGCGAGCGTCAGCGGCGGTACCAGCAGGCCGACCACAGCGGTCAGCAGATAGTCGCCGCGGCGCGAGCGCGGCGCCGCAGTCTCGATGGAGCCAATGTCTTGCGTCACAAAGGCGATTCTAGATGAGTGGCCAGTTAGGGTGGGCTCCGCTGGAAGCCGGTCGGGGCGCGTCGGCGCCGACTACTCCGCATCCTCGAGGTCTCCGCCGGTCAGTAGAACCTGCAGAACCCTAGGCGCGGTGAAGCGGTGCGGCTGCCTTGCGCACTGTGAACGACGGCGTGGAGACCGTCAGGTCAACCAGGTCAGTGGCATGAGCCGAGCGCGGGGAGGAGACATGAACGACCTGCTTCAGTTCCTCCTGCACCGGCGTCAGTCCAGCAGCCGTCGCGGAAAGGGTGCAGAGTCTCGAACTGGTAGTGGGCTATGCCTGCTACGACGACAGGATCAATGGGGTTCCTCCGGTTTGTGGGTGTGGTGGTTGAGTCGGGCTGAGGGGTCTGTTGCGCCGGTTGGGCGTTAACAACGCTACTTAACGTTCTGCTGTATACCTTCGGGCCCTTCAGCAGACCGTTAACAGGCGTTGTTAACCCCGAAGTGGCGTTGCAGATGAACCCGCTTCCGGACAGCGGGGCTGCCGGCAGACAAGCGCGGCGTGGTGAACCGGCAGGCTCACCAGGTCCTTCACCCCGCAACACGCCAGCCACCACACCTACAAACCGGAAGAGCCACTTTGCACACAATGGGCACCTGTGTGACATCTGCTGGCGGTGCATTGCACATAACGGGTGTTTGCGATGTAGTCCCATCTGCGCCGGCTTGCGGTGGCTCCGCCCACACGCATACAGTGACCCCGTGATCAGCCTGGGGGTGACGATCGGGCCGCCGCCCGGTGAACGGCCAGGGCGCAGGGACGGGGCTGCGCGTGCAACCGACCCGGCTCGTGCGCGGCACCAGCGGCACGCACCTGCCGGTGATCCGATCGTTCGGGCGCTGGACACGTTCGCCGCCGATCCGCGGGTCAAGCGCGCCGAGGACGCCGTGCGCGAGGCCTCCACACAGCTGCGCTGGCACCAGGCCCTGCGTCGCGCTGGCGCGAGGCCCGCGCCGAGACCGCAATACGCAGCGCCATCGCCTCCGCCGCCGTCGAGGGCGTCGTCCTGCCCACCGCGGTGTTGCGCGACGCCGTCGCCGCCTGCATTCTGACCGAGGCCGCCACCGGCGACCCCTCCCTTGACGTCGCCGCCGGCCTGTGGCGCGCCGGCGTGCGCCTTACCGAATGGATGCCCGACCTGGCCGGCCCCGTCCGTCCCGCCCAACCGAGTCCCCGCGCCTTACTGACCGCGTTGCACCGCGACGTCGCCGGCCCACTCGCGGCCACCGGACAAATCCCCGTGGACGCCGTCGCTATTCCACGTGCCCCGGGGACGATGCCGCTAGAGGGCGGTCCCGGGGCGGCCCCGGACGCCGACGCGTTGCGGGACCGTATCGCCGCCCTGCTGGGCCTCATTGACCTCCCCGGTGCCCCCGCGCTCGTGCGCGCCGCCGTGGTGCACGGCGAGATGATCGCCGCCCGCCCCTTCAGCGCCGCCAACGCCGCCGTCGGCCGGCTGCTGGTGCGCTATCTGATCACCCGCGACGGGCTGGAACCCACCGGCGTGGCCGTCGTCGACCAGTACGCCGGCCGCGCGCCCGGCGCCTACGCCGCGGCGGCCGCCGCCTACGCCTCCGGGCAGCCCGACGGCGTAATCGACTGGATCCTGTGGCAGGCGGAGGCGATCCTCGTCGGTATCCAGGAGGCGCAGGCCATCTGCCGTTCCGTCCAGGCCGGAACCACCGCCGTGCCCTGAGCCTCGACCGCTGTCCACAGGCACGGTTCAAGACAGCCTGCGCGAGCCCTATCCACAGGCCGTCAGCACCATTTGCGGTACCCAGCGCACTCTGTTGGCGGGCGGAACCAGCACCGGCCGCCCGGCACCATCGCCCAGGAGGCCCCATGGACACCGCCCCACTCGTCCCCAATGTGCGGGTACTCCTCGCCAGCGCCCCCGACGGCGCGCCCCCTGCCGCCCATCCGCTCGCCGTTCCGGACAGCTTTCCGGCGGACATCGTGCGCGCCTGCACCGGTGCCGACCCCGTCGGCACCGCACCCGGCGAGGACCCGCTCGGCTCCGCCCGCGCCCTGCTCGCCGACCCGGAGGTCTCCGCCGTGCTGCTGTTGACGCGGCAGGAGAGTCCCGCGGTGCAAACACAACCCGGGATTGTGGTCGGGAGCCTCGAGCGCTGCTGCGGTCCCGACGGCGCCGACCACCTCATGGTCTTGCTGCTGGCCGCGCAGCACCCGCCGCGGGCCCGGCTCCTGGTGGTCGTAGGGGCCCGTGGCGGGCTCGGTGCCAGCACCTTCCTGCTGCACCTGGCGCGTGCGTGCCACGCCCGCGGCAGCGGCGTCGCCATCGTGGACGCCGACCCTGCCGGTGGCCTGGGCCTGCTCCTGGGCGACGGCGTACTGCCTGGCCTGCGCTGGGCGGACCTGCCCGACGACGAGCCTGCCTTCCGCCCGGAGAAACTCACCACCGCCCTGCCCGCCTGGTTGGGCATGCCCGTGTTGACCGGTGACGGGCGCGGCGGGCCCCGCGATCCGCAGCAGCTGCGCCCCGCCCTGGATGCCCTGCGCGCCCAGCACGACCTGGTGCTGCTCGACCTGCCTCGCGGCTGGCCGGCACCCCCGGGTGCCACCGTCCTGCTGGTGTCCGGCCTCGACCTGCGCTCGGCCGTAGCCGCGGAGCTCTGGCGGCCCGGTTCCAGGCGGCGCCAGCGCCGGCCGCGCAGGCCGCTCCGCCGAATCTGGCGGGTACGGGCCTCGCCACGCCGCCCGGGGTGTACACGGTGGTGCGCAAGCTCGGTGAGGACCTGACTCCAGACGAGCTGGCGCTGACGACCGGCACCGAGGTCCTCGCCGTCCTTCCGCACGAGCGCGCAGTCGCCCAGCGCATCGCCCGCGGGGACGACCCCACCCGCGGCCGCGGCGCCCTGCGCTCCCAGGCGCGCGCCGTCGCCGAGCGATTGCTGGGCGACGACGAAGCGCCCGAGGACGCGCCATGGTAGCCGCGACCTCACCGGCTGGAACGGGCGGTATCCGGCCGGCGGGAGTTCCGGCAACGGGTGCCGGGGATGCGAGGCGCGACGAACTGACCCGCGTGCGCAGCGCCCTCGCTCACGGCGCCAGCCTCGACGCCGCCCTCGGCTCCGGGGCTGCTCCCACCACCGGCGCGGGCGGTCTGGCCCGCCTCACTCGACATGTGCGCGCCGACGTCGCGGGCGCCGGCCCCGTCCTGCAACCACTGCTGGAACTGGACGGCGTCACCGACGTGCTCGTCGGCGCCGGCCGCACCTGGATCGATCGCGGCCGTGGGCTCGAAGCGGTTCCCGACACCAGCCTGCCAGAGGCACAGGCGCGGGCGCTGGCCGTGCGCATGGCCGCCGCGTGCGGGCGCCGCCTGGACGACGCCAGCCCCATCGTCGACGTCACTCTGGCCGACGGCACCCGCCTGAACGCCGTCCTGCCGCCGCTCAGTGCCGACGGCACCCTAATTTGCCTGCGCACCAAGCGCCGTCGCGCCTTCACCCTGACCGAGCTGGTCGCCGTCGGCACCATCGCTCCCGGCATGGACACCGTCCTGACCGCGCTCGTGGACCGCCGCGCCAACTGCCTAGTCACCGGCGCCACCGGCACCGGCAAGACCACCCTGCTGGCGGCCCTGCTGGGGCAGGTGCCTGGTGACGAGCGGATCGTGTGTATTGAAGAAGCCAGCGAGCTGCGCCCCGACCACCCGCATGTGATTCACCTGCAAGAGCGCGGAGAGAACGTTCAGGCGTCGGCGCCGTTCCCATGACCACCCTGGTGCGTACCGCGCTGCGCATGCGCCCGGACCGGATTGTGCTCGGAGAGTGCCGCGGCCCCGAGGTACGCGACGTGCTCACCGCGCTCAACACCGGCCACGAGGGCGGCTGGGCCACCCTGCACGCCAACTCACCCGCCGACGTCCCCGCTCGCCTGACCGCCCTGGGCGCGCTGGCCGGCATGGGCGAGAGCGCCGTCGCCGCCCAGGCCGCCAGCGCCCTCGACGCCGTCGTCCACCTGCGCCGCCAGACCCGACCCGGCGCGGCCACGCTGCGCCGGGTAGCCGCCGTCGGCGTGCTGGAGCGGGACGGCGAGCGGATGCGGTGCCGGGACGCCCTGGTGGTGGACACCGACGGTGCGGTGGCGGCCGGGCCCGGCGTGGACCGCCTGGCCGCACGGATCGGGGAGCGTCCGTTGCCGCAGCCCTGGGCATAGGCACCCGGGAGACTCCCACCCCGCTGCTGCCGGGTTCGCCGCCGGGCCCGGGACGCG
>NZ_MTPX02000025.1 GCF_002154335.2 Actinomyces ruminis
GGACGGCGATGGAGGTCAGCCGGGACGGACACGCCGGGGTCCGGCGACGGGAGCACCGTCGCCGGACCCCGGCTGTGTTGTGGTTCGGTGCTGTGCCTACCGTGAGGCGGTCAGGCGCCGAGGGCGGCGGAGACCACCTGCTTGGCCTCCTCCTGGACCTGCGCCAGGTGCTCTGTGCCCTTGAAGGACTCCGCGTAGATCTTGTACACGTCCTCCGTGCCCGAGGGGCGCGCGGCGAACCAGGCGTTCTCGGTGGTGACCTTCAGGCCGCCGATGGGGGCGTCGTTGCCGGGGGCGCGCACCAGGCGGTCGGTGATCGGCTCCCCGGCCAGCTCGGTGGCGGTGACGTCCTCCGGGGACAGCGCGGCCAGCTTGGCCTTCTCCTCCTTGGTGGCGGCGGCATCAATGCGGGCGTAGGCGGAGGCGCCGAAGCGCTCCACCTGCTCCTCGTGCAGCTGGGAGGGGGTCTTGCCGGTGACGGCGATGATCTCGCTGGCCAGCAGGGCCAGGATGATGCCGTCCTTGTCCGTGCTCCACACGGTGCCGTCCTTGCGCAGGAAGGAGGCTCCGGCGCTCTCCTCGCCGCCGAAGCCGACGGAGCCGTCCAGCAGGCCGGGCACGAAGTGCTTGAAGCCGACCGGCACCTCCACCAGCTTGCGGCCCATCGCGGCCACCACCCGGTCGATCAGGCTGGAGGAGACCAGCGTCTTGCCGACGGCCGCGTCCGCGGGCCAGCCGGCCCGGTGAGTGAACAGGTACTCGATGGCCACGGCCAGATAGTGATTGGGATTCATCAGCCCGTCGGGGGTGACGATGCCGTGGCGGTCGGAGTCGGCGTCGTTGCCGGTGGCGACGTCGTAGGGGGTGTTGCCGTCGGCGTCGGGGGTCATGGCATCGCGCAGCGAGGCCATGGCGTTGGGGGAGGAGCAGTCCATGCGGATCTTGCCGTCCCAGTCCAGGGTCATGAACGACCAGGTCGGGTCCACCTTGGGGTTGACCACGGTCAGGTCCAGACCGTAGCGCTCACCGATGGCGCCCCAGTAGTCCACCGAGGCACCGCCCAGTGGGTCGGCGCCGATGCGCACGCCGGCCTCGCGGATGGCATCCATGTCGATGACGTTCTCGAGGTCGGCCACGTAGGTCTCGAGGTAGTCGTGCTTGATGACGTAGTTGCCGTCGAGCGCGTCGGCGATCGGTACGCGCGGAACATCCCGCCAGCCGCCGGCCAGCAGCTCATTGGCGCGCGCGGCGATCCAGCTGGTGGCGTCGGAGTCGGCGGGGCCGCCGTGCGGCGGGTTGTACTTGAAGCCGCCGTCGCGGGGCGGGTTGTGCGAGGGGGTGACGACGATGCCGTCGGCCAGGCCGGGGCCGGTGGTGCGCACGCCGGACTCGGTGCCGGCGCCGTTGGCCAGCAGGATCGAGTGGGAGACGGCGGGGGTGGGCGTGTAGGAGCCGCGGGCGTCGACGGCGGTGGTGACGCCGGCGCCGGAGAGCACCTCGATGGCGGTGCGCCAGGCCGGCTCGGACAGGGCGTGGGTGTCGCGGCCGATGTAGAGCACACCGTCGGTGCCCTGGGAGCGGCGGTACTCGACGATGGCCGCCGTGATGGCGACGATGTGGGCCTCGTTGAAGGCGGTGTCCAGGGAGGAGCCGCGGTGCCCGGAGGTGCCGAAGACGACCTGCTGGGCCGGGACGGCTGGGTCCGGGACGAGTTCGTAGTAGGCGTTCACGACCTCATCGACGTCAATGAGGTCCTCTGGTTGGGCGGGAAGTCCTGCGCGTTCGTGCATGGGTGCAGTGTGTCACGGACACTGGGTGTGTCTTGGGAATCCCGGAAGTCGGACGCATTGGTCTTAGTGGTGCCGGACTCGGCGCGGTGCTCGCGGCGGCGACGGCGTGGGGCTAGGTACGTCATTGGTACCGGTCTCGCGGGGCGACGCCGGTCGCGCACGCGCTTGGCGAGCGCGCGGCTAGGATGCCGGCATGTCGACCGCTGCACAGACCGCCATCGCCACCACCAGCGCCCCGGCCGCCGTCGGCCCCTACTCCCAGGCCGTCTCCGCCGGGGAGGGCCCCGGCGCCACCGTCTACGTCTCCGGGCAGGTGCCGCTCGACCCGGTGACCGGCAAGCTGGTCGACGGCGGGATTCAGGTGCAGGCCGAGCGGGTGCTGATGAACATCGGCGCGATCCTCGAGGCCGCGGGCCTGGGGTACGAGCACGTCGTCAAGACCACGGTGCTGCTGGCCGACATCGCCGACTTCACCGCCGTCAACGAGGTCTACGCGCGCTTCTTCACCGGCGCGGTGCTGCCCGCCCGGGCGGCCTTCCAGGTGGCGGCGCTGCCGCTGGGCGCGGGCGTGGAGATCGAGGCCGTAGCGGTGCGGCCCTGAGGCCGGGAGCGCCGGCTCCGACCGACCGCGACCCTGTTGACAGGCCTACTGACAACGCTACTGACAACTACTGTTAATTTCTTAACAGTAGTTGTCAGTAGTTGGCAGTCCTGGTCGGTGGGCGCTGGACCTCAGGCCCAGTCCTCGACGTCGGTGGTCACGTCCCGACCCGACGCGACGGCCTCGTCGATGGCGCAGGACAGCAGGTGGTCCTGGCAAGCCTGCGCCAGCGGGTAGGGGGCCGGACCCTCCTCGCGCGCCCAGCGGCCGACGTCGGCCAGGATGGTGGCGACGGCGAGGTCGTCCTCGCTCATGCGCGTGCCCACCCACGGGTTGCGGTAGACGACGCGCCCGTCCAGGCTGGCGTGGACCAGGTCGTTGCCCTCGAGGTTCAGGTCGCGCCCGGTGCGCCGGTACTCGATTCGGCTGGTCACCGCCCCGGCGTCCGGTACCCAGCGGGTGACGGCGTCGTCGACGATCTCCCCAGGGTGCCGCGCACGAGCACCCGCCGGGACAGCAGCGGGTTGTGCCACTGGTTGGCGGTGAACTCATAGACGCCGGTGCGCTCGGAGTCGAAGGCGAGGGCGGCCAGCACCGTCTGACCGGGTTCGACCGTGGGCACGGTGCTCCAGCCGTTGCGGTCCAGCGGTTGGAGCAGCGGGGCGTGGAAGCTGCGGGCGGTGACGGTGACGGGGCCGACCAGCGGGGCGTCGTCGTCGGCGAGAAAGTGCCGCAGCAGCGAGACGGCGTGATAGCCGTGGGTGGAGGAGACCTGCGCCCAGGTGGGGGTGCCGATGGTGCCGGCGCGGATGGCCGCGAGGCGGGCGGCGTGACCGGGCATGCGCGTGTACTGCTCGGCGACCTGGACCAGGCCGGAGGCTCCGACGTCGTGCCACAGGGAGCGTAGTGAGTCGGGGTCGGGCGCGGGCGGGGTCTCCGACAGGACGGGGGTACGGTGGTCCACCAGATCGCGGATTAGATCCGGTGCGGCCGCCCAGCTGACCAGCGGCAGGACCATCTCGGGGGTGCGGGCCAGCAGGTCGTCGAGCGAGTCGGTGACGGCGACGCCGAACTCCTCGGCCAGGGCCGCGCGCGATTCGCTGCGGCGGGCCAGGGCGCCGACGCACTCCAGGCGCGCGGGGGCCATGGCGGCCAGACGCAGGAAGAAGCGGGCGCGCCAGCCCGCGCCGACGACGCCGAAACGCACCGGCCCGTCCGGCGGCGGGGCCGGGCTCTGGTCGGGCATGGGGGCGCTGTAGGGGCGCGTCGTCTCGGGAGCGGGCGGGTGGTGCGGATAGCGTGGGGCGCGCTCGGGTGGAACGGGGGTGTGGGCGGTGGCGTGGGTGTCGCGGCTCATGGAGCTCCTTCGACTCCGGCAGGATGGCAACGACGCTATACCCCGGCCGAGGTGGGGAGCAACGGCGTGCTCACCCCTTGACGGCGCCCTCTCGCCTCCAAGATGAACACGGGTCAGTGCACCTGCCAACGGAAGAAACACTCGGCGTACTTCACCCCTTCGGCCGCGCCTGCTGCGTCGCGTACGGCAGCCTCACGTAGCAGGCGCTCCATCCGGTCCAGATCGGGGAACTGGCTCACATGGCTGCGCACGGCCGCGATCTTCCGGTCCAGATCGTCCTGGGCTACGGGTGATATGTAGTTGATCTCCTTGTGTCCCTGGAACCAGACCTCGCTCGGGTCGTGGGGCTCCAAGCCCTGCGCGATGAGATCTCGGTAGTCGAAGGGGTTGCCGGCAGCCGGATAGACGGCCTCGACGACGGCTTGTCCCACCGCCCGATGATCGGGGTGGTTTGCGGCGGTGGAACTGAAGTTGTACTCCGGTGAGGTGGTAAGGATCAGATCGGGGGTATGGCTCCGGATCGCGGCGACGATCTCATGCACCAGTCCTGTGGCCTCGCGAACATGGCCGTCGGCGATGCCGCTCAGGAAGGAGACATCGCTGATGCGAGATGAGCCGCGGCCGCGGTCTGCTCCTTCCGGCGCCGCTCGGCCATGCGCTCCTGGCCCTCGGCCGTGAAACCGCCGGCGTCTCCGGCGGTGACGAGCAGCAGGACAACGTCGGCGCCTTCCCGTGCGAGGCGGGCGAGGGTGGCGCCGGCCCCGACGTCGGCGTCGTCGGGGTGGGCGTAGATGCCCAGCACGTGCTGATACTCCACGATGATCTCCTTCCATGCGGGGAGGTCGTCCCCGCCGCCTATACGCACCCCCTTGGGAGAGTGCGGGGTCCGCCGACCGGCGCGCTTGAAGATCAGCCCTCGATGACCTTATTCCCGGCATCCTGGGCCGCCTTAACCCCCTCGGCAACGTCCTGGCGGCCGAGGAACACCTCGGACAGGATCTTCACGGAGGCGTCCATGGCTCCCTGAATGTTCGAACCGAATGGTCCCGGCAGAGCCGTATCGGTATCGATCTCCGTCATTGCGGAGACGTCTATTCCCTGCTCATTCCAGTAGTCCGTCCACGACTCCTGGGCCTCGGTATTGCCCGGGAGCCCGACGCCGGTCTCCCCAAGACATCTCGAGCCATCGGCGCTGGCGATCCAGGCGAGGAGCTGCTTCTGAGCGGCCGGATTGGCCGAATTGGCGGAGCCCGCCGCGACAATGGCATTGATGACGCCTCCCCGACCCTTAGGCCCTTGCGGCAGTGGGACTATCCCCCATTCGAAGCTCGCGCCGTCATTTACGTTGGCGAGGTTGTAGGCACCTGATTGGAACAGTCCCATCTTGCCCTGTATGAACTGGTCGCGGGAGAAGTCGCCGTTGTTGTTGGTGTCCGCGGCGGACGGTGCCACGTGGTCCTGGTTGATGAGGTCGACGATGTATTGAAAGGTGTCGATGCCCTCCGTGGAGGCGAAGTTCATCGTGCCCTCGGAGTCCTGGTAGGAGGCGCCGTTGGCGCCGAGCCAGGGGAGGTAGATCGCCTGCAGATCGAGCGCGGCGTTGTAGCCGAACTGGACGATGTTGTTCGGGTTGAAACCGTCTTCCGTTGGCGTCATGCCGTTGCCGTCCAGGGTGAGACGTGCGGCTGTCTCCCGCAGCGTATCGGTTGAGGCATGGGGGTCCCAGGCAAGCTCCTCGAGATCGGCGACGGCTATGCCCGCCTTATCGAGCAGTTCCTTGTTGTAGTACACGGCGATATTCGGGTCGGCCAGAGCCGGAACGCCCCACAAAGCGCCATCGTGGGTGTACTGCGTGATCGCGGCGTCGAGCCAGCCATCCCGTTCGGACTCGGAGAATGTCTCATCGATGTTAAGCAGCCTGCCGGCAGCCGCGTAGTCGACAAAGTTGGAGCTGTTGGTCCAGAAGACGTCGGGTGCGGAGTCCGCGGCTATGTCATTGCGTAGCGTCGTGAAGTAGTCCGACCAGGCGACCTGTTCGACTCTGACATCGATGCCGGTGTCTGCCGTGAAGGTCTTGAGGGCGTCTTCGTAGGCGGAGGCCGCCTGCTCGTCCCACAGACGGAAGGTGATCGAGCCGCCCTCGGACGAGTCCGAGGATGAGGACGAGCCGCAGGCGGCGAGTACGGACGCGACGACGCCGACGGAGAGGGTCATTCCGGTGGCGTGCAGTGCGGTGCGTCGGGAGATATTGGCGGTGGTGCGTGACATGAGGTTTCCTCACTCTCGGTTTCGGTGTAGACATCGTTCCCGGGGGCCGGCCGGTGGCGAGTGGCGTTATGGATCGATGTGTTCGGAATGCGGCTGGGCGGGTGGATCTATTTCAGTCCGGTCAGTACGATCGAGGCTACGATCTGTTTCTGGAAGGCGATGAACAAGATGATGAGGGGCACGAGCGCAATGGTCGTAGCTGCCATTACGTACGTCCAATTGGCGTTGTACTGAGACTGCAAGGCGGCCGTAGCCACGGTTATCACCTTGGGCTGCTGACTGGCGATGACACGCGGCCACATGAAGGAGTTCCACTGGCTGACCACCGTTATGAGAGTCAGAGTCGCCAGGATGGGGCGCGAGATCGGCAGTACTATTTGAAGCAGTGTGCGTACATGCCCGGCGCCGTCGACGCGCGCGGCGTCTATGAGTTCTTGCGGGATGGAGCGGAAGTTCTCCCGCAGGAGGAAAACGGCGTAGGGCGATGCCAGCATGAAGGGGATGACGATGCCCCAGAAGGTATTGTTCATCCCGGCTCTGGCCATCATGAGGTACAGCGGGATCACGAGCACGCTGGAGGGCAGCATCATCGTCGCCAGGAATATCCAAAAGATGATGTCGCGTCCAGGGAAGGAGAGACGTGCGAAGGCGTAGGCGGCCATAACGGAGGAGCCGATCTGGGCGATGACCATGACGGCGACCATCGCCAGAGTGGTCCAGATAGCGCTGGCGAAGTCGATACGACCGCCCAACACCGCGGCGAAGGACTCGAGCGTCCAGGGGCTGGGTGGGGCCAACGGCGAATGGGAGGCGAAGTCTCTGGGAGACTTGAATGCCGTCATGAAGCTGAACAGGAAGGGCAGAACCATGACGCTCGCGGCAAGGCCCAGTCCCAGGTAGATTCCCAGAATGGCGAGTGGACCGCGCCGGCTGCCGGCAGGCCCCGGCTCCCGCCCGCCACGGCGTTGCAGGCCGAGACTCGGTCGCGTGGGAGTGGCCGTGCCGCTGATCACGACGGCGTCGTCAGAGGAGCTCATAGGTCGTCCTCCTGCGGAAGTAGAGATTCTGGGCGACGGTGATGATCATCAGGATGACCATCATGACAACCGCCATGACGGCGGCCTTGCCCATGTCCCAATTGACGAAGGCCTGCTCGTATATCGCATAGGCGAGAACCGACGTCGATCCGGATGGTCCGCCGTGCGTGAGCGCGAAAACCTGGTCGAAGATATTGAACGCCGCAATGATGGTGGTTACCGACACGAAGAAGAAGGTCGGGCGCAGTAGCGGCACTTTGATCCGCCAGAAGATCTGGCTGGGTGAGGCACCGTCGACCCATGCCGCCTCGATGAGCTCGGCGGGAATGGACAGCAGACCGGCGATGAAGAACAGGGATGTGTAGCCGACGTTGTTCCAAATGACGACGAAGGCGACCGCGGGCAGCGCCCACGTCTCCGAGACGAGGATCTCCAGGCGGGTTCCGGCGATGGCCGACAGCAGGCCGCCTGTGGGTGCAAAGATCCACGACCACACAACACCCAGAGCCAGAGGTGAGGAGATCCAGGGGATGACGATAAGGGTGCGCAATACGTTCGTGCCGCGTACACCTTTGGTGAGCATATTGGCGAGCGCGAGTCCCAAGCCGATCTGAATCGGCACTACCAGGGAGACTAGTAGCAACGTCACTCTCAGGGAGGAGAGGAATTCTGGATCGCCGAGGACCTCGCTGATCTGCGTAAGTCCAACGTATTCGGGATCAGAAATCATATCCCACTTGTGCATGGTGAGCCAGAGCACGATGCCGACCGGCACAACCATGAACAGTGACACGCCAATCACGCTCGGCGCGAGAAAGAGATAACCCGCGATCGCCTCCCGGAGACGTGCTGCGGAGCGGCCGGGGCGTTGTCGCGTCCTTTCCTCAAGGGGCCGGACTTCGGTGGGCGGCTCATTCATGACCGACACCATAGGTCAACTGCGGGTGGCAGTATTAGGTGCGTTTCAGGAGCGGTGTAGGTGCTGATCTTCACTGCGCCACACCCCGATCGGCGTGGCTAGGCGGGAAGGCTGCGTCCTTATCGATGAGGTCCAGGAACTCGGCGCTGAAGCATCCGGCAGGGGCGTGGCGCGGACGAGTGCCGCCACCTGGGCCGGTGTGGGCGCGTTGAGCGAACCGCCCGGACGCCCCAGGGTGGCGGCAGCCGTGGCGGAGGCCAGGCTGACGGCCGCGCGCAGCCCCAGACCGTGCAGGCGGGCCCACACGAGCCCGGCGGTGAAGGCGTCCCCGGCGCCGGTGGTGTCCACCACGGGTACCTCCAGGGCCGGCAGCGTCAGCAGCTCCTCCCCGTCGCAGGCGATCACGCCCTCGCGCCCGCAGGTGACCACCACGACGGGTACCCGCTTGGCCAGTAGCTGGGCCGCCTCGGCGGCGCTATCGGCCCGGGTGTAGTGGAGCGCCTCGGTCTCGTTCGGGGTGAACACATCCACGCGGTCCAGCGGGGCGAGATCGTCCGCGCTCCAGCGCCCGGTCGGGTCCCAGGCGGCGTCGGCGAACACCATGGTGGGTACGAGGTCGCCGCGCCAGCGGGCGATCGTCTCCCGGCCCGCTCGAACGGCCCCCAGGTCCGCCACGAGCGCGGCGGGCGCGGGAGCCCTCGCCGGCAGGCCCGGGGCGGCGTCGCTCCCGCAGGTGGTCATGGCGCGGTCGCCGTCCAGGGCCAGGGACACGGTGACGCTCTGCTGCGGGGCGGTTCGCGCGCCGGACAGGCCGATCCCCTCGGACTCCAGCATGTCGCGCACCAGCCGGCCGGCCGGGTCCGTGCCCAGGTACGTGCACAGTCCGGTCGGCAGACCGAGGCGGGCCAGGGCGACCGCCTGATTGGCGGCGCCGCCCGGCATGAGGGCGCAGCCCTCGACCCACTGCTCCTCGCCGGGGGCGGTGGCGTGGTTCAGGCCGCTCATGACGACATCGAGGAAGGTCGGGCCGACGACGAGGACCGGGCGACCGGAGTCGGCGGGTGCGGCGCGGTGCGACATGTGACCTCCTCGTCAGACGCGCTGGTTGCTGCGGCGCACACCACTGTACGCGAAGTTGCTTAAAACTGCTCACTCTTGCGCATGATTGATGTCAATACGATAGACTGTGTCCATGTTGGCTCAGCAACGACGCACGGCGATCGTGGAGATGGTCAGGGAGCGCGGCGGCGTCTCGGTCACTGATCTCGCCCGCGCGCTCGACGTCTCCGCCTCCACCATTCGCCGCGACCTGAACGCCCTGGGGCGCGAGGGCAGGCTCCAGCGGGTGCGCGGCGGAGGCACGATCGAGGCGGACGCCCAGCCCTTCGCCCACGTCGCCGCCCGGGCGGCCGAGGAGAAGGACCGTATCGGCGCCGCGGCAGCCGGGCTCGTGCGCGACCGTGACGTCGTCCTGATCGACATCGGCACCACGGGCGCCGCCGTCGCCCGGCACCTGCTGGGCCGGGACGTCACCGTCGTTACCGCCTCCCTCGCCGTCGTCGACGTGCTGCGTGAGGAACGGCACGTGGAGCTGATCGTGCTAGGCGGGGTGCTGCGTCCCTCCTACCTGTCGCTGGTGGGCGGGCTGACCGAGAACGCCCTGGCGCAGATCAGCGCCGACATCGCTTCATGGGCACCTCTGGCGTGCGGGCGGACGGTATGGTCCTGGACTCCACCGGCATCGAGGTGCCCGTCAAGCACGCGCTACGGGCGGCGGCCGAGCGCACCTGCCTGCTGGCCACTGCGGACAAGTTTCCCGGATCCGGGTTGCTGCCGGTCTGCCCCATCACCGAACTCGACGTCGTCATCACCACCGCCGCTCCCGGCGTCGCACCGCTGCCGGAGTTGGCGGGCGCCAACACGGAGGTGCTGTTCGCATGAAACTGCTCATCGTCGGCGGCGGCGGATTCCGCGTGCCCCAGGTGATCGAGGTGCTTGCCGCCGCCCGGGCGGGCTCGGGCCCCCATCCGGGCCTGGTGGTGGACGAGGTGTGCCTGTACGACATCTCCCCGCAGCGCCTGGACGCCATGCGGGCCGTGTTGGCCGATCTGGACTTCCCGCTCGCGCCCGCGCTCGCCTCCACCACTCGCCTGGAGGAGGCGGTGCGGGGGGCCGACTTCATCTTCTCCGCCATGCGCGAGGGCGGCACGCATGGGCGGGTGCTGGACGAGCTCGTCGCCCTGGAGCAGGGCGTGCTGGGGCAGGAGACGGTGGGGGCCGGCGGCTACGCCTACGCCTTCCGTACCATCCCCGCGGCCATGGAGCTGGCGCGCACGGTCCGCGACCTGGCCCCCGAGGCCTGGGTCATCAACTTCACCAACCCCGCCGGCATCATCACCCAGGCCATGCGCACGGTGCTCGGCGGGCGCGTCGTCGGCATCTGCGACACCCCGATCGGGCTGGTGCGGCGGGCGACGACGGCGGTCGGCGGGGACGCCGCGTGCGTGTCTCGGGTCGGTGCGGGCGTGGGCGTGGAGTTCGACTACGTGGGTCTGAACCACTTGGGCTGGCTGCGCAGCCTCGTCGTCGACGGCCGGGACCGGCTGCCCGGACTGCTGGCCGACGACGCCGCGCTGGACCACCTGGAGGAGGCGCGCGTCATCGGCTTCGACTGGGTGCGGGCGCTCGGGATGCTGCCCAACGAGTACCTCTTCTACTACTACCTGGGCCGGGAGTCGCTGGAGCGCATCCGCGCCGAGGCGGAGACCCGCGGCCAGTTCCTGGAGCGCAGACAGGGGGAGTTCTACGACGCCGTCGCCGCGCAGCCGCAGCGGGCCGGGGAGCTGTGGCGGCGCGCGCACGCCGAGCGGGAGGCCACGTACATGGCCGAGTCTCGCGACGCCGCCGACCGGGCCGGGCGCCGCGAGGAGGACATTGCTGGCGGCGGCTACCAGCAGGTGGCCCTGGACCTGATGACCGCCGTCCACACCGGGGTGCCCGCCCGCATGATCCTCGACGTCGGCAATGGCGACGCATGCTCCGCCGACGGCGGCGGGCTGCTGGTGCCCCAGCTGCGCGAGGACGCCGTGGTGGAGGTCCCGTGCGTCGTCGACGGTGACGGCGTGCACCCGCAGCGGGTGGGGGCGCTCGCGGGTACCGAGCTCGGGCTGGTGGCCACGGTAAAGGGCTGCGAGGAGCTGGTGATCGACGCCGCGCTCAGCGGGGACGAGACCCTGGCGTGGCGGGCGCTGGCCGGGCACCCGCTCATTGACTCCGTCAACGTGGCGCGGCGGGTGCTGGACGGCTACCTGGAGCGCAACCCGCTGGTGGCCAGGACCTTCGGGCGGTGAGGGTTGGGCTCAGTGTGTCTGTTAAGTGCGGCTAGACGTGCGGTCCCCGTGCTGCTCATCAACCAGGTTTTCGGGGTGGGTTGGAAAGAGTGACGTGCTCACTCTATAGAGTGAGGATCTCACTGTAGAAAGTGACGTTGTCACTCTAGAGAGTGAGGTTCTCACTGAAGACGTCCGGATTGTCCGGTTTGCGGGTTGGTGCGTTGGCGACGAGTCCTACGGACATCGAAGGGGCGGTAAAGCCGTCGAGGACGTGGGGTAGTCGTCGAGGACGCCGACCCGGAGGGCGTTCTCGACGGCGAGGGAGCGTTGTCGGCGTTGGACCGCGTCCTGGGCGGCTCGACCGCGTTGTGGGCCGACTGCTTGCGAGTTCGAGGCACGCCCGACGGGGGTCCACCGTCCACACCGTCGTCCACGTCCGCCGGGTGCCTGATCGGCGGTGTCAGTGGGTGGTGCGCCTGCGCCGCTGCACGCCCGCTGACCCCGCGCGCGCCGTGGCGCCGTCGTCCGCCACGGCCGACGTACCCACGCCACTCGCCGAGGCTGTACGAACAGCACGCCCCAAACAGGAATCCCCGGACATCCAGGTTGAGAGCATCATCGTGAGTGCGAAGTGGGCGATAATCGGCGCCCTTACCAGGGGATGCCTGCAGGGTGTTGCCCGCTCGGGATGTGTTTTGGCCGGTGGGGTCGGGTTGTCTGTCCCGGCCCCACCGGCCTTGGCGGTGAGGCGGCCGCTTCCGGGGGTTTCCACATCCCCGGGGGCTCTGCCTCCTTCGCCGGAGCGGACCGGCGCGGGCTCCCATGTACCCGGCCTGGTTCTCGGTGGTGGGTCGGTCTTCGGGGTCCCCAACCCTCGCGACCGGCACCGTCCGGCGGCAGGACTCATATAACCCCTCCGACCTGGAAGCACACCCCCGCCGGCTGAGAAGCTCCGGGGAAGTGGCGGCCGTTCAAGGTGTCCCGCCCCTGGGGTGGGTCCCGGGCTTGGCTTGGCCTGCTGCGAGCCTTTGTCCTCTGCTGCGATGTTTTGTGCTCTGGTGTGCGGGGAGTACCCGCACACCAGAGCACAAAAGCTCGAAGTAGACCACTAATGCGTGTCGATCGCGGGCCCGCCCACCGCCAAGGCCGACGTCGAAGTGGACCAGGCCGGGATGGCATCCGGGGTAGGTTGCCGACGGAGCCTATGCCGTCGGGACCGGTGCTTGGCCCGACGTCTCCCGCTCCCGGGCAGTGCTCCCCATGGCCCCGCAGCGACCCCGCCGTTATGGTGCTGCCAACAGCCCCGGAGGTGCCCGTGTCCGACCTGATTGTCCGCTGGGGTGGCCTGCGCGCCGTCGCCGCCCTCACCGTTAAGACCCTGCTCATCGTCGTGCTCGCCGTGTTCGTGCCGCTGTACGCATTGGACCCCTTCGGCGCCACGCACACGCCCGCGGTCCAGATCCACGATGAGGCCGACGTGCTCGACGACGACGCCTCCAGACCGCCCTGGAGGACATCGGCTTCCGCCACGATATCCGCCTGGCCATCCTCACCACTGATGACGTCGACCCCTACGCCAGCTCCGACACCGTCTTCAACGACGCCGTCCTCGACTACGCCCTAGAGCACGAACCGTCGTGGATCTCCACCGCAGACCCCGATGTCTGGGCCGACGGGCTCGTAATTCTCGCCGTCTCGCCACACGGTCGCTGGGTCGGCTGCTACTTCGGCGAGGACGTCAAGGTCGACCTGCGCACTCAGCAGCAGATACAGGACGCCGCCAAGGGCTCCTTCCGCCTGGCGCGCTGGGACGTCGGCCTGGAGACCATGGCCCAGCGCACCGCCGACTCACTCGGCAGGCCGATAGCCTCCACAGAGGTGGCGCTGCTCGTGGCGTTTGCGAGCCTGGCCGCCGCCATCGCGCTGCTGTCGTGGATGTTCTGGTCCCGCCGCGTGGCGCGCGACGCCTTCCGGCAGGCCCGTCGTCACTTCGGCCAGATCACCACCGACTACGATGCCACCCAGATCCGCGCCGGCACCATCCCCGCCGACAACGCTCACGGCGCCCAGGTACTGGCCCGTTTCGCCTGGTTCGAAGAGCGTTACGCCAGGCTCGTCCGCCTCTTCCGCGACTTCGGCTCCCCACGTGGCGCTCAGTGGTTCGTGGACAGCCGCCGGCGCCGGGCCCAGAAGTTGGAGACCAGCGCTGCGGAACTCGATCGCGTCGACGACGTCATCGCGGCCGCCTCCACCTTCCTAACCCGCGGGCCCGGCTGGGAGAAGGTGTGGGAGAACGAGCAGGGCCCGGTGCACGAGGACCTCGCCTCCTACGCCGCGCTGTGCGCCTCCGTCGCCGCCAGCACGCAACGGGTACGCGTCAGCTTCGACGTCGAGCCGGATCGCGCGTGGATCCGCAGCCGCAATGATCGGCTGGCGGCCATGACGGTGGAGCTCGCCCTGAGGACCCTGACGCCGGCGGCGGCCCTGGATGAACTCGACACGATCGCCGCAGACGTGCGCCACCGTTGCGACGCCCTGGCCCGGCGGGCGCTCGCGGCGGACACCTCCCGGCTGGGGCGGGATCGGCTTGCCCGCTACGAGTACGACTCCGTGCGGAGTGCATACCGCCGCGACGCGGCCGACTATCAGGCTGGTGGAACTCCCACAGTGGCCGCGTGCGCTACAACCCTGCCACCACGATCCGTATCAACTCCCAGTCGCCGGGTCTGCGGGCCCCGGGTCTGCGCCCCGCAGGCGTGCACGCGACCGGGGCCGGCGCCGTGCCCCAGTTCTCGCGGCCGGTGTCCGGACTCGTCACCGGATACAGCAAGGCGGCCACCTACACGCCCTCCTCCTCCGGCGGGGGCGGTTTCTCGGGTTCCGGCTCCTCCAGTCACTTCAGCGGCGGCCACAGCGGTGGCGGCGGCAGCTTCCACGGCTCCGGCTCCTCCTCCCGCTTCTGAGACTTAGACCGATGCCGCCTTGCGCCACCACCTGCCGCCGTCGCCACCGGCCGGGGACGCGGCCCGCATCGCCCGGGCGGGAGGACGCCGCCGGTCGCAGCCGGTAGGCTGGCGCGCATGTCGAAGAAGAACCGCCAGCGGCGTCGCGACGACCGCAAGGCCGCCAAGAAGCAGCAGATCCCCTTCGTGGCCCGCCCCTTCGAGGGACTGGCCGCCGAGCCGGACCTGGTGGCGATGATGCAGATCATCCCCGCCGCCTCCATGACGGTCCGTCTGGACGCCGACCACGGCGGCCAGGACGTCCAGTTGGTCACCCTGCTCCCCGAGCTGGCCCGCTCCATGAAGCGTGCCGACGGCGAGGTGCTCGTGGCCATGCAGACCACCGTCCGCTCCGGGGACGCCAGCCGCGACGTCGCCGCCGCCCTGCTGGAGGCTCTCGACCTCGAGCCCGGCACCGGGCTGTCGGCCAACGGTCTGCCGGGGCCCGGTGAGCGCCTCCAGGACATCCTCGACGCGGCCTTCACTCCCAGCATCGACGTGCGCGAGTCCTTCGACTTCTGGCTGACCGCCGAACAGGCCGAGGAGCCCGAGGCGGTCCGCATCGTCGAGGACGCCAAGGAGGGGATCGCCCCCACCGTGCCGGTGCCCGGCGTCGAGCACGCCTACTGGTGCCGCATGAACGGCAAGGAGTTCGTCCGCTGGGTGCGCGGCGAGGACGAGGACGCCTTCTTCAACGCCTTCGCCCGCGTCCACGCCGCGCGCGAGTCCGACCTGGAGGAGGGCGCCCGCTTCCTCGGCGCCTTCCGCGCCTGCGGCCTGGCCATCCCTGTGTGGGAACTCGTGCCCGGCACCGAGGCCGAGGAACTCACCGAGCCCATGCGGGCCATGGGGCAGCGCCTCGAGGCAGCCCTGGCAGACGACGCCCCGCTCGACGCCGAGGCGCGCCGCGCCAAGGCCGGCATCATCTCCCGCCAGGTGAACCTGTAGGGCGTTAGGCCGGCGGCGGGCCGCTGGCCGACGCTTCCCTGCCGCCGGACGGGCCGGCCGCGCAGCAAGCTGCGCGCGCCCGCGGCGCCCGCCGCCGTAGGGCTCAGGCGTAGCGGCGGGCCACCGACACCGCCTGCGGCCCGTAGCCGCCCCCGAACAGGAACACGTGGATCATCAGCAGGTGCAGCTGGTGCAGCCCCACGCGTTCGCGCCACCCGTCCGCCAGCGGGGAGACCTCGTTGTAGGCGGCCACGATCCGCTCCAGGTACGGCTGCCCGAACACGCCCAGTGCCGCCAGGTCGGTCTCGGCGTGTGCGCCCTGGGCGAGCGGGTCGATGAGCACGCCGACCGTGTCCTCCTCCCCGCGGTTCCGACGGCGCTCATTGCCGGTGGTCGCGGTCGCCGAGACGGTCGGCACGGTCTCGGCTTCGGCGTCCTCCCGCCGTGGTCCGCGCCCGGCTGCGGCGGGCGCCCAGGCGGCGACCTCCGCGGCGGGCACCCACATGACGTTGCCGGTCCACAGGTCGCCGTGTGTGCGGGCCACGGCTACCGCGGCGCCCCGCCCGGCCGCGGCGCGGCGGGTGAGCTCGGGCTGCTCGGAGTCGAAGTCGCCGTCGACCAGGCGCTCACAGACCCGCTCCAGGAGGACGGCGTCGGCGGCGCTGAGCGTGCCCGCATCCCGACCCGGGCGGATGTATGGGGCAATGCGGTCCGCCGCGTAGAACTCCCCCCAGCGACGCGGGGTGCCGGACTCGAACGCGTGCGGGCGCAGGCGGATGTTGCTGCGCCCCATCTGGGTGCGCCCATCCCACCCGGGAGGGGCACACCCGAAGGCGGGCGCCCCGGCGGCGTGGGTGACGGCCAGGGCCCGTCCGAAGGCCTCGGCGGCGGCCGGCGTCACGCGAGAATCGGTGAGTCGCGGCTCCTCCAGCCAGCCGTCGCCGGCGCGCGCGGGCACCACGTACGCGCCGCCGTCGGCCATCGCCTGGCCGAGCCAGGCCAGTCCCTGCGCCTCCAGGCGGGTGGCGCCGGGTAGATCGTCCTGTTTGCGGAAGCCGGGTCGGGTACGCACCGGTCCAGCATTCCACGCGGCCGCGCTCAGGTGGTCGAGGCGCGGTAGACCTCGGCGATCGAGGCCTCCAGGGCGGCGTCAAACTCCGCCTGTGTCTGCGAGACGTCCAGCCCCTCCAGCAGGGCGCGGGAGAAGCTGGCGATCAGGCCGCGGTTGCGGGCCAGGCGGCGGACGGCCTCGGCACGCGTGTAGCCGCCGGACAGGGCGGCCACGCGGGCGACGCGCGGGTGGTGCATGAGTGCGTGGTAGAAGTCCGTGACCGACGGGATGGTCAGCTTGAGGACCACGTCGCGGCCCTCGCGCAGGTCGTCCAGGTGGGCGTTGAGCGAGGCGAGCAGGAGCAACTCGATGCCGGTCTTGTCCGGGGCGTGGATGTCCACCTCCGGCTCGATAATGGGGGTGAGTCCGGCGTCGAGGATCTGGTTCGCGATCTCGAACTGCTGGTCGACGACGGCGGCCACGCCCTGGGTGTCGGCGTGCAGAATGACCGAGCGCATCTTGGTGCCGAAGACGTGCTTGTCCGCGGCCTTGGCCAGGGTGTCTTCCAGATTCGGGATCGGCTTCATGACGCGGGCGCCGTGAGCCTCCTCGGCCAGGCCCTTGTCCACCTTCAGGAAGGGGACGATGCCCTTGACATCCCACAGGTAGTCGGCGGTGGGGCGGCCCTCAACCTCGGAGTCGAGGGTGCGCTCGAACAGGATGGCGGCGAGAATCCGCTCGGAGGTGAAGGCGGGGCTGGTCATGACGCGGGTGCGCATGGCGTGGACGAGGTCGAACATCTCCTCCTCACTGCTCCACGCATCGGGTTCGATGCCGTAGGCCTTCAGCGCGCGCGGGGTGGAGCCGCCGGACTGATCGAGGGCGGCGATGAAGCCGGCGCCGTGCCGGATCCGGTCCATCTGGGCGCGCTGGTCGGGGCGCGATTGGGTGGGCATGATGTGCCTCCTGGCTGGATTGTGCGAGTGCTCGGGACGACGTTGTCGCGGCGTTGGCGGCTGAGCCAGCTCGGGCACGAACGATTATATGCGAGAACGGTTCTCATAAAAAGGGTCGATTGAGGGGCCGCGACGGCCATGGTGGAGGCGCCGACGGCGATGACTCGATGGCAGGAGCGGACGGCCCGCCGCCGAAGCCGTGTAGGTCGCCTCCGGCGTGTGCTTCCGGCCGTCGGTCGCACTCGCCGCGCGACGTCGTCTAGGCCGCAGCCAACGTGGCGCGGATGGGTAGTACCTCTGCGGCGAAGACCTCCCCGGGGCGGCCGAGCGCGCCGTCGCGCCCGCAGATGCCCAGTGCGAACCAGATGGCCTCCACCGCATCGGCCAGCCGCTCGCCGGTGGATGATCTCGCGGAGCTCCGGGAGGTGCTCACCGCGCGCCGCCAAGCCAGATACTCGGCAGGCTCTCCGTTGGGACCGCCCAGAATGTTCAGTGCGGGTTCCTCCGGAGTCGGTTGCACGGCCCCCTCGACGTCGTTCCACGCGCGCACGGTGCCGTGTGTGCTGGCGGGGCCGGCCGCGGCGCAGTCCCAGTAGGCGCTCAGGGCGGATACGAGTCGCGGCACGGTCGGATCGGTATTGATCCGGCTGAGCCAACGAGTTGCCTCCCCGGGGTCCTGCGACGACAGGCTGAGGAAGTCGAAGACCGCGTCGTGCATGGACAGCAGGTCGGGAAGGAAGGGGCCGACACCATCCGTCTGCGGCGCCCACTGCCCGTGCAGCTTCAGATTGCGCAGGCCGAGGACGATCTCGTACAGGCGACCAAGCCCGACGGCCAGCGTGGTGGTCACCGAGTCGCGGTTGACCTCCGACAGGCCACGGCTGCGTGCCACGCGTACTCCGGTGGCCAGCAAATCGCGCACTGCTGCCGATCGGTAGCGGAGCTCGAGGTCTTGCTGCCGGGAGAGTGCCGAAGGGAGCATGATGCAAATGTTACCGGCGCGATGCGAAATCGTGGCGAGGCGCGCTGGGTAGCGGCACCTCAGTGCGGGAGCGGTGCGGTGAACCGGTGCGGCTCGCGCGCTTTACGACCTTGGAGTACGAAATACGACCCCGGGGAGGTCGTGAAACGCACCCCCGGGGTCGTAAATCGCAGGCTGAGCGGCGCACCGACGTCGGTTAGCGCTCCAGCGGCTGCGCGGCGGCCGCCCCTTCGACCGTCTGGGCACGCAGGCGATCGTTGGAGCGCTCCACGTCCAGCCGGGAGAGCAGGAACAGGATGATGCCGTTGACGATCGCCGGGATCCACAGGTACATGAAGTACAGCATGTTGATCGCCGAATCGGGCTGCACCGGGGCGTTGGCGATATAACCACTCGCGGCCAGCAGCCAGCCCGCCAGCGCCGTGCCCAGGCCGCCGCCGACCTTCACGCCCAGCGAGGTGCAGGAGAACATCAATCCGTCGATGCGCTTGCCCGAGCGCAGGAAGGTGTGCTCAGAGGCCTCCGCGATCAGCGCGTTTACGGTCCCCTGCAGCGGGCTCATGCCGATGGAGGCGATTCCAGAGCAGATCAGCATCAGCGGCAGGCTGCCCGCGTAGGCCGCGGCCACCACTCCGAGCCGCCCGAGGATCGCGATGATGTAGCCGACGATGTTGACGTGGTACATGCCGCCCACCCGGGATACCACCCAGGGGGTGGCCAACAGGCCGGCGATCAGCGGGATGTTGATCGCCCAGGCGAACACGCCCAGCAGGTTCGCGTCGCCCAGGATATAGGTCATGAAGTAGATGCCCATGTTGAGCGTGGCGGTGAAGATCTGGGTCATCAGGAAGACCACCAGGATGATCAGGTAGTACTTGTTGGCCAGCAGCAGCTGCATGGACTCCCTGAACGGCAGCTTCTCCGAGCCGGCCGCGTCGGCGGCCGCGGCACGCTCGGCGTCCTCGGCCGGCATGCCGGAGCGGTCGGCGAGCTCCTCGGGGGACAGCTCACGCACCGACATCACCGACAGGGTGTTCACCGCCAGGCCAATGAGCGCGTAGATGATGGCGATGGTGCGCCAGCCCTCGGCGCCTCCGCCCAGCAGCTCCACACCCTTAACGGTGAAGGTCTGGATCAGCAGGCTGGTGCCGAAGGCGAACATGAAGCGAATGGAGCCCATCTGCACGCGCTCGGCGCTGTTCTTGGTGATCAGGGCGGTCAGCGAGGAGTAAGCGATGTTGTTGGCCGTGTAGAACACCGAGTTCAGCAGCGTGTAGGCGATGAAGAACCAGGCGTACTGGGCGGTCTCGCCCAGGCTAGGCGGAATGGCGAAGACGGCGATGATCATCAGCGCGCAGCCCACGAAGCCCCATAGCATCCAGGGGCGGGCCTTACCCATGCGGGTGCGGGTGCGGTCCAGCAGGGTCCCGAAGATGATGTCGGAGAAGCCGTCGAAGAACTTCGACAGCATCATGAGCGTGCCGACCACGCCGGAGTTCAGCCCGACGGTGTCGGTCAGGTAGATCATGACGAACGCGGACAGCAGCGCGTACACCACGTTCCCGGCCACGTCGCCGGAGCCGTAACCGACCTTGTTGTACCACTTGAGGTACTTCTTCTCTTGCATCAGTTGACCTCACTGTGAGTCGAGTCCGCGAGCACAGATTCGCCGCGGGTGGGGGTGATGGATGGAAGGAGGAAGAGATGAATGCCCAGGTCCGTCAGGTGTTTGGGATCGACCTGGTAGATGTCCCGCAGGGCGGGCCCGCAGGAGGCGGAGCCGATTCCGGCCATGGCTCGGTCCAGGCACAGCACCGTGGCGGCGCACGGCCGCAACTCGACGTCGTGGCGGGCACGGGTGAGCTCCTCCTGGGTATACCGGGAGGCGTTGAAGGACAGTGGGCCAAGACCGGCCGCGGTCAGAGAGGCGACGTCGTCGCTGACGGTGACGTAGTCGCAGTCGGCGTGGCTGCCGCCCTCCTGCGGACGCAGGTAGGGCACGTGGAGGGCGTCGACATCGCTGTGGAAGGTGTCGTGATAGGCGGCGCGGCGCTTGTCCGCGTAGCTCTCGTGAGGTCCCAGCCCGTGGTAGGCGACGGCGGTCATGGACGGTGGCAGGAACAGGCGCAGGCCCAGGCGCGGCAGCGGCGGGAAGGCCGGGTCGAGCTGGACCCGCGCCTCCAACTCGATCAGCCCGGAGGGAGTGATGGTCCACGTGCCGGAGGCCCGCAGCACCGGCTGTACCGCGGGCGCGCCCACCGACAGCTCCACCTGCACGACGACGGCGTCCGCTCGCTCCTCGGCGGCCACTCGGTAGGCGCGGGCGGAGGTGCGGTGGTACTGGGCCGTCTCCCACTGCTTGCGCACTTCGGCGTCGTTGTCCGTGGGGGCGCGCCAGGTGTTGATCTCCATGGGGCGGGTGAGCAGACTGCGGCCGCCCACCACCAGCCGGCTGGGTAGGCCGGTGCGGGTGTCGAACTCGTAGTTGAAGGAGTCTCCGGCCACTACCAGTCCGGTCGGTCCCGTCGTCGTCACCGTGGGCGTGGCCGCCGTCGCGTCCGACGACGCATCGGCCAGTTCGGCCAGCCGGTCCAGCACGAGGTGGCGCGGGTGGGCGGTGGGCAGTGGTACCTCGTCGAAGCCGAGATCGTGCCCGCGTTCCAACAGCGGCACCTGGGCCCTGAGCCGGTAGGAGAGCAGCAGGTGGCAGCGGCCGGACTCGGGTACTTGCGCGGCACAGGGGACGGTGACGGTGGTGTGCGGCGGCACCGACTCCGGCAACGGCACCACTCCGGAGTCGACGACGAGGCCGTCGCACCGCACCTGGTAGGTGATCTCCAGGTACTCGGCCAGGTCGGTGGCGTCCAGGTCGTTGCGCAGCGTGAGCGTGCCGGCGCCCGCGTCGAAGTCGACCACGCGCGCGGGCCGCTGCACGTTCTTCAGTTCCAGCAGTCCGGTGTGCGGGACGCGGTCGGGGGAGACTAGCCCGTCCACGCAGAAGTTGCCGTCGTGCAGCAGCTCCCCGCTGTCTCCGCCGTACAGGTAGACGGGGCGCCCGTCTACGCTCCCGGCGCGGATGGCGTGGTCGCACCACTCCCACACGAAGCCGCCGCACATGCGCGGCTCCGCCAGGATCAGCTTCCAGTACTCCTCCAGGTCGCCGGGACTGTTTCCCATGGAATGGCAGTACTCCACCAGCAGGAAGGGCTGGTCCGGGTCGGCGTCCAGGTAGTCGCGCACCTCGTCTAGCGCGGGGTACATGCGCCCGTACAGGTCGATGCCGGAGTAGTCGTAGCTGCGCTTGGAGTCGCGGTAGAAGGCGCTCTCGTAGTGAGTGACCCGGGTGGGGTCGGCGGCCTTGATCCAGGCAAGCGCCGCCTCGAAGGTGCACCCGTAGGCGCACTCGTTGCCGGCCGACCAGGAGATCACACAGGGGCGGTTCTTCTCCCGCTCCACCAGTGCGCGCACCCGGTCCAGGGTGGGCTCGGTCCACTCGGGGTTGTCCGCGATGGGCTCGTTCCAGTGCTCCACCTGGCTCTCCCAGGAGGAGTCGGCCAACACCCGCACCTGGGTGCCGTGGGATTCCACATCCGCCTCGGACATGACGAAGAAGCCGTACTCGTCGCACAGCTGGTAGAAGCGCGGGTCGTTGGGGTAGTGGGCGGTGCGCACCGCGTTGATGTTGTGCTGCTTCATCAGCTTCAGGTCGCGCAGCATGTGTTCGACGCCGACCACCGGCCCGGTCACCGGATCGGACTCGTGCCGGTTCACCCCGCGCAGGGTTACCGGGGCGCCGTTGACGTACAGGACGGCGCCCGCGGTGGTGACCTCGCGCAGTCCCACGCGTTCGGTGATGACTTCCCCGGGGGTGGTGATGTGTAGCGTGTACAGGTAGGGGTCCTCCGCGCACCAGGGGTGCGGGTCGGTCAGCTGCAGGACGGCGGCATGCGAGTACGGGGAGACGGCGTCGGCAGGTTCCAGCTCGCCGTCGGCGACGAGGGCGCCCGTGGCGTCGCGCAGCTCAAGGCGGGTGGGGACCGGCCGGCCGCGGAAGGCGCCGCGGATGGTGACGGTGCCGGTGTCGCCGTCGAGTGTGGTGACGACGGCGTAGTCGAACAGGCAGTCCTGGGGACGGTCCAGCAGGTAGACGTCCCGGAAGATGCCGGAGGTGCGGAACTTGTCCTGGTCCTCCAGGTAGGTGCCGTCGCACCACTTGAGCACGAGCACGGCCAGCCGGTTGGTGCCCGGGAGCAGGTAGTCGGTGACGTCGAACTCGCTGGTGGCGTGGGAGACCTGGCTGTAGCCGAGGTAGCGGCCGTTCAGCCACACGTAGAAGCAGGAGTCGACGCCCTCGAACACCAGATGGGTGCGCGGGGCGGCAGCCGGGGCGGTGTGTTCGAAGTCGAGCACGTAGGTGCCGCAGGGGTTGTCCTGCGGCACGTAGGGCGGGTCCAGGGGGATGGGGTAGCGGTAGTTCGTGTACTGGTGGTGGTCGTAGCCCTGGTGCTGCCAGCTGGAGGGGACCGGGATGCGTTCCAGCCCGGCGGTGGGGGTCGCGGGCGCCCAGAACTCCTCGGGAACGGCGTAAGAGCCCGGATAGTAGGCGAAGGCCCAATCGCCGCCCAGTAGTTGAAAGCGGTCGGAGGACTCTCGCTGCCAGGGTGCGGTGCAGGCGGGCTCGGAGGCGGGGATGTAGTAGGCGCGGTGGGGGAGGGTGCCTTCGTGCAGGACGGTGAGGTCCTCGTGGTGCCCGGGAAGGATCATCGCTGACTCTCCTGTGTGCGGTGGCGGGCCGGGCGGCTCGCCTGGGTCTGGTGCCGGACGACGCCGGTGGCGCCGGTGCGAAGCGCGTGGGCGGTGGGGGGCTGGCGCTCCACGTATGTCGACGTTAACATACTATGGGACGAGTTGAGAAGATGTGAGTTTGTCCAGCAACTAGTGGGTTAACTCGAAGGCATCACCGAGGAGGCGTGCGTCTATTATGATGACGTTATCATTACCGTGGTCATGGATTGGGCTGCCGCTTGCGCCCAGGCGGGCTGCTAGGCTCACGAAGGTGGCTGGGAAAAAACGCGATCTAGGTGCGCCGTCGGTCGCCGACGTCGCCCGCCTGGCCGGCGTCTCCTCCCAGACCGTTTCCCGTGTCTCGGCCGGTGCCACGAACGTGCGTCCTGCCACTCGAGACCGGGTGCTGCATGCCATGCAGCAGCTCGGCTATACGCCCAACCGCGCCGCCCAGGCACTGCGCAGCGGGTCCTTCAAGGCCATCGGCGTGCTCACCCAGCAGATCCTGCGCACCGGCGAGGCTCAGACCACCAATGGGGTGCTGCAGGCCGCCTGGGACGCCGGTTACACCGTGTCGATGGTGCAGGTGGACCGCCCCCAGTCCGAGGACATGGGGGCCGCCGTTCACCGGTTGGCCGCGCAGGCGGTGGACGGGCTCGTCGTGGTCCAGGCGGGGCGCGCGGGCCGTGAGCACCTGGCGCTGCCCGCCGGCATGCCCGTGGCCGTTTCCGACTCGGCGCTTGTGGGTTACTACCCGTCGGCGTCGGCCGACCAGGTTGGAGGCGTGCGCGCCGCGGTGGGGCACCTGCTTGAGCTCGGGCACCGCACCGTCCATCACATCACCGGCCCGGCCGATTCCCAGTCGGCGTTGATCCGCTCTGCCGCCTGGGCGGCCTGCTGGAGGAGGCCGGCCGGGAGGTGCCCGAGGCCGTCCCGGGTGACTGGGACGCCGCGGCGGGCTATGCCGCCGGTCAGAGGCTCGCCGTCGATCCGGAGGTTACGGCGGTCTTCTGCGCCAATGATGAGGTGGCTATCGGTCTGATCCGCGCCCTGCACGAACAGGGACGGCGCGTGCCCGACGACGTGTCCGTGGTGGGCTTCGACGGGCTCGAGCTCGGTGAGTACTGCTTCCCGCCGCTGACCACCATCCGGCAGGACTTCTACCGGGCGGGCGTGGAGATGGTCAACCTGGTACTGGAGCAGGTCGCCTCCGGCGTGCAGGACGGCAGTCGGCGCATCGTCATCCCCACCGAGCTGGTAGTGCGCGGTTCCACCGCCCCGCCCGCCCACTGACTCACCTCTCTTCACCGAGGTCGGTCGAAGCCAGGTCGGCGTCCAGGAGTTTGGTGAGTTCGGCGCGCGTGTAGCGGTGCAGGTGGCGGTCGTAGTAGAAGTCGGGACTGCACCGGGCCAGGGAGCGCAGCACGTCGTCGTAGTGCGGGTTCTCCGGACGGGAGACGGAGTGCGGCACCGTCACCTGGAGGAGTCGCCCGCCGGCGTGTTCTCGGTGTCGGTGGTCGGCTGCTGGGAGGGTGTCGGGGCGATCCGCCAGCGCTTTGCCGGAGAGTCCGCACGCGGGAAAGGAGGGTCGCGCCGCGGTAACACCTTTCGGCGTCGGCACCTTAGGCTGGCCCCATGAGCGAGTACTTCGCGGGAAGGCGGGACGAGGCGCCCCGAGGCGGCCTTCCGAACGGGCAGGCGGAGCCTGGACTCCTTTCCACGGTAGTCGGTCCGCGACGACCCCCGGCTCTCAAATTCCCGGTCGTTCCTCTCCGCGCCGCAGCCGGTCCCATGGGCGCCATGTCGCCCCGCCGCAGCCCGAGCATGTCCGCTTCGGGGTTCCGTTCAACGGAATTCTGCCCCTGTGGCACGACGGTGCCGACATCACCTGGCACCGCCCGCTCGACGACGTCGACTTCTCCTCCATCCTGGGCCTGGGCCATGTTCAGGCCGAAGCCGGTCCGTCGGTCACGCCCGGCGGCTGGCAGGAGCTGGTCGAGGCCGCCACCCTGCTGCCGGCGGCACCCGACTCCGACGATGGCCCGGTGCTGCGGCTGCGCGCGGTCACGCCGTCGGGTCGCCGCGCTATTAACGACCCTGGCGACGGGGCGCCCATCCGCCTGTCGAAGGCCCTGCCGGTGGAGGAGGCCATGGGCGCCGGAACCGGCCTGGACCTCGTCGGGTTCTCTGTTCACATCGGTCGTCTCATGCTGCGGGCGGCGCGCGACGGCGCGATCCTGTTGTTCACGCTGCGCGCCCCGCGCGATCCCGAGGCCCACCATCTGCTTTCCGTGGTCAGTGAGGTGGACGCCCGCCAGGTCATGCACTTCCATCTGGGCACCCTGCTGGACATGGACGACGGCGCCTGGGCGCACGCCAGGCGCGCTGACAACATGACCCTGCTGGATCTGGACGTCCCCTATCAGAGTCTGCTCGGCCGGGAAGGGCCGCAGGGGGCGCAAGGACTGGATCTCGAGCGGCTGACGGATATGGCGCAGCCGGTGGTGGAGTGCCTGCTGCGCCCGGGCTTCCCCTTCGCCCTGGGCAGCTCCGTGATCATCCGCGGCAGGTGACTCCTTTGTCTTCAGACGGCAGATCAGCGTGGTTCAAGGAAACTGGGTTCCTTGAACCACGCTGATCTGCTTGAGTGAACTGCTGGTGGGATTCAATCAGAAGTTCGGGTATATGTCTACTGTCGAACCTCCTGTCACTGTGATATTGCCTCCGGTCTGCCAGACTTCGTCATTC
This sequence comes from Actinomyces ruminis, assembly GCF_002154335.2. Lineage (GTDB taxonomy): Bacteria > Actinomycetota > Actinomycetes > Actinomycetales > Actinomycetaceae > Actinomyces > Actinomyces ruminis. The sequence goes on from NZ_MTPX02000025.1 coordinate 25,777, forward strand.
AGCAGCGCCTTGACTTCGAATGTTTGATTCTCGGGGATTCGTTCCGTGCGGTATTCCCACACGTCATTGCTGACTGTGTGTGCTCCTCGTCCTGCATCCCAGGTGAAAGGGTAGGCATTGCCTCTTATTGCGATGCTGTTGCCCCATCCGGCGTCGTAGTGCACCCGTACGACGGTGGTCGGATTAGTGGTCGGCGTGTAAGCGGAAACCGTTCCCTGCTGTACGAAGATGGCGGTGCTGTGCTCGGGAATCGTAACCGTGATTTGCTTCCCGGTTATGCCTCCCGCGGTGACTGTCGTGGTATTCGAGGTATTCATCGCATCGACAAGCACAGTGCCTACAGAAAGGCTGCTTTCGGCCCTCAGGGGAATAGTGCGAGTCTGTGAGTCCCAGGAGTTGGTGGATGTGGTGATAGATTCAAGGCCAGTACTGTCATCGCGTCGCGAGAACGAGTAGAAAGATGAGTCTGACCACATTTCTCGCTGGGTACCTGTCTGGAGTGCAGGTACTGCCGCCCTTACCGTGTTGAGTCTTTGGATGTACGTGTATATGGTTGCGGACTCGTCAAACGACGTCATGTCTTGGCGGTTGTCCTTGTTTGCGATCGGCACTTCGTTGCCGTTGCCGTTGCCGTCCATCGCTTGTTCGGTGCCGTAGTAAATGACTGGAACTCCGCGGGTAGACATCAGGAACGCTAGTGCCGAGCGTAGGCGCTGGTAGTCGTCGTTGGCCCAGGTTAAGAAACGTGCGCGATCGTGATTGTCAATAAAGGTCTCGAGTTGGTTCGGGTTCGCGTATTTATAGTCCTGAGCGAAGAGGGTGCTAAGTGCGGTCATATCCGTATCAGCAGAAAAGACTTCGCGAGTAGTAAAGAAGTATGGGAAATCAAGTGTTCCCCATTCGTAGTTCTCATAGTCGGCCACATAGTCAACGTCTCCAACGAACACCTCACCGAATGAAGGCACTCCAATCTCTTGTTCGAAGGTTTGTAACCAGGTCTTGGGGATCGAGCGGGCCGCGTCAACCCTCACGCCGTCGAATCCCATGTCGATCCAATCCCTGTATGTGTTGACAAGGTAGTCAGAAACTACCTGGTTCGACTGATCCAGATCGTCGAGCCCACCAAGATCGCAGTTTTCGATTTGATCTTGTGTTTCGGTCCCATCGAACCTGCAATCGCCGTTGTGGTGGAAGTATGCGGCGTTATTAAGCGGCTGTGCGGGCTGGTATGAGTCTGAGGAGTATTCGGTGGCGTATGCGTCTAGATAGTCTGCGGTGTGGTTCGGCACAACGTCGAGGATCATCTTGAGCCCTTTTGAGTGTGCCGTATCTATGAGTTGCTGAAGCTCTTCCGCTGACCCAAAATGCTCGTTGGGAGTGGCGAAGTCGCGCGTAAAGTACCCGTGGTAACTCGCTTCGTTCCCGTCTTTCGATAGAGGCTGTTGCTCGGAGACGGGAGATATCCAGATTGCCGTTACTCCGAGGTTCGCGATGTAATCAAGCTTGTCAGTGAGACCTTTCCAGTCACCTCCGTGATAGAAACCGAGGTCTGACGGGTTGTACTCGCCATTGCCGGTGTCGTTGTTGCTGGTGTCTCCGTCGGCGAAGCGGTCGACGAGGACTTGGTAGATGACGTCGCCCTGGGCGAGGGGGCCGGGCGATGGGATGGTGGATGCTACCGCGGCGGCAGGTGCGGTGGATGCCTCTGCAGAGGCGGCGGGTGCGAGGGCCGCCCCAGACAGGGCGAGTGCTGCTGTGGCGGCGAGCGAAAGCGCACCACGAAGCCAACGAGGTCGTGATCGCATGGACTGACTCCTTTGTCGGTGTGGCTCGGTCGACCCGGCCGAGCTCGTGGTGTACGATAGTAAATCGATGCACATGTGGCAAGGGGCACAGCATCGAGTCAATGGTGACGGCATCCCTCAAGGAGTTGACATGAACAGACGCACCTTCCTCTTCGCGAGCGCGGTAGTGGGAACGCTCGCATCGGTTGCTGGCTGCGCACCGGGTTCCTCTGGCGGTAGCAGCTCGTCTTCAGGCGGAGCCTCGCAGGGCTCCACCGAGGCGACCATCTGGCACTACTGGGATGGGACAAACGCGGACGCGTTCGACGCAGCGGTCCAGCGGTACCAGGACGAGCATCCGGGCGTGAAGCTCACCGTTGTGAATGTCCCAAACTCGGACATGCTGACGAAGATCCAGACTGCCGCGCAGACCGACACCCTGCCGACGATGGTGATCGGCGATCTAGTGTGGGCGCCGCAGATCGCGGCCACAGGTAAGACTGCGGATCTCTCCAGTGGGCTGTCGCAGGAGGTCATCGACGCCATCTACCCAACCTTGTGGCGTACGGCAGCGATGGTGACGCCTTGCGATCGGTACCCGTGTCGGCCAACAACCTCGGCCTTCTGTACAACAAGGACCTGTACGCCGAAGCCGGCCTCGATCCGGAGACGCCGCCGGAGACCTGGGAAGAGCTTCGGGAGAACGGTAGGACCATTCTCGACAAGACGGGTAAGCCCGCGTACGAGCTATACACGCAGGCCGGCGACAACGGTGAAGGATTGACTTGGAACTTCCAAGTCAACTTGTGGCAAGCCGGAGGTCAGTTCCTCAACGAAGACAACACCGCTGCGGCGTTCAACACTGAGGAAGGCAAGAAAGCGCTTCAGTTCTGGGTCGATCTCATCGATGAGGGACTAGTGCCATCACCGTCTACTTCATGGGGCGAGTTCGAGAAGGGTTCCGCGGCGGCGGCCCAGGAAGGCTCGTGGATGGTCGGGATTTGGCAGGAGGACCCGCCATTTGACTTCGGCTCCGGGCAGGCCCCGTATCCCGAGGACGGGAAGGCCGCGACGAATCTCGGTGGGGAGCAAGCTCTGGTGTTCGAAGGCGACGGTGCAGATACGGCAATCGCGTTCCTGAACTGGTTCCTCGAGCCAGACCAGGTGCTCGACTGGTGCAAGACCACCGGAATGCTGCCGGTCCGGCAGGACGTCGGAACGTCGGACGACTACACATCTTGGGTTGCCGACACGCAACCACTACTGCAGCCTTATGTAGACGCGATGGACACCGCGAACACGCGGCCGGCAACTCCGCTGTATCCAAAGGCCTCGTATGCCTTTGCTGTCGAGATTGAGAAGGCTCTCAACGGGTCGGCAAGCGTGGACGAAGCCCTGCAGGCGGCAGAAGATGCAGTCAACGAGGCCCTCAGCGAAGGAAACTGACATGCGCGCTGTGATCGGGGAGGGCGCGGGTCGCCGCGGGAATCCGACGTCAGAGTCATCGTCGCGCCCGACCCGGTCACGGCAGCTCTCTGCGAAGTCTCGCGAGTCCCTGGTAGCCGCGGCGTTCCTGGCGCCAGCCGTCGTTGTCATTGTGGTGTTCGTGATATACCCAATGGTCTCCGCGGCATACCTCTCGCTGACATCATGGAGCGGCTTTGGTACGCAGCAGGTATTCACGGGACTAGCGAACTATAAACACTTGACTCACGACCCAGCCGTCATCAATTCCCTGGCGGTGACAGTCATATACGCGGCGGGCGTCGCGGTCCTGTCGGTCGTATCGGGGATGACAATCGCGTTGTTGTTGGACGCTCCGATAAGGGGGCGCGCAATATACCGCGGGATATACTTCCTGCCCACGGTGACCTCGTCGGTTGCCGCGGCGATTATTTGGAAGTATGTCCTCGACCCCTCGGGAATCCTGAACAAGACACTGGAGTCGCTGGGGTTAGCTGGCTACGACTGGCTGGGCCACCGTTGGAGTGCCCTAACGGCGCTTGTACTACTCACCGTATGGAAGAATCTTGGGTTCAACGCCATCATGTACCTAACTGCACTTCAGACGCTTCCTGTATCGTGCTACGAGGCGGCTGCGCTCGACGGGGCGGGAGCGTGGGTGAAAACACGACACATAACTATCCCGCTATTGCGACCGATGACATTCTTCGTTGTCGTCCAGGCTCTAATTACGGCTTTCCAATCATTTGACTTAGTGTATGTGCTCACGGGAGGTGGCCCCTCGGGAGGGACGGACGTCCTTGGTATGTTGATGTACCGTACCTCTTTCCGGTTAGGTGACTTCGGTTATGGTGCAGCTATAGCGTTCGTCTGCCTTCTGCTGGTTCTTGGCGTGACCGCGGTGCAGTGGCGCTGGTCTGGTTCTGGCGAGTCGGATCTGGCGTAAGGAATAGCAATGAGAGAGACGCGACTAACGCTATACCTCCGCCATGCTTTGCTAATCGGGGGATCGTTCACAGTGGTGGCGCCGTTCCTGTGGATGCTACTAACCTCCCTGAAGAAGCGCTCGGAAGTGTTTACAACGGTGATCCCGACGGAGTGGCATTGGGAGAACTATGTCCGCGCTTGGCAGGCAGCTCCCTTCGGGCGGTACTATATCAACTCTATCCTAATGACCCTGGGTATTGTTGTTGGGCACCTGGTGCTTGACTCGCTAGCGGCCTATGCGTTCGCCAGACTGAGTTTCCCGGGCAAGAAGCTGCTGTTCTTCGTATTGTTGTCAACGATGATGGTGCCGACCTTTGTCACAATCATCCCGGCATTCTCCATTATCGTGGCTTTCGGGTGGATCGATACGTACTCCGCGCTTATTGTCCCGCGGCTGGCGGATGTGTTCGGGATTGTTCTGTTGCGGCAGTACTTCGCAACGATACCTAGGGAGCTGGAGGATGCCGCGCGCATTGATGGCTGCAATAGGGTTCAAGTGTTCGTCAGGATAGTCCTGCCACTAGCGCGTCCGGCGCTGGCAACGTTGACGATCTTCGCGACCCTGTTCTCGTGGAACGACTTCTTGTGGCCGCTACTGGTTACCAACGGCGACGAGATGCGTACCATCCAAGTTGGCCTCACGGCATTCCAGGGACGGTACGGCACCTCATGGCACCTGTTGATGGCTGGCACGTTGATGGCCACCGTCCCGACGATCGTAATGTTCCTGTTTTTCCAGCGGTCTCTGATTAGAGGGTTGACCTCCGGTGGGGTCAAGCAGTGAGTATGAAAGGCGTTCGCATGGAAGAAATGACAATAGGTCGACAGACTGCGAGACGGGCGTTGGTGCCACGGTGGCTCGAATCTGCGGTGTTCTATCAGGTATTCCCAGAGCGGTTCTGCAACGGCGACTACGGTAACGATCCGGCCGGTGTTGAGCCATGGGGCGGTGTGCCTACTCGTGAGAACTTCTTCGGTGGAGACCTGCAGGGCATTGTGAAGAATCTCGACCATATACGGGCTGTGGGGGCCAATACGTTATACCTGACGCCGGTGTTTACGGCTGGAACAAACCATCGGTACGACGGCGAGGACTATTTTGCGATCGATCCGGTTCTGGGCGGTGACGCGGCATTCGACGAGCTCGTTGATGCGGTGCACCGTCGGGGGATGCGGATTGTGCTCGACGGTGTGTTCAATCATTGCGGCTGGCACCACCCCTACTTCGAGGATGTGGTTGAGAAGGGAGCTGACTCGGAGTACGTCAATTGGTTTCTGGTAGAGGACTTTCCCGTGGCGTCTCATCCGGTGCCCAACTATGCGACGTGCTCTGGATGTGCTTATCTTCCGAAGTGGAACGTGTGCAACCCGGATGTGCGTGAACATCACTTCAAGGTCGCTCTGCACTGGCTCGAACGCGGAGCCGATGGCTGGCGGCTAGATGTCCCATATTTTGTCAATGACGCATTTTGGAAGCGGTTCCGTGTTGTCGTGAAGGATCGCTTCCCTGATGCCTGCCTGATCGGTGAGGAGTGGCGGTCCCCAACACGCTGGCTACACGGCGACATGTTCGATGGCACGATGAATTACGGGGTGCGCGACCTGGCTCTTGGCTACGCGGCTACCAGGACGGCCGATGCGACCGTGACTGCGTCCGCCGCGCTTGCGCTTCAAGACCAGATCCCGCGACATGCGGCGCCGGCGATGATGAACTTACTGGGAAGCCACGACACTCCAAGGCTGTTGCAAGAGTGTGGGGGTGATGTTGCGGCGGTATGTGAGGCGCTTGGTCTGCTGTTTGCGTTCCCGGGTGCGCCGATGATCTACTATGGCGACGAGATCGGCATGGTTGGAGACAATGACCCTGGGTGCCGTGGTTGTATGCTGTGGGACCAGCGCGACTGGAGTGTTGAACTGCTGGCTGCCTTCAAGTCTTTCACCGCTGCGAGGCGAGATTCGGTCTCGTTGGGGCGCGGAAAGTTGGAGATTCCGTATGCTGTCGGGGACGTGATCGCGCTAAGGAACAAGACCGCGAAGGGGAGTACCATCACACTTATTAATCGGAACTCCGCACCGACAGTGCTCCCCGCCGACGTGATGCCGCCGCAGGGGCGGGATTTGGTGATGCTGGTAGAAGGTCGTTTAGCGACGCCGCCGACGCACGTGTTCGGTGATTGGCTGGCAGTCCCCGGAAGGTCTGTCTGGGTCGTTGAGGAGGTACGGTGACGCCTCGTGCTCCGCGGGCGACGATGAAGGACGTCGCCGAGCGTGCTGGGGTCTCGACGTCGGCGGTCTCTTTCGCTTACAACAATCCGGGCCGGCTGGCTCGGAGCACGGTTGAACAGATCCACAAAGCAGCCGAAGAACTCGGTTACGTCCGAGATCCGGCGGCGCGGATGCTGAGGACCCGGACCACCAGGAACCTGGGCCTGCTGCTTCCGCAACCGATCGATGGCATCTTCGCCAACCCCTACTATGCCGAACTCATTGCGGGCATTGGCCAGGTCTGCACCCGTGAAGGGTTGTTCCTACTCTTGATCCCGCCATTGAAGGGGTCGCTGGCCAAGTCGGTGCCCGTGTCGGTAGTCGACGGCTTTCTCGTCGTTGGCATCGAACGAGACAGGAGCGAGATCAAGGCCATTCAACGGCAACGAATGCCGTTCGTCGTCATTGACGGTGATCCGTTGGCGGAGGTCCCGGCGGTTGGGCTCGATGAGATCGAGGCAACAAGTGAGGTTGCTCGGCACCTGCTTGACCTCGGACACCGTGACATCCAGTTGCTCGTGTTCGAGTCCGGGCAGGACGCTGGGCCGAGCGGGTGGCACGGCACGTTGCTGCAACGGTATGAGGGTGTCCGTAAGGCGATCGCGGAACGCGGGCTTACTGGTGAGGTGAGACTGCGCGTGACAGAGCTGCCTTGTACGCGTGAGGCAGGTAGCCAAGGAGTGCGAATGATCTGGGAGTCCGGGGACCGTCCGTCCGCGTTCCTGTGCTTCTCCGATGTGATTGCGCTCGGTGCGCTGGACGCCTTGGAGGAGTGCGGCGTTGACGTGCCGGGGCAGGTTTCGGTCACTGGCTTCGACGACATTCCCGAGGCGCGGTGGGCGCGTCCGAGCCTGACTACGGTGCGGCAGTCCATCCGTACCAAGGGACGTCTGGCGGCCGACAGGCTGGTCGATGCAATAGCGGCGAATCGGGCACCGGATGAGAGCTTTATGCGGCCTGAACACCAGAAGATTCATGGCAGTCTCGTGGTCAGAGACTCGTCCGGGCCTGTTCAGAGCCCCAGGCGTGTTGACGAGTAGCTGATCGGCCTTATGACCCGCCGGGGAGGCTCCGCTACCTGTCTTAGCTTGAAACCTCGCCTTGAGTCCGCCACTCTCCTGTCATGACCTCACGACTCGGCTTTGCAACGTCCACACCCGACGACGGCGCCACGGCCGGTGCCGCTTGGCCGACCGACGCTGCGGCCCTCGACCTACCCGCGCCGCGTGATCCGGCCGCGCCCTACGGCGTCGTCATGGTGTGCACCGGCAACATCTGCCGCTCCGCGATGGCCGAGGTCGTGCTCATCGATCGCCTCATCGCGGCCGATATCCCCACCGGCGGCCCCGGCGGCGTCGTCGTCACCTCTGCGGGCGTATCCGACGAGGAGTCCGGCAACCCTATGGACCCCCGCGCGCGGCGCATCCTGGCCGAGGGAGGCTACGGCGTTGGTGCCGATCCGGCCGCTCGCGCCACCGCCGTCGCAATCACTGAGCACGCCGCCCACCGCATTGCCGACGCCGAACTGCGCCGGGCCGACCTCATCCTGGCAATGACCAGCGCCCATCTGCGCGCCTTGACGCGCCGCGGTGAGCGCCTCGGCGTCGACCCTGGCCGCATTCGCATGTTCCGCGAGTACGACCCGACGGCAGCGGCAGACACACTCGGCGCATCTGGACGCGCGGAAACCCTGGACGTACCCGACCCCTGGTACGGCACCATGGCCGACTTCGTCGACACCCTCGACGTCGTCGAACGCGTCAGCGATGCCCTGGCCCCCGCCCTCGCGGAACTGGTGGGAGCGCCCGGAGCGAGGTGAGCGGTGCCCCGGACCGACGGCGGGCTCAGCCCAGCCGCTCGGTGAGCCATCCCGTCAGGGTGGACAGGTACTCCTCGCGCACAGGGGACGGCGACAACACTAGGTCGTGCACGCCACCGGGGATCTGCACCACGGTGACGTCATCCCCCAGGAACCGCGAGCGCTCCACGATCTGCTCCACCGACAGCACCGTGTCGCACCGCAGCGCCTCCTGGCGTGAAATACCCGGCCCGCCCGACGCCGTCGAGCAGCACACCAGCACCGGCACGCTGATGCCGAGCCCGTGGTGCACCTCCCGCTGCAGGCGGCGGATACCTGCCAGGAAGCCCGCGCGTACCGGGAACGACGGCGAGGGCTTCAACGACAGGTCCCAGTCCCACTCGCCGCCCCAGCGGCGGTGCAGGGTGCGGGCGTAGATGTCCACTTCGATCGGCCCGGGATCGGTGTCCACCGGGACGGCGATGGCGGTGTCGGCCTTCTGCGGAGAACCTGCCGACCCGCCTTCGGTGTGCCACGCGGAGGAAGCAACCTCGGCCGGCTCGAGTGCCTGATTTCGGCGGGGTTGTCGATTATGCGGTCGGGGTCGCGACGCGAGAGCAGGTCGATGAAGGCCGAACCGTAGGAGCGCACCAGGCCGGAGGAGTTCAACTGCAGCCACGGAGAGTTCAGCGTGACCGCCTCGACCGAGCCGGGGTGGTCTCCGGCCCAGATGACGGCCTGCAGCCCGCCGGTGGAGTGCCCGTTGAGCACCACCGTGGAGTGCCCGTGCTCCTGGCGGATGATGCGCAGCGCCTCGGCGATTTCCTCATCGTGCACGCGCAGGTCGCGTACGTCGTGCGGGGACCAGTAGCCCACGCCCGCCCGGCCACACGCGCGCAGGTCTAGCGCGTAGAACTCGTACCCGGCGTCCAAAAACGCGTCGGCCAGCCAGGTCTGGAAGAAGTAGTCATTGCGGCCGTGCAGGTACAGCACCGCGCGCTCATGCCGGGGCGCCCCCGGACGCCCCTCCGGGCTCGGAGGCGGCACCGCCTCCCGTTGGTGGACGAGCACGGCGTGATCCGCGCCCGGGGCGGCGGGGGAGTCGGTGACGGGAATGGTGCGCGCGACCCACGGCTCGCCCAGGATGTCGGTTACTAGTTCCGATGTCCGCCCGGGCATCACAGCGGTGGGGGAGGATCGGTGGCTGGTTGGTTCCGGCTGCGTTGCCGGGGTCATTGCGCTCGTGGGTGTCATGGCTGCATCCTGTCACGTGCGCCGCCATAGCGGTCTCGGTGCGTAACTTGTGTCGGTTTCAGTACGTCATAGTGCCGGTCTCGGTGTAGTGATGCGCGCATCGTTTTCGACCGTCGGCTTGCTCCGGGCGCCGCCTGCCGCCTAACGTAGGCGCCAACCATCCAGAGCAACCGAGAGACCTGGCTCATCGACGTTGCAGCAACCCCCGTTCGCGGTGAGGGTGCTACCGCCAGGACCGATGGAGGACCACGTGACGCAATCACCTGCATCCCCGCCACCTGCTGCGGCAGGGGGAGACGGTGCGGAAACGCCGGCCGGTGCCGCACCGGCCGCGTTCACGGAACCCATGATCTCCCTGCGCGACGTCCACAAGGTGTACAAGCTCCCGGGCGGGAGTACCGTGCGCGCCCTGGACGGGGTGAACCTGGACGTGCGCGCCGGCTCCATCCACGGCATCGTCGGCACCTCCGGCGCCGGCAAGTCCACGCTGGTGCGCTGCCTGACCAGCCTGGAGCGTCCCACCTTCGGGGAGGTGCGCGTCGCCGGCAAGGACATGACCGACCTGTCCGCCCGCGACCTGCGCGAGGCCCGCCGCGCCATCGGCATGGTCTTCCAGCACGCCAATCTGCTCGAGTCGCGCACCACCGCCCAGAACGTCGCCTACCCGCTCGCGCTCGCCGGCGTGCCCAAGGGGCAGCGCCACGAGACGGTCGCCCGCATGCTCGACCTGGTCGGCCTGGCCGATCGCGGCTCCTCCTACCCCTCCCAGCTCTCCGGCGGCCAGCAGCAGCGCGTCGGCATCGCCCGGGCGCTCGCGGATCAGCCTCCGTGCTGCTGTGCGACGAGCCCACCAGCGCCCTGGACCCGGAGACCACCCGCCAGATCCTGGGCCTGATCCGGGATGTGCGCGACCGCCTCGGCGTCACCGTCGTGATCATCACCCACGAGATGAGCGTGGTCCGGCAGATCTGCGACTCCGTGAGCCTGCTTCAGGCCGGCCGCGTCGTAGAGTCCGGGCCGATCGAGACGGTCGTCTCCGACGTCGACTCCCGGCTCTCCCACGAACTCGTCCCCACCCCCGAGATCCCCGATGGGGCGCTCGACGGCGGCAATGTCGTCATCGACGTTGCGCTCACCGCCCATCCCGGCCAACCCGCCGCCGCCCACGTGCTGGCGCTCGCGGCCGAGCGGGGCGCCGACGTCGCCGGCGGCCTGTTCGAGACCCTGGGCTCCGCCCAGGTCGGCCGTCTGGCCCTCACCATCCCCGCCGATCAGGCGGCGGGCACGCTTACCGCCCTGCGTGAAGCGGGCGTCACCGCGGAGGTGCGCGCATGAACACGCTGATCGGTTCCACCGGGACGATCGCCTCGACCGCCCGCGCCGGAGTCCTCACCCTGGCCGCCAGCGGTGACGACACCTGGTTCAACAATCCCGCCATCCAGCGCAAACTCGGCCCGGCCACCCTGGAGACCTTCCAGATGCTGGGCGTGTCCGGCGCACTGACGATCGCCATCGGCCTGCTGCTGGGACTGGCGCTGGTCACCACAGGCAAGCGCGGCCAGCACCCCAACCGGGCCGTCTACGAGGTGCTCTCCCAGATCGTCAACATCGGACGGTCCATGCCCTTCATCATCCTCATGGTGGCGCTGATCCCGTTCACCCGCATGCTCGTGGGCACCTCCCTGGGCTGGGGCGCGGCCTGCGTGCCCCTCACCATTGGCGCCATCCCCTTCTACGCCCGCCTGGTGGAGACCGCCATCAACGACGTCGACCACGGCAAGGTCGAGGCCGCCCTCATGATGGGTGCCTCCGGCCGCCAAATCACCTGGGGTGTGTTGGTGCGCGAGGCCATGCCCACCCTCATCCAGTCCGCCACGGTCACCCTGATCACCCTGCTCGGCTACACCGCCATGGCCGGCACCGTGGGCGGCGGCGGCCTGGGCGACCTGGCCATCCAGCATGGCTACCGGCAGAACGACCCTGACGTCATGGTGATCGTCGTCGTGCTAATCGTGCTCATCGTCGCCGTCATCCAGGTGTGTGGCGACATGCTCAGCCGGCTGGTCGACCACCGCTGAGCCTCGACCAGCCGGAGTCACCGGAGGTCCTACGGACCCAACGGCTCGGCTACCCCGTTCCGGATCGGCCCCGGGCGGCATAACCGCCAATTGTCGGTCGCCCGCATGCCTGACAAATCTCTTCAACCACCTTCACGACAAGGATTCTCACCATGACCTCCAGCATCACCCGTCGCAGTGTCCTGGCCGGTGGCCTCGCCTCCGCCGTCGCTCTCACTCTGGCCGCCTGCTCCGGCGGTTCCTCCGATGACACCGCCACCGGGGCCGCCGTCGACGGCATCAGTGTCGACGGCGACGTCGCCACCATCACCATCGGCGCCACCCCGCAGCCGCACGTCACCATCCTCCAGTGGGTGCAGGACAACCTGGCCGCCGACGCCGGGCTCAACCTCGACATCGTCGAGATCGACGACTACCAGACGCCCAACACCTCCTTGAACGACGGCTCCCTGGCGGCGAACTTCTACCAGACGCCGAACTTCCTGGCTCAGCAGATCGACGAGAAGGGGTACGACTTCGTCGCCATCGCCGACGTCCACATCGAGCCCATGGGCATCTACACGGACAAGGGCTACAGCTCGGTCGACGAGGCCGCCGAAGGCGGGACCATCCTGCTCAACAACGACCCCGCCAATACCGCCCGCGGGCTGCAGCTGCTCGAGACCGCCGGGCTGATCACACTCGACCCCGACGTCGAGATCCCCACCACCCTGGACGTGACCGACAACCCGAAGAACTTCGATCTGGTGACGGTCGACGGCGCCCAGGTGGCCGCGTCGATGGCTGACGCCGAGCTGGCCGTCATCAACGGCAACTACGCGCTCGACGCCGGACTCAAGCCCAGCGAGGACGCGCTCGTCCTGGAGCAGGGTGAGGGTTCCCCGTACGCCAACCAGCTGGTTGTGCGCACTGCCGACAAGGACAACGAGTACCTGGTCAAGCTCGCCGGGCTGCTGAACTCCGACGAACTGCGCACCTACATCGAGGAGACCTGGACCGACGAGTCCGTGATCCCCGCCTTCTGAGAGCCACACCCACCAGTCGCGAGACCGGCACTAATGACGTGCCGAGACCGGTAGAAGTGGCGCATAACGGTGACGCTGCCCGGGAACCAAGTTCCCGGGCAGCGTCATTTGTGCCGGTTTGGGTGCGTAACTTGTGCCGGTCTCGGCGTTGTTGTGGTCTCGGCCTACAGGCCTACAGGCCTACAGGCAGAGCGTCGCTCAGTCGACGATGCCGTACAGGCGGTCGCCGGCGTCGCCCAGGCCGGGCACGATGTAGGCGTGCTCGTTCAGGCGCTCGTCGCGGGCGGCGGTGACGACGGTGACGTCGGCGCGGTCGCCGACGGCTGCCTCCAGGGTTGCCAGTCCCTCCGGGGCGGCGATCAGGCAGATGGCGGTCACGTCGCGGGCGCCGCGCTCCAGCAGATAGTTGATGGCGGCCACCAGGGTGTGGCCGGTGGCGAGCATGGGGTCGACGACGAAGCACTGGCGGCCGGACAGGTCGTCCGGCAGCCGGTTGGCATAGGTCTCCACCTCCAGGGTGTCCTCGTTGCGCTTCATGCCGAGGAAGCCGACCTCGGCGGTGGGCAGCAGCCGGGTCATTCCCTCGAGCATCCCCAGTCCGGCCCGCAGGATCGGCACCACGATCGGCCGTGGCTCGGCCAAGTGACGGCCGGTTGTGGCTGCCACCGGCGTCTGGATGTTGATCTCCTCGGTGCGCACGTCGCGCGTGGCCTCGTAGGCGAGGAGGGTGACCAGCTCGTCTACGAGCTGACGGAAGACGGCCGAGGGGGTCTTCTCGTCGCGCAGGACGGAGAGCTTGTGGTCAATGAGCGGATGATCGGCAACGTGCAGGCGCATGGGCCAAGCCTACGACGCCCGAAACGAGCTGAGGGTGGAATAGACCGGAGCGGGCGGCGGAGTGTGGTCCCGTCAGGATGCCGGTAGCCTCACAACGCTAGATACAAACGCGTTAAAGGATGAAGTCTATGCGTAATATTAGTGTCGCCTCGATGCCTCGTGAGCGAATTAAGAGATCGTTCGAGAGCTGCGTCATGTTCCCATGGTGTGGTGTACGCTACAAAGCGGCGGCGAGTGTGCTATCGACAGAGGCGCCGCCAGTTCGATCACTACTACCACCTGCCCTGGGGGTTGAAGATGAGTAAGACAACAATGGCCAGACTGAAGATCGTTGTCGTACGTGGGCTCGGCGCGGCCACGCTGGTCACCACCGCTCTCGCGGTCACACCGCAGTTTCTCACGTCTGCGGTGGCCGCGAACTCGGTTGTTGATGATGATGCGGTTCTCGCGGCGGTTGAGGAGTATCAGAGCAGTCTGGACGCTCTGTGGACTGATCCTGACACGGCGACAACAGCATCGCTTTTGACGTCCGCTCAGTCTGTTGTCATGGAGGTTCGTGACGGGATGAATGAGGACGGTACCCCGGTCGCATCCGCTGCTAGCGAGGTGACTCTGCTTCAGGCGACGGTTCAAGACGATGGCACAGTCCTGGCGGAGGTGAGCATATCTACAACCTTCACCTATGAGGGGATGGGTGATTCTGAGGCTCCCGGTGTTTGGAGTGACCGGCACTCCATCCAGTTAACGGTCGATGATGCTGGTAATTACAGCGTGGCTGAGGACGTTGTCGAAAGCACTGAAGTAGTTGCAGGAACGGGGGATGTCCCCGACGACTACGCCCCAGAGCGCTCCTCCGATACGCGCAGTAGCTCTGCTTCCATGGGAGGCGGTTCGGCCGGTAGTACTGCGGTCCCCGTGGCGTTCGTGCCGGCCTATAACACATCACCTCCCGACGTTGGTGCTATGGTGAATTATGCGCTGACTTGGACGAGTTCGCCGAACGATGGCGATGATGAGGATGACTTCAACTCCGAGTATCCGGTATTAAATAACAACTGCGCCAACTTTGCCTCACAAGTGTTGCGTGCCGGAGGTTGGGAGTACGATCAGGGGATTAATCCATGGTCGACGAGCTTCTGGGCTCCGAATCTTTGGGGGCCCGCTGGCGCTTCGCGGACATGGGTGAACTCGGCATATCAATACACTTATGTGGTCAATGGTTCCTACTTCTATCTTGATAACATTTGGAACGCATCCGCTGGTGATCTATTGTATGTGGACTGGGATCCAGATGGTGTCGCGGACGGGACTATTGATCATGTCATGGTGGTGACGTCTGTCAGTCTGACGGGTGTTCCGCGGGTCAGTCAAAAGACACCCAACCGGTCCAATATTCCGTTGACTCAGAGTATCCGCAATGCTGAGGCTCAGGGTAAGACAAGCATTGTCTGGTATGGACTTCAGCGTGATGAAATGCTTCCAAGGTAGGTTCGGTGGTAGAATGTCAATGCAATGCCGATAACACTCTCGGTTAAGTTCATTGGCTAGGGTGGGTGGATCTGGCGTTGTCGTATCCAGAATGTCGGTGGTGTGGGTGATGAAATGCTAGTGAAACTGCGCGTCGAGTTCTCTGGTCTTCAGGATGAACTTCGATCGGGTCGTGTAATCTGTTAGTCACAGGAGCATAGCTATGAACCCCGGTATTCTTCTGGGCATTGTTGTGAATGTGCTATTCGGTGCGCTGTTCGTCACAGCAATTGCACTTCCCTGGACGCGGTTCGGACATGGTACCGGCCGTGGCGCCAGGGTCTTGGCAACCGTAGTCGCGGCTGTCATGGTCGGCATAACCTGGTCGTACACGCTTGCGGACGTTCAGACTACCGGACCCGGCGGCGGCGCGGTATGGTGCGGAAGCAGCTGTGCATTCATGCTGGACCCGCGACTTCAGAAGTTTGAGGGGCTGCCGCGCGAGTGCATTGTCCATAGCTGGATCGCCGTGGCCGTGCTGTTCGCCCTTGCTGTCGCGACGCTAGTGGCGCAGCGTTACGTATTGCGCCTGGTTGCTCGGCGACGGCGTCATTGAATGCCGCACGCGCGCCGCGGGCGGGTCGCAGGTCCAGCCTCAGACGGTCTCGGCGGCGCCCAGGTACTCCAGCCAGCGCTCGTAGTGGTCCAGGACGTCGTGGGCGACCTGCTCGCGCGACCAGTCCATGACGTCGTAGCCCTGGCCGCCGCCGCGGGGGCGCACCTCCAGGCGGACGGTGAGGTCGTCGGCCTCGTGGATCACCACGCCGAAGGCTGGCACCGGTGCCTGCACCATGCGCACCGCGTAACGGAAGTGGGAACCGGTGCGACGCTCGCCCTGCGTCTCGGTCGCCTGCACCAGCGTCGGCGGGGGTGTGACCTCGAGGGTGGCGGAGCCCAGGAAGTTGCGCTCGTCGTCGGGATCCTGTGCCTCGGGACCGGCGACGACGACCTCGGCCACCAGGTCCTCCTTGCGCAGCTCGTCGGCGACCGCTTCCAGGGCCGGAACGACGCGGTTGGACATGGCGCGCTGGGCGCGGGCCGGGGAGACGACGTCGAAGGTGTGCGACAGCCGGTCGCGCCAGGGAATCCGGTTCATGCCGGCGGCGGTGCCCGTGGCCCCCAGCAGCCGGTTGCGGTTGGCGATGCCGCGGGCCTGCTCGCGGGTGGCTCGGTACGCATGGCGCGCCACAGTCCGGCCATGACGGCGATGATGACGAAGGAGAACGGCAGGGCCATGACGATGGTGGCCTGCTGCAGGATGGGGATACCGCCGGCCACGAGCATCGCGATGGTGAGCACACCGGTCAGGGCGGCCCAGAAGATGCGCAGCCAGGCGGGGGCGTCCTGCGGGTCGCCGTGGTAGGTCGGCAGGGCGCGGCTGGACAGGTTGGCCATGACCAGGGCGCCGGAGTCTGCGCTGGTGACGTAGAACAGGATTCCGATGAACAGGGACAGTGCGATCAGGAACTTCCCTCCGGGCAGGTAGCTGAGCAGCGTGTACAGCCCCTGTTCCGGCTGCTCCACCGTCAGCTCGGCGAAGTCGAGGTTGCCCGAGCGGATCAGGTCCAGGGCGCTGTTGCCGAAGATCGACACCCACATGGTGACGTAGGAGAAGGGCAGTACCAGGGAGCCGACCACGAACTCGCGCACGGTACGGCCGCGCGAGATGCGCGCCAGGAACATGCCGACGAAGGCGGCCCAGGTGATCCACCAGGCCCAGAAGAACAGTGTCCAGCTGTTGAGCCACTCGGTGGGACGGTCGTAGGCGTAGGTCTCCAGGGTCAGGCCGGGGAAGTGGGTGACGAAGTCGCCGATATTGCCGACCAGGGCGTCGATCAGGAAGGCGGTGTTCCCGGTCAGCAGCACCCACAGGGCCAGTCCGACTGCGAGCAGCACGTTGATGTTGGACAGCACGCGCACGCCCCGGTCGACGCCGGAAACGGCGGAGACGGTGGCCATGATGACGCTCAGTGCGATCAGGCCGATCTGGGTGGCGGTCCCCTGCGGGAGGCCGAACAGGATGGTGAGGGCTACGTTCAACTGGACGACGCCCACACCGAGCGAGGCGGAGATGCCGACGGCCCCACCCACCAGGGCGGCGGCGTCGACGACGTCGCCGAGCAGGCCGTCCACGCGGTCGCCGAGCAGCGGCCGCAGGGTGGAACGTACGGCCAGCGGCTGGTGCCGCCGGTAGGCGAAGTAGCCCAGTGCCATACCGAGGATCGAGTACAGGCCCCAGCCGCTGATGCCGTAGTGGAGCAGGGTGAGCACGATGCCGTTGCGTGCCGCCTCGACGGTCTGGGCGTCACCGGTCGGCGGGTTCATGTATTGGGCCACCGGCTCGGCGACCGCGTAGAACATGATTCCCGTCCCCACACCTGCGGCGAAGAGCATGGCGGCCCAGGAGAAGGTGGAGAAGTCCGGGGTGGAGTTGTCCGGTCCCAGGCGGATCTTCCCGAACTTCGACAACGCCAGGACGATCACGAACAGCAACGCGGCCGTTACCAACAGGATGTAGAAGGAGCCGAACCAGCGTCCGGCCCAGGATACGGCGGCATTGAAGGCGGTGGAGACCGTCTCCGGGGCCACGATGGCGGCGCCGGCGATGGTGGCGATGATGGCCGCCGAGACGGCGAAGACCACCGGGTTCAGCCGGCGCTGCTCAGGGGCTTCGGATGTTGTTGGCGTCGTCTGATTGCTGGGTGAATCAGGCACTTGCACTCCTTGATGCATGGGGATGCATTGGTGATGCGTGGGCACACATGTGGCCGTGTGCAAACGGCCGTGGTGGCGTTTACAAGATTGTGAATCTTTCAGGGATTCCGCGGATTGGCAAGCGAAAGCCGCCGAAATGCGGGTGGCGGGGGGACTTGACGGCCGCATGAGGTCGGGGATAAACGGGTGTCGGCGAGATTCTTCCCACATTTCCCTTCCGAGCCTCACGGGCCGCCCGATGTTGTGGTGTTTTCGAGCCGTCGAGTAGGACTTTGGTCCGGCCGTGTCCGGACGCCGGAAGGAGGGGTGAACTGTGGCAGGGTGGGAGCGTGAACCTACCCGGTCTGACCCGCCAGCGCTACGACGCCGCCATGCGCCGGGCGCTGGAATTGGCGCGGACAGCGGGGCTGGCCGGGGAGGTGCCCGTGGGTGCCGTCGTCCTGGGGGGCGACGGCGAGGTGTTGGCCGAGGCCGCCAACGCGCGAGAGACGGAGCATGATCCGACCGCGCATGCCGAGATCCGCGCCCTGCGGGCGGCGGGCGCGGCGTTGGGTGGCTCACACCTGGACGGCTGCACTCTGGTGGTCACGCTGGAGCCGTGCACCATGTGCGCCGGGGCCGTGCAGCTGGCCCGCCTGGCGCGGGTGGTGTTCGGCGCGTGGGAGCCGAAGACCGGGGCGTGCGGCAGCGTGCGCGATGTCCTGCGCGACCCGCGCGCAACCACCAGGTGGAGGTGGTGGCGGGGCTGCGCGGGGAGGACGCGGAGGCCCTGCTGCGGGACTTCTTCGCCATCCGGCGGCCCGGTCAGTCGGAGTAGGCGGCCCGCCGCGGTGCCGTGAGCGACCTCGCAGGCAGCTGGGGTTGGGCATTGGGTGGCACGACGTGTAACCTGTCGGACTGCTAGGTAGCGTGTCCGAGCGGCCGAAGGTGCAGATCTCGAAAGTCTGTGTGGTTCATAGCCACCCTGGGTTCGAATCCCAGCGCTACCGCCAAACCGATCCCCGGAGTCCAGACGAGAAGTCGGAGTCCGGGGATCTTTTCATGTCGCGGTGGGGTCCCAGTGGGTACAACGGAACGAGCGTCGCCCGGGTGCGGGCCTGGGCCCGCGCGGCGGGCGGCGTGACCGCTAGTGCCCTGGAGCCACGCACACGCGTTTGTGTCAGGAACACGAGTTTCGGAGCTTTGCACGTGCCCTGCACCCACCAACCTCCAAGACTCGTGTCTTTGCGGGGAACTCGTGTACGAGCCGCGGTGTACCAGACGCATGCCCGGGAGCGGACTCGCAAGGGCCGACCTGCCCCGCCCGCCGTTGTCCGCACAACCTCGGGTGTCCTGCCAGGGCCTGGTTCGGCGTCGTCGTCAAGCCATAAAGTCCGGACTATGCCTGCGATGAAACCGCCCGTGCACCCGGCCGACTCCGAAGGCGCGTCGATCCGGCTGTACCGCCTACTCTGCGACGCCATGGTTGCGGCGGACACGGCCGCCATCGACGCCCTGCTCACCGAGGACTGCGTCCTGACCCATATGACCGGCTACCCCCAGCCCAAGGTCGAGTGGCTGTCCGACATCCGCGATGGAACCCTGACCTACCACTCCTCGCAGTTCGTCTCCGCCGAGCCCGACACCATCGACGCCTTCCCCGTGGTGCGCGGTCGCTCCCGCACCAACGCGACGGTCTGGGGCGTGCGCGGCACCTGGAACCTGCAAATCGTCGGGTACGTCGTCCCGGATCCCGCCGCCAGCACCGCGCGCAACCCAACCGGTTGGCGCTTCAGCCGCCTGGACGCCAGCCGTTTCTAGACGGTGTCATGAAATGCACCGCTTTACGCCCAGCCGTTGTCGCATCTGCCGACTCGCTCGCGGCGACACGCGGTTAGTCGTCACTTGACGGCGGTCGGCGCTCGGAAAGTGGTGCATTTGGTGACAAGGGCTAGGTCCAGAAACGAAGGGACGCCGCTAGTTCGGGCGTCGCCCGGTGCCGCGGATGGCCGGCGCTGTCCACGGGTCCTCCGGCCACGCGTGCTTGGGGTAGCGTCCGCGCAGCTCGGCCCGCACCTGTGGGTAGCCCTGCTGCCAGAAGGAGCGCAGGTCATCGGTGATCGCCACCGGCCGCCGCGCCGGCGACAGCAGATGAATGACCACGCTCACGCGCCCGTCGACGATCCGCGGGGTGTCCGCCCAGCCGAAGCACTCCTGCACCCGCACCGCCAGCACCGGACGTTCCAGCGCCTCGCCCCGCTCACCCACATAGTCCACGCGCACCTGCGAGCCCGACGGCACCTGCAGTCGCTCCGGCACCAACTCGTCCAGTCGCGCGGCCGCCGGCCAGGGCAGCAGGGCACGCAGGCACGCCGTTATGTCCAGTCGACTCAGGTCGAAGCGCCCGCCGGACCTGGCCGCCAGCGCCTTTACGTCCGGAATCAGCCACTCGTCGGCGCGTTGTAGGAGCGCGGCGTCGTCGACCGCGGGCCAGGGCTCGCCCAGTGTCCGGTGCAGTAGCGCCAAGCGCGCCCGCAGCTCGGCGGCACCACGCCAGGGCAGCACTCCGAGCCCTTCGCCGCGGCACCGTTCGACGATGGCGTCCGCCACCTGCGCCGGTGTCGGCGCCCCATCGGAAACGGATGCCAGCTGAATCGCGCCCAGACGGCGCACCCGTTCCACCCGCAGCCGGTCTCCATCCCAGCGGGTGTGCGCGTCCTCGGACAGCCAGGCGTCGGCCACCGCCAGCGCGAGCGCTTCGTCGATCGGTGCGGCCGCCCGGATCGTCGCCTCGGCGGTTCCCGGGGCGCGGTCTACGTCGGCCACCGCCAGCCACTCCGCCGCGGCCAACGGTGAGTCCGCGGGCAGTCGCAGCCCGGTCCCGCCGACGCTGGCGTAGCTGGCCGGACGCCCCGCGCCGGGCGCGGGGCCGCGACGGCGGGCGATCCACTCCGGGTGGGCCAATGCCGCAACCAGCCCGACGGCGTCAGCCGCACTCGGACCGACCAAGCCGCCTAAGCCGGTGGCGGGGTCGTCGGCCGGCTTCGTGCCGGCCCCGCTGCGGTCGGCGCCAGGTTGGGTGGCGGTGGCAGGCGGGTCGGCGTGTCTCCCGGCCGGGTGCCGACGTGCAGCCTTCTCCAGACGCCTGGCCTCAACCCGCCAGGCCCGCTCCTGCGGGCCACGGCGGACGCTGCGCGCCAGCGCGGCCAGGTCGGCCTGGGGCGCACGCAGGTCGGCGGTCAGCAGCGCGGTCGCCTCGGCGGCACGG
>NZ_MTPX02000077.1 GCF_002154335.2 Actinomyces ruminis
GCCGGGACGGCGGCGGCGAGCACGTCGGTCAGGGTCTGCGCCAAAGAGGTCTTGGCGTCGGCCACCGCCTGCCCGAGCCTAGGCGGTTGGCGGCGGCGCGGGCGCCGTCGACGCCGGCGGCGGCGGAGATCAGCAGGTCGCCGGCCCCCTGCATGGTCAGACCCTTGGGCGGGGCGGTGATGCGGGAGGTCTGGTCTGCGGCCCAGGCGTCGACGACGGCGGTCGCGTCGGCGTCGACGGGAAGCAGCTCGTCGGCGCGGGCCGCGGCGCCGGCCTCCTGCCAGGTGCGGGCGGCGTCGTCGTGAACGGTTACCAGGGCCGCCTCCAGGCGGGAGGCGACGGATTCGCGGACGTCGGCGGCGAGCGTGGCCAGGGCGGCGGCGCGCGCCTTGCCGGTGCGTCCGAACCAACCGGAGCGGAGCTTGCCGCCCTGGGCGAGCGGGGCCAGTGGGCCGCCGGAGGAGGCGAGGGTGATCCAGCGAGTGGTAGGGGCGCCCTGCGCACAGGAGCCGCGCTCGACGTCGGCGCGCAGGTCCGCGCCGGGAGCCTCTAGGAGGTGCTGGGAGGCACGCTCCAGGCGGGTGGCGGCGTCGTCCTGGGCGTCGACGCCGTCGGCGAGGGTGAGCAGATCCGCGCGCAGGCCGGTCCACACGCCGCGGCCGGTACGGCGCACGAGCCCCGCGGCGCGGTGACGGCCGGCCAACAACTGCAGCCAGTCGCGCAGCTCGCCGACGGAGGCGTCCGGCAGCAGGCCCTCGTGGGGGCCGGCATCGGGGACCACGAAGAAGGGGGATTCGGCCAAGCCGAGTCCATCCAGGCGTTCGATCAGGTCGCGGCGGACCTCGGCCAGCACCTTCACGGGCACCCGGTTCAGGACCACACCGATGGGCGTTTCCCGACCGGCCGCCTCCTCCAGGGAGAGCCAAGGGGTTTGATCGCCGTAGCGGGCGGCGGTGGTGACGAACAGCCACAGGTCGGCGGCGTCGAGCAGCCGGGAGGCGAGTACGCGGTTGCTCTCCTGTACGGAGTCCAGGTCGGAGGCGTCCACGAGAGCCAGGCCGGCGGGGACGGCGGCGGAGGCGACGGTCACACAGACCTGGGCGATCGGATGGTCGGTGAGCGAGTCGCGGTCCTCGGGGTTGACCACCAGCACCGGGGTGCGCGTGGTGGGGCGCAGCACGCCGGCGTCGGATACCTCCTGGCCGAGCACCGAATTGACCAGCGTGGACTTGCCGGCGCCGGTCGAGCCGCCAACCACGACGATCGCCGGAATATCGGCGTCGGCAAGCCGTGGGAGTACGTGATCGCGGATCTGGGCGATGAGGCTGTCGCGCAGACGGCGCGCATCCTCGGCGCCGGCGGCGTTCAGGGTCAGGTCGAGGCGGGACAGGTCCCCCACGGTGTCGGTGAGGACGTCGATGAGCTGTGCGCGGCTGAGCGCGCAGACGGGGACGTCTTCTCCGGCGGACAGCGGGGAAGCAGTTGAGGCCATGGTCCAACCTTAGGCGGAAGCGAGGCGAAGCCGTATCGACCCGCCATTGCGTGGGCTGGGCCGGGGCGGGCGGGCGTTGCCCCATCCTCGTCCCCACCGCCACCAAACGCCAGGGGCGCGCCCGAGCCAGCGGGCGGCAGGCGGGCCGGCCAAGGGCGCGCCCGAGCCAGCGGCGCGAGCCGACCCGCGGCGGACGAACCGACCAGAGGCGCAAGCCGACCCGTAGCGGACGAACCGACCAGAGGCCGCCCGCCGTCTCAAAGTGGGAACATGCGCCCATGGTGACGTAGTCTGAGCGCAAGCCTCCGTAGCTCAATGGATAGAGCATCGGCCTTCTAATCCGCAGGTTCCCGGTTCGAGTCCGGGCGGGGGCACCAACAACCACACCCACCAGACGAACTCATCCGCCCGAACCCGCCCCACCACACACATGTCAGAAGAGCCGCATCACCGCGGTTCACCGGGGGCGAGATTCATCCGATACCCGGTTCTCTCTTCTGGTGCCGCACGGTCCCACGAGTCTTGCCGACGCCGGTACTCTGCGGCCTCGTCAAACAGGTCCGCGACTACCTCGGCAGTAAACGCATCCATGATCCGTTGCCGCGCCTGCGCCAGGAGGCCCGCCCACTCCGGAGCGAAATCCCCCTGGGCGTCGACGGCGATGTTGTCGTAGGCGAGCTCGTACCCGAGGTGATAAAGCCCGGGACCGTTATAACTAAGCCGAACCCCGAGCGGCTTCACCGCCTCATTCGCCATAGCCGCAATCCGCTCGGCTGAAAGCACTCGGTGGTGGGCGAGGTTGTTATATGCGTCTCACTCTTCCACCTGGCGACGCCACGAGTAGAGGGCGTAGCGAGGTCGTCGTTGCCGTAGTCGTATTCGACGCCTGGTAACGGCAGAAGATAGAAGATGCCGCGCTGTGCCACCTTCCGCAGCCGGACATTGGTCGACGATTCGACGGGGTCGCCGTTCACCCAGTTGACCCGCATGATGGCAGGGGTAGGCGTCACTTCGGCTTCAGTCCTCTCCTCTTGCCAAGTCGTCCTCGGCGGGCGGGCCGGTAACCGCCCGCTACCTGCGGCAGCATACGCTCTGCCTGAGCGGACTAGCTTCACCCTGAGTGGGCAAGTACCGCCAATGCCCCATAGCCCCGGCCCGCCCACCCGGGTCTAGACTCGCGACCGTGAGCCGACAGATAACTACCGCCGATCCCCTGGTGTGGATCGACTGCGAGATGACGGGCCTGAACCTGGAGACGGACGCTCTGATCGAGGTGGCTGTGATCGTCACCGACTATGAGCTCAAGCCGCTCGACAAGGGCATCGACGTCCTGATCAAGCCGCCGGCGGCCGCCCTGGAGCAGATGGGCGACTACGTGCGCGAGATGCACACCAGCTCCGGCCTGCTGGAGGAGCTCAAGGAGGGGCTGACGCTCGAGGAGGCCGGCCACGCGTCCTGGACTATGTGAAGTCCCTGGTGCCGGAGGCGGGCACCGCGCAGCTGGCCGGCAACTCGGTGGGCACCGACAAGGCCTTTCTGGCCCGCGACATGCCGGAGCTCATCGAGTACCTGCACTACCGGATCGTGGACGTGTCCTCCATCAAGGAGGTCGCCAAGCGCTGGTTCCCGCGCACCTTCTTCCACGCCCCGGAGAAGCACGGCGGGCACCGCGCACTGGCCGACATCCTGGAGTCGATCGACGAGCTGCGCTACTACCGCGAGGTGCTGTTTCCCAAGGGTGAGGGCCCCACGAGTGAGGAGTGCCAGGCGGTCGCCGACCGGATCGTCGCGCACCCGACGGCGGAGCTGCTCTGACGGCGGCGACGCCCGTATTCGAGCCAGTTTCCGCCAGTCCGCCCGACGGCGAGGCGGCTGTCCCGACGTGTGCGCTCGCTCCCCTGCTGCGAAGGTGACGTAGTACACGGAGTCCGGATTGGTGCAACCGCATGTGAGCCGATAAAGTACCGACTCGGTGCGACGACGTCGCCCCATGGTGGCTGTAGCTCAGTCGGTAGAGCGCCTGGTTGTGGTCCAGGAGGTCGCGAGTTCAAGCCTCGTCAGCCACCCCATTGTGAATCGTTGCTATTTCAACGAATAGTAGCGGTCAGGGCGTGAGGCA
Organism: Actinomyces ruminis; assembly: GCF_002154335.2. Taxonomy (GTDB): domain Bacteria; phylum Actinomycetota; class Actinomycetes; order Actinomycetales; family Actinomycetaceae; genus Actinomyces; species Actinomyces ruminis. The sequence continues at coordinate 3,612 of NZ_MTPX02000077.1, forward strand.
CTGGCGTGCGGTGTCCGAAGCCCTGTCGTCCGGGGTCTGCGGGCACTCCTGCCCCAGGAGCACCCGCACGCCAGCTCTCGCACCTGACCTTGTGCCTCCTCCGGCGAACTTCTTTTGTTTGCAACACCGCATTAGGTGCGTAGCGTGGCCTGGCGGACGACGACGCCCCAGCACGGAATGTCGAGCGCGACCGCCAGGGCACCCGCCACTTGCCCAGCGCGTCGGTAGTCGGTCTCAGGAATCGGCCATGGGGGTGGATTGGGCGGCACCATTGACATGAATGTCATCAAGACGCAGCGTCAACCCAGCGGGCGTAGACACCGGGGGTGATCTCGAGTCCACCGGGGACGTTGAGTCCGGGCCCGTAGACTATGGTTTCCCTGCCGATGTGCTGGATGGCTGCGGTGTGGGCGATGTTGAAGCGGGCGCAGCGTTCTGCGCCGTACAGGTCCGCCCAGATGACCTTCTTGTCGTCATAGGTCAGCAACCACGGATAGGGGGATCTCAGCAGGGTGTTGGCCAGGGCCTTGTGTCCGTCTGCATCGAAGGCATGAAGGTAGAGGTTGTTCCCCTGTTCGATGTAGGGAGGATCTGCGTAGATCAGCACGTCCTCCTCGTACCCTTCCAAGGTGCGCAGGAAATCAATCCCGTCCATCTGGGTCACGCCGATGCGATCCCCTAGCGCGGCCACGGCCTGGACACGGGCGGTCAGGTTCTTCTTGTTGAAGCGAGCATCGATCTTCCAGTCTCCGGTTTGGTCGAGTCCGCCGATGGGTCGGGCGTCGAGAATGCCCGAGCGGTTGGTGCGGTTAAGGAAGAAGGTGGCGAACCCGAGCGCGAGGTCGTCTACTTCCCCGGCCTGGTAGGTGGCACGCTGACGGTGCCACTCGTCGATGGTGACTGAGGTGGTGCTGATAAGCTCGCAGAACGCGTCGGCCCCGTCGTTGGTGGTGATGGTGCGCCAAAAGGCGGCGATGCCAGCGTTGATGTCGTTGATATGCACCTGGTCGACGATGCCGTCGCTCAGTAGTCGCAAGGCGGCCCCAGCCCCGCCGGCGTAGGGCTCGGCATACTGGGTTGGAGTCGGGTCCTGTGCCGTAATGAGTCGCGCGAAGAACGGCGCCAGACGGGCCTTACCGCCTGGGTAGCGCAGCGGGGATAAGTACCTCACGGGATCAAGAATGCCCTTTTTTGCCGCCCGTGGCCACCCCGTTGTCGGCCTGCCGCAGATTGGCCTCCATTGCGGCAAGCATCGGGGTGTAGAGATTGTTGATGTGGCGCACTTCTGAAGGTGCGTTGCGATAAAGCGTTCGATGAACGAAGTCGTTCATCGTCTCAACTGCCAAGCCGTGATTCCCATGATCGGAGTGCTTCCACACCTCGTGCAGACGTTCGTCTCGGCATCTCTTCTTGTTCGCCACGTTCGGGTCCAGTGTTTCGAGGCTCTTGGTGACGCGTTGCCATAGCGCTTTGGGTTCGGGTTTGTCGTGGCGTTCTAGGAACACGGTGCAGGCGAGGTCTACTACGACGCGGCACAGCACTCCGCAGGCTTCGGCGTTGGCGTTGATGGAGAACTTCTTTGCCTGCACGCCGATGGCGTTCGTACGATCTCCGAATTGGTCGAAGGAGACGCCGGGGAAGAGCCTGTCTCCAAGATCGCTCCCCGGTGGCGGGTTGGGTGGCGTCGGACCGAGCGGGTCTTGGTTGGCCGGCTCAGGGGTAGGTTCGTCCTGCGCTCCGTGTGCGTGCTGGTCGTCCGCTTCGGTCTCCGGGTCGGGAGCGGTGTTTTGGTCCTGGTCTTCGTGCTCGGGTGTATCTGGTGCCGGCGTTGCAGCGTCGGCTTGTTTTTCGTCTGCCGAGGGCAGCAGGTCCGCGTGCCTTTCCTGCACGTAGTGCTTTACATCTGCCCGTGTCGCGCGGGACCAGGGCTGCCCCTGCTCGGTGCGCCCGTCGAGGATGTCTGAGAACAGTTGCCTCAGGAATGGGCGCAGTTGCGCTGCCGTGTACTCGACTTGCAGCGTCCCATGCTTGTAGTTCAGCCCGAGGTTAGGTCGAACCTCCACCATGAGGACGCGTTTGAGTGTCGTGAGCCGTTCGGTGCGTATACGAGCAACATAGGTCGTCATCTCCGCGTCGCCGCCATATTCGCGGTCACACCATTTGAGCAGTTCCATATGGATGGGGCTGGCGCCGCCTTGCCTCTCCTGGAAGCGCGCGACCTCGTTGCTCCTCCATGGTTTGAGCCCTGCGCCGCCATTCTCCCCCGTATGGCGCAGAAGCTGGAATTGCTCGTACTCGCTGCGGGCATCGAAGACGATGGCCTTGACCCGGTCCGGCAGGTCTGTTGCATCCTCCGCCAACGCAGAGAAACGGTCACGCAACTCCTGCGTTGGCGCCAATGACGGCCTGTTAAGGAGCTTGAGGGTGGTCAACCTCCGGTTCCCCTCGACCACCACCTTCTGCCCGTCTTCGACGGCGACTGCGATCAGCTGGGTCGGGTCGAGCCCTCCTTCGTCGATAATGGATTGCGCCAGCTTCAGGATTTCCCGCTGAGACTTCTTGTTGGTAAGCATCTCTGCAATCGCCGCGTCCTGCCCATCGACGCCATCCGGGAACCGCGCGTTATCTATGTCAAGGCGCAGTGCCGAAACCTTGATGGTCTGTTCGCGGTATCCCATATCGGGTCTCCTCTTCAGGGTAGGTCTTGAACTCTTCGTCGAGGTCGTCCCGCCAAGCGGTCAACCGCTAAGCCTCGTCCGGTAGATCGTCTTCCTGTTCGTAGCCCGCAGGCCACACCAGCGTCGCAGCGGGCGTCTGATGCGGAATTGCGCTCGCGGCATCCGTGTGACCGCACAGGGCAGCAGCGGCCCGCGCCGCGGTCGTGACGTGGTCCCATAGGACATGTGTCGCCCAGGGGGCGTACCTATCAATCAGGCGGTTACCCCTTCGTCGGTGCTGGTGTCGTAGTGTTCGATGTCGTCAGTAACGAACGTGAGCGCTGCTGTTGCTCCTACGATCCAGTCCCCGCTGGTGATGAGCATGTCCCCGAAGAGCGCGTACGGGGTCGGCCCCTGTGGCGGGACTGCTTCGTAGTTGATCGGCTGGTGGCCGATCGCCCAGGAGAAGATGTTCTGCTCCTGTCCGGATGACTGCACGATGAGGCGGCTGATGCTCAGACCAACTGGTGTGGCGGAACGGATCGTCAGTGCTTCTGGGGAACCGGGCGTGCTGTCGGCGTGCGCTGTCATCGAGCGAAGGCTCCTCGCTGTGAGCTAGCAGGTTTCCAGGTGTATGCGGCCTCGTGTTCCGGAGCCCCCGCAACGCTCGCAGCTCGGAAGGGGCGTACGTCGTGGTGGATGACGACGCCGACCGCCTTGGCGTAGCGGCGCAGTGTGGATAGCGGACGTCGGTCTGGCCGGACTCGAAGCGGGACACCGCCGCTTGGTTGGTGCCCATTTTGCGGGCGAGGTCCGCCTGGCTCATGCCCACGGCCTTGCGCGCGGCGACTAGATCGGAGAAGAGCCGTCGTTCTGCGGACTTGAGTTCCCGAGAGTGTCGGTGACCGGGGGCGTTCCGGTCCTCGTCGAGTAGTTCGTAAAGATCCATTGGTCGGCACCTCCCACGCCATGTCGTTTAAGACATATTAGGTTCTGGGTGGCCGGGTGTAAACCTGTCGGGGCAGGAGGCCTGGTCACATCGTCTCGCCCACGGGACGGTAGTGCTCCCTCCACCAGCGGTCGAAGCGGCGCTGTGCCTCCCTGATGTGCTCGTTCTGCTCCTCCAGCCCAAGCTCACCATCGCCCTTGTGCTGCAAGCCCAGGAGCAAGAGCATGCCCGCGAAGTCGGACGGCTCGGTGAAGTACAGTCGCAGGTGGCGCCGCCTTCCATCAAGGTTGAACGTGCGAGCGATGCGCGCTTCGAGCACGTCCTCCACGCCCGCGACCTTTCCGCCTGCATGGCAGACCACACCTTTGGTGTAGGTGGAATCGAATGTGAGCTCCCCCGATTCGGCCGCCCGTATGAGATCTTCCAAGTCGGCGAGCAGTTCCTCCCACTCGCCCTTACTGATGCATGCACGCAAAGCTTTCATCTCTGTGAGCACGTACGCCACGCCCCGCTCGTCCCGGGCGAACTCACGACGCCCACCCTGGTGGCATGAACGCACTCCAAGGCCGAAGCGCGGATCATCGGCGAGACGGCTCATCACTCGTTCCCCTTCGGACAGATCCACAACTACCGCAGCCGCCACATCGGCTAAGACTCTCGTCCAGGTCCGTCCCAGCACGCTTAAGCATGGCAAGTCTCACCTTCGACCTATATATCCCCTCTAATGGTAGTCATGCTCCGCGTACTGGGGAGCCAGCACTTCCATCTGCTCGATGACCAGTTTCACCGCGCCCGGCTGCTTGTCGGGCGGGTAGTGGTAGCGGCGCAGGAGGCGCTTGATCTCGGCTCGGAGCTTGGCCTGCACGTCAGAGCGCCGGGTCCAGTCGGTGCGGGTGTCGCGCCGCATGATGGCTACCAGTTCACGGGCGATCTGGGCCAGCACGTCGGTTCCCTGCTCGAGCACGGCCGAGTCATTCTGGCTGACCGCGTCGTAGAAGGCGAGCTCGTCGTGGCTGAGCGGCGGGTCGAACTGCTTGCCACGATCGGCCTCCCCCGCCACTTCCTGGGCCAGCTGGTACAGCCGCTGCATGACCTGGGCAGCGGTGAGCTGCTGGTTGGTGTAGCGGTTCATCAGCTCCCTAACCCGCTCACTGAACGCCTTGCGCCGCACCACGTTGTTTCGGGTAACCCGGTTCGCCTCATCGATCAGCAGGTCGCGCAGGGCCTCGATCGCCAGGTGTGCCCGGTCTCCCTTGGCTGCCTGGTCCAGCGACTTCGCATTCAGGTTGCGGATATCCGGGCGCTCCAGGCCCGCCGCCTGGTAGATGTCGGTAATCTCGCCGGCCGCGGTGGCCTGGGCGACGGTTCCGCGTAGGGCGCGAGCAATCTCCTCGGGGATGGCCTCACCACTGGCGCGGCGCTCCATGGCGTCGTACTTGGCCATCCAAATGCGTACTTGTTCATAGAAGCGAATCTCGTTCCGCATCTCGGTCAGTGTCTCGGCCCCGGAGGCCAGTGCCCACATCCGGCTGAGCTGACCGGACAGCGTCCGGTAGCGGTCAGCGAGCGTCGGCGTCCCTTCGGGCACGCGGTTGCCCGGGGTGTTCACGGAGCGCAGGTAGTTGACGGCACCACCGACGGCTTGAACGCCCGCCTGGGGTCGCTGCTTGTCATGATCGTCTGCCAGTCGAACCCAGCAAGCAGTTCGCGCAGGGCCGCCATCAGCTCACGGACGGCAGCGGCGGCCTCGTCGATGTCACGGCCCAGAGGCCGGTGCTGCTGGTCGCCGGGACTGTACTCCTTCAGGGCATCGCGCAGGTTGTCGACCAGCGGCGCATAGGCGACCATTAGACCGTCCTGCTTGCCCCGGTAGGTGCGGTTTACGCGGGCGAGGGTCTGCATGAGCAAAGCGCCCTTGAGCGGTCGGTCCAGGAAGAGGGTGTGCAGCGGCGGAGCGTCGAAGCCGGTGAGCATCATGTCCTTAACGATCACGAGTTCGAGCTCGTCGTTGATGTCCTTGAGCCGGTTCTTGATGACCTTGTTCTCGGAGTCCCGGCGCACGTGCTCGCGGATAGGCGGCTGGTCCGCGGCGGTGCCGGAGTAGACGACCTTGATTACCCCGGTGTTGATGTCATTGGAGCGCCAGTCCGGCTCCAGCTTGACGATCTCGGCGTAGAGATTGGCGCAGATCTCGCGGGTGGAGCAGACGATCAGCGCCTTGCCGTGCGGCTTGGTGTTGTCATCCGGGTCCGTGGGCTGCAGGGCCTCTTCCATGGCCTTCCGACGGCGCTTCCACTGCTCAACAATGTCCGCGGCCAGCGCTCTCAGCCGCTCGGGAGCACCATAGATAGCGTTGATGACGGCGACCGACCGTTCGATCCGAGCGCGTTCGACGTCGTCGAGTCCCGCGGTCTGTTCATCGGCGACGGCGTCCAGTTCCTCCTCGGTCACGCCGTCGGCTAGCCCTACTCGGATGTGCCGCGGCTCAAAGTAGACGGGCACGGTCGCGCCGTCGGACACGGCGCGGCTGAGGTCGTAGACGTCGATGTACTCGCCGAAGACCTCTCGGGTATTGCGTTCGGTCAGGCTGACCGGGGTGCCAGTGAAGGCGATCATCGTGGCGTTCGGCAGCGCGTCCTTGAGATGGCGGGCGAAGCCGTCGAGGTCGTCGTAGTGGCTGCGGTGGGCTTCATCGACGATGACGATGACGTTGTGCCGGTCGCTCAGTTCGGGGTGTGCCAGCCCGGCACTGCGCTCGTCGGCTGAGCGGCTGAACTTCTGCAGGGTGGTGAAGTAGATGCCGCCACTGTTGCGGTTGGTCAGCTGCTCGCGCAACTCGTTGCGCCGCCTGATCTGGATGGGTTCTTCCAGCAGGGTGGAGCGCTTGAAGGTGTCGTAGAGCTGGCCGTCGAGCTCGGTGCGGTCGGTGACCACCACAATGGTGGGGTTGAGCATGCGGGGGTGGCCGATCACCAGGTTGGCGTACAGCTCCATCTCCATCGACTTGCCCGATCCCTGGGTGTGCCAGACCACTCCGGCACGACCGTCGGCGTTCATCGCCGCGAGGGTCTTGTCAACGGCCTTGCGTACCGCGAAGTACTGGTGGGGTTTGGCGATGCGCTTGGTCCGGCCTTCCTCAGAGACATCGAAGGCGGTGAAGTTCCGGGCGATGTCGAGGAACCGGGTCGGCTCGAACAAGCCCCAGGTGAGGGACTCGATCTCGGGATACTCGGGGTTGGTCTCTACCGGATTGCCGTCCTCGTCAACCTTCCACGGAGAGAAGTGATTGAGTGGAGTGAACGGGGTGCCGTAGCGGGCGGCGATGCCGTCGGTGATCACGGTGGCGACGACGGTGCGGAAGGCCATCGGGAACTCGTCCAGGTAGGTGGCGAGCTGCGCATGTGCCTTGGCAATCGTGGCGTCCTTGGACCCGGCATTCTTGAGCTCGATCAGCGCCAGCGGCAGGCCGTTGACGTAGAGCACGACGTCGAAGCGTCGGTGCTGCTGTCGGTCCTGCACAGTCACCTGCTGCACGGCTCGTAATGTGTTCTCGTCGGGGTCTTCGGACACCAGGCGCAAGGTGGGGGTTTCCTCTCGCCCGGACGCATCGGTGTAGGTCAGGCCCCGGAACCCGTGCACCAGGAAGTCGTGGAAGATCATGTTCTCCGCCAGCGGGTCCTGCGACGCCGGCTGTAGGATGTCGGCCTTGGCCTGCTGCAGGTACTGGTCGGGGATCGTGGGGTTCAAGCGGCGCAGCGCTCGCAGGAACTCGTCGTGCAGCACCGGGTCTGCCGACGACGCCCGTTCGACGGCGATTTCCGTCCCGTTGCCGGGCCGCCAGCCCAGCTCGCCCAGCCAGTCGAGCATGGCCTGCTCCCATTCGGACTCGTTGATCATCACAGCACCTCTTCAACTTGGGCGACAGCATCCTTCACGCGCAGAGTGCCGTCCATGAGTGGGGGTAGTAGGGCGTCGCGGAGCTCAGCGAGAGTATGGGACTCGACCGCTAGCGTTTGAGCCAACTGAAGTTCCGAACTTGCGTGGCTCTCAAAACGCTCCAGAGCTCGGGCATCTTTCGTCAGTGGAAAAGTCAGGTCCGCAAGATCGTCCGCCTTCACACGTTGTCTGCCTGAGCTACCGACCATCCTTTGAATAGCTTCTGCCCGGAAACCTGGATCCGTGGCCACAAAATAGGACAGTGGCAACGGGTAGCCTGACCTAGAACGCATCACTATGTACTCGGTAGACCCAAAACCGACATCACCATCCCGCAGGCAAAGCACATAGCCAGTCTTGCCGTTTTCCAAGCTAGGGTGATACGAGCAAGCAAGGTATCCCCGTTCATGAAACGAACACCACCGTTTGGCGAAGCAACCCCAAACTCCAGAATCGCCACACCAGGACTCGGGAGCATTTGCATGGGAATATGCGGCGCCGGATCGGACGGAGGTTCCCGACGCGGATTCAGTAGAATAAACTCAGACAGAAGCCTTGGCTCACCTCGTCGAATATCGCGTTCAAACAGGGCTCGCAATCTCTCCTCCACTAGCAAGATCAAACGACCGTTGGCGGCGATCTTGTCGTCCAGCGCGCCCAGCACTTCGGCGATGGCCTGCTGCTCACGGCGCGGCATATCGGGGATTTGCAGCTTGCCCAGTATTCCTAGATTAATATGCGGAACTCCGGTACGGATCGCCATGTCATCTATCTGCCGCAAGAAGGACGGCGCCATACACGCATAGTACACATAGAGCGGCTCCACCTTGGAAGCATCCACTCGAACCCGCATCTGACTTTGGCTAACCACATAGATCCCGTACGGTGAGTCTGGCACAAGAGCAACCTGCCCTAGGGTTCCACGCTGAGTGAATACCAGGTCGCCAGGCTCGGCAGTGTTACGCGAGAGATCCCGATCGAACTTGCGCAACGTCACGTACACAAACTCCCCGGACACAAAGCGGCCTCGCATGTTAGATCCACGAACGACTGGCACGCCCGCATTCACATAATCTGCACCTACCAGGGTTGAACCAAACGGACCACCAACAATGCCATCCTCCACAGCCAAGTCCTCCAGCCTCATCGCAACCTCCCCAGCTGTTCGCGCACTACCTGCTGCAGCCGCTCGGACTCGCGGAACTGCTCCTCCAGCTCCGCAGTGAGGCGGGTGATCTTCTCGTCCAGGGGCTCGCCGTCGTCCTCCGCCTCGGGCATGCCGACATAGCGTCCGGGGGTCAGTGCGTAGCCGGCCTCCTTGATATCCGCCAAACTCACCGACTTGCAGAAGCCGGGCACGTCCTCGTACTCGTCGAACAACTCGGCCGCCTCCTCACCGGTACTCGCAGTGTCGGTGACGTCCCGGGTGCCCAGCTCCAGCCGTTCCATACCGCGCCAGGCGTGGTAAGTGTCGGCGATCCGGTGGATCTCGGCGTCAGAAAGCGCCCGCTCGGCACGGGTCGCCATGTGCCCCATGGCGCGGGCGTCAATGAACAGCACCTGTCCTCTCCGATCAACCGTGCCTCCCTGCCCGGCCGACTTGTCCTTGGCGAAGAACCACAGGCATGCGGGAATGCCTGTGGAGCGGAAGAGCTTGTCGGGCAAGGCAACCATGCAGCTGACCAGGTCGTTCTCCACCAGCTGCGCCCGGATCTGTCCCTCTCCCCCGGAGTTCGAGGTCATTGAGCCGTTGGCCATGACCACGCCCGCGGTGCCGTGCGGCTTGAGCTTGGAGATGATGTGCTGCATCCAGGCGTAGTTGGCGTTCTTGGCCGGCGGCACGCCGTACGCCCAGCGCGAGTCCGATTCGACGCGGTTCCAGTCCTTGATGTTGAACGGCGGGTTCGCCATCACGAAGTCCATCTGCGTGCCCGCGTGCAGGTCTAGCGCGAAGGTGTCGCCCCATGCCTGCCCCAGGTCGCCATTCAGGCCGTGGATAGCGAGGTTCATCTTGGCCATCCGCCAGGTCGACTCGTTGAGCTCCTGGCCGTATACGGACAGCTTGGTCGGGTCCTCGTTGTGGGCGGCCAGGAACTTCTCGGCCTGCACGAACATGCCGCCCGAGCCACAGCACGGGTCATATATCCTACCCTCCTTGGGCTGCAGCATCTCCACGATTACCCGCACCACGCCGGCGGGGGTGTAGAACTCCCCGCCGCGGCGCCCCTCGGCCGCCGCGAACTTGGCCAGGAAGTACTCGTACACCTCCCCCAATAGGTCGCGCGCCTTCGAGGCACCCTGCCCGGTGAACTGCATCGAGTTCAGCAGATCGAGCAAGTCCGCAAGCCGCCGCTGATCCACATTCGCCCGGTTGAACAGCCTGGGCAGGGTTCCCTCCAAACCCCGGTTGTCCGCCATCAGCAGGTCCATCGCCTCATTAATGCGCTGGCCGATGGTCTTGCTGCCGCCCACCTTGGCGGACTCCACCAGGGTCTGCCAGCGCGCGTCGGGGTCGACCCAGAAGACCTGGTGGCCGGAGTACTCGTCCGGGTCCTCAAGGGTCTCCTCGATCTGCTCCTCGTCGTAACCCTCCGCAGTCAGCTCGGCGGTAATCGCCTCGCCCCGTTCGTTGAAGGCGTCGGATACGTACTTGAGGAACACCAGCCCCAGCACCACGTCCTTGTACTGGGAAGCGTCCATCGAGCCGCGCAGTTTGTCCGCGGCCTTCCACAGAGTGTCCTTAAGCTCCTTCGCCGTCGACGGGACGAGAGCCTCGGCTTGCTTGCTACGCGCCACCTACTTGCCTTTCTGTTCGTTCGGACGGGCCACTTGAATAGCCCCTGACAGGACCGATCGAGTGATGAGCACTTTTAACTCCTCTAATAGAGCTTGCCGCTGACGGAGCTGGCGCTCCCAGCGTTGGAGGGATTGAAGGATTTCGGCGGCCAGACCTGGGTCAATCTGAGTCTCGGGCACCAGCCAGGTGGGCCACTTGGCATTGCCTGCCGGGACGGCGTTGATAGCGTCCACAATGGCCGCGGGGCAGAGCCGACCTCCGGTGACGCGCAGTATGCGCGCCGGGTAAGCGACTGCTGCCCCACCCGCTTCGTCGAGCACCGCGACCGGTTTTCCCGCGGCGGTGAAGACGACATCGTCGGGCTCGGTGAGGCGAATGTCCGGACGCTGGTGGGTCAGGCGCAACAGATCGACCGACGCGGGCTTACCCGCGGCCACAGCGTCGCTCGTCCACAGCGGTGTGGTGCCAGTCGGCAATTCTCCCAGTCGTGAGCCGGGCAGCAGCTTGGCCTGCCTAGCCTGGCAGGCGTCCCCAAGGCGAATCTGACGCTGCACGCCGTCGCCTACGGCAGTGGCTCATACTCGAAGACCTCAGGCATCGGCGCCGCCAGGGAACGCCGCAGTTCAGTTATTCGGGCGGAGTCGTCGGACGCTGCCACCATCACACTGGCCGTCGCCCCACCGGTATCGACCAATGAGCCGCCACTGGCGGTAATCACAGTGCGCGGGACCGCATGCAGCGTGGCGAAGGCATGGTTTCCCGGTGCCTGGAACACCGCCTGCAAATCATCAAGCAAAGCCTGCCGAGTGCCACGGCCAAAGCGAGTCCCAGAGAGATCTCCGATCCAGATCGGGCTAGGCTGTGGAGCCGGTCCCAGCAGCCACAGAGCCAGATGCTGACGGCTACCGCCACGCGTCAAGCCAGCGGGAAGCCGCGCCGCAGCGCGCAGCACTGCCGGCTGAGGGCGGTCCTGGCGAATGAACTCATCGCGCAACGACTCCACCTCGGATGGTGCGGCGTCGGTCAGCAGCGACGCCGGGCCGACGACGATGATGGTAGAACTCCGAGACAGTTGCAGACGGGCTTCGTCGACGACACCGAAGTCATTCCGATCCTTGATCCTCACTAGGGTGACGCTACCTGGACGAGCATCCCAGTCATCCGTCATGCCGCACCCCACGGGGGCCATGCCGCGCACTCGGTAGTGTCTGTAGGCGTCCCGAATAGGAACATCCGCAGGGGTTTTGATAGCTGGAGCGGGCAGATCCTCTTCAGCGCCTGCGACGCTGACCACGTCGCAGCATTCACCCCGGACATCGATTAGTTCTCCTTCAGGCCTCAGCAGGAGGTGGCACAACCCGGCGAGCAGCTCGCATAAGTCCGGCTGCAGCCGGTTGTCATTCTCTGGTCCGGGTTGGGCGGCCAGCAGCCGCTCATAGGCCGCCTGGGGGTACCAGGCAGCCTCCGCAATAGCATCGGCCTGTTCGGCCAGCGTCGGGTACTCGTCCACGTCGAGACTTTCAACCTCACTGAATAGGAAGTCATCGTCTGGGTCAAACGCGTCGGCCTCGTCCAGTAACTCATCCAACGTGTAGGACACCAGCGGTTCATCAAGCAGCGTCCTGACAGCGAGCAAGGTGATGAGTGCACTGCGGCGCAGTGGGCTCATCGAGTTCGAAGTAGCCACCCGGACCGCCAGGTCGGCACGCACTTCAGGATTGTTGCCGCGTCCCGTCGTCTCCAGCCAGTCAACGATCTCAGTAGCAGCGAAGCGCCCATCCTCATCGGCCGCAGGAAAGGGCACGCCTGCCAGTTCGCGCTTGCGCCACATCGACACAACCGGACGTTTAACCCCAGCCAGCTTGGCGACGTCAGCGAGGGACAAGGACCCATGTGAACCCACCATGGCGCTTCTCCTTATCTCGTTGGAACATACAAGGCAAGACTACGCGCAACAGGCAGCCCGAAGGCTGCGGATACTGATAAGGGGGCTTATCGTCGGTCATGCTTGCATTGCCGCAAGCCTGCGCGCACCCTAAGTTCCACCAGGCACCCGGCAAGCCACACCCGAGGAGGGAACCATGGGCAAGCATCACGCAGTCGCACACGCAGCAGACTCCCGCTATCACAACTCACCGCACAACCGGCAGGCGGGCGGCCACCCAAGGAGCTTCGCGAAGGACCGATGCCCCGCGTCAGGCAAGCGACGGTTCCGAGACCACCTCGAGGCAGTGATGGCACTGCACCGGGCCGCCAACCAGCGCAAGAGGGCACGCGAAGCCAACGAGGAATCGCGACGACGAGAGATCCGTACCTATCGATGCAAGGAATGCCATGGGTGGCATCTGACATCGAAACCCACCGCTCCGCCACCAAGGCAGGAACAAGGCGGATCAGAGCCGCGCCACGGACGCAGAGGTAAGTCATCCACCTGATCGGCGTGCCCCCCCATGAACAACACAGGAATGGCGACGCAGTAGCGCGTCACCCCTATCCGAAACCTCTATACATCGCATGACTCACACCCTTGGGACCCGACCACCACCGACCATAGCAACCAGAACACTGTCCACACACAACACCATCCTCCCGGCAATGATTCGGTTCCCAAGCGACGACCGCCATTCCCAGCAACAAAACACAATTGCGACCATGAATTTCGACACAGCATTGTCACTACCGAAAGGACCATTATGAAGGCGAGACGGCTCACGCTCTATCTCCTCCGAGAGGACATCGTCGACTTCGATGATGCTCTCGACCCGGACAAGGAAAGGATCACCGTTGAAATTGACCCATCCACCGGCATCGATGGCCGCTTTTTCTACGTCGAACCCAGTCCATCCATCCCAACATGGGTCGCTTTCGTGCAACCTCTACTCACGGACGAACTTAACACTATCCGCTCGACCTCAACTGCGGCATTGCTACTCCTGCGGACCAGCGGTCGGGTTTTCGCACTGACCTTCGGATATGGTAGGTCACTGCTCAACCTGTCAAAGATAGAGCATCAATTCGGTCTCCGCGTCGCGCTCAACCGCATCGATCCTCGTCAGATCCGCAGTCTTGACACCAAGACATTCGAGGACCTCGTCGTGTCAACCAATACCCAAGTGAGCAAGAGTGCCGAGTTGCCGACCTTTGGCGTTGACATCTCCCGCGATATTCTACGCGGGGTAACCGGCGAACCTCGCGACCAGACATTCTCCAAGCGGATCGCCGGGGCAGACTCACTGGTCATGAGCATCAAGAAGCCTTCATCGGATCTTCCCGCTATCTGCGACGACCTATTGACAGCGTTCACTGCAGACGACTACAAGACTGACTTCGGCTGGATCGATCATCTCTCACTCGTGCGCGATAACGCAACAATCGACGCACTGGATGATCTTCTCATCGAGCAACTGCGAACCGGGATAACAGGGGCAACACACCTCGCCATGCCAGAGACAATAGACTGGGAGGACATCGATGGATTCAAGATCGCCGGAACCCGCTCGCATGTCTACGAAGACCTGGATCTCGATGACTACCTTAACCGTCTCGGAGAAGAACGCGCCTCAATTACGCTTGAAAATCTCAAGACAAGACCCGTTTCAGTTCGATTCGGACGCTCCGGAAACTTCGACAAGCGGTGGAATCTCTACCAGTGCATCGTGACCGAGCAGCGGCACAATGAACGGCTTCACGTCCTCATCGAAGGACGTTGGTTCGCTGTCAGCTCCACGCTCGTCGAGGAAGTAGACACGTTTGTCGCGGAACTATCAGATGCTCAAGTGTTCCTTCCACCGGCACGTTCAGGCGAGATCGAGGCAGAGTACAACACGCGTCTGGCCAGTCAGTCATCTGGGAACCTGCTCAAACTAGACGCACGCATCAAGCGGCCCGGTGGCGCAAGCAGCGGCATCGAGTTCTGCGATATCCTCTCTGACCAGGGTGACTTGATCCACGTGAAGCGGAAGTCCCGCTCCGCGACGCTGAGCCATCTCTTCGCCCAAGGAAGTGTCTCCGCATCCACTTTCATCAGTGATGGCGTTTTCCGAACCCGAATCCGCGAGCTCATCGAAGAAGCGGCCTCAGAGAACTCACGCGAGGAGTGGCTCCGCCTTGTGCCAAAAGCCGACGAGACGGTGGACCGGTCGCAGTATCGCATCACGTACGCGGTGATCACGAACTCGCCCCGTAAGGGACACGACTGGCTTCCATTCTTCAGCAAGTTGAACCTGATGCAGCAGGGCCGGCAGCTCATTACTATGGGATTCACTGTCGCTGTGGCCCGCGTGCCGATCATCGAGTCGGAATAGAACTATACAGCAAGCCGTCTCGACCGACCTGCACCCGTTTGCAGGACGCTCCGCAAAGCGAGCACGCGGACACGATCAGGCGCTAGACACCTGCTAGTCTTGTGCAACACAGAACGGCAGCTCGCTGCTCGGGGGCCCATCATTGCCCAAGTCACGCCACACCGTCTGGGCAAAGCAGTCCACTGAACACCGTGATCTGTATTCAGGGCCCCTTGCAGTCCCAGCCACACACAGCGGACCGAAACCGTTGACGATCTTTTCGACAGCGAGATTGATAGAACTGTTCCGGCACCCCTCATCCGAAACTGTGTATTGCACCGTCCCGAGCCGGTCCCCCTCCGGCAGCACGATGTCCCGACGCCTTCAGCGGGGCGATGCCACGAACCTCGGTGTTCTGTAGGGTGGCAGCATGAATATGTCACCGCACATGCCCGCTAGCGAGGTACTCGCCGTCGTGCAGTGGCTGACGGCGCGAGGAGCCACCTATCAGGTCTACGGCGGCTGGGCCGTCGACGCGCTCGTCGGGAGGCAGACTCGTGCGCACGGGGACCTTGATGTGTTCGTGGATGCGACTGCCATGCCAGACCTGCTCACCTGACTTGGGGGACGGGGCTACCGGCCCCTCGTCGACTGGCTGCCGATCCGCGTGGAGCTGGCGCCTCCCCTCGGCGGGGTCGACGTCCACCCCATGCCCTGGAGGGCAACGGCGACGGCGTCCAGCAGGGTTTCGACGAGCAAACGTTCCACCACCGCGCCGACGAGCGCACCACCGGCACCATCGCGGGGACACCTGTGGTGGTCGCCAATGTCCACCGCCTCCGGCATCTGCGCGAGGGCTACGAGCCCCGCCCTGAAGAGCTGCACGTCCTGCGCCTGCTCGACCGTCTCGAGCGCACCGCCGCGAACTGACTACTCCTTCCCTACTCACGCCCGCAAACTGTCCAAATCCGGCATAAACGAGCCTGAAGCGGAGACTGGCGTTCTCACGACCGTTGAAATCATGCGGATCTGCCGTCGCGCAGAGAGAGCATCGCCGTCATTAATGCCGGATTTGGACATTCGCTCCGACGATCCGGGCTTGAAGGAGGCGAAACCTGGGTGGAGCTAGGGGGATTCGAACCCCCGACCTCTTCCATGCCATGGAAGCGCGCTACCAACTGCGCCATAGCCCCTAATGGTTGATCGGCCCGCCGCTTGGGGCGGTGATCGTGGAGCTAGGGGGATTCGAACCCCCGACCTCTTCCATGCCATGGAAGCGCGCTACCAACTGCGCCATAGCCCCTTGCGGGTTTCGCCCTCGCGGGCGACGTCCAAACTCTACGGAGTCAGACGGTCCCCGAGCAAATCAGAATCGCGTGCCGTGCCTCACCCGCCCGTGCATGCCGGGGCCGCTCACCGGCCGGCGCCAACTCGCCGGTGGGCACACGCCGCCCGCGCACGCTGGCGCCGCTCACTGCACGTTCCACTCGGTGAGTGACCAACCGGGCACCCGCTCCCCCGGCACCACGACCCCGTGGCGGCAGTTATCCAGGCTGCGCAACCCGAACCAACCGGCGGGGTCGAGCCCAAGCAGATGGGTGATGCCCAGCGTGATCGCCGAGCCGTGGGAGACGACCACCACGGTCTGACCGCCGTCCGCCCGTGGGGTCTCCTCCAGGATGCGCTCCAGGGTGCCACCCACGCGCAGTGACACCGCCGGTCGGGTCTCCACACCGACGTCGGCCGGATCCTCGCCCCGCTTCCAGGCGGCGTAGGCCTCGGGCCACCGGCTCTCCATCTCGACGCGTGAGAGTCCCTCCCAGCGGCGAAGGAGCGCTCCAACAGGCCCTCATCCAGTTCGATATCGACGCCGGCCAGTTCGGCCAGGGCACGTGCCGTCTCCTGGGCGCGAGACAGCGGGGAGGAGACGATCCGCACCGGCGCCAGCGCGGCGAGTCCGGGAGCGGCGGCACGCGCCTGCTCACGACCGGTCGCGTTCAAGGGAATGTCGACGCGACCCTGCACGCGCGCCTGGGCGTTGTAGTCGGTCTGGCCGTGCCGCCACAGGATGAGTCTGGTGGTCATGAGCTGGGCAGCCGATCTCAGGCCTGGGCCGGTTCCGAGGCGAGCTCGGGCAGAGGCACCAGCGGGCAGTCCTTCCACAGGCGCTCAAGCCCGTAGTACTCGCGGTCCTCAGCCTGCAGCACGTGCACTACGACGTCAGCGTAGTCGAGCAGCACCCAGCGGGCCTCCTCCAGTCCCTCCCGCGACCGCGCCTTGGCGCCCGCCTTGAACATGTCCTCCTCGACGGCGTCGACGACGGCGCGCACCTGGCGCTCGTTCGCGGCGGAGACAATCAGGAAGATGTCCGCGAAGGGCAGACGCTCGGATACGTCAATGGCGACGGCGCCGCTCGCCTTCTTCTCTGTGGCGGCGCGGGCCGCAACGGCGGCCAGCTCGACGGCGTGTTCGGTAGCGGGCACGGGGCTCCTTCTCCGGCTGAACATCGGTACTGGCCCACCACTCTACGGGCCAGCTCGCGGCATGAGGCACGCGGGCAGCCGAGTGTGGCCAAGCCGACGTCCGCGCCGAACCGCGGGATCGGCGAATTGTCCGGTCCGGGCTAGATGAGCAGCCGCGTCCAGGCGTCGAGCGTCTGCGACAGCGCGCCGATGATGCCGTTGTGGAGCAGGAACCACACCACTGCGAGCACAACCAACGCAAGCACCACGGCCAGCAGGATGATCAGCAGCGTATGTCCCGCGCGCGAGCCGCCCTCGGTCTGGGTCGACGCCTCTGCCGCCTCGGTCCCCGCCGACTCCGCCTTGGCCTCTGTCTTCGGGGCCGGCGCAGCGACCGGAGCGCTTTCGGCTTCGCCCTCGGACGGTTCCTCCGCCCGGTCCACGGTCCCTGAGCCGGCCGCGTCCGCATCGGTCAGGGAGTGCCACTGCGGGTTGTCGATGCCGCCGAAAATCTCGGCGTCCTCGTCGTCTTCCTCACCGGCGACTTCCTGGGGAACCTGCAGCGCCGCGTCCGGCTGAATCACCGGCTGGACCGCGCTGAGCTGCCCGGTGTCGGTGTCTACCGTGCGCACGCCCTGGGCGGCGGAGGGGATGCGGACGATGGGACGGCGCGTCGGCGTCTTCGGCCCTTCGTCCTCTGCGGCGGGCTCGGCGGCCGGCTCATCGGCAGGCTGGCCGGACTCCTCGGCGACGTGCCGGTGGCGCAGGGAGCGACGCGTCGGGGTGGAAGCCGCCGCATCCGGCTGTGCGTCCAGGATCGGGGCGTCGACCGCGTCGAGAACCCCGGTGGGCAGACTGGCGATCTCCTCCATCTGTGCACCGGTCAGGGTGGTGTCGGCCACCTGCGGGGAGCCGGCACCGGGCACGCCCGTCACCGGGGTGACGGGCGCGGACGCCTCCGCATCTTCTTCTGCCGATGCTTCTTCGGCGGCGGGCTCCTCGGCGGCGGGCTCTTCGGCGGCGGGCTCCCCGGCGGGAACCTGCGCCGGGGTCTGGGCCGACGGCGCGGCCTGCATGGCAGACGCGACTTCCGACTCCGTCGGCGTCGCAACCGCGGTAGCAGTCTCAGATTCGGCTTCGGTCGCCTCCGGTGCAATGGCCTTCGACTCGGTCGCCCCCTCGGTTTCCGCATCCGTGGTTTCCTCGGTCTCCGCAGCCTCCGCGGCCTCCTCCGGCTCGGCCGGGCTTTCGGCGGTGGCGGGAGTCGGCGCCGTCGCCTGCTCGGCGGGACCGCCCTCGGCGGGCGTCGCGGCGACGGCGTGCTGACCGGTACCCCCGGGTGCGGGAACGCTGATGATGGGCTGTTCGGCCAGCGGTCCTGGAGCGCACGCGCCTGCTCGGGAGTGATTTCCCCGGCTTCAAGTGCCTGCTGCAGCGCCTCCGCCTCCTCGCGCAGACGCCGCATTTCCCGGCGGGTGAGCAGCGGCTGCTGCCCGGTCAGCGCCGCCTCACGCTCGGCGGCGCGCTCCGCCTCCCGTATGGCACGACGGCTACGACGCGGGGCAGCCCCCGAGCCGGACTCGGACTGGTTGACGTCGGTGTTCTCACTCACCTTCGCTCTCCTTCCTCAGGGACTGCTCACGCGCTACATGGGCGGTCATTGACGTCGTCGACGCCGACCGCTCGGCCACGCGGTAAAGACCATATTTGCGGATGTACTGGACGACGCCGTCAGGCACCAGATACCAAACGGGACCGCCGTGGCTGACCCGCTCGCGGCAGTCGGTGGAGGAGATGGCCATCGCAGGCACCTCCACCAGGGAGATCTTGTCCGCGGGCAGGCCCGTGTCCGTAAGCACGTGACCGGGCCGGGTCACCCCCACCATGTGCGCCAAGGAGAGGATCTCCTCGTTGTCCTTCCAGGTCAGGATCTGGGCAAGGGCATCAGCGCCGGTGATGAAGTACAACTCGGCGCCCGGGTACTCCGCCATGATGTCATGAAGCGTATCGATCGTATAGGTGGTGCCGCCCCGATCAATATCCACCCGGGAGACCGTGAAGCGCGGGTTCGACGCAGTCGCGATCACCGTCATCAGGTAGCGGTGCTCGGCCGGAGAGACGCGTCGGTCCTTTTTGAACGGCTGCGCCCAGGTGGGCACAAAAATGACCTCGTCCAGTTTGAAGACGTCCTGCACCTCGGAGGCAGCCACAAGGTGTCCGTGGTGGATTGGGTCGAAGGTGCCGCCCATAATGCCGATACGCAAGGGTTGCGCGCTGCCGCTCACAGGCACCTCGCTAAGGTGTCGGTCTCCACGCACACTCCTCCGGCTCGTTCCGCACGCCGAATGCGCGCGGGCGCCTACATACTGCCACGCTGCAGGCATCGGGGCCGACTCTCACACGCGGAGCACCGCTGTTATCACGCCAACTCTGATCAAAAGCCGGTAACACATCTGTACGTTCAAAACTCACACATAACCGGCGGACTATGACTACGATCACAACAGGTTGTCGTCATCCTCCTACTGCTTCTTCCCCACGACGCCTGCCACGTCCCTGCCAGCGCCGTAGTGACAGCACAGGAGTCGGATGGAGCCTCGGCCGACGGCAGCACCGCCCTATCCCGAAAGGAGACCGACGATGATCTGGTTCCATCTGGCCGTCGTCCTGCTGTTCATCATCATTGGCGCCCGCATGGGCGGCGTCGGCATCGGCCTGGCCGGCGGCGCCGGCATTCTGGTGCTGGCGCTGACCGGCGTACACACCTCGGCCGATGACGCCCCTTGGGAGGTCATCGGCATCATCATGTCGGTGATCTGCACGGTCGCAGCGCTACAGCTCGCCGGGGCAATGGACCACCTGGTCCACCTGACCGAGGTCCTCCTGCGCAAGCATCCCAAGCAGATTGTGTTTCTCGCGCCGATCGTCACCTACCTGATGTCGTTGCTCTGCGGCACCGGGCACACCGCCTACTCCGTCATCCCCGTCATCGTGGACGTGGCCAAGGGCCACGGCATTCGCCCCTCGCGGCCGCTGTCGATCGCCGTGGTCGCCTCCCAGGTGGGTGTGGCCGCCTCCCCGATCTCCGCGGCCATGGTGGCACTCGTCGTCGCCTTGGAGCCGATTAACATCGGCTACCTGCAGTGCCTGGCCATCGTCATTCCGACCACCTTCATCGGCTGCATGGTGGGCGCCGTCGTCGCCTACTTCCAGGGCAGCGAGCTGGAGGACGACCCGGTCTACCTCGAGCGCAAGGCCAAGGGCCTGGTCAAGCCCTCCACCGCCGCGGCTAAGGACTACCAGCCGGCCCCCAGCGCCGTTCCGAGCCTGATCATCTTCCTGGTGGCCCTCATCCTGGTGGTCGCCTACGCCACCATCTCCTCCCCCGAGCTGGGCATCCTGTCCGACCCGCCGATGGGCTCCACCCCGGCCATCATGACCATCATGCTGGCCACCGCCGCGATCATCTGCGCCGCCGCCAAGAAGCCGACCACCCAGATCGCCACCCAGGACACCTTCCGGGCCGGCATGACCGCCGCCGTGTGCATCCTCGGTCTGGCCTGGCTGGGCAACGCCTTCGTCAACCACTATGAGGAGACCATCTCCAACGCCCTGTCCGGCCCGTTCCAGGCGGCCCCGTGGCTGGTGGCGGTGTTCTTCTACTTCGCCGCGCCGCTGATGTTCTCCCACGCCGCCACCACCCGGGCGTTCATGCCGCTCATGGTGTCCCTGGGCCTGCCCGGGACGGCACTGGTGGCCTCCTACCCGGCGGTGGCGAACTACTACCTGCTGCCCAACTACCCGACGACGGTCGCCGCCATGGAGATGGACGACACCGGCTCCACCCGGGTGGGCAAGATGGTGCTGAACCACCCCTTCGTGCTGCCGGGCACCGCGTCCATCATCGTGTGCGTGGCCCTGGGCTTCATGATCGCCCCGTTCATCCTGTGACCCGCCCCGACCGCACGTTGAGTTCCGACGCGCGTTTTGGAGGACTGCCCGCACCCGGCGGTCACCTTCAAAACGCGCGTCGGTGTTTCATGGCGCCGACTGGGGCGACGCGGGCTCCGGCGGGGGTTGGGAGTGCCGGCTCGGCCGCGCAGGCTAGTCAGAGCCGACGCCTGCGACCCACGCTCACCAGCGCTCCCCGCGGCAGCACATTGTTGGGATCCAGAGACTTGGGCACGGCGTTGAGCAGGATCGAGAAGACAGCGGGCCTGCGCTGAGACAGTTCGATGCGCCCGCCATCGGCCTCCACCAGGTCCTTGGCCAGGGCCAACCCCACCCCAGTGGAGCCATGCCCGGAGACGTTGCGCTCAAACACGTTCGGGGCAATGTCCTCGGCCACGCCCTCGCCCTCGTCGGCGACGTCGATGAAGACACCGTGCCCGCCGTTGGCGCTGCGCACGTTCACACTCGTGGTGCCGTCGCCGTAGCGCAGCGAGTTCTCAATGACGGTGGCCAGCACCTGTGCCAGCGACCCGGGCGTGGCCAGCACCGGCATACCGACCTCGTCGGTGAAGGTGATCTCACGCCCCGCCTCGTGGAAGGCCGGCTCCCATTCCTCACGCTGCTGGGCGAACAGGTCCGCCAGGTGCAGGGCCTCGGTGGTGCCGCCGCCGGTGCGTCGGGAAATGCGCAACAGGTCCTCCACCACGCCGGCGAGACGGTCCACCTGCTCAATGCAGGCGCGCGCCTCCTCGCGCACCTCCTCCTGAGTGGACAGCAGCTCAATCTCCTCCAGGCGCAGGCTCAACGACGTCAAGGGCGTGCGCAGCTGGTGAGAGGCGTCCGAGGCGAACTGCCGTTCGGCGGCGATACGGCCGGCCACGCGCTCGGCGCTGCGCACCAGCTCGGCCTGCACCAGGTCGATCTCCTCGATGCCGGACGAACGCAGGCGCGGCCGTACCTGTCCGGATCCGAGCTGCTCGGCCTCGGCCGCGAGGTAGATCAGGGGGGCGCTGATACGCCGCGATGCCCTTGCCGCGACGATGTAGGCGGCCACCAGCGCCACCGCGGCCAGGCCGACGGTGGTCAGCACCACGACCATGATCACCCGCAGGTGGTCGTCACTGTCGGAGGAGGCACGGGAGGCGACGGCGATCCAGGCTCCGCCCAGCGGCACCCCCAGGAGGATGACGGCGACGGAGACCGCCGCCATGGTCATCTGCATCGCTCGGCGTTGCATTGTCCCTGCCCTCACAGACGGTCGCTTTTAGTTGTGGCCGATTCCAGATCCGGGGTATTCGGTCAAACCGCCAGCCGGTACCCGGCACCGTCGGCCACGAGCAGTGCGGGGGAATCGGCGTCGTCGCCCAGTTTGCGGCGCAGCCAGGTGATGTGCATGGCCAGGGTGTGCTCGGTGCCGGTCGGATCCTCGCCCCAGACCTCCTTGAGGATGTCCTCGGTGGGCAGCGTCTGGCCGCCGCCGCGCACCAGCACGCGCAGCAGTTCGAACTCCCGCGTGGTCAACTGAAGCTCGCCCCCGTCGACGAAGGCCCGGTGGGCGGCGACGTCGACGCGAATGTTTCCGGCGACCAGCTCCTCCTCGATCGCCTCCCCCGAGGCACGCCGCACCTGCGCCCGCACGCGGGCGAGCAGCTCGGCCAGGCGGAAGGGCTTGGTCACGTAGTCGTCCGCGCCGGCATCGAGACCGACCACCAGGTCGGTGTCCTCGCTGCGAGCGGTGAGCATGAGGATGGGGATGGTCAGGCCCTGGGCGCGGACCTGCCGAGCCACGTCCAGACCGTCGATGTCGGGCAGGCCGAGGTCGAGGACGATGATGTCCGCTCCGTCCAGGTCTTCCAGGGCGCCCTTGCCGGTGCCGTGGGCGTGGACCTCGTAGCCCTCACGGCCGAAGGCGCGGGCGAGCGGCTCGGAGATGGCGGGGTCGTCCTCAACGAGAAGCACAGTCGTCATGCCCAGGATCGTATGCGACCAGGGCGGCGGGCGTCATCCTCCCCACGCAGGAGGCATTTCGCCCCGGGCCGGGGCCGACGCCCCGAACCGGTGGGTCTCAAGCCAGGGCGAGTGCCCACGGGGTGACGTTGCCCAATCCCTTGGCAACCACCTCGTGACAGGGGTGGACCGTGTACTTGTAGGCGTCTGGGCCGTTGAGGATGTCCATGGCGGTGGCCTCATCCATGCGGATTCCCCCGGGCTCGGCAGTATCCACCAGCCGGGAGGCGAGGTTCACAGGCGGGCCGAAGACATCCCCGGAGCGGGAGACGACCCTCCCCTGCACCAGACTGGCGCGCACCCGCATCATTTCCGGCCCGGACTGGAGCTCTTCGACCAGCGCCGTGACGACGTCGGCCGCCGTGGTCAGATCGTCGGCGATGTACATGACCGCGTCCCCGATGGTCTTGACCACACGGGCACCACGGGAGGTGACCACGTCGCGGGCGGTGGACTCGAAGTCGTCGAGCATCTCCGACAGCTCCAGCCTGCCCATGGTCTGGGCACGCTGAGTGAAGGAGACGATGTCCACGAACCCCAGAGAGCGGATCAGCGGATAGAAGTCGGGGCCGGCGTCCTCCCGCCCCCGGCGGGAGACTTCCGAGTCCGTCCGGTCCAGCAGCGAGGCCAGGTGCCGGCGCCACACG
Organism: Actinomyces ruminis; assembly: GCF_002154335.2. GTDB lineage: Bacteria > Actinomycetota > Actinomycetes > Actinomycetales > Actinomycetaceae > Actinomyces > Actinomyces ruminis. The sequence continues at coordinate 27,301 of NZ_MTPX02000077.1, forward strand.
TAGATCAGCTGCTCGGACAGGGACTGGATCATCTCGTCGATATGGTCCAGGGCCACCAGCCGGGCGGCGGTGTCGTCCAGGTGCAGACGCTGGGAGATGTCCGCCACCAGGGTCTCCAATTCCCACAGCACCAGCCTGTCCATGGTGAAAGATTGGGCGCGCAGAAGCTCCAAGACACTGCTGGCGGCGAGCCACCCCCGGGCGCGTGCGCGGACGGCAGGCCGTCGTCGGTCTCATCGATCAGGTCTGCGACGGTGCGCAGGGCCATGGCGTCCTGATCGGTGAAGCAGACTTCATCGGGGTCGACGTCCGCAAAGCCCATGGCGCGCCAGAAGCGGCGGGCCAGATCCAGTCCGGTGCCGGCGCGTTCGGCGATCTGGCGCAGGGTGAGGCTGGGGACTCCCTGCAGCAGCCGCTGTTCGTGACCGCGGACCGTCCCCCAGGCGTCGTCGGCCGGAGCGCCCGTCGTGGATGCGGCCTCGCCGGGTTCGGGGTCCCCGGCTGGGGTACGCGGGTCGGGCGTCTGCTGAGGGGTCACCGCGCAAGAGTAGCGCAAATCACAGGAGGGTGATCAATCGGTGGAACAATCGGGGTGATTCTGTGCCCGGCTTCAGCCCGCGGCTCCCGCGCCCGCCGCTACCGCGCCTCCTCTCGGCGGCGGTCTTTGCGCGCTACCTCGCCGTACGCACCGTGGCGACATCCCCGGCGGTGACGACGTGACGCGGGCCGGCACCATCGTCCCCTTGCAGGACTAGGCCCGGGGCGAGGTCAACGGCAGTGCCGGTAATGGCGCCCGCAGGGCCGGTGACGCGCACGGTCTGCCCCAGGGTGGTGCAGGCGCCGCGCAGTTGTGCGCCGAGTGTGCCCGCACCGGCGTCCGGGTCGCCGCCGCTCGCCTCCCAGGCGGCCAGCAGTTCATTCAGGTGGTACCCGCAGTCGTCCAAAACCGTGGCGGCGGGCGGTGCGGGGGCGCCGAGCGAGGCCACGGAGGCGGCCCAGGCACCGGCAGCTGCGCGGCGGGCTGGGCGAGGTTGACGCCAATGCCGACGACGACGGCAGGCGCCTCCGCCCGGTCGTGCGGGGCGGCGGGATCGGCTGCCTCACCGTGACCGGGTACGGCGATCAATTCCGTGAGGATGCCTGCGACCTTGCGGGAGCGCCCCCACCCCGGCACCGCCGTGGGTGCCGACGCGTTTGGCGCGGGCAGGGCGACGACGTCGTTGGGCCACTTAGTGGCCGTCCTCCAGCCCGTAGCCTCCAGGCGGGGCGCCAGCGCGCGAGCTACAGCGAGACCGGCCAGCAGCGGCAGCCAGGCCAGGTGGGCGGCGGGGACGAGTGGCCGTACCACGATGGAGGCGGTCAGGGCGCCGACGGGTGGCGTGGTCCAGGTGTGGTCGGCGCGGCCACGGCCGGCGGTCTGTGTCAGCGCGTGCAGGGCGGACAGGTGCGGCCAGGCGGCGGCCGCGGCGGGGTCGAGGGCGCCGTCGGGGCCGGTCAGCGCTCGCCGCAGGTCGGTGTTGGTCGAACCGGTGCGCTCCACCACTATGAGCCGGCTGAACGGCGAACGGGAGCTCATGCCACCAGCCTATGCATCCACAGAGACCGGCACTTGTGGGTTATCGGGGTGAGTGTGGTGCTTTAGTGCGGTGTGTCGGGGGGATGGCCGCTGGCGACCTCCCCTGTTTGGACCGCTGTCCCCTGTTTGGACCGCGAAAGTCCATTTGGACCGCTATCCCCTGTTTGGACCGCCGTTGCGTGCTACTGGGGCGGTCCAAACCGACGTAAGGGGTCCAAACCGACGCAAGGGGTCCAAACCGGGACGATTCACTCCAACCCGCTCGGGCTTGCCGGCACAGGCCGGCGGCGTTCGTGATGCGCTCGCCTGGGTCCGACAGACGGCGCGCACCCACGGCTGGGCGGCTGCTGTGGCGATGCAGCCGGACTCGTTCCATCCCGGGGACCCGGCAGATCGAGCAGGACCCTGCCCCGCGGGGACCGTGTTCTCAGGGCCCGCACGTATTTACCCGCAGGGTCAGCCCCCTCCCGGACTAGCTCCCAAAACCACAACCACCCCGACCCCCAGGCAACACGCCCGTGCCGACAACTCGCACTTGTTTCCCACCGAGACCGGTCGAAATGACGAAACCCAGGATCGCCGGCCGTTTGCGCGGCGCCGGGCATTAGGCTTGAGCGCGTGCTTGTTCTGGCTTCCCAGTCCGCCGGGCGACTGGCCACTCTGCGCGCGGCCGGCGTAGACCCACAGGTGCGGGTCTCCGACGTCGATGAGCCCCGGATCCTGGCCGCTCTCGCCGCCGCCCGCCGGTCCGTCGGCGCCGGCGCGCCCACGCCCGCCGAGCAGGTGCAGGCGCTGGCGCAGGCCAAGGCGCTTGACGTGGCCGGCAGCCTCCCGCCCGCGGCGGTGGATGCGGACCCGGACCTGGTGGTGGTCGGCTGCGACTCCATGCTGGAGATCGCCGGGGAGGTGGTCGGCAAGCCGGGTACCGCGCGGGCGGCACGCGAGCGCTGGCTGGAAATGCGGGGGCGCACCGGCACCCTGCACACCGGCCACTTCCTGGTGCGCGCACGCGATGCCGCCACCGCCGCAGGCGTGTCATCCACGATCGTGCATTTCGGCTCTCCCAGCGACGCCGAGATCGACGCCTACATCGCCTCCGGGGAACCGCTGTGGTGCGCGGGAGCCTTCACCATCGACGGACTGGGCGGCGCCTTCATTGAGGGAGTCGAAGGCGATCCGCACGGCGTGGTGGGAATCTCCCTGCCGCTGCTGCGCCGCTTGTTGACCCGCCTGGGAGTGACCTGGACGGACCTGTGGGCCTCGCCCGCCGCGTGAGCGACTCAGCGGCGCACTAGGACGGTACGCGCACCGACGCTGACGGCACCTGCGGCGTCGACGTGCAGCGTGATGCTCCCGTCAGCCGGTAGCGGCACGGCCCCGGTGAAGCGCAGGTTTACCGCTCCGACCGCCGGAACGAGCGAGAGGCTGATGGCGCCCAACAGCAGCCCCTGCGCAACGACGTCCCCCTCCCCCGCCTGCATCCCCGCGCGCAGCGCCGCACCGGGATGCAGGTGAATGAGATTGTGGTCACCGGTCGCCCGGGCCCAAGCGCGCAAGTCGACGGCAGCAAGGGTGAGTTCCCGGGTCGGCGTGGGACTGGCACTCGGGGCGGGGCCGTCCGCGCCCAGGGGCGACGGCGTCGTGCGGCGGGCCAGGTCATGGGCGACCAGGGCGCCTCGGGCCCAGGCGGGTCCGGCGTCGGGTACCCGGGTCGTGCTGTAGATCAGCTCCCAGCCGCCACGGGCGGCGCGGCGCAGGCCGGCCCCGGCGTCGTCTGCGCTCCGGTCGTGCCCACGGGCGTCGGAGGCTTCGGCGTCGGCAGGGGCGATCCTGCAGCGGCGGTGGATGTATCCGGCCAGCCCCGGTCCCGCGGCGCCGCCGATCCCGCGGACAGTGTCGTGGGCGAGCCGGTTAGCCAAGCGGTCCAGCGCCAGAATGGCGGGGAGGAGCACCTGGGCGGCACGGGTTATCTCAGCGGGTTGAGGCGCAGCAGGTGCGCCCGGCGTCCCCGATGCGCCGGGGACGTGCGGTAAACGGGCGAAGGCGGTGGCGATGACGGCGGCCATGTCCGAGACTGTCGCGGCGCCTGCGGCCCCCGCCGTCGTAGAGGTACAGCAAGGCCCCGGCGACCTGGGATCGTCGGGGCCTGTGTGCGCACTGCGCTCCGCCATGGTCAGCGGGTCTCGCGGTGCTCCGTGTGCTTGCCGCAGCGCGGGCAGAACTTGGACAAAGACAGCCGGTCCGGAGTGTTCCGGCGGTTCTTCTTGGTGATGTAGTTGCGCTCCTTGCACTCCGAGCATGCCAGAGTGATCTTGGGGCGAACGTCGCTGGACTTAGCCACGCCACTCTCCTCTCACTGATCCTCGAGCAGCCCGTTGGGTGCCATGCTCGAACTTGCGTAGCGGGGGAGGGACTCGAACCCTCGACCTCACGATTATGAGTCGTGCGCTCTAACCAGCTGAGCTACCTCGCCAGATGACACGTCAGGGGCCCGTAGGCCCCCGCAGCATCCGAGCCCCGAAAGGGAATCGAACCCTTGACCTTCTCCTTACCATGGAGACGCTCTGCCGACTGAGCTATCGGGGCAACGAGCGGAACTTTAGGCAGATCGGATTTGCCTGCGCAACTCCGCTCCCCGTGGCCTCGCTCACCGCGGTCCCACCCCCTCTGGGGGGGCGAGTCTGGTTGCAGCGCACGCCGCAACCATGGTGGCGGGTGAGGGATTCGAACCCCCGTAGCATACTGCGGCTGATTTACAGTCAGCTCCCATTGGCCGCTCGGGCAACCCGCCGGGCTCCTCGCTCACCGTGGGCCGGTCTCGCCGTCCCACGCCTCCGCTCGGTGCCGTGGAAGGATAGCAAGCCGACGCGACGCACGCCAATCGCCGCCGTAGGACCCTGCTCACAGCGAGGCGAACGGCATCACGTCCACCCCCATCTTGAGGCGAATCGTTCTAGAGTCGTTGCCATGTCGCAACCCCAGTCTCCTTACGGCCCCAACCCTTATGGCTCCAACCCGCAGTCAAATCCCCAGTCGCAGTACGGCCAGCAGTCTCCGTATGGTCAGGCGCAGCGGGAATGCCGGCGCCGATGCCGGGCGCTCCCATGCAGCAGTCCGCGCCCGCACGCAAGAACCGCCGTGCTCTCGGCATTGTGATTGCGGTGCTGGCGGTCGTCGTCATGGGCGTCATCATCGGCGTGAGTTCACTCAATCGCCCCACACCTGCGGCCAAGGCCGCCGCCGGCGAGTGCATCCAGGAACCGGAGGGCAAGCAGAGCAGCGAGGTCCACGTCACGGACTGTGACGCCGACGACGCCGCATACAAGGTCACCGCGGCCGCCGGCGCCGACTGCGCCACCGTGGCGGGTACGACCACCGTCTATGAAGACCTGTGCCTGATCGGCGTAAACGAGGACCCGAGCAGCTCGCCGGCCGGCACCCAGGAGGGCGACTGTCTAAAGGTCGACACGGTCTCCGAGGAGGCCACGGCTCAGGAGTGCACCGCAACCGGGAGCCGTGAGGTCTTGAAGGTCCTCACCGACGTCAAGGACTCAGAACTGGATACATGGCCGGACGCGTGCTACAACGCCGGCGTAGATGAAGACGCCTACGACTCCTGGTACGTGTGGAACTTCGACTTCTACAGCTCCGGCCCCAACCTGGGAAGCCTGACCGAAAAAGACACCAACGACATCGTGTACTGCTTGGGCGCCGAGCAGTCCTGATGCCTTGACACCCCGGCCCAAGCACTGCGGCCGCGCCCACGCCGCCGACTAGTAGCCGGCCATCTGCTCCAGGCGGGCGATGCGCTGCGCCATCGGCGGGTGGGTGGCGAACAGGCTCTTCACCCTCCCGAAGGGGTTGGCGATCATCATGGCGGACACCGGTTCCAGGCGCGGGTCCTGCGGCATGGGGGCCTCGGCCACGCCGGTTTCCAGCTTGCGCAGAGCACTGGCCAGAGCCAGCGGGTCGTTAGTCAGCACTGCGCCGTCGTGGTCGGCGTCGTACTCGCGGGTGCGGGAGACGGCGAACTGGGTCAGGCTGGCCGCGAGCGGGGCGAGCAGCGCCAGCAGCAGGAGGACGAGCGCATTGCCGTCACGCCGGTCCCTGCCCCCGCCGAACCACATGATGCCGGTGGCGATCGAGGAGATGACTCCGGCGATGCCCGCGGCGACGGAGCCGGTGAGAATGTCTCGGTTGTACACGTGGGACAGCTCGTGGCCGAGCACTCCGCGCAACTCGCGCCGGTTGAGCAGCTGGAGGATGCCCTGGGTGCAGCACACGGCGGCGTGCTGCGGATTGCGGCCGGTGGCGAAGGCGTTGGGACTCATGGTGGGCGCCACGTACAGACGGGGCATGGGCTGCCCCGCGGCTGCGGACAGCTCACGCACGACGGCGTACATGACCGGCTGCTGCGCCTCACTGACCTCGATGGCGCCCATGGAGCGCACTGCCAGGCGGTCGGAGTTCCAATAGGTGTAAGCCGTCTGGGCCACCCCGATGGCCGGCATGAGCAGCAGCCAGACACCCGAGCCGGTGCCCTGCGCCAGCAGCCAGCCGATCAGGAGCAGCAGCCCCCACAGTCCCCCCATGAGGACCGCCGTCTTGAGTCCGTTGTGGTGTTCGTGCCCGTCATGACAGCGAGTGTATGAACGCTCGCTGTGCAGCACCTGGGAGTTGGCGCTTCAGGACAGCAGCGCGGCGACGTCGGCGACGTCCAGGTCCAGCGCCTGCCCGACGCCGGCCGTGTACAGCGCGCCGCCGTGAGTGGCCAGGCCACGAGCCAGGGCCGTACTCCCCCGACAGGCCTGGCGCCAGCCGTTATCGGCGAGCGCGACGGCGTAGGGCAGGGTCGCGTTCGTCAGCGCGTGGGTGGAGGTGTAGGACACGGCCCCGGGCATATTGCCCACGGCGTAGAGGATCTTGCCGTCCACCTCGTAGGTGGGATCGGAGTGCGTGGTGACGTGGGAGTCCTCGAAGCAGCCGCCCTGGTCGATGGCAATGTCCACGAGCACGGAGCCCGGACGCATGGCCTGGACCATCTGGTGGGTGACGAGCCTGGGAGTGCGGGCGCCGGGCACGAGCACGGCGCCGATGACCATGTCGGCGCGGGCCACGGCGTCCGCCACGTCCAGCGGGGTGGAGAAGCGCGTGCGGAGAGCGCCGCCGGACAGTTCATCGATCTGACGCATGCGGACAGGGTTGATGTCCATGACGGTGACGTCCGCACCCATGCCCGCGGCCACGCGGGCGGCGGCCAGCCCGGCGGTGCCGCCGCCGAGGACGACGACGTTGCCACGGCGCACGCCCGCAGCCCCACCCAGCAGGACGCCGGAGCCGCCGCCCGGGGCGAGGAGTGCCTGCGCGCCGACCTGCACCCCCAGGCGTCCGGCGATCTCGGACATGGGGGCCAGCAGCGGCAGGCCGCCGTCGTCGGTCGCGACCGTCTCATAGGCGACGGCGGTAACCCGGCGTTCCAGGAGCGCCTCGGTCAGCGCGCGGTCAGCGGCCAGGTGCAGGTAGGTGAACAGCACCAGGTCCTCGTGCAGGTAGCCGAACTCAGAGGGGACAGGTTCCTTGACCTTGAGAATCATCTCGGCGCCGCCCCACACGGAGGCGGCCTCGGCGGCGAGCGTGGCGCCGGCGTCGAGGTACTGCTCGTCGGTGATGCCGGCGCCCAGGCCGGCGCCCGCCTGCACGGTCACCTCGTGTCCGCGGCGCACCAGCGTATCCACGCCCGCGGCGTGAGGGCCACCCGATACTCGTGGTCCTTGACCTCGGTGGGGACGCCGATGCGCATGGTGATGCCTTTCGCCGGTTGAGCCGTAGGCGCCACAGCCTACCGCCCCACCCGCTGGTCAGTCCCGCAGCCGGTGGGCGACGCGGTCGGGTACCCGGTCGGCGTCGGGCTGGCCGATGAGGTCATCGGGAGCCTCGGCGCCACGGGAGATGGCGGTCATGGCGCCCCGGGCAACGACCTTGACGCGTTCGCGCGGTTTGGACTTCCCACCGGTGACGGTCACCTCGCCGTACTCCTCGCCCAGGTGGCGCTCATAGGCGTCCAACAGCTCCCAGCCCTCCCAGGTGGTGTAGGGCACGCCGCGGGTCTCGAGCAGGGCGAGCAGGGCGTCGTGGCCGACCTGGGACTCATCCTCGGTGGTGGCGTGCAGCAGGCCGGCGTTGGCGTCGGCGACCAGATTGGTGATCGTCTCCTGGGCGTCGGACTTGGTGGAGCCGATCAGGCCGACCGGGCCGCGGCGGATCCAACCGGTGGCGTAGATGCCGGTCAGCGGTTCGCCGTCGGCGCCGAGGACCCGCCCGCCGGCGTTGGGGATCACGTGCCGGTCGGCGTCGAAGGGCAGGCCCGCAATCGGGCTGCCGGCGTAGCCGACCGCCCGGTAGACGGCCTGGACCGGCCAGTCGCGAAACTCGCCCGTGCCGGAGACGGTGCCGTCGCCGTTGAGCCGAGTGCGTTCGGTGCGCAGGGCGCACACATGCCCGGCGTCATCAGTCAGGATGGCGGACGGGGCCTGGAACAGGTGGATGTGGATCGTGCGGGAGGCGGTCAGGTCCTCGGGCTCCTGCATGGCGTAATTCTCCAGGGCCTTGACCACCTGCCTCTGCTGGTTCGAGGCGGCCAGGGCCGCGCGGGAGCCCTCGTCGTACTCGAAGTCCTCCTCGTCGACGGTGACGTCCACGTCGGGCTGCTTGCCCAGCTCGCGCAGTTCCAGGGGGGTGAACTTCACCTGAGCGGGGCCGCGGCGGCCGAAGACGTGCACGTCGGTGACCGGCGACTGCTTCAGGATCTCGGCCACATTCGCCGGGATCTCCGTGGTCATCAGGTCCTCGACGTGCTTGGCGAGGATGCGGGAAATGTCCAGGGCCACATTGCCGACGCCGATGACGGCGACCTCCTTGGCCTCCAGGGGCCAGGTGCGCGGATGGTCGGGGTGGCCGTCGTACCAGGAGACGAAGTCGGCGCCGCCGTAGGACTCCGGGGCGTCGATGCCGGGGATGTCCAGGGGGGCGTCCGTGTCGGCGCCGGTGGAGAAGATCAGGGCGTCGTAGTGCTCGTGCAGCTCGTCCACGCTGATGTCGCGACCGACCTCCACATTCCCGATCAGGCGGATGTCGCCGCGCTGGAGGATCTTGTACAGGGCCACGATGATCTGTTTGATGCGCGGGTGGTCGGGGGCCACGCCGTAGCGCACCAGCCCGTAGGGTGCGGGCAGGCGCTCGAACAGGTCGATGTTCACGTCCAGGCCCGACTTCGACAGGATGTCCGAGGCGTAGATGCCGGCGGGGCCTGCTCCGATGACGGCGACATTGAGGGGGCGTGCGTTCACTGCTCTTCGTTTCTGGCGACTACGGGTGGGAGCCTTGGCTCACACCGGGTGGTGCGGCGCTCAGGCCGGCCCAAGTGTATGCGGGTATCCGCTGGCCGCGGTGTGGCGTGCGTCCCGCCCACCTATCCAGGCTCCGCCGTCCCCTCTCGCCAAGATCGGCCGAAGCGCGGCTCCGGATGTACCGTCATCTTGAACAACACAGTAAGCAAACACTTGAGATACTGTCAAGATCACTCTGTGATCAGCTAGGCTGGGCCCCAACGATCTCAACCACATGAACCACCTGACCCCGGCGTTACGCGCCCACGAGAAAAGAAAGGAGTCGCGATGACGCTCGCAGACGAGCAGGGAGAAGCCGTCATTAAAGTATCGGTCAGTGCGACTGAGCGGGCTATAGACGTCTTGGCCTCGATACCTCAGCTGACGGCACAGGCATTGGCGGACGTCACCCGCGTCTCCCGGACAGGGTTTGGTTACGCCGCCTCTAAGTCCATGCATGCCGCCGAGATGACTTTACGAGCACCTATGGGCTCCGCCCGACCAGCAAGCGGAGCCGCTGAAATAACTCCGCAGATGCTGCGCTCACTCAAGGCAGACATGCGGCGGATCGGTGTTGACTTCTTGACGAGCACCGGCGCGAACGGCCAAACCAACCTCAAGTTCACCGGGCGAGACGCCGGATCCGTCGACCGAGCCATGCGGCGCTTGGCGTCCCGTCTAAACAAACTCCTGGGTCACCGCATATCGGGGCGCTCAGCCTTGAGGAACAATTTCAACGAGGGTAGTACTCGCACACGACCGCACTCACCGAACACCTCAAGACGGATCTCCAAGCACGACACACTCGCACGCATCGCCAGCAGGCAGAAACAACTTTCCTCAACGGCACGAGCACAGCAACATACTCCCAAGCACACCCGTTCTCACGGAGCGCGTTGATGTTCAGGCCGACCAGTCCCCCGTTATTTCTCGACACGCACCTGGCCCCATCAGGCGGTATTAGAACGGCCCGCTCCATCCGATGCGGCGTCGGGATCGTCGATCCCCACTTTGGCATAGGAGCCTCTCCCTGTGCCGAATAGAGTCATAGCCTTGACACGGTCCCGGGACGACGAGCTGACTACCGCAGCTACAGCACCTTTTGCGAGGCTGGCGGACGTGGCTTTGATCGACGTCGAACGCAGCGACGCCTCGTTTCTAGTCTCACGGCTGGGGATCAAGCAGTTACCCGCCTGGATCTATCCGTTGGGTGACGGCATGATAATAGTGGTGGGCACCCCGGAGCCGCTGATCCAGCACTTGCGTGAATCCATAAGACTTCAGGATCGAATGACATCCCCTCCCCCAGGCGCCCCTGACACTGAGATCACCCAAATCCGAGACAGTATTTCCATCATGATCATTAACTCCTATATGAAATGGCTAGAGACGCGGCGGCTCACTGAGCGTGCACGCGCCTCACGAGCAGAGGTTCTAGAGAGGATAGAGGGGCTCACGGACCAGCTCTACCCCGCCACCCAAGTAAGTCGACTAACTCGGAGACTCCACATGCCCAAGCAGAGAACCCTGCACAGGAGCGAATTCAATGACTAGACTGCGATTCCTGTTCATCACCGTCGTCGCTGGGCTCGGATGGTGGCTCGGAGACAAGATATCCTGGCAAATACGTACAGACGCGTCTGCCGGCATGGATCTCAGCCACATCATGGACAGGATGTGGCTAGACCTGATCCACGATCCGTTACACCTGTCGTCCCACCGCACAGATGTGCTGGCGGGACTTGGATTCGTCGTCTTCTTGGGCCTGGCATGGGCGTACCGACATGGAGCGCGTCGGGCGACGCGCAGTGGCGAAGAGCAGGGTTCTGCGCGTTGGGCCCGTCCCGGCGAGATCAGGAGATACGTCGGCGATCGAGGCAATGATCTGCTCTTTACTCGAACCGAGTCGCTCAGTCTCGATTCGCGCAAGACCCAGCGCAATTTGAACGCGCTGGTGATCGGCTCATCGGGGTCGGGCAAGTCCAGGTACTTCGTCATGCCGAACCTCTATCAGGCCAACACCAGCTACGTAGTAACGGATCCCAAGGGCGAGGTGCTTGCAGCTACCGGTGACGAGCTCGCGCGCAGGGGGTACGAGATTCGCTGCCTCAACCTCGTGGACTTCGGCCGCAGTGACACCTTCAACCCACTCGCCTACTTCAATCCCGAGCAGGCCGAGGTCGACTGCGCCATCCTCACAGAGAATTTCATCACCAATACCTCTGGCCAGAGGCCGGGAAGTACAGGCGCCAATGCCGACTTCTGGGAGAGAGCCGAGCGCGCACTACTGAATGCGCTGATCAGCTACGTTTATTTCACCAAGGGACCGCAAGGCACTTTGCTCGATGTAGTCGACTTGCTTTCAGCCATGAGTGCCTCCGAGGAGGACGAAACCGCCGTCAGCGAAATCGATGCCCTGTTCGCATCCACTCATGCACAGATAGCCGAGTACGATGCGGAGCCCGACGCATTCACCCCGGAAGCGGCCGCCATGCTTGAAGGGCTGCGCTTCTCTTGTTCCCAATACAACGTTTACACGCAAGGTGCGGGCGAGACAAAGAAGAGCATCATCATCTCACTCGGTGTACGTATGGCGCCGTTACACATGGCATCAGTTCGCAGGCTGCTTGCAGCCAACTCCATCGAGGCCGATCGAGTCGGCAGCAGACCTACCGCTTTGTTCCTTGTGGTTCCTGACACCCATCAGGCCTTCAGTTTTCTCGCATCGATATTCTATGAGACCTTCTTCGAGCGCAACATCTATCTTGCCGATCACAACGGCGGACGCCTTGACGTTCCCATCCAGTGCTTCATGGACGAGTTCGCGAACATCGGCAAGATGCCCTCGTTCGAGCGTAAGATTGCCGTCATGCGTTCTCGCGGCATCAGCACGTCGGTTATTCTTCAGAATTACTCGCAGGGCAAGGCCCTATACAGAGATGACTGGGAGACGATCGTGGGCAACTGCGACTCGTTGCTTTTTCTTGGCGGCAACGAGCAGTCAACAACGGAGTTCATCTCCAAGAGGCTCGGCAAGGAGACTGTCAACAGCGAGGACACCTCAGAGCAGCGCGGCACACATGGATCGTGGTCACGTTCTCTGCGTTCGACCGGACGAGAGTTACTCACACCCGATGAAGTGGCACGCCTACCCGGAGACGAGTGCATTTACATATTGAGGGGTCTGCCTCCCTTCCACTCGCGCAAGCTGCCCGCGCCCGCTACCGGAGCCTTCTCATATATTCCCCGTGTTGCAGTACCGGCCACCGGACCGGCAGCGGCCGAGAGCCCTGCTCCTCCCGTAAGCGAAGACGTCCCTGACGCAATCCTTGACACAGTTGGCGATGTGAACCCTTGGCTCGCGGCGGATCCGATACCAGCGTCCGATACGAGCGTCTCTTCTTCAGATCGTGACGGCAGGGTGGCAATCACGGTTGTCTGGCCCGATGGCAACGTGGAGGACGACGAAATTCGGCTGTCTGACTTCTTTGATGAAGACACGCCGTCGGAGTGATGCCAGCCGACCCGCCGTATTGTGCCCCTTAGGGTGTTATTCAGGGGGCCGGATGTCCTGTCCGGGCGGGGCGTGATCCTGAGCCGTCACCTGCCCTGCGTGCGCAGGCAGGTCGAAGTGACAGCGATGCTGCTACGCCAGCCCAGGCCTTGGCCACCGACCTGATCGGAGTATCCCAACCCACCATCTACCGCATCTACCTGCGCATCCGACCGCTGCCGCCCCAGGTACTGGACGGTATCAGTCTGGATGCGACCATCGAACAGGGCCACCTGCCGTTGATCGACGGCACCTACATCCCTGCTGGCAACCGGCCCGCCACCGCCAAGGCCACCGAACGGCAAGCACTACTCAACCGTCTGAATAAACTACCCGACATCGTCATCCTGCCCAACAGGGCTGAACTCTACCGAACCGGACGATAACCCCATGAACAACACCATCAGTGTGTACGTTTGTGCCGGCGGCTCCGGTCCTGCGCGTTAACTTGAGGTGTGGAGTCTCCGCGCTTGCTCGTCCTGCCATTGATATCGCGGACCACATCCTCCACAGTCTTCTGACCTCTCACCCGCCCGCCGAATGCGGGCAATCGCTGCGACGCCACGAACTTGGCGCCAGCATCCCTGTAACTGGGCGGTCCAATTCCAAGCCTCACGCGGATGTCCTCCGCGACGGTAACGGGTCGCTTCGGAGGCGGACGCGGCGTGACGGGAGTCGATCCCGCGCGAACCGACACACCCTGTTGACGATCCTTCCGCGGAGGCGCCGCTTCCCGGGCCGGAGATGGTTGGCGGGCTAGCAGTCGCTTGATATTGCGGCGCCGGTTGGTCAGCACCACCTGGAACCCCAAGGGCAAGTGGCCCCGGCCTTCTGCGACCTGTCGGTGGGCGGCGGCATCGATGACTGCCGCATTGGTGAGGTTCTGGGCCCCCAGTGAGGAATTCACCCTGGCGTCCCCCGGGATTGGTGTGCCGACCGGGTCCCGAGACGGCTCAAGGTTACCGCCCAGGACCTGGTCGGGGTTGTGCAAGATAGCCACCTGACGCAGAGCCTTACCCGCCCAACCACTAGCCCGGCCGGGAGACATCCTCAAGCGTTTGATCCCGTAATCTATAAGCTTCTTTCGGAGGTCGTTTCGCGCTAATCGGGTGGCGCTGTCTCCTTGGCGGCCCCGCTGTCGGAACAGGTCGCGCGCCTTGAGGTAGTCCTGGGCGGGTATCTGTGCCAGGACCCGGTACTGGCCGTCGAGCTGGAACTCGAACTCCGCACCCTGGGTCTGCAGGCTGGAGCTGCGACCGTTGTGGTACACGGTGCGCACCAAGATCCGGCCATCACCGGCCGGTACGGATGGGTACTGCCTGGCCACCGCACCAGCATCCTCAGCCCCCAGCACATGCCGGAAACCATGCACCTCCGGCAAAGACGCGGGAGCATCCCTTGCAGCGTCTCCGCCGCCCGCAGGGTCTGCAGCGGTCACGGCCCGCCCCTGTGCTCGTTGTCCGGCTGCTCGAGCGGGAAAGCACCAGGGTCGGCACCGATGATAGTGGCGACCTGAGCCCAGTTGGCACCCACGGGGTCGGCGATGGTGATCTCGCCCTGCTGGGCCTGCAGAGTCAGGTAGGTGCGCGCGTCCATAACGCGCAGGTTATCCACACTGATGGCCCCACCCAGCACCGGCGGCAGCACGAACCCGTACACCTGGTCGGCGCCCACCGGCCCCAACCGCTCCAGGGCCTGCGGCGGCAACGGCATGCAATCCTCATCCTCAGGACCCTCAAGAGTGAAATACGCTGGCTGATGAATATGGCACGCCCAGCCTGCTGGCGGACGTCGGGGTCGCTGAAGGACCGTATGGAGAGTTGGTCGATGACAAGGCGCGTATGAGTGGGGTCGATATCCAGGCTGTGTCCGGTGTGCTCTCCCCACAGGTACATCTCGCCCATAGCGTTGCGGGCCAAGCAGTAGAAGGTGTCGGTAAACGGCAGCCGATCCCTGACCGGTTCGAGCCACTCGCCGACTATGGGCGCCCACTGGAGGGGGTCTGTGATCCAGAACAGGCCCTTGCCGAAGCCCTCGAACCCGAAACGCCGCCACACGCGCAAAACCGAGCGCGGCAGAATGTGCGCGAACCGGTGGAAGTACTCCTCCGGCACCGCCCGCCCCACACCCATCGGCGCGAGACCCGCACCCTCCACCGCACCAATCAAATCGCGGTCGATGATCTTGTCAGTCAGCGCATCCTGCTCAACCGGATCAACAGGCTCCGGCTCCGGCGTGAAGTCCCACAAACCGGCCACACCGGCATCATGTGGTTCAAAAGAACCACCACCACTGGCGGGCGCATCGTCATCGTCACTCATGACTCCTCCAACCAGGCCATCAAACCTCAACCAAGGCACACACACCCCGATCCAGCACCCACCCTACCGTTACCAACCCGACACTACCAGCGCTCTCAACAAACCCATCCCACGGCACTCACGCATAGACCTCGCGCGTCGAGCAGATACGCCAACGGACAACGAGGCCAACACGCGCGAGCCCGACTCGGCTCTCGAGGGCACGGTAGCTGTCACCATTGTTTGGCCGGATGGGCACGTTGAGGATCGAGAGATTCAACTTCCCCACGATGTTGATGACGAGGGACTCGGGACGTTGTGATTGTGTGATGCGCCGGCAACTACGGAAGACAGTTGGTTGGGATACGCCTACGATCAGGCCTGCGGCCAGGGACCAGGACTTGTTCCGCGCAGTAGCGATCAGCACCACTTTGACCTGTCCGCGCACGCGGAGCAGGTGACGGTCCGGGCGCATCCCGGGTCCGCGAGGAGTTCTTGCATCCGTCTGGTCATTTCATCAATGTTGGCCTGGCGCAGGCCGGTGGTCGGCTCACCGCATCAATCGCCTCCGCGGGAGAATCGAGTATCAGCTCCGCAGTGCTTCCAACCCGACGATCCAGTTACGACACAGCCACAACCTGCCCCGTGAATAACACCTGGTAACACCACACCATCAACGGCCGATGCCGTGGCCGTGTCGAAGTGGTTTGGGGTGACGTGGTGCCTGTTGGGCGCGAGCGTTGATGTTGCGCAGTACATCCTGACGCGTGAGCGGCGTTCTCGGAGTATGGGCGGTGGTTGGACTGGATGTCTTATTGACGCCCGGGACCCCGGTGTCGGCCGGAGTGTCCGCGCGCACGGCGCGGGACACGGAGTAGGAGGTCACCTTGCCATCATGACCGATGTGATCAATAAGAACGGGACCACGCTCAGCACGATGAGTGACCAACAGATCCGCGGCAGTCAAAGTAGTGCTGGAGGCCGCCAGGCGGTGGGTCGCCCGAGCGTTCTCGATACACCGACAGGTCTTACTGCCGTCGGAGCCGACAGTAAAAGTATCGGTCACAGCCCTGGGCGGGGTATAGCGAGCAGTGGGATCACCCTGGGAGCGCGGTCCCGTCCACCGGTCCCGGGCACCCTTGAGGCACATGTGTTCGGGGGCGTCCACCGCCACAACAGTCACTCGCGCGTAGCGCACAGCCTCGAGCTCACGGACCAGGCGGGGGCCCTGGCCGACGGTGGGGGACTCCATCCATTGCAGGGTGCCCTCGATCTTTACATCAAACCGCTCAGCGAGCAGGTCACCGCGGACGAGGTCGGCGGTGTCGGTGGACAGACGATGGACCAGGGTGGCCAACTCGCCACGAACCACGGGACGACCATCAGCCAAATGACCGGGCGCCTGACTGGCGATCAATCCATCCCAGTGAGCGCGAGCCTGAGCCAGCAAACTGGGGTCCACGTCCAGACCGTCCACGGGGTTCCCCAGCAGCAACTGTTTGATGTCATCAGCGTCAATGGTGGTGTAACCGGACTCGTCCACACCCAGCTCAGCCGAGTGCTGCGGCCCCAGAACCTTCCGGACGGTGGCAACCGCCTGAGACTTACCCGCCCCCGGAGACCCCGCCATAATAATCGCCCGACCCTCACGCGAGCCGTGCTCCCCCGCCCAGGCCAGGTATGCGTCAGAGATGGCCTCCTGCAACCGGTGCCAAAAAGAACCCTCCGCGGGTTTACGGGGCAAGGTGTGGTAGGCCTCCAGGCGATCGATGACCTTCTGGAGCTGGGCTGCGGTGGCATCCAGGACATCCTCCTTACCCCCTGCGGTCGGGGATGTCACTGGGGCTGCCTCCCCTTCTCCCAAGGCATGGGGTCATCGGGCGGCTTGGGCATCGGATCGGTGATCGCCCGCAACTCCGCGTACTCCTCGTCTCTCAGGTATCCCTTCATGTTGAGGCGGTACACGTCGTCCCAGGAGCCGCGCTCATAGCCGTCGTAGCCACGGATACGACCAAAGGTGTAGGGCCAACTACGCAGCCGCTCCATCATCTCCTGACTACTGATCTGCCCCAAAAAACGCCGGTAGATCAACTCCTCCGGACTCTCAGGACGCACCGGCTCACCCTGTTCG
>NZ_MTPX02000005.1 GCF_002154335.2 Actinomyces ruminis
CGCCCTCCGTGCCTGCGGCATCGACGGCGGCGTCCCCGGTGGCGCGGCGCCCAGGGTGTTGGCGCGCTCCACGGCCAGCTTGCAGGAGTCCACTCGGTTGACCTGCCCCATGCCAACCCCGACGGTGGCGCCGTCATGGGCCAGCAGGATGGCGTTGGAACGCACCGCGCGCACGGTGCGCCAGGCGAAGGCGAGGTCGGCCAGGGTGGCTGCGTCCGCGGCCTGGCCGGACACCAGCGTCCAGCCTGTGGGCGCGTCACCGGGCGCGTCGATGGTGTCGCGCTCCTGGATGACGGCACCGCCGGAGATCTGCTTGACTTCCCAGCCGCCACGCGCGGGTGGGGCCACAACCAGGATGCGCAGGTTCTTCTTGGTGGTAAGGATCTCCAGGGCCTCGTCGTCATAGGCGGGAGCGGCGATCACCTCGGTGAAGATGGGCTTGATCTGGCGGGCCATGGCGGCCGTGACGGGGGCATTGGTGGCGATGACGCCGCCGTAGGCCGACACGGGGTCGCAGGCGTGGGCCTTGCGGTGCGCCTCGGCCACGTCGCCGGCAGCGGAGACGGCCACGCCGCAAGGATTGGCGTGCTTGATAATCGCCACGCAGGTGGCCTCGCCGTGGTCGTAGGCGGCACGGACGGCGGCATCGGTGTCGGTGTAGTTGTTGTAGCTCATGGCCTTGCCGGACAGCTGCCGGGCCCCGGCCACCCCCTGCCCGGGCGCGGCCCCGACGGCGGTGTACACGGCGGCCCGCTGATGGGGGTTCTCCCCGTAGCGCAGCGGGCTCAGGCGCGTATAGGCGTCCCCGACATAGGCGGGCAGGGCGGGCGCGGACGCGTCGGCCTCGAGTTGCTGGGCGAACCAGGAGGCGACGGCGGCGTCATAGGCGGCGGTGTGGGCGTAGGCGGCCGCCGCCAGGGCACGGCGCTGAGCGAGGCTGAAGCCGCCGGCAGCCACGGCCTCGGCCACCTCCCCGTAGCGGGCCGGGTCGACCACCACCGCGACTGAGGGGTGGTTCTTCGCGGCGGCGCGCACCATGGCCGGGCCACCGATGTCGATCTGCTCCACGCAGGCATCGAAGTCGGCGCCGGAGGCGACCGTCTGGGTGAAGGGGTACAGGTTGACCACCACCAGGTCGATCGGGGCGACCGCAAGCTGAGCGAGCTGAGCCCGGTGCTCGGACTTGCGGCGGTCCGCGAGGATGCCGGCGTGGATGCGCGGGTGCAGGGTCTTGACTCGCCCGTCCAGGCACTCGGGGAAGCCAGTGACGTCCTCGACGGCGGTCACCGGCAGGCCGGCGTCGGCAATGACGGCGGCGGTGGAGCCGGTGGAGATGATCTCGACGCCGTGGGCGGCCAGGGCGGCTGCCAGCTCCGGCAATCCGGTCTTGTCATACACCGAGATGAGGGCCCGACGGATCGGGATCCGGTCGGCGTCGGAGGGTGCGGCGGGGCTGGTGGACGAGGATGGGGTCTGGGCGGTCACGAATGCTCCTTGTGCCGGTGTCGGCGGGACGCCCAGGCGGGCGACGTCCCGTTTCGGGATACCGGTGTCCGGTCGGCTGCTCCCCGGTGGTGCCCCACCCTCGCCAGTTGCGGCCAGGGCCAGCCTACCGCTTGTCGGAGCGTGCTTTCAGGTGCTCCCGGACACGACCGGCGACGGCACCGGTGGCGGCGGTGGTCGCCTCCACGCCGCGGAAGGTCAGCGCGCGGGTGCGCGGGTGAGGCAGCACGGCCACTAGGCCCACGCCCACCAGCACCATCAGAGCGACAATTGCGGCCACGTAGCCGCTGCGCGGCCCGACCTCGGCCATGCGCCCCGGTCCAATCTGTCCGGAGGCGGCCAGGCACACCAGCAGCACGCCGAGGGCGACAAGCGCCGTGACCGTCGCCGTCGTCGCCGCCGCCTGCCGCAACGGCAGTTCGCGCAGCACCGCTCGGTGCCGCCACGCCACCACACCGGCCGCCACGGCAATCACGAAGGGCAAGCCGCCGCCCCCGGCACCGATCGCGGCGGTAGGCAACCCGCCCAATAGCGGCAGCGCCGGCACGGCCCCAGCGAGCACGCGGGTGGGTGAGAACACCGAGCCGGCGCCCACCACGAATCCGGGGCCGGCCAACCAGGACAGGGCCCACACCATCCAGGTAGGCAACCAGCCCAATTGCAGCGCCACCAGCCCCGCTGTCGCCGCCAGCGAACCACCGGCAAGGGCGTCGTGCAGCCGGGAGACTCGGCCCGCGCCCACGATCAGGCCCAATAGCGCCACCACCGCGGCCAAGCCCACCAGCACCAGTGCCAGTTCACCGGCGATACGCGACGCCAACCCGATCCACCGGGGGCGCAGTTCCCGCCAGGCGCTCAGCGCCGCCCACCCCCGGCCGGAGCGCTGCAGGTAGCCGGCGATGACGATGGCATTCAGGACGGTCACGCCGATCACCGCGGTCCAGGTGCGGGAATCGACGGGGTGGGTGGCGACGGTGATCAGCTGGGCCGTCAGGGCAGCGGCAAGCACCGCGATCGCGCCGGCGGCGGGCCCGCTGATCCGGGCGCGACGCACGCTGGCGCGGGTCAGCCACGCCTGCAGTAGCGTCAGCCCCAGCAGCGGCAGGCTGAGCGTGCCGTAGTCGCCGTCGGGCGTCCCCATGGCGCCGCCGAAGCCGAGGCTCCATATGCCGGTGCCGGTGCGCAGCACGCCGCCCAGGGTCAGGGCCGCAGCGGCATCGCGGGAGGAGTCGACCAGGTAGAGGGTAAGGGTGGGCAGTACCACGGCGCCCCAGCCGAATGCAACCGCCTCCACGCCCGCGCGCACGGCCAGCGGCCAATCGGCGGGCAGAGCGGGACGCCGGGAGTCCCTCGGCGTCGGCGGGGGCTGCCGGTGCAGCCGTTCCCTTAGGTTCATACCCGCTTCTCCATCCTGTTCAGGGGCGTACCTCCCGACGGCGTCGGGCTGGTCGACACCGACACTAACCCGGTCCGGCGGGCGGGCCGCGCTAGGACACGGGCGGGCCCGGCGTGAGCCAGGGGCGAACCAGGTGAACAAGGCGTGAACGAGCCCTGACGCACGTAGGGCATGCGGCGCGTACCACATTAGAATCGGGTCCAGCACCAGGCACCGGACGCCACGGAAGGACCCACCATGGCTAACGACGCGCTCAGCAGTACCTCGGCCGACCCGGCCGACGCCGCTGGTACTAGCCCCGCTTCCTCCACCGCCGAGCCCGTGCGCGTCGGCGTGCTCACCTCCGGCGGCGATGCGCAGGGCATGAACGCGGCCGTGCGCGCCGTCGTGCGGACCGCACTGCGCATGGGCGCCCAGCCGTACGCGGTCATGGAGGGCTGGTCGGGCGCCGTGGCCGGCGGGGATGGCATCCGCAAGCTGGAGTGGGACTCGGTCGGCTCCATCCTGCACCGCGGCGGCACCATCATCGGCACCGCCCGCTCGGCGGAGTTCCGCGAGCGCGCCGGGCAGTTGGCGGCCTGCCGCAACCTGCTGGAGCATGATATCGACCGGCTGGTGGTGATCGGCGGGGACGGTTCCCTGACCGGCACCAACGAGTTCCGTAAGAACTGGCCGTCCCTGGTGGCCGAACTGGTCGAGCGCGGGGACATCACCGAGCAGACGGCGGCCGCACACCCGGTGCTGATGGTCACCGGGCTGGTCGGCTCGATCGATAACGACCTGGTCGGCGCGGACATGACCATCGGCGCCGACTCCGCCCTGCACCGCATCCTGGAGGCGATCGACGACATCTCCTCCACCGCCGCTTCCCATCAGCGCACCTTCATTGTGGAGGTCATGGGTCGGCACTGCGGCTACCTGGCGCTGATGGCGGCCGTGGCCGGGGGCTGTGACTACGTGCTGGTGCCTGAACTGCCACCTGCCGAAGGCTGGGAGGAGGACATGTGCCGCAAGCTGGCCAAGGGTCGGGAGGCCGGGCGCCGCGAGTCCATGGTGATCGTGGCCGAGGGAGCCACCGACCGCGCCGGCAACCCCATCACCGCCGACGACGTCAAACGGGTGCTTGCCGAGCGGCTCGGCGAGGAGGCACGCGTGACCATCCTCGGTCACGTGCAGCGCGGTGGTAAGCCGAGCGCCTACGACCGTTGGATGTCCACCCTGCTGGGCTGCACCGCCGCCCGCGAGGTGGTGCTGGCCACCGCGGAGAGCGAACCGGTGATCATCGCCGAGCGGCAGAACCGCATCAAGCGCCTGCCATGATGGAGCAGATTCACGCCACCCGGGCCGTGAAGGATCTGGTGGCTGCCGGCGACTACCGGGGGGCGGTGGCGGCACGCGGAGCGAGCTTCGAGCAGATGCTGGGGATCTTCGAGACCATGTCCACCCCGCCCGAGCTGGACCCGGCGGCGGAGGGCGCCCTGCAGGGTGCCGGCCGCGACCGGCGGGTGGCGATCGTGCACGCGGGCGGCTGGCGCCGGGTATGAACACGGCCGCACGCGCCGCGGTGCGCCTGGGCTTGGACCACGGCTTCACCATGCTCGGCGTATACGGCGGCTTCCCGGGCCTGCTGGACGGCAATGTGCGCGAGTTGTCCTGGGACGATGTCGAGGGCTGGGTCGGCGACGGCGGCGCCGAGCTGGGCACGCGCAGGGACATCCCCAGCATAGAGCAGCTGTATTCCCTGGGCCGGGCGATTGAGTCCAACCGGATCGATGCCCTACTCATCATCGGCGGTTTCAACGCCTATCTGGCCGCGCACGAGTTGGTCACCGAGCGGGACCGCTACCCCGCCTTCAAAATCCCCATGATCTGCGTGCCCGCGTCCATCGACAATAACCTGCCCGGCTCCGAGCTGTCGATCGGGGCGGACACGGCCTTGAACAGCGCGGTGGGGGCGCTGGACGCGATCAAGCAGTCGGCGGCAGCCTCGCGGCGCTGCTTCGTGGCGGAGGCGATGGGCCGCCGCTGCGGCTACCTGACCCTGATGAGCGGCATTGCCACCGGCGCCGAGCGGGTGTACCTCAACGAGGAGGGGCTGACGTTGAAGAAGCTGGCCCAGGACTCGGCCCGCATGGTGGAGTCCTTCCGCTCGGGCCGCAAGCTCTACCTGGTGATCCGCAACGAGCGGGCCAGTGAGAACTACACCCTGGACGTGCTGGCGAAGATCTTCTCCGAGGAGAGTGAGGGCCTGTACGACGTGCGCCAGGCGCAGATCGGCCACCTGCAGCAGGGCGGCGATCCGACCGCCTTCGACCGCATCATGGCCACCAAGCTGGTGGCGCACGCACTGGACCTGTTGTCCGACCAGCTGGATGCCGGTACCTACCACTCCAGCTATGTGGGGCTCGTGGAGGGGCGGATCACCCACCATCGCCTGGAGCGCATGGACGAGGAGCTGGACCTGAGAGCGCGCCGTCCGCTGAACCAGTGGTGGATGGGGCTGCGCGACGCCATCGGCCTGGTCAACAAGAACCTGGGGGTCATTCCCCCTCAGGAGGTGCCCGACTTCGGCCAGACGGTCGCCCAGGCGGCCTCCGCCAGAGAGCCGGACTGAAGCCACACGGCAGGCCAGGACTATCGCGGATTCGGGCATGATGCGGACATGGTGACAATCGCCGATGTTGCGCGGCACGCTGGTGTCTCGCCGAAGACTGTGTCCAATGTGCTCAACGGATACCGATATCTGCGACCTGAGACTAAGGAACGGGTGGAGAGGGCCATTCGGGAGTTGGGCTATACGGTCAACCTCGCGGCACGCGGCCTACGACGCGGACGCACCGGGATGGTGACGCTGGCAGTTCCCGACCTGCGCGACCCCTATCTGGCCGAGCTCTCCGGGGAGGTTATCCACGCTGCCGAGCGTGAGGGAGGCCGTGTGCTCGTCACGCAGACGGATGGCCAGCGCGAACGTGAGATCGACGTGCTCCACGGTCCTAACCGGCATTTCACCGATGGAACGATTCTCAGTCCTCAGGCCCTCGGACCGGAGGACGTGGAACAGTACGAGGTTGACTTCCCACTGGTGCTGCTGGGCGAACGCGTGGATCCGCCCGGTTTAGACCGGGTGACTCTGCCGAATGTGGCTGCTGCGCGTGCGCTGACCGCCTATGTGCTTGGCCTGGGGTGTCGCAGGGTGGTGCTGTTGGGTTGCGCACCGGGTACCGATCATGGCTCGGCACCACTGCGCGAGCAGGGGTTCCGCGAGGCTCATGCGGAACTGGGGGTTGAGGTCGATGATCGTCTGCTGCTTTCGGAGTCGACCTGGCGCCTGCCTCAGGGCGCTCAGAGAATGAACGCCTTCATCGACTCGGGAACGCCCTTCGACGCCGTCGTGGCGATGAACGACGCCTTGGCCGTCGGTGCGCTGCACAGCTTTCGGGCGCATGACATACCCGTGCCTGACGCCGTGAAAGTAGTGGGTATTGACAACATTGAGGACGCTTCTTTCACCAGTCCCACGCTGACTTCCCTGTCCGTCGACCACCGCGAGTTCGCGCGGGAGGCTATTCGACTGCTACTGACACGGATCGACGAGCACCATCGCGATCCCGATCTGCCGCGCCGTCCCAAGGAACTGATCCAGCCCGCCTTCCGCATTGAGGTACGTCAGTCCACCGGAGGAATTCCGGTAGACGACGGCGTTCTAGGTGGTCCCGAAACAGACTCGAACGGGATCGACGGTCAAATGACTTCAAGTTGAGTGAGCCTGCCGCCGTTCGGGAATAACCATCTGATCGCCTCAATGTGCTGTTCCGCCTCGAACGAGTCGAACAGGGCGATTACTCGCGTCTCTTCCGGCCAGCGGAACACCACCCGACGTTTGATAGCTCGGGACCAGACACCTTCGGCACGCACAGCCACCTCCAGATCGGTGCTGCCGGTTCCGGTCAGAGTAATGACTCGGACTGGTTCGGCACTGTTCAGTTCCATCTCCATCTGCGCGCCGGGAGGCAACACGACCTCGGTGTCCGCGGTGTCGTCAAGGAGGGCGGCGATCCCCCGTTGCGTCGAGCGCAAGCTCCCGGAACGGGTTTTGTCCTGCTGGTATTCGCAGGCGGACGCAGGCGCGAATTGTGCCCCCATTCCCCAGCCGTGTGGTCTGGAATCAACCCGTACCCGGATATGCGTGTCGGCATGCAGGACAGAGGCAGCTACCACCGGGACAGTCAGCGCACGCCCATTGACCTCGACATCGGCGATGTACTTGCCACTCCCCTGCCGAGTGATGGACAGGACGGTCCCGTCACGGCGAGTCCAACGCATTGAGGGCAGTTGCGGCGTAGTAACCACGAATTCGCCCGAGCCCACGTCGAGCGGATACAGACCCATGGCCACAAAGAGCCACCAGGCGCTGAACTCGCCGTTGTCCTCGTCGCCCGGCCAGCCCTGTCCGATACGACCGCCGGTGAACAGATGGGCGAAGGCGTCGGCCAAGACCTCAGCAGATCGGTCCGGCCGATCGGAATGCAGATACATGAACGGCACATGGTGGGCGGGCTGATTCGAGACGGCGAACTGTCCCATGCCGATTGCCCGGGCCTCGGTCATCTCGTGGAGGATATGCATAAGTGCCACGTTGGGAGGAGGCCGCCTTCTCCGGGTCCTGGTAGTAGCGTCGAGCCTCTTCCCCAATGCAGCCGGTCCCCCCAGGGCATTTACCAGCCAGTCGGCATCATGAACCGGAGAGAACGCCATTCCCCAACCGTTCGTCTCGGTGTATCCCCCGCCCCATTCTCGCGGATTGAACTGTGCCAGGGGGACCTCCCACATGCCATCAGCGCGACGCTCCCGGACGAAACCGGACCGGGGGTCGAAGAGGCTGCGCCAGCGCAGTGAACGGTTGGCGAAGTAGTATGACTCCGCTAGCAAGTCCGAACGTTCTTCTCCATCGGCGCGGTGGGCGCGGCGCCGCGCCCACCGCGCGATGGCAGCGTCATCAAGCGCATTCTGGACTGTCCAGCTCAGGCCTTCCGGCACGGCGGAGTCGATATAGTCCCGGAATCGTGCCGCACGGTTGCTCCTGCGCCCCACTTGCGTGCTGGATGGCGGAGTCATGGCGTTGCGCAAGGCGGACAGGTAGGCCGTTTCCTGGTCGAAGTCGACGCCGTGCGCGGAGGCGTCCGAGAAGATCACATCGGAGTCTGTGCCCACCATGCAATCGATGAACCCGGGGGCCGTCCATCTGCCCATCCAACCGCCGTCACGGAACAGCTGCAGCAGCCCGTTCAGCAGTTCCCCGGCACGTTCCGGCATGAGCAGATGGTACGCGGGCCAACTGGTCCGGTACGTGTCCCAGTATCCGTTGTTGACATACAGTTCGCCGGGCAACACGCGACATCCGGTGACGGTGTCGGTGTGCTCACGGTCGAGCGGCAGAGCGACGGCCGCGTGCGCAAGGCGTGGGGCCTGCGCGCTTCCGACGTTCTCATGGGCGATATTGGGATAGCACAGGAGTCGATATAGACCGGTGTAGGCAGCCTCACGCTGTTCTTCCGTGGCGCCGTCCAGTTCCAGCGCCTCGAGCGGTCCCCTCCACGCATCGTGCGCCGCTTGCCGTAGCTCCTCGAAAGTGCGTCCCTCCGACTCCAGACCGAGGTTGTGCCAGGCCTGTTCCACGGAGATGAATGAGGTGGCCAGACGCACCTCGTGCGTGCCCGCGGAAAGGGTGACATGCGCGGCTTGGCTGCGCACACGTCCGTCATCCTCATAGGCGGGATCGACGCGGATGCCGTCATCAATCTCACCGACAAAGAACATGCGCGGCGGGCTGGGATGGGAAGGGCGCGCTACGTTTCCGGGGGCCCAGCCGTGCAGCGACACCCCGGTATCGGTCACCCGGGCGTGCAGGCGCCCGTCAAAAGCTTGATCGACGGTGATGCCGCCGGCACGTGGCAGGTGGATCCGCAGAGCGATCGTGCGAGTCGTCGCGGTCATCTCCAACTCGACGCCACCATCTAGGCTCACCCGGTAATAGTCCGGGCGAGCGATCTCGTCATCATGGCGAAAGCTCAGTGACCGGCGCCGCGGTTCCAGGATGGGGGCGTCGAGGTAGGGCATGATCTGCATCGATCCGCGGTCACCGATCCAGGGGCTCGGCTGATGGCTCAGTGCGACGGCCTCCAGACGAGGGTTGGGGTCTCCGTGCCATCGATAGAGCCAGCGGCGGGTGCGGGCATTAGTCACCGGCGTAGCGAAATTCATGCCGTGTGGCAGACAGACCGCCGGTAACGTGTTACCGCGAGAAAAACCGCGGCCGCTGTGTGTCCCGCGGGTGGTGTGTACGTACTCGACCACGTCCCCGACGTCCCGCGTGCTCTCCGTAATATTCCCCGCCACCACGCGCACCTGAATCCAGCCGGATCCGTGATCGGTGTGAGCAA
The DNA here is from genome assembly GCF_002154335.2 of Actinomyces ruminis. Classification (GTDB taxonomy): domain Bacteria; phylum Actinomycetota; class Actinomycetes; order Actinomycetales; family Actinomycetaceae; genus Actinomyces; species Actinomyces ruminis. The sequence continues at coordinate 9,340 of NZ_MTPX02000005.1, forward strand.
CAAGCCTGACCATGCGGAGCGGAGTACCGGTCGGCAGCGCATCGAGTGGTATCCGCCAGAGATTCCACTGCTCGGGGAGCAACGCAGTGGCGGCCAGATGGGGCGGGCGTCTCGGCGGTGAGGCAGTTAGGTCGCGCCCGCCGTCGTCATGCAGGCGCCAAAGCCCGCCCCGCCCGTCGTCCACCCCTACACCCAGCAGAGTTGAGGCACGGTCGGGCACGCCGTCCCGCTGCAACAACAACTGGGGGAACAAGGCGATTTCGAGAATCTCCCCCGCTGCAGCGGGACGGTCGGGAAGACCGATGTCAGCCCGGCCAGGGGCAAGGACCGTATACGTCCTGACCTCTCCTTCGAACAGGCCGCAGAGCGGTGTCGAGCTCGGCGGTGTCCCCGGACCGCGCGACGCTGCGAAACGTATGGCTTGGGGCGTTGTCGAAGTCGTCATTGCTCAGTCTCTTTCCATCCGAAGGCCTGGCAGGTACACTCATAGTACATCGTGGTACTACCACGATGTACTAGGTGCACTGATGCACCGTCGTCTGAGCTGCAAAGGAGCCTTCAATGTCGACACACTTCTTCCGCCCCTCACGTCGCGCTGTGCTTGCCTACAGCGGCGTCTTCACCGCGTCCAGCCTGCTGGCAGCCTGTGGCTCATCAGGTTCGGGATCCTCGAGTAGTTCGGACGCCAACAGCATCGAGATGTGGGCGCGCGGCGGCGCCACCACCGCCGACGCCTATGCGGAAATCGTCCCCACGCTCGAGCAGGCCACCGGCATCACAGTCAACTTCTCCACGGTCGACAACTTCGGACAGGAGCTGCAGAGCCGGGCTCAGTCCAAGAACCTGCCGGACTTGTGGATCAACGACGACGTACTGTTGGGCACCTACCAGCGCCAGGGCCTCCTGCGCGAGATTGTCCTCGATGACTATGCCGAAGCATCCGACATCGATGACGCCCGGTGGGCGGAGACGCAGATCGATGGCGGCGCTTACGCCGTGCCCTACTCCCGGCAGACAATGGTCAACTGCTTCCGCTCTGACTGGCTGGAGACGCTGGGGCTTTCGGTACCGACCACTTGGGAGGAGTATGTCGCCTTCCTGGACGCCGTCGTCTCACAGGACCCCGACGGCGACGGGTCGGCGAATACCTACGGCACCAACGTGGCCGGAACCGCCAAGAACGGGTACCTCGCTCGCTGGGCCATGAGTTACATATGGCAGAGCGGCGGTTCGTTGTGGACGGACAACGGCGACGGCACTTTCTCGGTGGACACGACCTCAAAGGAGACGGTATCCGCAGTGCAGTGGATCCAGGACCTGTTCGCCGTCGGCGGGCGCGTTCAGCCCGGAGCGCTCACTGCGGACACCTCCGTATCCACTCCCTTCTTCGCAGAAGGGAAGGTGGGGCACACGCTGACCGGTCCGTATCAGTTCTCCGCCATGGACGAGGCACCCGGAAAGGATCTTTACGTGGTCGCTCCGGCCCCCGCAGGACCGCATGACAGCACGGTTCTTGCCGAAGGCGAGAACATCTACGTTTCAGCCGGCACCGAGAAGCTGGAGGCCGTCAACAAGGTCATCTCCTGGTTCATATCAGAAGAGGGACAGACAACCTGCATGACCAACAGCAAGCAGCCGGTCGTGAGGGTTCCGGTTCGTTCCGACATGGACGCGGCCACGATCTACGACGACGAGCGCTGGGGCGTTGTCCAGAACAGCCTCGCCGATTCCTCACAGGTGTTTCCCGCCGTCGCGGACGCATCGGCCATCAAGCAGGTCATCGCCGAGTCCCTAAACACCATCGTTTCCAGCCCGGAGCAGGACCCGACGGCCGAGCTCGAGAATCTCAAGGCCGAGCTGGAAGGTGTCTTTGACGAGTTGGGGCTACTGTGACCAGTTCCCGTAACGCTCTGCCGAGCGCACGCAAGCGGTTGCCCATTCCGAAGGCAACCACCGTCACTATGTGGCTGTTACTGACGCCGGCGTTGCTGCTGGCCGTGATGTTCAAGTTCATCCCGCTCGCAGAGGGGATCTACTACAGCTTCCACAAGGTGACCCCGTATCTCGGTAACACCTGGGTGGGACTGGACAACTATGCCAAGGTGCTCACTTCCTCCGGATTCACCTCCGCCCTGGGCCACACCGTCATTCTCGCCTGCGTGCAGACCGCAGGGAGTGTCGTCGGCGGTCTGTTGCTGGCCCTAGCTCTAGAGGGATCGGGAATCGGCCTGTGGCTCACCCGCACCGTCGTGGTCCTGCCCGTGGTCACTGCAACAGCAGTTATTGGTGAGATCTGGCGCATCATCTACTTCCCGGACGCAGGCGGCTTTCTCAACACCATTCTCGGTTGGTTCCACCTCGGGCCGTCTCCCTTTCTGGACAGCCCGAGCACGGCGCTGATGTCGGTGGCCGCGGTGGGGATCTGGTCGGGAGCCCCCTACAACATGGTGATATTCCTGGCCGGGTTGGCGGGCATAGACAGGAACCTTTACGAGGCCGCAGCAGTCGACGGTGCCGGACGGTGGCGGCGCCTATGGAGCATCGTGATCCCCAGTCTGCGCAGCTCCATGGTCATTGTTCTCACACTCGCTGCGATTCGCGCACTGGGCATCTTCACCGAGGTCTACGTGCTGACGGGTGGTGGTCCCGCGAACTCGACGACTACCTGGATGACGCAGGTATACACACAGGGATTCGATCGCAGCGACGTCGGCGTTGCCAGCGCCGCTTCCATGTTGCTGCTTGCTACAACGCTGACGCTCACCATCATCGTCCGCTGGTTGGCCGCGCGCAGGAGGGAATCGTGAAAGGCAAGGGCAGGCCCGCGCCAAGTCGCTTCGACTCAGCACTAGGATGGACCGGGGAGCCGAGCTCCAGGCTGATCAGGCTGGTGATCGCTGCACTGTTGCTGGCGGTCTTCGGCGTCCCATTCCTCACGGTCATATCCAGCGCCTTCAGTCACACCTCCGACCCGACCCAGCTCGCTGTGCTGCCGACAGACCCGACGCTGGACAACTTCCGCGCAGCAGGCGAGTGGAGCCTGTTCACCTACCTGCGCAACTCCTTGATCATCGCCGGGGGCGGGCTGCTGTTGCAGATGACGGCGTCGGTGCTAGCGGGTTACGCGCTCTCTCGGCGCAAGTTCCGTGGGCAGGCATTGGTGATGCTGCTGTTCCTGATGACCATGATGCTGCCTGAAGAAGTGATCGCGGTCCCGCTGTCCATTGTGCTGGGCGATCTCCCGCTCCTGGGAATCAACCTCAAGGGCACCGTCTTCGCGATCATCCTGCCCGTAGGCATCTGGGGATTCTCCATCATGGTCATGACCGAGTTCATGCGGGATATCCCCGAGGAGATCTTGGAGGCGGCGAGGCTGGACGGGCTCAGCGAGATCGGCGTACTTGGCAGGATCGTCCTTCCGATGTGCAAGCCAGCGCTAGGCGTCATCACGATCTTCGGCTTCATCATGATCTGGAACCAGTATCTGCTGCCGTTGATCGCCTCCAATGGACCCGGCTCCTACACCATCACCGTAGCCATCGCACTACTGCGGGATGACCCTTCGGGTTCCACAGGACTACTCGCAGCGGGCTCAGTATTAGCACTGGTGCCGAGCCTGATCGTTTACCTGCTCCTACAGAGCTCTTTGGTACGAGGGATCACCGCAGGGGCAGGAAAGTAGGCGACGATCAACGAAGCAGCCGTCGATTCGCCGCACCGGGGTAGCTGAGTATGCCGGTAGGGTCGCGGGGTGACCACTGCCCCTGCCGCAACTCCGCCCGGCTCCCCCGCCCGCGCCGGCGTGCGTCTCCTGGCGGCCGCCCTCGTCTCCGGCGTGGCCGCGGGGCTAATCGGCATCGCCATGGCCCTCCTACTGGAGGGCTTCGAATGGCTCTTCTACGGCGTTGGCGCGGGGACGCTGCCGCAGCGGGTGCAGACGGCCGCCACCTGGAGGCGGATCGCTGCGCCGGCCGCCGGTGGGCTGACGGCCGGCGCCCTGTGGTGGTGGGAACGAACCACCGGCGGCGTGGTGAGCGTGGAGGCGGCGGTCGGCGACGTCTCCGGCCGGGCGGGGCGGCGCATGGGTATGCTGCGTCCCTTCGCCGACGGCGTGCTGCAGGTACTCACAGTAGGTGCCGGCAACTCGGTGGGACGTGAGGGCGCACCCCGGCTCATGGCCGGTGCGGTCGCCGCCCGAGCCGCCTCACGTCTCGAACTGGACCCGAAGACGACGCGAACGCTGGTGGCCGCGGCCGCGGGTGCGGGGCTGGCGGCCATGTACAACGCGCCTCTGGGCGGGGCCGCCTTCGCCGTCGAGATCACGATGCTGGCGGGCATGCGCCGCCGGGGCGTGTGGCTGGCCCTACCGGTGAGTCTGCTGGCCACGGTAGTCTCCTGGCTGCACTCGGGCGGGCGACCTACCTTCACGGTGAGCATCGACGAACCCAATGCCGCCACGCTGGTAGCCGCCCTGCCGGTGGCGGTCGTCGCGGCACTGCTGGGCGTGGGCGCCCGCGCGCTATGGGCATGGGTGCGGGCCCACCGGTTGCCGGACACCTGGCACTGCCCCTCGGCATAGGAGCTGCCGGGCTGCTCACCGGGACCGCCTCCCTGTGGCTGCCGGTGCTGCCGGGCAACGGCCGTGACGCCCTGGAGGCGGCGCTGCTCTCCCCCGCTACCACAACCGCCCTGGCGGTCCTGGTCAGCGTCGTCGTGCTCAAGCCGCTGCTGACCGGACTGACCCTGGGCGCGGGCGCCACCGGCGGGTTGCTGGCGCCCTCCTTCGCCCTGGGCGGCAGCGCGGGGGCGGCGATCGGCGTCGCCGCGAACCTGGCCGGCTGGCAGGTGAGCATCCCAGCGCTGGCGCTGGTCGGAGCCGGGGCCGTGCTGTCGATCACGCAGCGGGCCCCGGTGTTCGGCACCGTGTTCGTGTGGGAACTGGCCCGCGGTCCGCTGTGGGTGCTGGCGCTTATGGCGGTGGTCTCCGGGATCTGCAGGTGGTTGACGTCGCGGCCCGACCACCCGCGCAAACCGGCCCCCTAAAACCATCGGCGCAGAATGACCGAGTCCCAGCCGGCCAGGTCGGGCACGCCGGTTTCCAGGGCCGCGTCGGTCGGCCGGGAGGCCATGAGCACGCGCTCGGCGGCATCCCACTCCCCCAGGTCAACTCCCTCGGCGGCCAGCCGCCCGCGCAGCGCGGAGCCGGGCCCGGTCTCCAGCCCCTTGCGCGTACACGAGGCGAGCAGCAGCACCTGCTCGCGCGTACCGTCGGCATCCACGTACTCGCGCAACAGCGTCCAGGAATCGGGTGCGTCGGCGTCCAGGAGGCGGAAGGTGCCCAGGGCGACGGCGTCGTCGCTGTGCCGCAGGGCAATCAGCGCCCGGTAGTGCTCGAAGACGCTGCCGGGCACGCCCACCTGGGCGGCGGCGTTGATCTCCCCGTAGTTGGGGGTGACGTCGATCCACGGGGTGCCGCTGGTGAAGCCGGCGCCCGCGGTCGCGTCCCACTGCACCGGAGTGCGGGCGTTGTCGCGGGAGTTGACGGCCATGCCGGCCAGCAGCGCGTCCGGGTCGTCGCCGACGCCGGTGCGCTCGCGGAAGTAGTTGATGGACTCCAGGTCCCGGTAGGAGTCGATGCCGGTGAAGACGGTGTTGGTCTGGCCGAGCTCCTCCCCCTGGTAGACGTAGGGCGTGCCCCGGTGCAGGTGGAGGATGGAGGCGATGGTCTTGGCACTGATCTCCCGCCAGGCGGGATCGTCGTCGCCGAAGCGGGAGACGGCGCGCGGCTGGTCGTGGTTGTCCCAGTAGTTGGAGTTCCAGCCCCGCTCACCGGTGATGCGGCCGGCGGCGTCGACCTCGGGGGCGAGGGCGGCCTGCCAGTCGGCCAGGTTGCGCTTGAGGGCGACGCGGTCCAGCGGCCGGGGATCGAACTTGCCGCCGGGGCCGTCGGTCAGGCCCACATGCTCGAACTGGAAGACCATGTCCACCTCACCGCGGGCGGGGTCGGTGTAGCGCGTCGCCTCGGCGGTGGTGACGCCGGGAGTCTCGCCAACAGTGATGATGTGGCGCCTCCGCGGCACGAAAACCGTCTGGTTCATCTCGTGCAGGAACTCGTGCACCCGCGGCCCATTGGCGACCTGCGCGGCGCCGTCGCCGTACAGGGCGCCCTCCGGTCGGTGACCGTCGGCCAGGGGGTAGGTCTTGGAGATCAGGTTGATGACGTCCATGCGGAAGCCGTCCACTCCGCGGTCGAGCCAGCGGCCCATCATGTCGTAGACGGCGTGGCGCACCTGCGGGTTCTCCCAGTTCAGGTCCGGCTGCTTGACGGAGAACAGGTGCAGGTAGAACTCCTGCGTGTCCTCATCCCACTGCCAGGCGGGCCCCGAGAAGAAGGAGCCCCAGTTGGTGGGCTCGGTGCCGGGCGCGCCCGGTTTCAGGCCGGGGACCGCGCGGGCGGGCCGCCAGATGTACCAGTCCCGCTTTGGGTTGCCCTTCGAGCCGCGGGAGGCGGTGAACCAGGGGTGCTCGTCGGAGGTGTGGTTGACCACCAGGTCCATGACCAGGCGCATGCCGCGCGCGTGCAGCCCGGCGATGAGGTCGTCGAGGTCCGCCAGCGAACCGAATAGCGGATCGATGTCCTCGTAGTCGGAGATGTCGTAGCCGTTGTCGTCCTGCGGGGAGCGGTAGACGGGGCTGAGCCAGACGACGTCGACGCCGAGGCGATCCAGGTGGTCCAGGCGGGCGGTGATGCCGGGGATATCGCCGTAGCCGTCGGCGTTGGTGTCCTGGAAGGAGCGCGGGTAGATCTGGTAGACGACGGCGCGCCGCCACCAGTCGGCGTCGTCTCCAACGTGGCGGGGGCTGACGATCAGCGGCGGGTAGCTCATGGCAGTGGCCTTCCGGGCGGGGATGTATAGCGGCAGCTCCCGCCCGGGGGCGCGGGACTACGACGTTCCGCGCCCCCGGGGAGGAGCCGTTGCAACCGGTCTCGGCACGTCATCGGTGCCGGTCTGGGTGTGTTACTAGTGCCGGTCTCGGCCGGCGGTGTTGGGAAGAGCCTATGCCCTCTCCCCTACTTCTGGCTGCCGCGCATGACGCCGGAGATGACCCAGCGCTGGGCGACCACGTAAACCAGGAACATGGGGGCGATCGCCATCAGATAGGAGGCGAAGGACACCGGGTAGTTCGTGTTGAACTGTCCCTGGAAGACGTACTGGGCCAGCGGCAGGGTCGCCTTGGACTGGTCGGTGAGGATGACCAGCGGGAGCAGGAAGTCGTTCCACGCCCACAGGCAGGTCAGGATCCCGACGGTGGCGTTCATGGGCGACAGCAGCGGGAAGATGATCCGCCAGAAGATCGTCCAGCGGCTGGCGCCGTCCATGGCTGCCGCCTCCTCTAGCTCCTCCGGGATGGATTTGATGAAGGAGGTGTACATCAGGATGTTGAAGGCCAGGCCGTAGACCACGTACAGCAGGATCAATCCCGCCTCATTGTCCAGGTGCAGCAGTGCGGTCTCCTTGACCACCGGCAGCATGATGATCGGGAACGGCACGAACAGCGCCGCCACGAAGTAGTAGTACAGGCGCCGGAACCAGGGGCGGTGCATGTTGCGGCCGAGTGCATAGGCGACCATGGAGTTGGACAGCAGGGTGAACACGGTCGCACCGACCGTGATGATCGCGGAGGTCAGCACCCGCCGCGGGTAGGAGGTCATCTCCCAGGCCGTGGCGAAGTTGTCCAGGCTCCAGGAGCGCGGCAGTGCCCAGCCGGAGGTGGCGAGCTCCTCGGGGGTCTTGAACGCGGTGACCACGGTGAAGTACAGCGGCACCAGCACGGTCAGGCTGAGCACGATTGCCAGCAGGGTGGTCCACCAGTTGGTGCGGCCGAATATGCTCTTGGAGCCACGGCGGACCCGGTATACCTCGGGATCGGCTGTACCGATACGGCTCGAACCGGCTGCCGGGTTACTAACCCCGCCGGTGGGGTTGGAAGCGTTGGCGGTGGTGGCGGTCATGGCGGATCAGACCCTTTCCTGGCTCTGGGTGAAGCGCAGCTGGGCGAAGGACAGCAGCACCACGATGAGGAAGTAGATGACGCCATTCGCCGTCTGGTAGGCGTACTCGCCGCCCTGGAAGCCGTTCTTGAAAATGAGGTAGGAGATGGACTGAGTGGCTGTGCCCGGGCCACCGGAGGTCAGGGCGACGATCTGGTCGAAAACGCCCAGGAAGTTCTTGAAAGAAAGCACCATGTTGATGCCCAGGTAGGGGATGATCAGCGGCAGGGTCATGGACCACAGCCGCCGCACCGGACCGGCACCGTCGATGGCGGAGGCCTCGTAGATCTCATCGGGCACGGTCTGCAGGCCGGCCAGGTAGATGATCGTGTTATAGGCGACCGCCTGCCACACGCCGACGACGACGATCGCGAGCCAGGCCAGGTCCTCGTTGGCCAGCAGCGAGGTGCTCAGCCACTCCCAGCCCAGGGCCTGCCCGATCTGGGGCAGGTTGTTGGTGAACAGGTAGCTGAAGATGTAGGAGACGACCAGCACCGGCAGAATGTAGGGCACGAAGAACACGCCGCGGAAGAAGGTGCGCGCCTTCATCTTGGAGTTGAGGATGAGGGCCAGCCCCAGGGCGATGATGTTGGTCAGGATGGAGGCTACGATCGAGTACTTGAAGGTGAACAGGTACGAGCCCCAGATGATGTCATCGGAGAACAGGTTCTTGTAGTTGGTCAGGCCGACGAAGTGCCAGTCGCCGTAGCCCTTGAAGTTGGTGAAGGTGTAGAAGACGCCCGTGAGCAGCGGGATCGTCAGCAACACGGTGAAGACGAGCGCTGCCGGGACGAGCATCCAGATGAAGGCCGGGTCGACCTTCTTGGCCTTGTTGTCCTGGATCTTGCGGGGCACGGCCTGCGGGTCTTGGGCCCGCAGCACGGTGGCGGTTTGCGTGGTCATGATGATTCGGTCCTCCTGCCTCAGGCCGTCTCGTTGATGCGACGGACGACCTTGTCCCACTGGCGTCCAGGGTGGTGATGAGCTGGTCCATGTCGCCGTTGAACAGGTACTGCTGTACGTAGGCGTTCAGCGTGATGGCCGGCGGGAAGTTATGGTCGGAGTAGGTGGCCACGCGCCCGGCGTCGAAGTAGGACTGGAGCCCCTCCAGGGCGGGGTCCTGGGCGGACAGCGTGGTCAGGGTCGGGTAGGCGACCTGCTCGTCGCAGTAGGCGGTCATATTCGCCTCATCCATCAGGTACTGGAAGAAGCGCAGATTCTCTTCCAGGTGGGCCGGATTCTCGCCCATAGTCAAGGCCACGTCGACGCCGGAGACCACCTTGGTGTCGGCCGCGTTGTCGGCCGGGGCGGCGAAGGTGCCCAGGTTGATGTCCGGGTTGTAAGAGCGGATGGCGGGGATGGCGTAGGTGCCGTGCCAATACATGGCCGCCTTGCCCTGGGCGAAGCCCTGATTGCCGTCGTTGTAGCCCAGCGCGGCCTTGTCGGCGTTGCCGTACTGGATCGCTTGGTACATCTTCTCGAACACCGGGCTGAGCTCGGCGAAGGAGGTGCCCGAGTCGAGGTCGCGGCGCTGCTCGTACCAAGCGGCGACGCCGTCGGCGAGGAAGGAGCCGGACAGGGAGTTGAAGGCGGGAGCTCCGGTCCAGTTGTCCTTGATGGCCCAGTAGAAGGGGTCGATGCCCTGGGCGGTGAGCTCGTCGCAGACCTCGATGAGCTCGTCCCAGGTGGTCGGCGGCTCCACGCCGGCGGCGTCAAAGACGTCTTTGTTGTAAATGATGCCCGAGCCGTTGTCGGCGAAGGCGACGCCGTTGGTCTGTCCCTCGCCGCCGGTACCGAGCGTGTCCAGGATGGCGGCGATGGACGGGTTCACGCCGTTGAGCAGGTCGGTGCGGTTGAAGTCGTAGAAGATGCCGGTGTCGGCCAGGGCACCGTAATTGTAGTCGCCGTTGATGGTGATCAGGTCCGGGGTGTCGCCCTTGACCAGCCGAGCGCGCAACGAGGTGATGTTGTCGGCCTGGAAGTTCTGGGTGACGACGATGTCCGGGTTGGCGGCGTTGAAGTCCTCGCAGATCTGGTCGAACAGGGTGATGGCCTCACTCTTGAACTGGAACAGCTCCAGGTGGACCTTGCCGTCGCCGGACGAGCAGCCGGCGAGGGTGCCGCCCGTGGCCGCGAGCGCCGCCGCCGTCGCCGTGCCGGCGAGGAAGGAGCGCCTGCTCAGTGCTCTCATGGGTACCTCCGTGCATCCTTGCTGAGGTTGGGTGGGGGGGGTGGGAATGCCACCGGTCGGCGGCAACACAGATTATTCTGCGCCAGAAGAAACATGCATGCAAGCCCACCGGCCATGAGCGTCGCCGAGTCGGGCATGATGGGGCCATGGCCGTCTCAACCGCCACGCCCGGCGTCGATTCACCCGATTCGCCGTGGGCCGACCTCAGCGACACCCAGCGCGAGATCGTATTGGCCCTGCTGCGCCACGGGCGGCTGCTGCGACCCGACATCATGCGCATAGTCGGCATCTCCCCCGGGTCCGTGACCCGGCTGACCACACCCCTGGTGGAGGCAGGACTGCTGACCGTGCACACTCAGCAGGTCGCCGACACCGGCCGACCCCAGTCGCCGCTCGAGGTGCGCGCCGACGCCGAGTCCGTGGTTGGGGTTGGCCTGTCAACGAACCTGCTGACCGCGGTCCTGACCGACCTGCGCCTGGGCGTTCTCGCCACCGTGCGCCGCCCATTGACAGGCCATAGCCCCGTCGACATTATCGGGGAGCTGTCCGCTGCGCTGACCGATCTCGCCGGCGCCGCCACAGACGCCCCGCTGCCCTCCTGCCTGGGGATCAGCCTGGGAGGTACGGCGCGCGATGGGCGCACGGTGGATGAGGCGGTGTTCTACGGCTGGCACCGGGTGCCGCTGGCCGATTTCGTCGAGGCCAGGCTGGGAGTGCCCACCATCATCGGCAATGACCTGACCGCCTTGACGCTGCGGGAGGCCTGGTTCGGAGTGGGACGGGAACATGGCCGTTTCAGCCTGCTCACGGTGGGGGCCGGTATCGGACATGGACTGGTAGTAGACGGGCAGGTAGTGACCAACCCCGACGCCGAGATGGGGCTGCTGGGTATGGTTCCGGTGCCCGACGGCGGTCGGCCGGCCAGTGCCGCCGCGGCAATGGACTGCCTGACTAATGAGGCGATCGAGCGCGCTGGGTGCAACGTGGTCGCAGCTGGCTGGCAGCGGCGGACATCGTCGAGCTGGCAACTGCGGGCGACACCGACGCCGTGGCCCTATGCGCTTCCTACGCGCGCAGGCTGGGGCGCTTGCTGGGCATGGCCGCAGCCTTCACCCTGCCCGAGGTGGTGGTGATCGCAGGCGAACGTGCCGCCATCGCCACGCTATTCGAAGATGAGGTGCAGCAGGGGGTCGCAGCGGTGCGCCGCGCCAGCGCGACTCCGCTCGACGTCGTCGTGCGCGAGCACGATCGGGCCGAATGGGCCACCGGCGCCGCCACCCTGGCCCTGCGCGCCCGCGTCCTCGGCGAGCTATGATTCACGTCACGCCAATAAGGCCGCGACTACATCGCGGTCCAAGACGAAGACTTCACCACATCCAAACCAAAAGACCTTGTCGGAAGTGACTGCTATGGGCAGCGGGTCGAGTAACTCCAAGTCGCGCTTCACGTTGCACGTCCTGGCAACGTTCATAGTTGCCGTTGTGGTCTGCGGCGTCTTTGCGGCGCTGGGACGCGGCGACAACATCCCCCTGGTCCTCGTTGCCGCGCCCATCGTCGGCGTTCTCGACGCTGGCGCCCTGAAGCTGAGGCACAACCACGACGTCGATGGTGACCGACGCGAGTGAGGCAGGCTCTGGCGGCGGCCTCCGGTATCAGCTAGGCGCCGGCCCGAGCGTCCCTTCCTCCTGCCAGACGACCGGAAGCACGGTTTGCCGCGGCCCGTGCGCTATGGCGAGGTGCGCACGGCGGATCAGGCCCAGCGATTCGTCTGCTCGGGCTGACGGTTCGTGCCTTGGCCTGACGGTTCGTGTGTTCTGGTCGACGATTCGGCACTTGCCACGACGGTTCGCACGGTAGGTGTACGAATCGTCGTCGTTCATGCCGAATCGTCGGTGCTAGGTGACGAACCGTCACCGGAACACACGAACCCTCCACCCCTCGACGACGTCCCTGTCTGTCCAACAACGTCCTCACCGACCCGACCACGACCACCACACAGCAACCCCAGCCCACACCACCACACCCACAAACACGAAGAACTCTGCAAGTGACGGCGCGTTCCTCAAATGGTGTCACGCAGCCGCAAGATTTCCTCCGTGAGGCGACGCCGAAGCTCCCGATGAGCCACACCCAGCGCGTATGCCGAACTGATCCAGGACGACCGCGGATACAGCCACACCGGTACAGACCTTCTCTACCGCACTGGCCACGAGGTCGACATCGGCCAAGAAGGCAACTCATTTCAGCCATTCTTTACTCTCCCATAGTCTGGCAGGCAGTCCACGGTTTGGCCGGAGCATTCTCGGCCGCAGCAGGACGCCTCCTATTAATGCCGTCATACGCGCGACTCAAATCGGTGCTGGCCCAAGTGTTCCCCCCTCCTGCCAAGCTACCGGCAGTACGGTCTGCCGCGGGGTGCCGTCGCCGTCGCGCAGCTCATCCAGCAGGAAGTCGACGGCAGTGGTGGCCTTGTCCCTTATTGGCTGACGTACCGTGGTCAGAGGCGGCTCCAAGTAGCGGGCCAGGTCCAGCCCGTCGAACCCGACCACGGAGACATCCTCGGGCACCCGCCGCCCCGCCTTCCGCAGTCCTGCGACCACACCGAGGGCCAGCACGTCACCGGAGGCGAAGACGGCGGTTACGACGGGATCTCGCTCCACGATCCTGCTCGCGACACCAGCACCCTCATCGAAGTCGACTTCGCTGAGCAGCACATCCTCTCTTGCGATGCCGCCGCCATAGACGGCTAGCCCCTCGCGCAGACCGCGCAGGCGCTCGCGCACAACCCCAGGGATGTCAACCGTGGGCCCAACGAAGGCCACGCGCCGATGGCCCGCGGTCCCAAGCCGCTCACCCGCCATCCGCGCGCCGACGGCATCGCCAACGTTCACTTGGGAGACTCCCTCAGCCTCCTGGTATGCGTCGATGAACACCGCAGGTACGCCGGAGCGCTCCAAGAACTCGCCCGGCAACATCCGGGTGGTGGCCATGACGATCGCACCGGCAACGTTCCATGAGCGCATCTGGGCGACCGTGTCCTCCGCCTTCGATGCGCCGCAAAGCATAAGGGCATAGCCCTGTGCCCGCGCCGCCTGCTCGCACACGCCCACGAACATCGACTCATACGGAGACTCCAAAGCCGGACGTCCCGGAACCGCCTCATAAACCAAGGCGAGGATCCGCGAGGACGAGACCGCCAAAGACCGGGCCGCGGCGCTGGGCACGTACCCCAGGGCGGCAATTGCCTCCCGGACGCGGGCAATCGTCGGCTCGGAGACCTTGCCGGTGCGGCCGTTGATGACGTTCGACACCGTCATAGCACTCACGCCGGCGCGCGCCGCCACGTCTCGCAAGGTCGCCATGAACCACTCCTGCCTGCTAGCAACATCTTGACGGTCGTACTTCCCGCCGATACAGTGTATGACGTTTACCGGTAAACCTAACGCCGGTACCGACGAAGGACTCTACGATGCACACTCCCTCCCCCAGGGCAATCTCCCGCCGCGGCTTCATCGCTGCCGGAACCAGCGCCGCACTGTTGACCACCCTCGCAGCTTGCGGCGGCGAAAATAAGACCGCGACAGTCCAGGACACCCTAGCCGCCAAGGGCCTCGAGATTCAGGGCGACCACTTGACCTACGACCCGAACACCCTGGTGAACCAGGCGCCCCCATCACTATCGAGTGGTGGCTGTGGGATGGCGATGAGAAGTTCAAGGCATTTGCCGACGCCTACAGCGAGATCCACCCCAACGTTGAGATCAAGATCGTAAACCAGGCCTGGGACGACTATTGGACCAAGCTACCTCTAGCCCTCCAGGGTGAGGACGGCCCGGCCCTGTTCAACATCCACAATTCCTACCACGAGAACATCCTGCCCTATTGCGAAGCTTACGACATGGACCTGGATAGTCTCTCCCAGGACTTCGTCGGAGTCGACGGTCATGTCATCGAAGGCTCGGTTTACTACATCGACTACGGCTCATGACCGGCTGATCTTCTACAACAAAGCGATGTGGGAGGCTGCCGGACTGACGGAAGACGATATCCCGACGACATGGGACGACTTCCGTGAGATAGCGAAGAAACTCACCGTGCGTGACGGCAACTCGTTCCAACAGGCCGGATTCAACTTCAATGACAGCCTCTACCTCATGCTGCTGGGGAAGCACTACCAGTCGGGATACAACTTGTTCAACGCTTCCGGAACCTCCGTGCAGGTTGACAACGAAGTAATGAAGTCCGATTTCCAGTACTTCAAGGACCTTTACGACGTAGACCAGGTGGGATCGCCGGACTTCGGCCCCAATGCGCAGGAGGCCTTTGGGCAAGGCCTGTCCGCCATGCACTACTCGTGGGGACACCTGTACGGCACGATGGCCAACGATTACCCCGAAATCGAGTTCGGCACCTTCCAGTTCCCGGTCAACGACGCCGACCAGACCCCCTACGCATACGACCGCTACAACGGAGAATCCACTCCCGGCATCAATAAGAACGCCTCTGACGGCGCACGCGAAGTCGCCCAGGACTTCCTAAAGTTCTTCCTGACAAGCAACGATCTGCTCGTCGACCTCTGCCTCAACTACAGTCTCTTCCCGTCGTCGGTCGCACTCGCCGACAACGCCGAGATCAAGGAGCACCCCGTCACCAGCGTCCTCGGATCGATTGACCGTTACGTATGGCCCGGCCCGATGCCTGCCACCGTTGAAGACAACATGAACATCGCCGTGTCCGACGTGCTTTACAACGGCGTTGCCATCTCCGAGGCCTTGACCACCGCAAAGGCGACCATCGACGCCGACATCGCCAAGAGCGACTTCATGTCCGTTGAGAACCTTTACGCCCACGCCGACGAGCTGGTCGGCTAGCACCCGGCTCACCCGGCCAGACGCCACCTGAAGGAGGACGGGTGGGCGGGGAAGGCGCCACTCCCCGCCCACCTATCGTCATGAGCAAACAAATATCAGCGGCCGCCTCGTCGTCCCCATCCCCCACTGTCACGCGGCACCGCCGTACCTACAAGGGAGAAAGAAGCCTTCGCAACAGTGTCGTTGCCCTGATCGTCCTGTTCAACGCCGTGCTGCTGGTCTACCCGATAGGTAAGGCGTTCTCAGGTTCCTTTCACCAATGGAACCCACTGAACGGCACCTATAAGTGGGTCGGCACACAAAACTACTCCGACCTCTTCAGGGACCCGGCTTTTTGGACCTCCCTCACCAATACCCTGTACTTCTCGGTCGTAGTAATCATCCTGCGAGTCGGTCTGGGCCTGGCACTCGCCTACGCCATATGGTCGAAGGTGACTCGTCATAAGACTCTCTTCCGCACCATATTCTATATGCCCACGGTCACTCCGATGGTGCTGTCGCCTACGTGTGGAAGATGATGTACAACCCCCAAATCGGCATCTTTCACAGCTTCCTCAACATAGACATCAATTGGCTGTACAACTCGCACTGGGCCTTGCCCGCGATCATGCTCATGACGGTGTGGAAGGACTTCGGCTACGCGGTCATCCTCTTTCTATCCGCACTGCACTCCCTGCCCGAGGACGCTCTCGAGGCCGCCAGCGTTGACGGAGCAAGTTCATGGAAGCGTTTCCGCCACATCATTTGGCCCCTGCTGCGTCCGATGACCATATTCGTAGTAATCACCTCCCTCATAAGCTACGCGCAAGCCTATGTTCAAATCCTCATCATGACCCAAGGTGGCCCAGGAAAGTCCACGTTCCTCATTTCATACATTATCTTTGACGAGGCCTTCCAGCAGTACGACTTCGGGTACGCGTCCGCGATTGCGTTCGTACTTCTGGTTATCACCGCGGCGCTTACCGCGATGTCATTCGGCCTCAACTCACGGAGCTCGGGAGGCCAGCGATGACCAAGCGCATCCAAACCCTCGTCCTCGAGGCGCTCCTGCTCATTGTCGGCATCACGACCGTGTTCCCGTTCGTGTGGATGCTGTTTTCGGCATTCAAGCCCAATTCGGAGATCCGCGCACTCGACCAGACGCTCCTTCCACGGGAGTGGACGCTTGATAACTTCCTGAGTCTGCAGGACAAGTTCGACTTCATCCGCTTCTTCGCGAACTCGCTTGGCATAGCGCTCGTCGTCACCGGAGTAACCATATACACCAGCTGCCTGTGCGGCTTCGTGCTCGCCAAGTACCGCTTCCCCGGCCGTAACGCCATTTTCGGTTTCATCCTCGGCACGATGATGATTCCCTGGGCCGTGACCATCATCCCGCGTTACACCATGTTCGCCGCATGGGGTCTGCGTGACAACTATCTATCGCTGATCCTGCCGGCAGCGATGAGCGGCTTCGGCATCTTCATGATGCGACAGTCGATGGATGACATACCCGACGCGGTCCTCGAGGCGGCGCGCATAGACGGCGCAAGCGAGATCTACATCTTCCACCGCATAGTTCTGCCAATGAGCCGTAATCCCATCTCGGCACTCGCGATCTTCCAGTTCCTGTGGGCCTGGGAGGACTACCTGTGGCCATACCTCATGATTGACAATGAGAAGATGCAGGTTCTCGCGGTCGGGCTTACTACCTTCAACGGGCGCTACGGCACCGACTATGGTGGCCTGTTCGCCGCCACTACGATTTCGGTCATCCCCGTTCTCGTGGTTTATCTTATCTTCCAGAAACGCTTCATCGCCGGTGCCGCTGCCGCGGCAGTAAAGGGCTGATTACATGGCTTCCCCCCTCTCATCCGCTTCAACCGACCTCCGTCCAGCACCTGCCCCGGTCGCGCCGTCGTCGCCGGCGCCGACTACCGCTTTACGGTGCTGACCTCGCGGCTGATCCGCATGGAGTACTCCCACGCCGGCAACTTCGTGGACGCCGCCACCCAGCTGGTGGTCTCCCGGGACCTCGGCCCGGTACCGCAGTTCGAAGTGCGCCGCAGCGAGAACCGTATCGAGATCATCACCGAGCACTTGCATCTGACCTACCTGCCCGCGCGCGGCTTTTCCCGCTCCGGACTCAGCGTCACCCTGCGCACCGCCGTCATTGGCGCCCACGGAGGCACCTGGCGCTACGGGGACCGCTGGGACCCGGATGAGCTCTACCGCACCAACTTGGGTGGCACGGTCCGCACGCTCGACACCGTGGACGGCGCCACTCCGGTACAGCCCGGTCTGCTGTCAATTACCGGGCAGTCGGTCGTCGACGACTCCGGCTCGCTGCTCATTCAGGAGGACGAGTGGGTGCGCCCGCGCCCGCACTCCGACGCCGCTAACACCGCAAGCGCCCCGGATAGGGACCTGTACTTCTTCGGCTACGGGCAGGACTATCAGGCGGCCCTGCGTGACTTCTTTGTTCTGACCGGCCCCACCCCGCTGATCCCGCGGGCGCTGCTGGGCAACTGGTGGAGCCGCTTCCACAGGTACTCCGCGGAGTCCTACCTGGCGCTCATGGACCGCTTCGCCGCCGAGCAGCTGCCCTTTTCCGTGGCCGTGATCGACATGGACTGGCACCTGGTGGACATCGACCCGGCGATCGGCAATGGCTGGACCGGATACACCTGGAACCGGGAGCTGTTCCCGGACCCGGAGCGTTTCCTGGCGGCGCTGCATGAGCGCGGCATGCAGGTGACGCTCAATCTGCACCCTGCCTCCGGCATCCGCCGCCACGAGGACGCCTACGCCCCCGTGGCCCGCGCGCTGGGACTGGATCCCGCCACGGGTGCGGACATCCCCTTCAACATCGGGGATAAGGCCTTCACCGCCGCCTACCTCGAGCACGCCCACCACACCCTGGAGGATCAGGCGTCGACTTCTGGTGGCTTGACTGGCAGCAGGGAGGCGACACCGACATTCCGGGACTGGACCGCTGTGGATGCTCAACCACGTCCACTACCTCGACTCCGGCCGCGAGCGCAGCGGCCCCGGGCAAAGCACCTACCGGCGTCGGCCCATCACCTTCTCCCGGTTCGCCGACGCCTCCAGCCACCGCACCCCGATCGGCTTCTCCGGGGACACGGTCACCACCTGGGAGTCGTTGCGGTTCCAGCCAGAATTCACCGCCACCTCTGCGAACATCGGTTACTACTGGTGGTCCAACGACATCGGCGGGCACATGCTCGGTGTCAAGGACGATCAGATGGCTGCCCGCTGGGTACAGCTGGGCTGCTTCTCCCCCATCAACCGCATGCACTCCACCATGTCGGTGTTCAACTCCAAGGAGCCGTGGCGCTACTCCCGCGACGCCCGGGCGACCATGAATGCCTATCTGCGGCTGCGGCACCGACTCGTGCCCTACTTGTACACCTGGGCCCGGCGGGCGCACACCGAGGGCATCGGTCCGGTGCGGCCCGTCTATCACGACCACCCCTGGCGCATGGGCTCCTATGACAACCGCAATGAGTTCCTGTTCGGGGACCTGCTGGTCATGCCGATCACCCGCCCCGCCGACCGGGCTTCGCGCCTGGCCCGGGAAGAGGCGTGGCTGCCGCAGGGCACCTGGTTCGATCTGCCGACCGGACGCCGTTACGACGCCGCTGCCGCCGATGGCCGCATGCTCACCCTCTCCCGGCCGCTGGAGCAGGTACCCGTGCTGGCGCGCGCCGGCTCGGTGATCGTGGGCGCCGAGGACCTTACCGAACCGGCCGGCGACAACCCGCGCCATCTCTCCGTACTGGTGGTGCCTGGGGCCGACGGCGAGTTCTTGCTCGAGGAGGACGATGGCTCCGCCGACCCCGGTCCTGACGCCGTGGTGCGCACACGCTTCGCCCTCGCCTGGGACGAGGCGGCCGGCTCGGCCCGCTGGATATCAACCAGGAGGGTCCGGACGGCGTCGTGCCGGACGAGCGAGAGATCACCGTGCATCTACTGTCCGTCGGCGGCCCGGTCACGGCCCGCATGAACGGCACCGAAGCACCGGTGAGCGTGCGCGAGGCCGACGGTTTCACCCTCGGCGGCGGCATGGACGTCTCCCTGGGCACGGTACGCCCGGCCGACCGCGTCGTGCTCGAGCTGTCGGGAGTGAGCACGCAGCCGCCGGCGCTGGCAGACGAGGTCTTCCGAATGCTTGAGCCCGCTCAGATGTCCTACGTGGCCAAGGACCGGGCCTGGGGCGTGGTCTCTTCCGGGGCCACCGGTGGCGAACTCATCGGTGGACTGCGGGCGGCGGGCCTACCTGAAGACCTCCTGGCCGCGGTCAGCGAGGTCGCCTGAACGAGCGTTCTCGGGCCCGTCGCGTCTCCTTCCAGCACCCGTGTCGCGGTCGGTCGCTGTGACGACCGACCGCGGTACGTCATTAGTGCCGGTACCGGCAGCGGTCTGGGTGGACTAGGCGGGGTGGGGCGGGGCGGTGGAGCCGTGATCGATGAGGCGGGGGGCGACCAGTTCCACACCGGACATGGTTTCGCCCTCCAGGGATTGCAGCAGCAGGCCGCCGGCTTTGCTACCAAGTGCCGGGCGATCCACCCCCACCTCGGTCACCAACTCTCCACTCTGGGTGCGGGCCACGGTCAGGCCGACCGACACGGCGGACAGATCCCCCGGCAGAGACAATCCGCGCGCCCAGGCCGCCGCGATCACCCCCTCGAGTGCATGGGGATTGTTGGAGACAACGGCGGTGCAGCCCTCAGGGAGCCCGGCGGCATCTACCTCGCGAGCGCCGGCGATGACGTTGTCGGGACAGGAACGGAAAACGGCCTTCACCCCATGTCTGCGGGCCGCCGAGCGCACCGCCCGGCTCTGCGCCATATAGGCGTTTGAGCGATCGGCGTGCACGTCGCGCATGAGGAACAGGATGCGGCGGTGCCCCAAGTCAACCAGGTGGCGCACGCCCAGGTCGGCCATCTGGTCGAAGTCTGCGTCTACTCCAGGAGCGCCGTCGGTGCGGTGGGAGGTGCCGATCAGCACGGTCGGCACACTTTCATTCAGCAGGTATTCCTCGCGCTCGTCATCGGGGGCGACGTCCATCAGCACGGCTGCGTCCAGGGCTCGGGATCGCACCAGCCCCTCCAGCGCGAGTCCGCTGGAGCGTCGTCCTACGGGCACGAACACCTGAATGCCGAGCGGCTCCACGCTCTCGCGCAGACCCTCGACGTACTCCAGGTCGTTGGCGTCGATCCCGGAGCGCTGCATGCGGAACAGCACTCCAACCGTGCGCACCGAACGGGCCGCCAGCAGGGACGCGTGACGATTGGGCCGGTACCCGAGCTCGTCAATTGCACGCTGCACGCGTTCCCGGGTGGCGCGGGTAGTGGAGCGCTGTCCCGTCAGCACATAGGTGACGGTTGACGGGGAGACCCCGGCGAGGCGCGCGACATCGGCACGGGTGGCCATGCCTCCTCCTTCCGGGGCAACCTGTTACCCCTCCCTGCGTCGCCTCATGCGGCCAGCCATAGCGTTGCATTCGCCGGAATGGTGACGGCATCCAGGTGCGCACCCATATGTCCATTCCAAGACTGCACCAGCACGGTACCCGTCAGGGGCAGCGTGGCCTCCTCGCTCCCCATATTGATAACGACGGTGACCTCGCCGTTGCGGAAGGCGAGCACCGTCTCGGGCATGCCCTCCAGCCATTCGACGCCGCCACGGCCCAGGCGCCACTCGCGTCGAGCGGCGATGGCGCGCCGGTACATGGACAAGGTGGAATCGGGGTCCTTCTCCTGGATGGCGGGGGCATAGGTGCCCCAGCCTCCGGCTGCGGGAGCCAAGTCCGCCCGGTGCTGTTGAAGCCGCAAGTCGGTCCGTCGGCGGCCCAGGGCAATGGCACCCGGCATCCGTCGCGCCCACGCGTGCGCTTGCCGGTGCGCAACCAGGCCGGGTCCTGCCGGGCGGCATCATCCATGGTGGTGTGCTCGGGCAGGCCGAGCTCCTCCCCCTGGAACATGTACATGCCGCCGGGCAGCCCCAGGGCGAACAGGGTGGCGGCCCGGGCCTTGAACAGCCCCAGGGTGGCGTCCGGCTGCGGGTCTTCGGCGCCAATGCCATCGTCCGGTTCCATCCCCGGGGGAAAGCCGAAACGAGTGGCGTGACGCACGACATCGTGATTCGACAGCACCCAGGTCGTGGGCGCACCGACGACCGCATTGGCGGCCATGGAGGTATCGATGACCCGCCGCAGGTGCGGCGCCCTCCAAGGGGACTTGAGGTAGTCGAAGTTGAAGGCCTGGCTCATCTCGTCCTCGCGGACGTACTTGGCCATCTGCTCGGGCGGGTCCACCCAGGCCTCGGCCACCAGCAGGATGTCGGGGCGGATGCCGCCCAGCACGCGCCGCCAGTCGCGGTAGATCTCATGCACGCCGGGCTGGTCGAACATGGGGCCATTGTCGGCGGTCTTGGGGCGGGAGCCTTCCTCATCGGCGGGGACGCCACGCCAGCGGTCGGCGCCCAGGGCGTCGTCGGGCAGGCCGGGGGCCTTGACCAGGCCGTGGGCGACGTCCACGCGGAAGCCGTCCACGCCGTGGCCAGCCCAAAAACGCAGGAACTCACGGAACATCTCGTGCACGTCGGGGTGGTCCCAGTTGAAGTCTGGTTGTTCGGCGGCGAACAGGTGCAGGTACCACCAGTCGCGGTCCTCCTGCCGGCCGGTCAGGGGTTCGACCTGGGTCCACGCCGGGCCGCCGAACAGGCTGCCCCAGTTGTTGGGCGGTCCATCCGGGCTGTGACGGAAGATGTAGCGCTCGCGCTCCGGTGAGCCGGGACCCGCCTGAAGCGCCGCGCGGAACCAGGCGTGTTGGTCTGAGGAGTGGTTGGGGACCAGGTCGACGACCACCTTGATGCCGACGGCGCGGGCGGCGGCCACCATGGCGTCGAAGTCCGCCAGCGTGCCGTATTCGGGGGCGACGTCGAAGTAGTCGGCGACGTCATATCCGGCGTCGACCTGCGGGGAGGGATAGAAGGGCGAGAGCCAGATGGCGTCGATTCCCAGAGCGGCCAGGTGGTCCATGTGGGAGGTGATGCCGGGCAGGTCGCCCAGGCCGTCGCCGTCGGAGTCGGCGAAGGAGCGGGGATAGATCTGATAGATCACTGCGTCGCGCCACCAGGCGTCCTGGTCGTTGCGCACGGCGGCTATGGGAGCGAGCGAGGTCATGAGGTCTTCTGGTCCTGGAACGGGGCAAGCCCGGGAACTACGGCCCCGGGCACGGGTGAATGGTACATACACTAGAACAGAGCGAAAAACCGGGAACGGTGGGTGGGTGCGCACGGCGACTGCGCACCCACCCACCGTCCACGTCACTGCTTGAGTCCGCCGGCAGCCAGGCCGGCAACAATGCGGCGCTGGAAGATCAGCACCATGATCACCAGCGGCAGTGTCATGATCACGCCTGCGGCCATCTGCGAGCCGAACGGGGTGTTGAACTGGGACGCGCCGGTGAACTTCGACAGCAGCACGGTGGCCGGCTGCATGGCCGGGTTGTTGATCATGGTGACGGCCACCAGGAACTCGTTCCACGCGCCGATGAAGATGATGATGGCGGTGGTAAAGATGCCGGGCGCGGCGATCGGCAAAATGACCTTGCGGAACGCCTGCCCGGGGGTACAGCCGTCAACCATGGCGGACTGCTCCAACTCCTGCGGCATCTGCCGGAAGAAGCTGGTGAGGTTCCACACCGCCAGCGGCAGCGAGAACGACAGGTCCGGGATGATCATGGCCTGGTAGGTGTTGATCCAGCCCCAGGCGGAGAAGTTCTTCAGCAGCGGCACAATGATGGCCACCAGC
The DNA here is from genome assembly GCF_002154335.2 of Actinomyces ruminis. Classification (GTDB taxonomy): domain Bacteria; phylum Actinomycetota; class Actinomycetes; order Actinomycetales; family Actinomycetaceae; genus Actinomyces; species Actinomyces ruminis. The sequence continues at coordinate 32,273 of NZ_MTPX02000005.1, forward strand.
GGGAACATCGAGGTGGCCAGCACCACCAGCAGCAGCACCCCCTTGCCGCGGAAATCCAGGCGGGCCAATGCGTAGGAGGCGAAGGTGGCAATCGCCAGGGCGACGACGGTGACCACGATCGACACAATGAGCGAGTTGACCAGCCCCTGGCCGAAGTTGTTCTTGGAGGAGAACACGGCCTGGTAGTTCTCGAATGACACGTGCCTGGGCCACCAGGTGTTCTCGAAGATCTCGGTGTCCGGCCGCAGCGAGGACACCACCATCCAGTAGAACGGGGCGAGGCAGTAAATGACGATGAGCACAATACCGAGGGTCGAGAAGCCGCCGGCCCAGTCGATCTTCCTCCGGGGTCGTGCACTGACTGGTGTTGACGCAATTGCTGCGCTCATGACGCGCTCCTCTCATCGGGCTCGGCGCCGCTCGCCCCTACGGCGGCCGCGAAGGGGCTGCGTCGCGGCAGAAAGACGGCGGCGGGCAACTTGCGCCGCCGCCTGCCACCGGTGCGCGGGGCGGTGGCCCCCAGGTCGGCGTGGGTGATCCGGGTGAAGGCGAAGGCGAAGATGAACACGTACAGGAACAGGATGAGCGCGTACGCGGCCGCCGAGCCGTAGCGCAGGTTGGAGGCCTCGTCCTGGACGAGCATGGAGATCGTCTCGACCGACCCCTTGCGTGGACCGATGAGGATATAGGGCAGGTCGAACATGCGCAGCGCGTCCAGGGCGCGGAACAGCACCGCGACAACCAGCGCCGGCTTGACCAGCGGCAGCGTGATCCGGGTGAACCGCTTCCAGGCGTTCGCGCCGTCGATCTTGGCGGCCTCATACACCTCGTCTGGAATGACCTGCAACCCGGCGAGCGTGAGCAGCCCGATGTAGGGGGCGGTCTTCCACACGTCGGCGATGATGATGGCCAGCTTGGCGGTGGCGTTGCCGGAGGCCCACATGATGTGCTGCCCCAGGATGGCGTTGGCCACGCCGTTCTGGTTGAAGATCCAGCCCCACAGGATGGCCGAGACGGCGGTGGGGATCGCCCATGGCACCAGGATGGCCGCGCGGACGAATCCGCGCCCGCGCATGGCCCGGTGCATGATCAGCGCCATTGCCACGCCGAGGATGGTCTCCAGCACGACGGTGACCACGCCGAACAGCGTGGTGTTCCAGGCGGCGGTCCAGAAGCGGGCCCCGGCGTCGGTGAAGATGGCGGTGTAGTTGTCCAGCCCGATGAAGGGCTCGACATCGGAGACGAATCCGGTTTCGGGGTCGAGCCCGGCCTTGCCGTACAGGGACTGCCGCAATGACTGGAAGACGGGGAGGATGATGACGATCGTCAGGACGAGGATCGTCGGGGTGATCAGCAACCACGCCAGGCGCGCCTGCGCCCGGCTGGATTTGGACCGGCGGTTTACGTCCGGCATGTAGGTATTAGCGCTCATTGCCTGTGTCGTCCCTACTCTCTGAGCTCGCCGTGCGCAGCCGGTGGGGTGGGTGCTCCCCTCTCCCCCAACCGGTTGCGCACGGCCACGGAACCCTGAGAAGCAGCAGTGTCGGCTGTTTCTCAGGACAGGGCCTTGAGCGCGGTCTCCAGGTTGCTGATGGCCTCCTCTGCCGTGACCTGCTGCTGCACCGCCGGGTAGAGGGCGTCCTGGATCGCGGCGGTCACGTCACCATAGGAAACGGCCTTCGGCCGCCCCTTGGCGGAGTCGAGGGACTCGCGCAGCGTGGCAGGTAGGGGAACTGCTCGAGCATCTCGGAGTCCTCGTACAGCGAGCCGAGGATGGGCGCGAGGGTCTGAGTCTCCAGCGCGTACTTCTCAGACTCTTGGCTGGTCCACCACTGAACGAACTTCAACGCCGTCGCCTTGTTCTTCGAATACGCGGAGATACCGCAGTTGTGCCCGCCCAGGGTGGGCACGAAGTCCTTGCCGTCGATGGTGGGCAGCGCTGCAACGCCGAATTTCTCCTCCCCGAGGGCGGCTACGTTGTTGGCGTACTGGTAGGGCCACTGGCGGTAGAAGAGCAGGTCTCCGGACTCGAAGGCGTTGCGGCCGTCCTCCTCCTTCCATTCCAAAGCCTCGGTGGGGATGTAGCCGTCCTTGAAGCCGTCGATCAGAACCTGTAGGCCGGCGATGGCCTCCGGGGAGTTGATGGTGACGTTGCCTCGTCGTCGTAGAAGGAGCCACCCGCAGTGTTGATGAACTCGCTGGCGCAGCAGGTCAGGCCCTCGTACTTGGCAAACTGGCCACCGAATCCGCCGATGGTCTCATGCCCCGGCAGGGCGCGCACGGCGTCGATGGCGGACTTGACCTCGTCCCAGGTGGTGGGGACCTCGACGCCGGCTTCCTCAAGGAAGTCCTTGCGGTAGAACATGATGGAGGAGTCAGTGACGAAGGGCATGGCGTACAGGGTGTCCCGGTACATTCCGGTCTCCCACACCGACTCGATGATGTCGTCGCCCTTCAGCTCGTCCGCGGGCAGCGGGACAACCCACTGGTTGGCGGCGAACTCAGCCACCCACACGAGGTCGATCGAGATCACGTCGTAGGCGTCGGACTGGGTCTGCGCGTTGTTGATGAGCGACTGCCGTTGCTGATCAGCCTCTGCCGAGAGCTCGATCAGCGTGACCGTCTCATCGGGGTAGAGCTCGTTCCACTGATCAATGCGCTCTTGCACCTTGCCGTCCGAGTTGTCCTTGCCCTGTACCCAGGTGATCGGCCCGGTGCCGGTGAAGTCTGCTGCCGAGCGCCGACGGAGCAGAGCCGCCCGAGCCGCCCGAGCCGCTGCCGGAACAGGCGGCCGCAGCGGAGAGGGCCGCGACGACAGCGGACCCCTGAATGAAACGGCGCCTGGGAAGCCGAGGAGAATTGGATGCCATGTGCTGTTCCTCCTTGAAACGCCACCTGCGGGCATGACGTCCGTGTCATGTGGGAACCCACTGTCGACGCGCGTGACTCGATGGCCTCGACAATGTTAGCCAGTTCTCATCGCGCGGCCAACCATCAGAAGCCGCCACAACCATTCGATACCCTATCGTTATCCAGCGTTCAGTCAGTCCATCCACGTCTGAAGGTGCACAACGCCTCGCCCCTACGCATTTCTCATACCCACCGCCTGTTTGCCAGAATTTGTTGCGCGGCACGCCCTTCCCGTTCCGGACCCCTCCCCACCTGGCGCGCCGCGAGGAGATATTCAGGGCAATGAGCAGTACCCCCGCACCCGGCGCATCGGCGAGCGAGCATGCAGACGCACAGGCGATCTCCAGCGCCGTCGAGGGCATGACCTTCCGCCCCGACCGGCGGTTCTGGGTCGTCTACATCTGCCTGATGATGGTCCAGTTCCTCACCGCGATGTACCACACGGTGGTCGCAACCGCACTTCCAACCGTGATCGGTGACCTCGGCGGCGTGGCGCACATGTCCTGGGCTATCACCGCCTACACACTCGGACAGACCCTGGCCATGCCGATCAACGGAAAGCTCGGCGACCTGGTGGGCCGCAAGCAGCTCTATCTGCTGGCCATCGCCCTATTCGTAGGAGGATCCGCACTGTGCGGTCTGACGAGCGACATGTTTGAGTTCACCGTTTTCCGCTTCGTTCAGGGATTGGGCGGCGGCGGCCTCATGATCTGCTCCCAGGCCATCACCGGGGACATCATCCCGCCGCGCGTGCGCGGCACCTACATGGCCCCCATGGGCGCAATGTTCGGCATCGCCGCCATCCTCGGCCCACTCCTGGGCGGCTGGCTCTCCGACTGGCTGGGGTGGCGCTGGATCTTCTGGTTCTTCCTGCCCTTCGGCCTGTTCGCTGGGTGGCCGTAGCCATCGCGCTGCGCATGCCCCGACGCAGCTCCTCCTTCAGCATTGACTGGGCGGGGCTGGCACTGACCGGCGTCGGCGCCGCGGGAATCGTGCTCATCGCCACCTGGGGCGGAAGCACGTACGCCTGGAACAGCCCCGTGATTCTGGGGCTAATCGGCGTCACCCTGGCCTCATGGGCAGTGGTCGTCCCCGTCGAGCGGCGGGCGGCCGACCCGATTCTGCCGCTGCAGGTACTCACAAACCACACCTTCATCATCGCCACCGTGGTCTCGGTGCTCATGGCCGCATGCATGTTCGGAATGAACGGCTACCTGCCCACCTACCTGCAGATGGTCCACGGCGTCTCCGCCACCATGTCCGGCCTGCTGTTGGTTCCCGGCAGCGTCGGCATGTTCACCGGCTCGCTCCTGTCGGGCATGCTGGTCACCCGCACCGGCCGCTACAAGCCCTTCCCGATCATCGGATCACTGCTGGCCGCATCCGGCATGGCCATGCTGGGGCTGCTTCCCGCCAACACTCACGTGGCCTGGACGGGCGTAGCGGTATTCATCCTCGAGATCGGCATCGGTCTGTTCCTGCAGCTGAGCGTCCTGGTCATTCAGAACGCCCTGCCGGCGTCCATGCTCGGCACCTCCACCTCCACCAACAACTTCTTCCGGGAGATCGGGGTATCGATCGGCAACACGATCGTAGGCGTGCTGTTCACCGGCCGACTGACCGCGTCCCTGCTCGCCCTGGGTTTCGACTCGCAGAAGGCCGCCTCTATCACTCCGGCCGTTGCCCGGAGCCTGAACGCGGCCACCGGTGCCGCCGTGATCGACGCCTACCATCACGCACTCGCCCCCGTATTGCTCTCCCTGGCCCCGGTGCTGCTGCTTGCGGCGGCCATCGCCGTCCTGTTCAGGCCGATTCCGCTGTCGACCAAGACCGGCCTGGAACAGCTGGAGGAAGAGCTTGCCGAGGAGGGCACCGAACGCACCTATCGCGCCGAACACTCGGACAGTTAGGCTTTCTCCGACAACGCAGTCCGCCTGCCTTCACGGAGAGCAACCGCCATGACCGTCAACACCACCAGCGAGGTCGCCCAGGGATTCACCAGTGCCGCCGCCGACGCCGACCGCTCCTACGATCCACGGCTCGCGGAGCTGGCCCGCAGAGCGGCCGCCGCGGGCACCGTCCTGCTCACCAACGACGGCGTCCTCCCCCTTTCCCCCGCCGAGCCGGTGGCGGTGTTCGGCCGCGTGCAGATCGACTGGTTCGCTGTTGGCTACGGCTCGGGCGGCGACGTCAACGCCGTGTACACCACCAACCTCCTGGGCAGCCTGGTGGAGCAGGGAGTGGCTGTTGACGCGGAGCTGGCCTCCACCTACCGGCAGTGGTGCAACACGCAAGAGCCGCCCACCGAGGAGTGGGGCAACTGGCCGCGCTTCTACCCGGAGATGGAGGTTGACGAGGAGCTGGTATCCGCGGCCGCCTCCCGGGCCCGCACCGCCGTCGTCGTGATCGGCCGGGCCGCCGGCGAGGACCGGGAGAATGTGCTGGAGCCCGGCGGCTACTACCTCACCGACACCGAACACACCCTGCTGGAGCGGGTCACCGCGCATTTCGAGAGCACGGTGGTGATTGTCAACTCCGGCAATGTCATGGACCTGTCCTGGGCCGAGGAACTGGGCGTGTCCGCCCTGCTGCTGGCCTGGCCCGGCGGCATGGAGGGCGGCCGGGCCGTGGCCGACGTGCTCACCGGGATCGCCGAGCCGGGCGGCCGCCTTACCGATACCATTGCCCGCGCCTATGCGGATTACCCGTCGGCTGGGAACTTCGGAGGCCAGGAGTTCAACAACTATGCCGAGGACGTGTTCGTCGGCTACCGCTACTTCGAGACCTTCGCACCCGAGAAGGTGCTGTTCCCCTTCGGGCACGGCCTGGGCTACACCTCCTTCGACCTGAGCCAGGCGCACCTGGACGCCGCCTCCGCCGACACCGATGTCACCGTGTGGGTGCGGGTTGCCAACACCGGGCCGCGGCCGGGAGCCACGGTGGTGCAGGTCTACCGGGGCGCACCCGCCGTCGGCACCCTGCCGCGCCCATCCCGTGAATTGGTCGCTTTCACCCGCACCCGCGTGATCGCCCCGGGTGAGGCCCAGGAGGTAACGGTCTCCTTCCCGCGGGAGCGCCTGGCCGCCTTCGACGACGACGGCCGGAGCGGTCACGCCCACGCCTGGGTGATCGAGGCCGGCACCTACCCGGTACACGTGGGCACCTCGGTGCGGCAGACCATCGAAGCCGGCGCCGTCGTCGTGGAGGAGACCGAGGTGGTCGAGCAGCTCCAGGAGGCGCTCGCCCCCAACCCCGCGGTTCCCTTCGACCGTATGACCGTGGCCCGTGACGCGGACGGCCGGGCGCGCGTCGGCTGGGAGGCCGTCCCCACGGCTACCGTCGATCTGCGCGAGCGGATCCTGGCGCACCTGCCGGAGCCGATTGAGCCCACGGGTGACGTCGGCATTCGGTTCAGTGACGTGGTCGCCGGGCGGGCCTCCCTGGAGGCATTCGTGGCCCAGTTGGACGTGGAGGACCTCGCGCAATTGACCTACGGGGATGTGGAAATGAACTCCCCGCTGGGCGCGCCGGGCAACGCCGGGGCCTTCGGGGGTCTTACCGAGCATCTGCGCGCGCTCGGCATCCCCCCGGTGATCACCACCGACGGTCCCTCCGGGATCCGGGTATCCGCCTACGCCAGTCTGCTGCCCTGCGGCACCGCCCTGGCCTCCACCTGGGACGAGGCACTGCTGGAGGAGCTGGCCACCCTGCACGGCCAGGAGATGCTGCGCAAGGGCTCGGACGTGTTGCTGGCACCGGGTATGAACATCCACCGCGACCCGCTGTGCGGACGCAACTTCGAGTACTACTCGGAGGACCCACTGCTGACCGGGATGGCGGCGGCCGCCGTCGTGCGCGGCATCCAGTCGCAGGGCGTGTCCGCCTGTCCCAAGCACTTCGCGTGCAATAACCAGGAGACCAACCGCATCTACAACGACTCGCGCGTCTCCGTCCGAGCGCTGCGGGAGATCTACCTGCGCGGCTTCCGCATCTGCGTACAGGAGGCGGGTCCGTTCAACATCATGACCAGCTACAACCAGGTCAACGGCCAGTGGGCCCACTACAACTACGACCTGGTGACCACCATCCTGCGCGGCGAATGGGGGTACCGGGGCAATGTGATTACCGACTGGTGGATGCGCTACGCGCCGGACCCGATCTTCCCGCGGCTGCAGGACTCCGCCACCCGGGTGCGGGCGGGCGTGGACGTGCTCATGCCCGGTGGCGTCACCTGGTCCTCGAAGCGCGCCGACGGCCATGACGACGCCGTCCTGGCCGGATACTCACCGGACGACACTAGCGGCGAGCACCTCACCCTGGGGGAGCTGCAGCAAACCGCGCTGCACGTGCTGCGCATGGCTGCCACTACCCCGGCCGCCCGGGCGGCTGCCGAGGCCTGAGCCGCAATACCCGAACGGCGAAGGGCGGTGCCTCGTCAGTTGCCAGCGCCCCCGACCCGCAGCACCTGCCCGTCGGGAGCGGTGACCGTAGCAGTCGGAGTCGGCTCCAGGCGCAGCTCGACGCCAAGCCGCTGCCCATTACGACCCACCGTGTCGTAGCTGTAGGCACGGTTGTCCAGGTGACGGGTCACCGTCGTGGCGGTGGCCAGCCATGGGTTGCGGCGGCGCAGGGCGATCAGTTCCTGGTGCAGGCGCAGCATCGGTGCCCCCAGGGGTGAGAGCTGCGCGGGGTAGGCCGGGAAGGCGGGCCGTACCTCGTCGTCGCCGCCCAGCCGCTCCGTCTTCTCGCCGCGGAAGGCCTGCTCGTCCCCGTAGTAGATGGCGGGGGTACCGCCGACGGTCAGCAGCAGCGCCACGGCCAGGGCCGCCTTGGCGTCCCCGATCTTGCTGGCAATGCGGGTGACGTCGTGGTTGCCGACGAAGGTCATGGGGGTGAAGGCGGCCAGCAGCTTGTTGTGCCGCTTGAGGCACCAGTCGAGCTCGTAGAAGTTCTCATCCAGCAGGGAGCTCCAGATCGCTTTCCACAGCTCGTACTGGGTCACCGAGTCCATGCCGGAGCGGGCCACGATATCGGCGTAATCGCCGTGGATCACCTCCCCCATGAACCAGGCCTCGGGGAACTCCTCGCGCACGCCCGGCAGCACCCGCGCCCAGAACTCCGGTGGCACGGCGTAGGCGGCGTCCAGGCGCCAGGCCATGGCCCCGCGGCGCAGCCAGTGGCGCATCACGTCGGAAACCAGGTCGATGACGGCGTCGGAGTCGTGGTTGAGGGCGGCCAGGCCCCGGTGGCCCTCGAAATCCTGGTGGACCACGCCATCCTCGGTGTGCTCCAGGCGGAAGAGCTCCTGCGCCCGCGCCTCCCCGGCGATGGCGGCGCGGAAGCGGGGGTGACCGGTGCCGACGTGGTTGAACACGCCGTCGAGCATGACGTTGATACCGCGCCTACGGCAGGCGGCGATCAGCCGGTCGAAGGCGGCGTCATCGCCCAGACGTGGGTCGATGGAGTAGAAGTCGACCGTGTCATAGCCGTGGGTCTCGGAGGCGAAGATCGGGCCGAGTGCGAGCCCGTTGGCGCCCAGCTCGATCAGGTAGTCCAGCCACGGCTCCAGAGCGTCCAACCTAGGGGTGAGCTTCCGTTCCGCTTCTGTGGGCCGGACCGGTGCGCCTGTGAAGCCCAGCGGGTAGACGTGCCACCAGATACAGGAATCACTCCATGCGGACACCGATACTCCTAAGCGGGATTCCAACTGGGACCTGTCTGGTTCCCGAATCCGCCACGGCTTTCCAAGCCGGGGCCACACTCCGGGCGACAGCGATCACCTTAACATTACGGTCCCGTGCAGGAGACTCCGCCACGGTGGCATGTCACCGGCAGGCAAAAGTCTTCGGCTCAGATCTTCTCCACGGGCGCCAGGCGCAGCATGAGCCGTTTGGTGGCCGGGGCGCCGTCGATAATAAACTCCACGCGCGCGACGGTGGAACGGCCCGTGCCCTCGACGGCGATCACGCTACCCTCCCCGTAGGTCTTGTGGCGCACCCGGTCGCCAGTCTTGAGCCCGGCGACCGCCTCGGGCAGAGCCGCATCCGAGGCCTCGGACTCGGACTGCGCCCCCAGCCTCACAGGTTTGCCACGCGCCGCCAAGCGCTTGGCGCGGCGGGCTTCGGCCCGGTCCTTGGGCGTCTCCACCCGGCCCAGCTTGCCGGTGCGCGTATGCCTACCGGAGCCAATGGCGGGGGCGAAGTCGCCGTCGTCGTCGGGGACTTCCTCGGTGCGACGCCCGTAACCGCGGCGCGTCCCAAAGCCGCCCTCGTCCCAGGAGGCGCCCCAGCCGGTGCCGCCGCCGCGCAGCGCGTCCATGGAGGAGGCCACGCGCTTCCACTCGATCGTGTCTTCGGGGACGTCGTCGAGGAAACGGGAGGGCGGCATGGCGGTGGCGGCGCCCCAGGCGGAGCGCACCGCGGCACGAGTCAGGTACAGGCGCTCCCGGGCACGAGTGACGGCCACGTAGGCCAGGCGGCGCTCCTCGGCCAGCTCGGTCTCGTCGGCCAGTGAGCGCGAGTGGGGGAAGGTGCCGTCCTCCAGGCCGGTGACGAACACGACCGGGAACTCCAGCCCCTTGGCGGTGTGCACGGTCATCAGGGTGACCTGCCCCTGCTCGCGGGCCTGGGCCTCCGCCTCGGCCTGGTCGGCGACATCGGCACTGGGCGGCAGCTGGTCGGAGTCGGCCACCAGCGAGACCCGTTCCAGGAAGTCGGCGAGCGTCCCGTCGGGGTTGGCGGCCTGAAAGTCGGAGGCGACGGCGTGCAGCTCGGCCAGGTTCTCCACGCGGCTGGCGTCCTGCGGGTCGTCGCTGGCGCGCAGCTCGGCCAGGTAGCCGGAGGCGTCCAGGGCGGCGTCGAGGATGTCGGCCACCCCGTCACCGGCGTCGCGCCCGTGCCGCAGGGAGGTGAGCAGCTCGTGGAAGCCGGTCACCTGCCGGACGGCGCGCGTGGTCAGCCCCGACGACGGCGGGCG
>NZ_MTPX02000001.1 GCF_002154335.2 Actinomyces ruminis
AACTCTCCAAACAAAACAAAAACCAAACAAAGAAACCAACAAAAAACCAACAAAACAAACAAACACGACACACTATCGAGATCCCAAACAACACACCCAGGAGAAGCTCCGTGCCGTCCTACGACCGGCACCTCACTCCAACGAGCAGCATCCGCAATCCTATGAGCAAACCTAATCGGCGTCAAGGCCGGGGAACGTCTCCCCGATCACAGCCGGTTCCTCTCGGACGCGGGCTACGCGGATCGTCCCCCAGTCCGGGAACCGCTTCCGACGCAGCGGGCTGTACTTTATCGTCGCGCCGCGGGGCCGCGTCAAATCCGGTCGCTATGAACTGGCCCACGTCACGCTGGACCGGTCGCACTGGGGTACAGCGGTGGGCTGTTGGCCCCGCCGGGTCGGGGTCGAGCCAACAGCCCACGCTTCCTCACGGTCGCCGGCCAAGCCGCCGGTTCCACGCGCCGATTCGGTTATAACGGCACCCGCGCGGTGTGTTCCCGCACGTCAGACGGTGGCGAACTTGCGCACCGCCTTGGCAACCGCCGCCGCCACGCGCTTGTCGAACGCACCGGGGATGATGTACACGGGGCTGAGTTCCTCTTCGGCAATAACACCGGCGATGCCCGTGGCAGCGGCGCGCAGCAGCTCCACGGAGATCTCGGTGATGCCGGTGTCCAACAGTCCCCGAAACAGGCCGGGGAAGGCCAGCACGTTGTTGATCTGGTTCGGGAAGTCGCTACGCCCCGTGGCGACCACGGCGGCGTATTCGGCCGCGCCTACGGGATCGACCTCCGGAGTCGGGTTCGCCATGGCGAAGACAATCGCGTTCTCGTTCATGACTGCCAGGTCCTTGGCTCGAGCAGGTTTCCACTCGACACGCCGATGAACACGTCGGCCCCCTTCAGCCCCTCCTTGAGGGTGCCGGAGACGTGCCGCGGATTGGTGTTCTCCGCCAGCCACTTGCGGTGCTCATTCATGCCCTCGGTGTGCTCACTGTTGAGTGCACCCGAGCGGCCGTAGCCGACGATGTCCGTGGCGCCATGCGCCATGAGCAGCTTGGCGATCGCGGAGCCGGCCGCACCGACGCCGGAAAGCACGATGCGCACATCCTCGATCTTCTTGCCAACGACCTTCAACGCGTTGATCAGCGCGGCCAGGGTGACGATGGCGGTACCGTGCTGGTCGTCGTGGAAAACGGGAATGTCGAGTTCCTCGCGCAGACGCGCCTCAATGTCGAAACACTTGGGCGCGGCGATGTCCTCAAGGTTAATGCCGCCGTAGGCAGGAGCGATCGCCTTAACGATCTTGATGATCTCCTCGGGGTCCTTAGTGTCCAGCGCAACCGGCCAGGCGTCGACATCGCCAAACTGCTTGAACAGCACCGCCTTGCCCTCCATCACCGGCATGGCAGCCTCCGGGCCGATGTCCCCCAAGCCGAGCACGGCGGTCCCATCGGTGACGACTGCGACCGTGTTCTTCTTGATGGTCAGCTGGCGGGCACGCTCGGGGTGATCGTGAATAGCCTTGCACACCCGCGCCACACCGGGGGTGTACACGCGGGCGAGGTCGCGCCGGTTGTGAATGGGGGTACGCGGTGTGACCTCTACCTTGCCACCCACGTGGGCAAGGAAGGTGGAGTCGCCGACATTGTGGACGATCACACCGTCGAGCTGTTTGAGAGCCTCTACCAGTTCACCGCGGTGCTTGGAATCGCGGGTATCGGCGGTCAGGTCCACGAACAGGGTGTCGCCATCAGTATCCGCAACATCTACGCCGTTGACGATGGCCCCCGTTGCCGAAGCCGTGTCGACGAGTGTCGTAACAGCCTTCTGTGAGGCGGGTACCTCCAGGTGAAGGGCAACGGTATAGCTGGGACTCGGCTGTGCCATGGGTTGGATCCTCCGTTATGGGGTATGTCAGACAGACCAACGACGGTCGCAGGTCTCGGCTAGCTAGCTGTATACACGGTCTGAATATACGGTCTGAGCCTATCCCCATCCGACACAAAACAGATCCGGCTGTCTCTCGGCTCACAGTCGTGAGACAGCCGGATCCGCATACGCATCCAGGTCAACCCCGGGAATTGTCGGTCACCGACGCGGCGGTCAAACGCCCACGCGCTCCATCACCAACTCGCGCACCCGGCGGGCGTCGGCCTGCCCCTTGGTCGCCTTCATGACCGCACCGACGATGGCGCCCGCTGCCTTGACCTTGCCACCGCGGATCTTCTCGGCGACATCCGGATTTGCGGCCAGAGCCTCGTCGACGGCGGCCAGCAGCGCCCCCTCATCGGAGACGACTTCGAGCCCGCGCGCCTCCACGACGGCTTCGGGGTTGCCCTCGCCGGCCAGCACACCCTCCAGCACCTGGCGAGCGAGCTTATCGGTCAGGCGGCCCGAATCGACCAGGTTCTGCAGCTCGGCCACCTGCGTCGGCGTGATGGGCAGATCTTCCAGCGAAACCTCCCGTTCCTTCGCAGCGCGTGACAGCTCCCCCATCCACCACTTGCGCGCCGCCTGCCCGGTGGTGCCGGCCAAGGCGGTCGCCTCGATGAGCTCCAGCGCGCCCGCGTTGACGACATCGCGCATCTCGTCATCGGCCAGGTTCCACTCCGCCTTCAACCGGCGTCGCTTGGCGGCCGGCATCTCGGGCAGACTGGCACGGATCTGCTCCACCACTCGCGGCTGGGGGCCAGCGGCACCAGGTCCGGCTCCGGGAAGTAGCGATAGTCGTCGGCATCGGACTTAATACGGCCGGCACGGGTGGTGCCGTCGGCCTGGCCGTGCCGGGTCTCCTGCTGCACCGTGCCGCCGTCGGCCAGAATGGCCGCCTGGCGGCTGATCTCATAGCGAACGACCGCGTCGATGCCGCGGAAGGTGTTGACGTTCTTGGTCTCGGTGCGGATGCCCATGGGAGCGTCGGGGCCCTCGCGCAGGGAAACGTTGACGTCGGCCCGCACATTGCCGCGCTCCATGCGGGCCTCGGACACGCCCAGTGCCCGGAAGATGTCCCGCAGGGTGCGCACATAGGTGGCGGCAACCTCGGGGGCCTGGGCGCCGGCACCCTCGATGGGACGAGTCACGATCTCCACCAGCGGTACACCGGCCCGGTTGTAGTCGACCAGGGAGTGGTCGGCGCCCTCGATACGGCCGTCGGCGCCGCCTACGTGCACATTCTTGCCAGCATCCTCCTCCATGTGAGCACGCTCGATCGGCACGGTGAAAATCGTCCCGTCCTCGAGTTCCACCGGAAGAGCGCCGTCATAGGCGATCGGCTCGTCCGACTGGGAGGTCTGGAAGTCCTTACACAGGTCCGGGTAGAAGTAGTTCTTCCGGGCGAAGCGGCAGGTCTCGGCGATCTGGCAGCCTAAGGCCAGTCCGATGCGGATGGCGTACTCCACGCCCTTGCCGTTCACCACCGGGAGGGATCCGGGCAGGCCCACACTGGTGGGTGTCACCATGGTGTTGGGCTGGGCCCCGAAGACGTTGGGGGCGGCGTCGAACATCTTGGTGGCGGTGCCCAGCTCAACGTGCACCTCCAGTCCGATGACCGGGTCGTAACGGCGCACGGCCTCGTCAAAGTCCATCAGCTTGTCGCTCATGTCACTTCACCTCCAGCTCAGGGGCCTGGGCAAGCAGCTGACCGCCCCACTTGTTCTCCAACATCTGCTCAAGCACCGCGCCCACCCGGTACAGGCGGTCGTCGGCACGCTGCGGCGCCAGGATCTGGAAGCCGACGGGCAGGCCGTCGCTCAGGCCCGAGGGCAGACTCATGGCCGGGACGCCGGCCAGGTTGGCGGGGATGGTGGTCACGTCGAGCTTGTACATGGCCAGCGGGTCGTCCTTCTCGCCGAAGCGGTAGGCCGTAACCGGTGCGGTCGGGGAGACCAGCACATCCGCCTGCTGCCAGGCCGCGGTGAAGTCCCGCTGCACCAGGGTGCGCACCTTCTGGGCGGAGCCGTAGTAGGCGTCGTAGTACCCCGCCGACAGCACGTGCGTGCCCAGGATGATGCGCCGCTTGACCTCGTCGCCGAAACCGGCGCCGCGGGTGGCGGACATGACCGTCTCCGCGGTCACCGGCCCCTCGGTGGGCTCGACGCGCAGGCCGTAGCGCATGCCGTCGTAGCGGGCCAGGTTGGAGGAGGCCTCCGCGGGCATGATCAGGTAGTAGGCGTCCAGCGCGTACTCCAGGTGGGGCAGGGACACGGTCTCCACCGCGGCGCCCGCATCCTGAAGCAGAGTGAGGGCCTGATGGAAGGAGTCGACGACGCCGGGCTGATAGCCCTCGCCGCCGTCGAGCTCGGCGATCACGCCGACGCGCAGGCCGCTCAGATCGGCTCCGGCCTGGGCGGCGCGCACCACATCGGCCATACCGCGCGGGGCGTCCGGCAGCGAGGTTGAGTCGAGCGGGTCGTAGGAGGCGATGACGTCGTGCAGGAGGGCGGTGTCCAGCACCGTTCGCGCCATGGGGCCGGGGGTGTCCAGGGAGGAGGCCATGGCGATCACGCCGAAGCGGGACACCGTGCCGTAGGTGGGCTTGACCCCAACGGTGCCGGTGACGGCCGCGGGCTGACGGATGGAACCGCCGGTGTCCGTGCCCACGGCGACGGGCGCCTCAAAGGCGCCGACCGCAGCGGCCGAGCCTCCGGAGGAGCCACCGGGGATACGCTCAAGGTCCCAGGGGTTGGCGGTGCGCCCGAAGGCCGAGTGTTCCGTGGAGCCGCCCATAGCAAACTCGTCGAGGTTGGTCTTGCCCAGGATCGGCAGGTGGGCGGCGCGCAGGTTCTTCACCAGGGTCGCGTCGTACGGCGGGACCCAACCCTCCAGAATCCGGGAGGCGGCGGTGGTCACCTGGCCGCGGGTGACGATCAAGTCCTTCACCGCCGTCGGCACGCCGGTCAGCTCAGGCACCGGGTCGCCGGCGGAGCCGGCCTCCCGGCGGGCGGCGTCGGCAGCATCAGCGTCGGCCAGGGCCTTGTCGGCATCCACGTCGAGGAATGCGCCCACGGCGCCGTCGACGGCGGCGATGCGATCCAGATGGGCGCTAGTCAGCTCGCGGGACGAGACCTCGCCGGCGGCCAGGGCAGCGGCCTGTTGCGCGGCGCTCGCCCGCACCAAAGCGTCGGCGGATGCGGCTGTCGTTTCAGAGTTCATCGGGTTCACGAGGCGGAGTCCTCCCCCAGGATGCGGGGCACCATGAACGCGGAATCCTCCGCGGCGGGGGCGCCGGCGAGCAGTTCTTCGACGTCGAGCGTCGGGCCCGGCGTGTCCTCACGCATCACATTGGTAAGCGGAACGGGATGCGAGGTGGCCGGTAGGTCGGGGGTGACCACGCTGTTGACCCGAGCGAAGGCGGATGCAACCGCATCCAACTCGCCGGCCAGCCGCGTCACCTCCGCATCGCTCAGGGCCACGCGCGCGAGCGCCGCAACGCGAATGACCTCATCCTTGGAGATAGCAGACATGGGCCCGAGTGTATCCATTTGCCGGCTCACTGCCGAGTCGGCACCCGCTCGCCCGACCATCCGCTGCCCCACACGACACTCGCCCCGCGGTCGGCTCATATGCCGTCAGCATTCTTCGTACCGCAATTGCGTTTTCATCACGGAATTATTGCAGAGTGGCACAACGTCTGCGTGACAGCCGACAGCTCGCGGCAATTATGCACGCCTCATGCAAGAAGTCACAGGCACACCGTGGCGGACAACATTGACATTCTCAGCGGGTGCCGGTGTCATTGGCGGCAGAGGTTCCGTGATTAGTGCGGATACCCAGATCAGGACGGCCCCCACCTCCGCCGGGCCGCCAGCGAATAAGGATCCTATGCACAGCGACAAGCTCCCCACCGGGCCGGGCCCGGAGGAGATCGACGAGTCGCCGACACTGTCCGGCCGACCCGTTGACACCGATGCTGCCCCGGACACGATCTTGAAGAGCCCGTATGGTGAGACACCTGCGGTTGCACGGACCTCAATCCTCGCGGCAGCGAACTCAGCGCCGACGGCGAGCACCCCCGCCGAGGCGGAAGTCTCCGCACCAACAGCGCCGGCGGAGCAGACGGAGCAGACCGCCCCGGTGATGGCGGACACGTCCACCGCCCCGAGCGCAGACACTCCAACCGAGCCGGACGCCGCACCCGACGCCGAAGAAGCCACGGCGGCACTGCTCGGCGAAACGGCACCCGCACCGGCGTCGCAGATCTGCCGACATCACCGGCCTCTGCCGGAAGCGCCCCGCTCCCTCCTGCTGCAGCGGAAGGCGACAAGCGGCCCCGCCGTCGGCGCCGCTGGGTGGTGTCATCGCTGGCCGCGGCGCTGCTACTGATTGGCGTGGGCGGCTACGCCTACGCCGAGCACTATGCCGACGTCGCCGTACCCGGCACCACGGTTGCCGGTACCGACGTGGCCGGCATGAGCCGGGATGAGATCGTCAAGGCGATCGAAGCCAAGGCAGATGCCGCCACGGTGACCATCACCGGCGATGCCGAGGCGACCGCCTCCCTGACAGACCTGGGCACAACCATCAACGCCGAGGCGACCGCGGACGCTGCCATGAGCCGCGGCGCCGACGTCATCGACCGCTTCAAGGCGCTGCTGGGAGGCGCCGACATCGAAGTCGTCACCGCCAGCGACGACGCCGTGCTGGAGGACTACGCCAGCGGCCTCGTGCCCGAGGACCAGGCGAAGGCAAAAAGCGCCTCGGTGGTCCTCAACTCCGATGTCAACACCTTTGAGGTGAGCGCTTCCAGTGAGGGCGTGAGCGTAGATACCACCGATCTGGCCCAGGCCGCCGCGCGGGCCGCGTCGACGTTGAGCCCCACCACGGTGGATCTGGCATATGTCAACACGGCCCCTGCCGTCTCGGATGCCGACGCCCAGGCCGTGGCGGATACGGCCAACCAGTGGATTGCCCAAGATGTCACCATCACCAACGCCGATGGAACCGAGTTCTACAGCGCCGACACCGCGACCAAGGCGTCCTGGGTCGTGGTCACCGAGAACCTCGATGCCGCTCCCACCCTGTCCATTGACAGCGAGCAGGTGGCCGAGTGGGTGAGCACGCAGGCGGCCACCGCCAACATCGAACCGGTAATCGGACAGCGGAACGTCAACTCCTCCGGGCAAGTCGTGGCCACCAGCGTTGAGGCGGTTGCCGGCCAGACGGTGAACAACGCCGAGACGATTACCACGGCCATCACTGAGTCGCTCTCCAGCGGCGAGGCCTACTCCGGCACCTTCGAAATGACCACCGGCGAGGAGCAGTGGGAGGAACGCGAGATCGCCGACGGCGCCGAGGACCTGGCTTACCAGGCGGCCGAGGGCGAGAAGTGGATCGACATCAACCTGTCGGCCAAAACGGTCACCTCCTACGAGGGCGCTACGGTGGTGCGCGGGCCGGTAACCATCGTCGACGGCGCCGCCGCCACTCCCACCGTTACCGGCACCTACCACGTCTACTTGCAGTACGAGACCCAGACCATGCGCGGGCAGAATGCGGACGGCACCGACTACGAGACGGAAAACGTGCCGTGGATCTCCTACTTCTATGAAGGCTACGCACTGCACGGAGCCCCGTGGTGGTCGAGTTGGGGGTTCTCCGCCTCTCACGGCTGTCTGAACATGCCGGTGGACGAGGCCAAGTGGATCTACGACTGGGCGGAAATCGGCACCACCGTCGTCTCTCACTACTGAAGCCTTCGCCCGCGCCCTTAGCGGCTGCCCGAACGGCCCAGACTCGGCCCGCCCAACGGTTTCCAACCGCGGGCGGGCCGATTTGCTGCTCAGGCTCCAAGCGCGTCCGGGCCACCCGCCAGCAACGTCTCGAAGCCGGACTCGTCCAGCAGCGGCAGCCCCAGCTCGCGGGCCTTCGTCTCCTTCGAGCCGGCATTCTCGCCGACGACGACGTAGTTTGTCCGCTTCGATACGCTTCCCGAGGCCTTGCCACCGTGCGCCATGATGGCCTCCTTGGCGCCGTCGCGAGTGAAGCGCTGGAGCGTTCCGGTGACGACGATGGTCAGACCCGCAAGCGTTTGCGGCGTCTGCTCGACCGGCCCGGCGTCATCCGCCATGCGCACCCCCGCCGCAGCCCAGCGAGCCAGGATCTGCTGGTGCCAGTCGGCGGCCAACCAGTCTTGCCAGGCGGCGGCGATGGTCGGCCCCACGCCGTCGACCTGCGCCAGCTCCTCCAGACTCGCCGCGCGCATGGCGTCAATAGAGCCAAAGCGCCGGGCCAGTGCCCGGGCCGCCGTCGGGCCCACATGCCGCACCGACAGAGCCACCAGCACCCGCCACAGCGGCTGCTGCTTGGCCGCCTCCAGCTGCTTCAGCATGGCGGTGGCATTCTTGCCGGGGGCGGTGGAACGCTTAACCGCGCCATCCTTGGTATAGAGCTGCTTTGACCAGAAGAAGCGCAACCGCCTCCAGTCACCGGTGGGGACGCCGCCACGCGTGATGGGACGGTAGACGAACACATCTCGCAGATCATCGGCCGTTAGCTCGAACAAGCCGGCCTCGCCCGTGAGAACCGGTTGCTGCTCGGGAACAGCCGCCTCGGCCAGTAGGGCCTCGGCGACCCCGATTCGCTCGGCGGGGTGCAGTGCCTGCAGTTTCTTGTCCGGCAGGCGCAGGCGCCCCTGCTCGGTCTCGAGAAAATGCCCGGCGGCGAGCGCTGCGAGCGCCTCGACGCGTCCGGCGTCGGGCTGGGTCAGGGCAGAGGCCGCTTCGTCGCCCAGTCCCTCCACGTCCAGGGCACCGCGGGATCCGATGTGGGCTATGCGTTCGGTCAGTTGCGCCGGGCAGGAGCGGGTATTGGGGCACCGCAAGTCGACGTCGCCCTCCTTCGCCGGCGCCAGTGCCGTCCCACAGGAGGGGCATTGCTGCGGCATGACGAAGTCCCGCTCGCTGCCGTCGCGCCGCTCGAGCACGGGCCCCACGATCTCCGGGATGACATCGCCCGCCTTGCGCAGCACCACCAGGTCGCCGATCTTGACGCCCTTGCGGGCAACCTCCGTGGCATTGTGGAGGGTGGCGCGGGATACGCGAGAACCGGCCACCAGCACGGGCTCCATAATGCCGAAGGGGGTCACCCGTCCGGTGCGGCCGACCTGGACGTCGATGTCCAGCAGGCGGGTGTGCACCTCCTCGGGCGGGTACTTGTAGGCGGTGGCCCACCGGGGTACGCGCGAGGTGTACCCCAACTCGGCCTGCAGCGGACGGGAGTCGAGCTTGAACACGATGCCGTCGATCTCGTGCAGCAGGTCGTGGCGGTGGTCGGCGTAGCGGGCGATATAGGCCTCCCGCTGGGCGCGGCCCCGCACCACCTGGTTATAAGGAGAAACCGGCAGTCCCCAGGCCGCCAGCAGCTCATACCAGGCATGTTGGGCGGTGGGCAGCTGCTCCCCCGCTGCCGGGATAATGGCGCCGACGCCATGGGCGATCATGGCCAGCGGACGGGCGGCGGTGACCGCCGGGTTCTTCTGCCGCAGGGAGCCGGCGGCCGCGTTGCGGGGGTTGGCGAACACCTGCAGGCGGGGACGGCCCTCCGCCTCCCGTTGGAGGTTTTCGGCGCGGCGCCGCTTGTTGAACTCGTGAAAGGCCGCCACTGGGAAGTACACCTCGCCACGCACCTCCAGCAGGTCCGGGTGCGAGTCACCGGCGAGTACCAGGGGTATGGAGTCAATGGTACGGACGTTGCCGGTGACGTCCTCTCCCACCACGCCGTCCCCACGCGTGGCGGCACGGGTGAGTACCCCGTGTTCGTAGGTCAATGCGACCGCCAGGCCGTCGATCTTGACCTCGGCGGTCATGGGCAGCTCGGCGTCGGGTACGCCGGTCTCGGCCGCCATGCGTTGGGCCCACTGTTCCACTTCGTCCAGGCTGAACACGTCCTGCAGGGAGTACATGCGCTCGTGGTGCGGGGCGGCGGCGAAATCCGTGACCGCGCGTCCGCCCACGGTCTGGGTTGGTGAAGAGGACAGACGCAGCGCAGGATGGGCCGCTTCCAAGGATTCCAACTCGCGGTACAGCGCGTCGTATTCGGCGTCCGACCACGGGCTCTGGGCGTCGACGGCGTCGTAGTAGGCGTCTCGGGCGCGCTCGATGTCCCGGACGAGTTCGCCCCAGCGGGTGCGTATGGCGGCGGGCACGCCGGTCAGGTCGGTGGCGGACGCGGCTGGAGGCGTGGGGCGGGCTTCGCTCATGGACCCCATCTTCCCCCAAGCCGCTCCTCCGCTGGGCCACTGGGGCGAGTGCCGACGGAGGCCCTCCACGGCACCGCTGCCCACAGGTACGCTTCGCGACACCCTCACCGCGGCGTCTCCACAGGCCCGCAGCGGCTGGCCGGTGATGGCGACAGTCTCATGGCATGCGCTCGACTTCCTCCCCCTGGCCACAAGGCCTCACCGCTCCCGGATCCGGGCCGGCGACGGTGACCGGCCACGCGGTGGCCGCGGCGGCCGCACACGCGGCACTGTCCTCCTCCTGGCACCTGGCCATTCTCTCCGGCCGCGACGCAGGCTGGTGGTTCCGCTACCCGAGCGCGGCACGGTCGGACGCGACGGAGTGCTCACCGATCACGCCGTCTCCCGCTCTCACTTGCGGGTGCGACAAACGCCCCGGGGCGTGTTGCTGTCCGACGCCGGCTCGGCCAACGGTGCGCGGGTACGCCGCCGTTGGTGCTGGCACAGGCTGGGGACGCGCCCACGCGCATACCGGGAGGGAACCCGGCTGCGCCTGGGAGACACCGTGGCAGAGTTGCGGCGTCGCCCCGCGGACCTGCACCCGCCGCAGCCGCCCACGCCCGCGCAGAACCGGTGGATGGTGCTCGGGTCGGCGCTGGCGGTGCTGCTGCTGGGGGCACTTGCAGTCGTCGCGGTGCGCACCGGCAGTCGCGGAGCCATGGGGGTGCTGGCCATGGCCCCCATGGCCATGATGGCGGCGCTGCGACTGCTGCCCCTGTTGGGAAAGGGGCGCGGCGGCACCCGCGCGGGGACGGCCGGCTGGCGCGGGCCCCGGGCACGCACCCCCCGATCCCGCCGGCATGCTGCTCGCCGTGGCGGTACGGTACGCAGGCGGGCGCAGCCAGTCGGAGCCGGCCGGCAAGACCGACGCCGAGGAGGCGATCAGGCTTGGACCGGACGGCGGCGCCGACGCACGGTGCTGCGGGTGGCGGCGGGCGATCAGATCGCCCTGGCCGGGCCGGGGGCGGTTGGAGCGGTACGTTGGTGGGGCGCGCAGGTGCTCGCCCGCGGCTTCGGGCAGGTGCAGGCCGGTGCCGCCAGCGTGCGCGTGTCCTGGGGACCCGAGGGACGTCGGAGCCGGGTGTCGGTGGCGGCCGCCAGCACCGGGGCACCTGCCCGGGCGGTCAGTGTGCTGCCGGTGCGCGGGCGCGCACCGGATCCCGGTGAGCGGTGGTGGGCGGCGCTGCGTGCTGTCGCCGGGCTGCCCGTTCAGGAGGAGGGCGGAGGCGGCGCCGGGACCGACGAGCCACCGTCCACGGTGCGCCTGGAAGAGGTGTGTCCGGAAATCGACCGGGGTCTCCTGCGGCATCGCTGGGGCCGGGCTGCGCCCGCGGGACTGCCCGCGGTGCTCGGGGTGGGCGCACACGGGCCGGTTACGGTCGACCTGGTCCCGGACGGGCCGCATGCTCTGCTGGCCGGCACCACCGGGTCGGGCAAGTCCGAGTTGCTCATCTCCTGGCTGCTGCAGTTGGCCGTTGCCCGCCCGCCGACGGCGCTGAGTCTGGTCCTGGTTGACTACAAGGGCGGCGCGGCCTTCGGCCCGCTCGCCGAGTTGCCCCATACCGCCGGAGTCCTGACCGACCTGGACCCGGCGGGGACACGCCGGGCCCTGGCCTCCTTGGAGGCGAGGTGCGCCGCCGCGAGCGCCTGCTGGCCCGTTACCGCGCCAAAGACCTCTCCTACCTGGACCCGGCCGATGCTCCCGCGCGAATGGTGCTGGTGGTTGACGAGTTCGCCACCCTGGCGGCCGAACACCCGGAGGTGCTGGATGCGCTGGTGCGGGTGGCTGCCCAGGGACGTAGTCTCGGAATCCACCTGATCCTGGCCACCCAGCGTCCAAGTGGTGCGGTCTCGCCCATCATTCGTGCCAACACGAATTTGCGGGTGTGTCTGCGGGTGCTCGATCCCTCCGATTCGCGCGACGTCCTGGGCCACGACGGCGCCGCGCACCTGCCGGCGCATCCGGGTCGGGTGATTGTCTCGACCGGTGCACAGGAGCAGCCCGAACCGGTGCTGCAGGCGCCCTGGTGCGGCACGGAGCGGCATCTGGCGGCACTGGTCGGCGAGATCGCGGCCGCGGCGGATGCGGCGGATCCTTGGCGCCCCTGGGCGCCGCCATTGCCTGCGCGCGTGGAACGCCGACGGGCGCGAGCGCTCGCCGTCCGCAGCTCCGCGCCGGCATCGGCAGATGTGTCCACACCCCCGCCATCGGCGTCGCGCAAGGCCGGGTGCACGCTGCTGCTGACGGATCTGCCGGAGAACCAGTGCCTGGGCACCTGGGAGTGGTTGCCCACCGAGCCACTGTTAGTCATGGGGGCACCGGGCTGTGGACGCTCGACCGGTGTGTACACGGCCGCCCTCGGTGCACTCGCCAGCAGCATGACGGTGCACGTGTGTGCACAACAGCATTCCCTCGCCGCGACTCTGGCAGGCCGGGCCGGGGTGGGCACGGTCGTGGGCGGGCAGGACCCGCGCCGGCTCGCCCGCCTGTGGTCACTGGCAGCCGCCGGCTCCCTGCGCGGCGACCTGCTTGCGATCGACGACGTTGACGTGATGCTCGCGGCCGTGGACGAGGCACTCGGCCCGGGCGAAGGACAAGCGCTGTTGGAGTCGCTGGTGCGTGGGGCGACGTCGACCGGCACCGGAGTGTTGGTAGCCGCGCCGTTGACGGTGGCCAATGCCCGTTGGGCCGTACCGCTACGGCGCCGGCTCGTGCTGGGAGCGGTGCAGCCGGCGCAGGCCTCGCTAGCGGGGTTGCCGCGCGGCGTCGTCACCGGTTCGGGGCCGGGGCGCGGGGTCCTGCTCGACGGCGGCGACGCAATCGCCTGCCAGGTGGTGCTGCCTGCTGTCGACGAGCGGCCCGGACCCGGGTCGGGACCGCGCCGATTGGAAGAGATTCCCCGGCGGGTTGTCCCCGCACCGGGCCTGTGGGCGGTGGGCGGAGATAGCGCCACCCCACTGCCGCTGCCGGACGCCAGCGTGCTCGTGGTCGGGCCACCGGGGTCGGGGCGCAGCTGCACGGTCGCGGCCTTGGCCGGCTGCGCCCAGGGACCAGCCGGAGCCGAGGAGCCGCTGGTCGTGGATGATCTGGATCTGAGCGATACGGCGACGCAGGCGCGGGTGGAGGAGGCGCTCGGAAGGGGGCGCCGGGTGATCGCCGCGGCAACCACGGAGCGGGCCGCGGGCACCTACCGGGGGCCGCTGGCCGTGCTGCGCGAGCGGGGCGCCGTCGTGGTGCTGTGGCCGGGGCTGGGGCCCGCCGCGCAGGCCGCGGGACAGCAGTTGCGTGGGGCGATTGATCCGCGCGGTGCGACCGTACCGGGCAGGGGCGTGCTGGTGTGGCGCGGTGCCGTGACGCCGCTGCAGGTGGCGGCGTGCGGAGCGGGCTGCTAGCTTGATGTGCGCGGAGCCTAGGTTTCACTCCTGTAACCATTGCAGAAACAACGTACTTGACTGTGACTATCACTACAGGTCGTCGGCACAGGTCTCACCTGCGAGGTCTTGCCCCGGCCCGGTCGGCGTGTGAAAGTTGGGGCAGGACGCGGTGGTCCAACGCCCGCCTCGGCGAATTCGGGACGGCACGTCACGCGCACCGCAGCAGCATTCACGTCCCCGAAGGGAGCCCCTATGGACTGGCGCAGCCAGGCAGCTTGTCTCACGGTTGACCCCGAACTCTTCTTCCCCGTTGGCAACACCGGCCCCGCGATCGCGCAGATTGCCGAGGCCAAGGAGGTGTGTGCCCGCTGCGACGTGGTCGACACCTGCCTGAAGTGGGCGCTTGAGAACGGCCAGGACGCCGGTGTGTGGGGCGGCATGAGTGAGGACGAGCGGCGCTCGCTCAAGCGGCGTGCTGCCCGGGCCCGCCGCTCCTCCTGAGCCGAAACGTCTGGCGGGCGCACCATACCCGGGTGTGCCCGTCCGCTTTCGGCACCACCGTCGACGTGCGAGCCCGCCGCTTAGGACTCCCCCAGTTGGGCATGTAGGACCACGTCCGTGCCCTGCCCTCCAGGGGCGGGGTCCAATCGATTGTGCCGCGCAGTTCGCCCCGCACCAGGGTGTTCACAATCCGCGTGCCCAGGCCGGTCATCTCCTTGCCTGGGACCAGTCCCACACCGTCGTCGATGACGTGAACGGTCAATTGCTCGCCGTCGCGCCGGGCCCGCACCGTCACGGTGCCGTCGCGATCCTCCAGGCCGTGCTCGACCGCGTTGGTCACCAATTCGGCCAATACAGTGGCCAGGGCCTGGGCCACGTCGGCGTCAATAACCCCGAACTTGCCTCCAAGCGGTAGATACCTGCCCGGTGGGGGTGGCCACGGCCGCGGCGGAGCGCAACACCGAGGAGAACACCTCGTCGAAGTCGACCTGCTCGTCGACGTTCTGACTCAGCGCCGCATGCACGGTAGCGATCGTGCCTACGCGACGCTCCGCCTCCGTCAGGGCGGTGCGCGTCTCCTCATTGGTGGCACGGCGCGCCTGCATGCGCAGCAGCGCGGAAACCGTCTGCAGGTTGTTCTTGACCCGATGGTGAATCTCGCGGATGGTGGCGTCCTTATTCATCAGCACCTGCTCCCGGCGCCGAATCTCCGACACGTCGCGCACAAGCAGTAGGGCGCCCGCCCGAGCCCCGTCCCGGCGCAGCGGAATCGAGCGCAGTGACAGGAACACGCCGCCGACCTCCACCTCGGTCAACCACGCCTGGCGCCCCATCAACACCACCGCCATGGTCTCGTCCACGGGGGTGCGTTCGGGAATGATGCTGGTGACGGCCTCGGCGAGCTGGCTGCCCTCAATGTCGCCCTCCACGCCGAGGCGGTGGAAGCAGGATTGGGCATTGGGCGAGGCATAGGTGACCACGCCGTCGTCGTCCAGGCTGACCACGCCGTCACCGACACGGGGCGTGCCATGGCGTACCGCCGTGGCAGCGCCGTTGATGGGGAAGGTCCCCTGCGCGATCATCAGACACAGAGCGTCGGCCAACTCCTCCAGGGGCTTGTCCACGATCCGGCCGCCGCGCAGCACGCCCACCGCGGTCTCCCGGGTTACCACGGCAATTGCCCGGGAGTTGTGAATGACCGGAACGTACTCCTCACGTACTGCCGAAGAGCCGGTCCACTCCGGGGCCGCCGCCACCACGATCTGCCCGCTCATCAATGCCTCCAGCGCCATGGCCTCGCGGGCGGCGGGCATGCGTCGGCCGATCACATCCTCCAGGTGCACGGTGGCACCCGTGGCCGGACGCGAGTGCGCGGCAGCCACGAATCGACCGGAGTCGGTATGCGCCCACAAAACCAGGTCGGATACGGACAGGTCCGCGATCACCTGCCAGTCCGCCATGAGTTGATGGAGCCAGTCGAGATCGGCGGGAGGCAGGCTGACGACACCACGGACCGAGGAGGGCAGAAGACTCGACACGTCCCCGATGCTACAAGGGTGCGGCCGTGGGTTCGGTCCCTGAGCCGCCGGACGCATGCGCAACCGCAGCCAGGGTCCGGCACGCCGCAGACGCCGCCAGCCGGGGCATGGCAGGATCGGAACCATGAAGAAGAGCGTCACGATCACTTACCCCGCCGGCCCGGATCGCGTGGCCGCCATGCTGGCCGATCCGACCTACCAGCGTGGACGCATCGAGCGATTCCAGCTGGGGGACGCCCGCGTTGATGTCGCCACGCGCGGCCGGGGCTTCGTGGCTATCATCTCCGGTTCGGTGCCGCCCGGCCGGCTGCCGGCGGCCGCGGCCCGCTTCGTCCGCTCCGCAGTTTCCTTCGGTTTGACGGAGTCCTGGGGCGAGCCCGCCGCCGATGGCTCCCGTGCCGGCAGCCTGGACGTCACCGTCAAGGGCGCCCCCGTCAAGGCCGGGGCCACCATGTCCATGCGGCCCGGCGCCGACGGCGACTCCACGCAGGTCACCATCGACCTGGAGCTGTCGGTCTCGGTGCCGCTGGTGGGACGCAGCGTAGAGGAGAAGGTACTGGCGCAGACCGGCCGCGTTGTGACAGACGAAGAACGCCGTGGGGCTGCCTGGCTCGCCACGGCATGAATGCGGACAGCCGCGAGGCACCGTTGCGGCGACCAACGACGATTATTCCCGTTCCGCCCTACGCGCATGCCGCTGGTGCCCCCGCCGTCGGCATGACACGATCGCATCATGAGCGATCTCGACGACGTCATCACCCCGACTGACACCAACTCCGTCTGGGCCGAGCGCACCGGAACCCGCCAGTACCTGGCTCATAACGCCCGCGGCGCCGAGGTTCGTGTGGGCACTGGTGAAGGTGAGTTCACTCCCGGCGAGCTCATCAAGATCGCCCTGGGTACCTGCAACACCCTGTCTGCGGACCACCGGCTGGCTAAGGCACTGGGAGAGGACTTCGACGCCAACGTAGTGGTAGCCACGCTGAAGCACGATGAGGAGGAGCGCTACACCGACTTCGACGTGCAGATCATCGCGGATTTCGCCTCTCTCAGCCGCGAGCAGCGACAGACGCTGAATGAGCGCGTTGAGCGGGCCATCGAGCGCGGCTGCACGGTCGGCCACACCATTGAGCGCGGCGCCGGGGTGCGGCTGCACCTACTGGACGACCCTGACGCGTAAATGACTGCGGCCACGCTCTCCTCCGGGCCGGATGCCTCATGCGCGCCCTCGATCGTGCCCTGAGCATTCCGGCGGCACGCATTGAACAGCGGGTGGTGCACATGCGCCGCAAGTACCCCTGGGCAACCACGCCCGAGCTATGTGATATCGCCGCCTCGCGCTTTCGCCGCGATGCCGGGCTGTCTTCGGGAGCCGTCGGCGCCTGCGCCGCCCTACCAGCGATCGGCACTGGACTGGCGTTCACACTGACCGTCGGGCAGAGCGCCGTCTTCCTTACCTCCGCGGTCACCTACGCGCTGACCGTGGCGGAACTGCAGCAAGTGCGCCTGGTGGACGACGACCGGCGCCGGGCGCTGGTGCTGTCCGCGCTGTTGGGACGCGAGGGCAGCGAAATCGTCAACGGCACCCTGGGAATCTCGACTCTGTTCTGGGCCGCCCAGTCTCTGGCCGGCCTGCCGCTGCCGACCGTTAAGTCCATTAACGCCCGTCTCGTGCAGCGAATGGCGAAACGCACTGCATTCAAGGGCGGAGCACTGGCGGTCGGCCGGCTGGTCCCCTTTGGGATCGGAGCGGCGCTGGGTTGGTCCGGCGGGCGCAGCCTTGCCTCCCAAGTGATCGAGGGCACGCACGCCGCCCTCGGCCCGGCCGTCGTCAACGGTACAACTGGCGGCAAGGCCAGCCGCGCCGCTCGAGGCGATAGGGTGTCGGGAGCGCAGCCAGCAGGCGCGCTGGATGCGACGGAGGCGCACTGATGAACAAGAGCGGCAACACCAGCAACGAGTATCCGCACCTGTCGCGGTTGGGACTGGTGCCGCCGGCCGGGGTCGATGTTGCCTATGAGGAGTTGCTGGCCGAGGTCCTACTTGATGGCGCTTCCAAAGGGGATCGCACCGGCACCGGCACCCGCTCGGTGTTCGCCCGCCAGCTGCGTTATAACTTGACGGCCGGTTTTCCCCGCATCACCACCAAGTTCGTGGCCATGAAGGCCGTGAAGGGCGAGTTGCTGTGGTTCCTGCGTGGCGACATGAATGCCCGCTGGTTGCAGGAGCGCGGCATCACCATCTGGGACGAGTGGGCCGATGCCGAGGGCGAGCTCGGTCCCATCTACGGCGCCCAGTGGCGTAGTTGGCCCGCCCGCGACGGCGGCACGATCGACCAGATCGCCGGGCTGATCGACACACTGCGCCGCGACCCCGATTCCCGCCGGATGCTCGTATCCGCCTGGAACGTGGGAGAGCTGGACCGTATGGCCCTGGCCCCCTGCCACGCCTTCTTCCAGTGCTATGTGGCCGATGGGCGCCTGTCGCTGCAGGTCTACCAGCGGTCTGCCGACCTGTTCCTCGGGGTGCCCTTCAACATCGCCTCCTATGCTTTACTGACCCACATGCTCGCTCAGCAGGCGGATCTAGAGGTCGGAGAGCTGGTGTGGACCGGCGGTGACTGCCATGTCTACAACAACCACGTGTCCCAGGTCCGCCAGCAACTCTCCCGAGTGCCTCAGGCCTATCCCTTCCCGCGGCTGCGACTGGAGCGGGCCGACTCGATCGACGCCTACACCATGGACGACATCGACGCCTCCGTAGGCTATGAGCACCATCCGACGATCAAAGCCCCGGTGGCGGTGTGAACGGCGGGCCGACGGCGCACCGCAGCGCCCACCCGCGGGTGGGCGCGATCTGGGCGCAGGACCGAGACGGCGTCATCGGCGCCGACGGCCGTATGCTGTGGCGGGTCCCTGCGGACTTCCGCCATTTTCGGGCAGCCACCCTGGGCTGCGCCGTCGTCATGGGACGAACCACCTGGGACTCCATCGGGGGCGCCCTCGACGGGCGCGCGAGCATCGTGCTGACGCGGCGACCCGGCTGGGCGGCGGAGGGAGCCCGCGTGGCACACGACCTGCGTGCTGGGCTGACGGCCGCTGAGGCCGCCGTCGACGCTCTCGGTCAGGATCCTCGCGAGGGCGGCTACCGCGCCCTGCCGCGGGTTTGGGTGATCGGCGGTGGCAGCGTGTACACGCAGGCGCTCGAGGGGGAGCTCGTGGATGAGCTGCTGGTGTCGGTGATCGATCTGGACGCCGGCGCCCGCGCGGCTGAGACAGGCGCGGACCCGAAGCGGCTCGTTCGCGCCCCGGCGCTGGACGCGTCGCAGTGGAGTCCGGGCGGGCCCGCCGCGGATCCACCGGGCCAGTGGCGTCCCGTATCCGGGGACGCGGCCTGGCGGGTGGAGCACCATAGGAGAAAGCTATGTCCAAGCGTCCGACCGGCCGGGTGACACTCGCAGATGTTGCTGAAGCAGCGAACTGCTCCATTTCTCTTGTTTCCATCGTGATGCGCGGCGCACCGGGCGCATCGGAGCAGACCCGAGGGCGAGTCAAGGCCGTCGCCGACCGTCTCGGCTACCGCCCCGACCAGCGGGCCCGTAGCCTGCGGCGTACCCGTTCCGGACTCATCGGCGTCACCTTCAACGTCCTCCAACCCTTTCATGGGGACCTTGTCGAGGGGCTGTACGAGGCTATCGCAGATACTGAGTACGAGTTGGTCCTCGGCGCCGTCGTCGCCCAGACCGACGACATCGCTGCGGCCGAGCCCCTGCTGCGGGACCGCTGCGAAGCGCTGATCCTGCTCGGCCCCCACGCGTCCCCCGCCCGGCTCGCAGCACTGGCCGCGGAGGTTCCCGTGGTCATGGTCGCCCGTCCCGCCCGGATACAGGGCATCGATGTCGTGCGTGTGGACGACAGGGGAGGTCTGCGGCTCGTCGTCGAGCACCTGACGGGCCTGGGACACGAACGCATTGTGCTCGTCGACGGCGGCAAGTCTCCCGGTGTCGAGGAACGTGCTGCCGGATACCACGAAGCGATGACCGCCGCCGGGCTAGAGCAGCAAATCCGGGTGGTGAGCGGCGGGCTCGACGAGGAGGATGGACGGCGCGCCGCAGTCGAGATACTCGAGTTGGACGAGCGCCCAACCGCCATCGCCGCTTTCAACGACCGCTGTGCCTCCGGCGTCGTCAATCACCTGCTCACGCACGGAATTGACGTGCCTGGAGACATCAGCGTTGTCGGTTTCGACGACTCCCGCCAGGCCACGCGTTGTATCGTCCCATTGACAACCGTCGCCCAGGACACCGCGCTGATGGCTCGTACAGCACTGGAGCGCGCTATCGGACGCGCCACCAACCGCTACCTGCCCACCGAGCAGGTCCTCGTTCCCCGGCTGGTCGTGCGTGACTCTACCAGTGCTCCGCGCAGCGCAGTCACACCCGCTCGCGGGTGATAGCACAAGGGCGGGACGGTGGTCATTGAGGATTCTCCTGCGCGACGTTGACGGTGAAGATGCGAACGAAGGCCTCGAGAGCGGCGTCGGAGACGGCGGTGGAGCCGTCGGTGTCCGGAGCACCGTCTCCGGTGGCCCATGCCTCCATGCCGATGTTGCCGCGGTATCCCGCCGCGGCGATGGCCTCCGCGATGAAGCGGTAGTTGATCTCGCCGGTGCCGGGTTGGGCACGACCGGGTACATCGGCGACCTGTAGCTCACCGACCCACGGCAGCGACTCGGTGGTGAGCGTGACAAGGTCCCCCTCGCCGATCTGGGCGTGGTAGAGGTCCAGGTTCATGCGCAGGTTCGGATGGTCGACGGCGGCGACGAGCGCCCGCGTATCTACGGCCTTTGCGAAGGGGCAACCGGGGTGGTCGAGGGTGGTGTTGAGGTTCTCCAGGGTGAACACGCGCCCCGCCTTCTCCCCCAGCTCGGCCAGACGACGGCAGGTGTCGGCGGCCCGCAGCCACTCCGCCGGAGTGGGATTGGGATTCGCGACGACGGGGATGCCGCCCTGTCCCAGGCCGGTGCCGTGGAAGTTCAGCACGGGACAGTCCAGGGTGTCGGCCGCCCGCAGGGACTCCTCGGCGGTGGACAGCAGGCGGGCGACGCCCGCGTCAGTGGTCAGGTCACCCTCGATGTAACCGGTCATGGACACCACCGGCACACCGGTAGCGCGCAGGGCCTTGAGGTCCTTGGTGGTCCAGTCCCAGATCTCGACGTTCAGACCGTGCGCGGCAATGGCCTCAACGCGTTCCAGGAAGGGCTTGTCGAGGTAGATCATCTCGGCGCAGGCGGCAAGTGTGAAGGCGCTCATTCTGCAATCTCCTTAAGGGATACGGTGCGGTTCTCCTGCACCGACAGGATGGCGGCGCGGGCCACACGCAGGGCACGCAGGCCGGCCTCGGCTCCGGGGACGTCGACGGTCTCGCCGCGCACGGAGCGGACGAAGGCATCGAGTTCGCCGACGTAGGCGGCGTGCAACAGGTCGGTGTCCCTGCGCGAGGTGTCCCACGAGGCGCCGTCGGCGCCGTAGTAGGTCATGTCGCTGGTACGGCCACAGCCGGCGGTTGCCATGCCCTTTGCACCAAAGACCTCGCCACGTACGTCGTAGCCGTAAAGGGCCTCGAAGCAGGCTTCTGCGGTGGCCATGGCACCGGTGTCTAACACCAGGGTGACCATGGCGGTGTCAATGAATCCGTCCGGCTTCGCGTCGGGACGCACGAGCGCATCGGCGTGGGCGGTCACGGAGACGACTTCGGCGCCGGAGTTGAGCCAGAGCAGGGTGTCGAAGTCGTGGATGAGTGTCTCCAGGAACATGGTCCAGGGGGCGATCTTCGCCGGGTCGACGCTGAAGGGGCCGGGGTCGCGGGTGACGGAGCGCATCTGTCGCACCTCCCCCACCCGACCGTCTGAGACCGCCGCGTGCGCGGCGGCAAAGCCCGGGGCGAAGCGGCGATTAAAGCCGACCTGCAGGCGCACGTCCGCCCGGGTGCAGGCGTCGATGGCCTCATGAGCATCCTCAATGGTGGTGGTGATGGGCTTCTCGGTGAACACGTGCTTTGAGGCCGTGGCGGCCGTGATGATCGCGGGCGCGTGCAGCGCTGCGGGGGTGGTGATGAGGACCGCGTCGAGGTCGGGGTCGGCCACGGCCTCTTCAATCGTGGGTATGGGCTGAGCGCCGAGCTCGGCGGCCAATGCCGCGGCGGCCTCGGTGCGCGGGTCGACCACGGTGGTAACGACGGCTCCCGGGACTTCTCGAGCGAGAGCGCGGGCATGATGGCTGCCGATGCGTCCCGCGCCCACGAGGGCGAGGTTGACGTTGGTGACGGTCATGATTGACTCCCTTGTCTGGCGACCGCTTCGGTGCGGCCGGTTGTGCTGACAAAAGGAATCTACAACGTTCTAGTACACCAACGGAAGATCGTCGCCGTGATTCTAGAAGCCATGAGGCTTTTCCCTTGATATAGCTACGCAAAAACTGTAGAACGCTACCATATCGTTCTAGTTCTAGATGTGGGCGCTCGCCTCGTCGCGCCCAGGATCACCTGGGCGAGGCCAGCGTGTCATGGCTGCCGGTCCGGGCACGTATGGTGCCGGTCTCGACGACCAAATCGACCGACCTCGCGGAAGGGCTGTGGGGTGAGGGCCGGCATTGGCGAGCTCAGGCGGGCAGGATGCCCTGCTCGGTGAGCCAGTCGGTGGCGATGGTGGCGGAGTCGAGCTGCTCGTCGACCGAGCGGGCGTTGAGGGACCGCAGCGCCTCGACAGTCAGCAGTGCAGAGACCGCGTTGATCGCGGTGACGGCGCCGTCGTCGAGGTCGGCGGCGACCAGCGGGGTGACGTTCTGCGGGAGAATCAGGGCCTCCGGATCCTCCAGTACCACTAGGTCGTTGGCGTCGATGGCCGGGGATGAGGTGTAGATGTCGGCCGCCTGTGCCTTGCCGTCCGTCAGCGCCCCGACAGTGAGCGGGCCACCGGAGTCCTCCACGGGATAAACCTCAGCGTCCACTCCGTATACGCTCTTAATCCCCTGCGGGCCGTAGGGCCGGGTCTCGAACTCAGAGTTAGCCGCCACCGTGACGGTGCCGTCGAGCTTGGCTAGGTCGCCGATGGAGACCAGATCGTATTCCTCGGCGAGCTGGCTGGTTACGGTGTAGGAGTCCTGGTCGGTGGCTTCGGCGTACTCGAGCACCGTCAACGTCTCCGGCAGCACCTTCGGCAGGGCGGCGTGTACGGAGTCGGCGTCGGTGGCGTTGGTCTCAGAGTCGTAGTACTGCAGCAGGTTGCCGCCGTACTCGGGCAGCACGTCGATGGCCCCGGATTCAAGCTCGGGGATGTATACCTCGCGCTGCCCGATCTGATACTGGCGGTCGACGGTGAAGCCGGCCTGCTCGAGCGCTTGGGCGTACAGCTCGGCGATGATCTCATTGGAGTAATACTGCTGGCTGCCCACCACGATGGCGCCGGAGCCGCCCGCGGAGGCTGTACCGGAGGACAGCGGGTCGGAGTTGGAGCACGCGGCCAGGGTCGCGGCCGCGGCGAGCAGGCCGCCGCCGGTCAGGGCGCTGCGACGAGTGAGCACCGCACGGTTCGCAGCATGGGGGTTCATGGGGTTTCCTTTCGGTTGCGCGCGCCGACCGGGGTGACGGCGCGCTGGAGGAGGGTGAAGAGGAGTTCGGAGAGTAGTGCCAGGGCGATGACTACGAGCGAGGAGGCCAGCATCATGCCGTAGTCCTGGGTCTTGAGCCCCAGGAACATCAATCGTCCCAGTCCGCCGGCGCCGGTGTAGGCGGCGAGCGTCGCCGTCGCGATCACCTGCAGGGTGGCCGACCGCAGTCCGCCCACGAGCAGCGGTGCGCCCAGCGGAATCTCCACGCGGGCCAGTAGCTGGGTCTCGCTCATGCCACTGGCGCGGGCGCCGTCCACGGCGACGGGATCGGCCGCCTCAATTCCGGTGTAGGCACCGGCGAGCACGCTGGGCAGGGCCAGGACGATGAAGGCGAGCATAGGCGCCGTCAGCCCCACACCGAGGGCGAGCCCGAACAGGGTGATCAGGCCGAGGTGGGTAGGGCGCGCACGGCACCAGCCAGAGCGATGGCCACACCCCGTCCCCGTCCGGTGTGTCCGATCCACCACCCCAGCGGAACCCCGATGGCGGCGGCGATGGCTACGCCGAGCAGCGAGTAGCGAGGTGTTGCGCCAGCAGCCGTCCGATGCCGAGCGAACCGGACCAGTTGGCGGCGGTGAAGATGTAGGCGATCGCCTCGCCAAGATAGTTCATGACGTCACCTCCTCGCGCACGCGGGAGCGGCGCGTCCACGGCAGCAACACGCGACCGCCCAGCACCACCAGGGCGTCGAGCACGAGGGCGAGCAGGGCGGTGGCGACGATGCCGGTAAGGATCTCGGCGGTGATGCCGCGCTGGTAGCCGTCGGTGAACAGCCAACCGAGGCTGCGCACACCGAGCACCGCCCCGACCGTGGTCAGCGAGACCGTGGAAACAGTGACGACGCGTAGGCCGGCAAGGATGGCCGGACCCGCCAGCGGCAGCTCCACGGTCGCGAAGCGGCGCAGCGGCCCCATGCCCATGGCGGTGGCGGCGTCGAGCACCCGCTGGTCGACGGCGTCGAGCGCGTCCACGGTAGTGGGCACCAGCAGCGCCAGGCCGTAGAGCGTCAATGCCACCACCACGTTGAGGGTGTCGCGGATGCCGGTGCCGAGGATGACCGGCAGGATCACGAACAGTGCCAGGGAGGGGATCGCATACAGCAGGGAGGCGCCCGAGACGAAGACGCCGCGCAGCGGTCCCAGCCGCTGGGTAAGACGGGCGATCGGGATGGCGAGCACCAGGGTCGTCACGATCGCAGGTACCGCCTGCATCACGTGGGCGATCAGGTAGGAGCCGATCACCGGGAGGTTGTTCAGGAACCAGGTCACGGGCGCATCTCCGCGTCCGCATCGATCCGCCCTATGGCGCGGCCGGCTCGGTCCAGTACCACCCGGTTGCCGGCGACGTCGGCCAGGCGCAGGGCGCGGTCGGCGTCATCGAGGCCGAGAAAGCGGGCGACAAAGTCGTCCACCGGGTCTGCGAGCAGCTGCGCACCGGTGCCGCGCTGCGCGATCTGGGCGCCCTCACGCAGCAAGATGATCTCGTCGCCTAGCATCAGGGCCTCGTCCACGTCGTGGGTGACGAAGATGATCGTCTTGGCGAGCTCACCCTGAATGCGCAGCAACTCGCGCTGCAGGTCGCGGCGCACCAGGGGGTCAACGGCACCGAAGGGCTCATCCATCAGGAGGACACCGGGGTCGGCCGCGAGCGCGCGAGCCACACCGACGCGCTGGGCCTGACCGCCAGAAAGCTGTCCCGGGTAGCGGTCGGCCAGGTCCGGGGCGAGGCCCAGCATGTCCATCAGTTCGTGGGCGCGCGCCCGAGCCTGGGACCGGCTGGTTCCGTTCAGGCGCGGCACCAGGGTGATGTTGTCAAGCACGCGCCGGTGCGGCAGTAGTCCCGCGTTCTGCATGACGTAGCCAATCGAACGGCGCAGGGCCACCGGGTTGCCGTCCTGGACGTCCTCACCGTCGAGAAGGATCCGGCCCCCGGTGGGCTCGACCATGCGGTTGACCATGCGCAGCAGCGTGGTCTTGCCGCACCCCGAGGAGCCGAGCAGGACGGTGATGGAGCCGGCGGGCAGAGTGGCGGAGAAGGACTCGACGGCCGCCCTCGAGTTCACGGAACCGTTGCCGACGGGCGCCGGGTAGCGCTTGGTGACGCCGGAGAACTCAATGGTGCTGGCACCTGTTATGGCCGGCTGGGAGTCTTCGGTGGCAGGCACACGCGCATCGGTGATCCGCGTCCCGGCTTGCAGTCCCATACGACGGTCTCCTCTCCCCCGCCGTGCGGCGGCGTCGCCCTACCGTAACAATGCTTTGCGGATATGTCGATTCGATGTAGTGTATTTGCCGTGCTTGAGCTCAAGATCCTGGGATTCCTCGATGAGGGACCGCTACATGGCTATGAGCTGCGGCGGCGAATCATCGAGTTGGACGGGCCCGGGGGGCGTCTGTCGGAGGGCGCCCTCTACCCGGCCCTGACGCGAATGGAGAAGGCGGGTCTGCTCGTCCGCAACGACGAGCCCGGGGCCCGGGGGCGGCCTCGCAGGCGCATCGAGATCACCGCCGCGGGCCGCGAACGCCTGCACGAGTTGCTGCGGCACCCGAGCGAGGCGGATGTGTCCTCCATGCCCCGATTCCTGATTCTGCTCGCCTTCCTGTCCCACCTGCCCGACCACGCCGAACGCGAGGCGGTGCTGCGGCGGCGTCTGGAGGTATTGCGGGAGCCGGCGCCGGCCTTCTTCTACGACGACGGTGCGCCCCGCCGCGCGGCCGCGGAGGCCGACCCGTACCGGCGCGGCATGATCCGCGTAGTGGCCGCATCCCGCCGGGCGGAGCTCGAATGGCTCCAGCAGGAACTCAATGGCCCTGTCAAGGAGGTCAGCGCACCGGCTCCGAGCGGCAAGATGCCGGAGCGCAGCGCCACTCCCCCAAGAATCAGGAGCACCGTCTGATGACAGACCTCGACTCCCCCGCAGCTACCATGCGCGCCGCCGTGCTGACCGCGCCCGGTATCGAGAACCTGCACGTGACGGACGTACCGGTCCCCCAGCCGCGGCCCGGCTGGGTGCGCCTGAAGGTCATGGCCTTCGGCCTGAACCGCAGCGAGTACCACTCGGTGACCGGGCAGGCCGGCGGCATGAGCTATCCGCGGGTGCTGGGGATCGAGGCCGCCGGCGTCGTGGACCTGGACCCCGAGGGGCAGCTGGCTCCGGGAACCCAGGCGGTCACCATGATGGGCGGCATGGGACGTGCCTTCGATGGCGGCTACGCCCAGTACGTGGTGGTGCCGCGCGCGCAGGTCATCACCTTTGACTCGAACCTGCCGTGGGAGATCATCGGCTCGGTGCCCGAGACGCTCCAGACCGCCCACGGATCGCTGACCACCGGCCTGAATATGCGCCCCGGCCAAAGCCTGCTGGTGCGCGGCGGCACCTCAGCGCTCGGCCTGGCCACGGCGACCCTCGCGCTTGACCTGGGTTGCGCGGTGTATGCGACCTCTCGGCGCGAGGCCGGGTTGAAGCTGCTCGCCTCCCGGGGCGTGGTCCCATTGCACGACGACGGTGCCGTGGCCGAGCAGGTGCGCAGGCACCATCCCGACGGCGTGGACGCGGTGCTGGAACTCGTGGGTGTGCCCACGCTGCGAGACTCGCTGCTGGCGACCGCCGTGCACGGCACCGTGTGTTTCACCGGGATGCTGTCGGATGCGTGGACCATCAAGGATTTCTATCCGATGGATTGGATCCCCAACGGGGTGCGGCTGACCACCTACTCCGGCCAGGCCTCCGACCTGCCGGGAGCGGAGTTGCAGCGCGTGCTGGAGCGGATTGAGGCGGGCGCGATGGACTTCCTGCCGGTGCACACCTATCCGTTGGAGGAGATCCTCCAGGCGCAGCGGGACATGGCGTCCGGGGCGCACACCGGCAAGCTCGTCGGGCTGCCCTGGGGCTGATACGCCGCTGCGCCCCGCAAGCTCAGTGCAGCAGGCCCAGCACCAGGAACACGACGGCGATCAGCGGAAACACGCCCTGCTTGCATGCCGCCGTGCGGTGTGCCGGGGACTTCAGGGCGAGCACGAGGGCGGCGGCGAGCATGGAGCCGACGCCGTACAGGGCCAGGGTGGTGCCCGCGGTCTGCCACGTGCCGGAGCCCACGGCCATGAGCGCGGCGCCGGTCAGCGCCTCGATCGCGAGGAACAGGTTGTAGAAGCCCTGGTTGTAAGCGTAGAAGGCGTGCGGCCGGGCCTGTTCGGCAGTCCCACCGAAGGTCTTGCGGGCCAGCGGGCCCTCCCAGGCGATCGACTCCATCCAGAAGATGAGCACGTGCAGGGCGGCGGCCAAAACTGCGGCCACAAGGCCGAGGATGAGAAGTGCATTCACGAGCCGGAAGTGTAAGCCCAGACGGGTGCCCACTCGGACCGCACCGGCGGCTCAGGCCTCCCGCCGCTGCGCCACCTCGTCGCTGTAGTCGCCGGCCACGATCTCCACCCGGTTGCCCTCGGGGTCGAGCAGGACCGCCTCGTAGTAGCCGTCGCCGGTCTGGCGGGGCCCGTCTATCACCGGCACCCCGGCCGCGCGGGCCCGGGTGGCCAGATCGTCGACGGCCGCACGGTCGGGCAGGGC
Organism: Actinomyces ruminis; assembly: GCF_002154335.2. Classification (GTDB taxonomy): domain Bacteria; phylum Actinomycetota; class Actinomycetes; order Actinomycetales; family Actinomycetaceae; genus Actinomyces; species Actinomyces ruminis. The sequence continues at coordinate 27,878 of NZ_MTPX02000001.1, forward strand.
GAAGGAGATGTGCGCCCAGCCGAGCATCTCTGCATCGGGGCGGGCGGCGACGTCGGGGCGGCTCATCAATTCCAGCCGGGCGCCCCGGCGGCCCGGCGCGTGGGCGCCGTCGTCGAAGCTGAGAATGTAGGTGCGCAGTCCGGACCTTGGGTTGTGGTACTGGCCGTTGGCGTGCCCGCCGAACCAGTGCAGGTAGAAGTCGCGGGCGCCCTCGAGGTCGGCGACCCAGATGGCGGCGTGGTCGATGCGGGGCATGGTCTTCCTTTCAGAACCAGCGACGGCGGGCTCGGCTGCGCGCACCGTGCGTCCGAGTCTGGCAGATGCAGAGTCCCCGGTAACACGCTCGAGTGTCACCGGGGACGATGCGTATGTGTTTAGGACGCAGTAGCCGTCCGACTCACTCGTCGGCGGCGGACGGGTGAGTCATGTCGACCGGAACCACCCAGGCGTCGAACTCCGCCTCGGTGACGAATCCCAGCTCGAGCGCGGACTCCCGCAGGGACAGACCCTTCTTGTGCGCGTTCTTGGCGATCTTGGAGGCCTTGTCATAGCCGATGTGACGGTTGAGGGCGGTCACCTGCATGAGGTTGGAATCCAGGTTGGCCTGGATCTTCTCCCGGTTGGGCTCAATGCCGTAGGCGCAGTTCTCGTCGAAGGAGACGCAGGTGTCGCCCAGCAGCTGGATGGACTCCAGCACGCACCAGGCCATGACCGGCTTGAACACGTTGAGCTGGAAGTTGCCCTGGCTGCCGGCGAAGCGACGGTGGCGTCGTTGCCGAAGACCTTGGTGGCGACCATGGTCATGGCCTCGCACTGGGTGGGGTTGACCTTGCCGGGCATGATGGAGGAGCCGGGCTCGTTCTCCGGGATGATCAGCTCGCCGATGCCGTTGCGGGGGCCGGAGGCGTACCAGCGCACGTCGTTGGCGATCTTCATCAGGCGTCGGCCAGCACGCGCAGCGCACCGGAGACCAGTACGAGCGCGTCGTGGGCGCCGAGGGCGGCGAAGAGGTTGTCTGCCTGCTTGAACTCGATGCCGGTCTCCTCGCTGATCTTCTTGGCGGTCAGCTCGCCGAACTTCGGGTGGGCGTTCAGGCCGGTGCCGACGGCGGTTCCGCCGATGGCCAGCTCGCGGGCGCGGGAGTCGGCGTAGCGGATGCCGTCCAGCGCGAAGTCGATCTGGGCGACCCAGCCGGAGATGACCTGGCCCAGGCGGATCGGGGTGGCGTCCTGCAGGTGGGTGCGGCCGACCATGACGACGTCGTCGAACTCCTTGGCCTTGGCGTCCAGGGTGTCGCGCAGCTGCTGCACGCGCGGGTACATGGCCGCCAGCTCGGAGACGACGGCGATGTGCATGGCCGTGGGGAAGGTGTCGTTGGAGGACTGGCCGCGGTTGACGTGGTCGTTGGGGTGCACCGGGGTCTTGGAGCCCATCTGGCCGCCGGCCAGTTCGATGGCCCGGTTGGAGATGACCTCGTTGGCATTCATGTTGGACTGGGTGCCCGAGCCGGTCTGGAAGACGACCAGCGGGAAGTGGGAGTCGAGCCCGCCGGAGATGACCTCGTCGCCAGCCTGGGCGATCAGCTTCGCGATGTCTTGGGGCAGCTCGCCGAGCTCGGCGTTGGCCAGGGCGGCGGACTTCTTGAGCACGCCGAGCGCCCGGATGAGGGGGCGGGTGAGCACGAAGGTCTCGCGACCGATGTCGAAGTTGTGCAGGGAGCGCTCGGTCTGGGCGCCCCAGTAGCGGTCGGAGGCGACCTCGACGGTGCCCATGGAGTCTGACTCGGTGCGCGTCGTCGCGCTGGTGGTGTTCTCAGGTGCCATGGTCCAAGGCTAGCCGGATGCAGACGCGTGCGGGCGGGGACGGGCGTCCTATGTCCTAACCTGCGGGTCGGGGAGTCGGGGCGCTTTCGGAGGCGCCCCTCCCCCACCGCCTCACAGGGCGGCCAGTACCGCCTCGACGCCGGCCGCGAGGGTGCGGTGAGCGCCAGCCACCAGGCGCACGACCTCGTCGGGATCGGTCGGCTCGGCGGCGAAGGAGAGGTCGGACACGACGCTCATCCCGGCTACGCGCACGCCCAACTGGTGCAGGGCGATCGCCTCCAGAATGGTGGACATGCTACGCAGTCGGCCCCCAGGCCGCCAGCATGCGGGATTCGGCCGGGGTCTGGTACTCCGGGCCACGCACCATGGCGTAGACGCGTGGCGCTGCGTGCGCGCGCTCAGGGCAGTCGTCAGCTCCGGGTCCCACAGCTCGCGCTGGTCGACGAACACGGTGCCGTTGAAGGGCGAGGCGCCGGACAGGTTGAGGTGGTCGGAGATCGTCATGACGTCCCCGATCTCCCAGTCCCGCAGGCAGCCGTTGGCGTTGATCAGGACGGCGGCGCGCACGCCCGCCGCCGCGGCTGCCCGGACCGGGGCGACGACGGCAGCCGGTCCGCGCCCCTCGTACAGGTGGGTGCGCCCGTGGGCCACCAGGATTCGCAGGCTGCGGGTGGATGTCGCCGCAGGCCCGTCCCCGTCCTCCGACCCGCCCGAGTCCGTCGGCAGACGGCGCTCGTAGGAGTCGAGCCGGTCGACGTGGCCGGGAGCGGTGGGGGCAGCAACCCCGGGCAGGTCGGACAGGGACAGTGACGCCTTCGGCACACCCCAGCCGTCCAGTGCGCCGTCGGCTCCCGAGCCGAGCACCACCAGCAGGTCGTGATGGACGGTGCCGGTGCGCCGGGCGATCTGGTGGGCGGCCTCCAGGGCGGGACCGGGGCCGTCGGAACCGCCGGACTCGGTGAGGGCGGCGAGCAGCTCGGCGGAGACGCCGTCGAGCCCAGAAGAGACCTGCGGGAGGGAGGCGGCGGGGGTCATGCGTCCGTCCCCTGCTCCTGGGCGCGCACGCGCCACCGTCCGAACAACAGGTGCCCGAGGAAGCCGATCAGCAGCGCCGCCAGGACGCCGAGGTTCGCGCCGGCCCAGGCGCCGTCGCGGCCGCCCAGCGGACCGAGCAGGTAGCCCTGCCAGCTCAGCCAGGAGCTGCGGAGTTGACCACCAGGCCCCAGCCGACGCCGGCGCCTACGATAACCAGCGCGATCGCCTCGACGTTGACCGCGCCGTAGACACCGTTGGGGGTGAACAGGGCGGCCTCGTCGTAGTCGCGGCGGCGCAGGCACACCTCGGCGAGCATGACACCCGCCCAAGCCGCTATCACTACCCCAAGTGTGGTGAGGAAGCCCTGGAAGGGGCCGAGGAAGTCGTCCGCGCCGAAGATGACGGCGATCGTGCCCGCCGTCATGAGGGTCGCGTCGATGGCGGTGGCCACGTGCCGCTTCACGGGCATCCCGGTAGCCAGCAGGGACAGTCCCGAGGAGTACAGGTCCATGATGATGCCGCCGGCCAGTCCCAGGATCGCCACCACGGCGAACGGGATCAAGAACCAGGACGGCAGGATGGTGGTCAGCGCGCCGATGGGGTCGGCGTCGATGGCGGATCCGAGCTCGGGATCGGAGCCCACCAGCATGATGCCGGCGACCACGAGGATGACCACGGGCAGGGAGGAACCGATGGTGGTCCAGGCGATCACGCCGCCGGTGGAGGCGCGGCGCGGCAGGTAGCGGGAGTAGTCGGCGGCGGCGTTGACCCAGCCCAGGCCGAAGCCAGTGGCAACCATGACCAGGGCGCCGATGAAGGCGGCGGCCGAGCCTGCCGGGAGCGCCGTGAGCGCGGCGAAGTCGATCTGCGGGGATACCAGGATCAGGTAGATCACGGTGAGTATGCCCGTGGCCCAGGTAATCCAGGTCTGCACCCGCATGATGGTGTCGAAGCCGAGGATGCCGGCGCTGGCCGCGAGCCCCACGGTCAGCAGGAAGCCAACGATCTGGCGCCGAGCTGGTTGTCCCAGCCCAGGGCCTGCAGCACCGTGGCGGAGGCGAGGCTCGCGGAGACGCACAGCACCGTCTCCCAGCCGACGGTGAGCATCCAGGAGATCGCAGCAGACAGGCGGTTGCCGTGGTAGCCGAAGCGGCGCGGGACAGGGCCAGGGTGGGGGCGCTGCCGCGCTTGCCGAGCACAGCGATGAAGCCGCACAGCAGGAAGGAGACGATCACGCCAACGACGCCGGCGACCACGGCCTGCGCGAAAGACAGGCCGAAGCCGAGCACCCAAGCACCCCAGGACAGGCCCAGCACCGAGATGTTCGCGGCGAACCAGGGCATGAACAGGTCACGGGGACGCCCCTTGCGCTCCGACTCGGCGATCACGTCCAGGCCCGCGTTCTCAATGCGGGTGGCGGCGTCGGTGGTGGGCCTGGAGTCGGGCGCAGCAGTGGCGGTGGCGATCGAGGAATCCGGTGGGGAAGATGGTGATTCTGTCACGGCGGAAAACTACCGCAGTGGTGAGTTGTCGGTGTGAGCGTGTTGCTTAAGGTCGGGGTTTTGGTTGGTGTGGTGCGGGAGAGTCGGGGTGATTGTGGTCTGGCGGGATAATCCAGGGCGGTGCTTGATATCCGCGGGTGAACGCGCATCCCGTGAGAACACGTTCCCTGTGGGCGGGGCTCTGCTCAATCTGTCGGGTCCTGATCAGAGGGAAGCCCGGCTCCACCACCACTACACGCCCAGCGGCGGATACACACCACCCGCCGAACCTCGGTCGCCGCGTGGTCTGATGCCGGGCCGCCCGCTCCTGCCTCCCCTCCCGGCCAGACCTGCATCCAGGCCTGCTTCGACTGCGCATCGACGTTGAACCGCCCCGAGTTTGGACCCCTTACGTCGGTTTGGACCCCTTACGTCGGTTTGGACCGCCCACGCGGCACACAACGACGGTCCAAACAGGGGACAGCGGTCCAAACCGGGGAGCTCGGCAGTGGGCATCCCCGCGACACGCCGGCCTAAAAACCACCACGCCCACGCCCATAACCCCCAACTAACACCCCACGACACGCCCGAGCCACACCCACATTCGCGCTGATAACCCGCATCCTGTTAGGCATGAAAAAACCGCTCGGCTCCGAGGGCTTATCCTTGGAACCGAGCGGCCGGTGGTAGCGGGGGCAGGATTCGAACCTGCGACCTCCGGGTTATGAGCCCGGCGAGCTACCGAACTGCTCCACCCCGCGTCGTGTTGGTACTTTAGTCCGCCTCCCGGCGGGATCGCAAACTCGGGCGACGTGCCCTTCCTCACCACCGGTCGGCGCGACCGACGCCCGCATCACATCGACCGCCCGACGTAAGAAGAAGGAAACGCACGCGCCCCGAGCTCTATCCGAGTCGGAAGACCGTGCTCGGGATGTGGTAGCGGTCGTAGACGCGCTGACACGCGTGGCAGGGCCCGACCAGACTTCCGCCCGGCTCACGAATCTTCACTGTCCGTAGCAGGTCCTGGGCAGCGTCAGCTCCTACCTTGTCCACCGCATCGGCGAGCATCTTGTAAGCGGCGTCAGCTCATGACTCCACTTCGCGAAGGGACCACCGTTGCGCATCGCATTGTCCAGCCACGACTCGTACCAACCGATGAAGGAGGAGGCGACGGGCGACATGGAGCCATCGCATGCACGTGCGTCCAGCCAGACAATATTCTCCGCCAGTTCAAGTACCCACTGCGCCCCGCATCCGGCATCAGCAAGGTGTACCCACCCAGGTTCATCACGTCGCACGTTCAGTCCGTAACCAGGCCCAGCTCCGGAACTCGCAACGGTTGCCATGAAGTGGCGCATGTCCTCCGGAAGATCGGCATCAACTGTGGCGGTGTCTCCCAGACGCAGGCCATGGGTACGTCCCCCAAGCCACCAGGCCTCGGAGTCCGGGTCGTCGCAGCAGTGCCGAAGCAGGCTCAGAGTACTTTGCAGGCCGTCACGAGTCAGCGGGGGTGCGGGCTCCAGCGGAGTGAGCAGAGCCCATTCGCGTAGCATGCGGACACCCGACTCCGCACGCGGCATCCAGCTCAGCACGGCGGTTGCTGCGGGCCAATCCGCTGCGCCGAGTTTCACTTCCGCACTGATGCGCGGGCCGACGGCCAAGAATGTCCCGAGCGAGACCACGTCATCGAGCCGGGTCGCCGGAATGGTGCCCGATTCCAGTACTCGGCGTGTCAGCGCGCACGAACCACCAAGTTCCGCACGGAAGGAAGCGACCTCCTCCACAGACACGTTGACGCCCCGGTCCAAACCGCCTGCAGTGATCCGGTAGCGTCTTCCTCCCACAATCGCGTCATACTGCTCGACGTCGGGTGTGGGTGTGCTGATGCGTTCGGGATGCCCAAGAGCCGTTAGAAGCACGGGCCCGAATGCACAGGCCCAGTTGCACCCTGCGGACACCACTGCTTCCAAGTCCGTGTCCCCATATCCGCTGGCGGTGACTAGGGCACCGCTGCGCCCCATCACTGCGCCACGGATACTCATCCATGCGAACGCGCTTGCCGGCGTTCGCGGGATGATCGGTTCAACGAAGCACTCAATGTCGGGCAGCCCCGTGCCGAGGTGAACGGTGGCGCACTCATCCCCCTCGATCACAGACGCGCCGTCGAAATGACGGGCGACGGTCTCGGCCAGAGTCCGGGAGGGCGAAGGCATGATCCGTATGTGTCCACTCCCTTATTACAACAGACGACCGGCTTCAAACATCCGACACCTGCGATCGTCGCCGGTATCTGCGCATTACTTACGCTGACGCCGGTGAGATGAGGCAGGAACGGCAAGCGGGGAGAGGAGGTATGTTTCCCCTCCCCGCCGTAATGCGGTTTTCCGCGTCCGCCGCTCAGCCCTGGGCGTCGAGTTCCTGCTGGGCGGCGATCGCCCGGTTCAGGGCGTCGGTCAGGCGGTCCTGGGCGTCGCCGTAGGCGGACCAGTCACCGTCCTGCATCGCCTGCTCGGCGTCGCTCATGGCGGTCTGCGCGTCGGACAGTGCGGTCTCCAGATCGGTGGCCGGGTCCCCGGAGCCGGTGGCGCTGGCGGTTGCCTCTGCCGTCGCCTCTGGCGTGGCCGCGGCAGTGGCCTCCGGCGTCGCAGCGGCGGTGGGGGCGGTCTGATCGGCGCCGTCGTCGGCCTCCGTCGAGGTGTCGTTGGCCGCAGCGGCGTCGCCGTCGACGGCCTCCTCCCCGGTGGTGGCGCCCGAGTCGCCTCCGAACACCTGGTCCAGGGCCTCGGATAGGGTCTCGGCGAAGCCGACCTGGTCGCCGAAGGAGACCAGTACCTCCCGCAGCAGCGGGTACTGCGTGCCGGAGGAGGCCTGCACGTAGACCGGCTGGACGTACAGCAGTCCGCCGCCGACCGGCAGAGTCAGCAGGTTGCCGCGGATCACCTCCGATCCTTGCTGGGAGAGCAGGTTCAGCACCTGGGAGACGGTGGCGTTGGAGTTGAAGTTGTTCTGCACCTGCCCGGGCCCGGACACATTCGACGAGCGCGGCAGCTCCAACAGCCTCAACTTGCCATAGTCGGGGTTGCGTCCGCCGTCCTCGCCTCCGGCCGTCTCGGAGTCCACGGCCAGGAAGCCGGTGAGCACGTTGCGGTCGGTGTTACCGCCGATGATGTAGACGCTGGACAGGGAGAAGGTGGCCTCGTCCTGGTCAGGCATCTTCAGCGTCAGGTAGTAGGGGGCCTGCGCCTCATCGCCGGACTTGGTCGGGTCGTCGGGAACCTTCCAGAAGTCGCCGCCGGAGTAGAAGTCCTCCGGGTCAGTGACGTGGTAGTTGGCCAGCACGGTGCGCTGCACCTTGAACAGGTCCTCCGGGTAGCGCATGTGGGCCATCAGGTCAGTGCTCATCTCGCTCATCGGGGTGACCGAACCGGGGAAGACCGCCTTCCAGGCCGCGAGGATCGGATCGTCCTCGTCCCACTCGTACAGGGTCACGGAGCCGTCGTAGGCGTCTACCACGGCCTTGACCGAGTTGCGCACGTAGTTCGACTCCTCCGGGGCGCCGAGCAGCGCGGAGCCGGAGGTCGCATCGCTCATAGTGTCCTCAAGGGACTCGTGCTGGGAGTAGGGGTAGTTGTTGGTGGTGGTGTAGCCGTCGAGGATCCACACCACCCGCTTGGGTGTGGAGGCGTCGTCGTCATCGTCCACAACCGCCGGGTAGGGGCTGCCGTCCAGGGTCAGCCACGGGGCCACCTCGGCGACCCGATCGGCAGGGTTGCGGTTGTACAGGATCTGCGATCCGCTGCGCACCTCTTGGGAGAAGAGGATGTTCATCTCCTGGAAGCGCACCGCGTACAGCAGCCGGTTCCAGGGGTTGGACACATCCGGCCCGCCGTCTCCGGTGAAAGTGGTGTTTACCTGCCCGGACGGCGCGGAGTCGTCGGGGTAGTCGAGTTCGCGCGGGTTGCCGCCGTCGTCACCACCCACGATGGAGTAGGACGGCGAGTCCTGGCCGAAGTAGATGCGGGGCTCGTACTCCCCCAGGTCACCGACGGAGGGGATGCCGCCCTCCCAGAAGGAGGGGTAGCCACCGGAGGCGACGGTGTTGCCGTAGGCGGTCACCACCCCGTAGCCGTGCGTGTAGACGGTGTGCTCGTTGACCCAGGTCCGCTGATCGGCGCCCAGACCGTCGAGGTTCAGCTCACGCACCGCGATCACGGTGTCCCGGCTGGTTCCATCGATGTTGTAGCGATCGACGTTGAGCGAAGAGGAGAAGGAGTAGTACTGCTTGTTCTGCTGCAGCTGTCGGAAGGTCGGGGAGACCAGGTTCGGATCCAGCAGGCGGATCGACGTCGTGGACTCGGCATCCTCCAGCAGCTGGCCCGCCTCCGCGGTCGTCTTGGCGTCGTAGTCGGTGGTCTCGACGTCGTCGAGCCCGTAGGCGGTCAGCGTGGCCTTGATATTGCGGTCGATGTAGGTCGACTCCTCGCGCTGCGCGTTGGGGTCAACGACGAACTTCTGCACCACGGCCGGGTAGGCGGTTCCGATCAGCAGCGCCGAGACGATCATGACGGCGACACCGGTGATCGGCAGCCGCCAGGAGCTGGTACGCACAGAGAACAGGAACAGCAACGCCACCACGACGCTGATCGCCGCCAGAATCGCACTGGCAGGGATGGAGGCGTTCACGGTGGTATACCCGGCGCCGTCGAACTTCGAGTTGGAGGCGTACAGGGCGGAGTAGCGCCCCAACCAGTAGTCGCCGCCGTGCAAGAGGGCGAACAGGGCCAGGAAGACCGTCAGGTGTATGCGGGCCGCACGCGTGAAGTGCGGAGTGCGAGACACGGAGATGCCGCCGTACAGGTAATGGACCACCACGGAGCAGATGCCCGCGAACACCACTACCCGCGTCAGGTAGGACACCACCAGTTGCAGCACCGGCAGGATAAACACGTAGAACGACACGTCCAGCCCGAACTGCGGATCCGTCGTTCCGAAGGACTGCGCGTTGAGGGCGAGCAGCACCTCCCGCCACCGGGGAGCGACATCCCAGGCGGAACTGATCAGGGCCAGTACCGCGGGCACAATCCAGGTCAGTTGCCGCTGAATGGGCTCGACCGCTGAGCGATACGCCTCCAGGTTGCGGGCCGCCTCGTCCCGCGGCATGCCGATCTCACGGGCCCGGTACGCCAACCGTATGGCCGCGAAGACGGCGAAGAACATGATGATGAAACCAACCACGAACATGGTGCCCGCGGCGATCCACTGGGTCCAGATCACCCGCGAGAAACCCAGCTGGTTGAACCAGAGCACTTCGGTCCAGGTGCGCGACAGGAACCCGATGACGATGGCCAGCAGGGCAAGGATGCCGATGGTCAGCGCCAACGGACCGGGACGACGGCGCCCCCCAGGGTCGCTCCTGCGGGTAGGCGGGTTGACGGAACCCGATCCGCCGCCGGGACGCCGCTGTCGTCGCGTCGGACCGCCCGCGGCGTTGCGGCGCCGGGAGGCTCCCAGCCCGAACAGAGCAGAAGGGTCGAAAGCAGAAGCGAAGGAGGCGGATTCCTCGGGCTCGTCCGTCTCATCATCCTCGGTGTCATCCGACTCGGGCGACGACGCCGCCCCCGCTCCAGCGCTTGCTCCGCGCCGGGGCCGGATGAACGGGTCTTCGGGGCTGTCGGATTGGAAGAAGCCGCCGCGTACGCGGTCATCCCGGCTGTCGGTCTCGGCGGAGTCAGCGGAACCGGAGGAACCGGACTCGTCGTCGGGCTTGTCGATAGGATCGTCGTCGGGCCTGGTGCTCACGCTCACGCTCCGTGTCGTTCCGTGTCATTGCATGTGCGCACTGGGCGCACGGCGGCCGGCGCCGGCGGCGCCACCGCGCCCATCGTCGCACAGGTCACGTCAGCCTCACAAAACTTAGTCAACGCATAGGTGTCGCTGCGCTGACGCTAAGCATCGGCGGCTATCGTTGCGCACTCGCGCGGCCGCACGGCCCTGCGTCAGCGGGCTGTGCGGGCCCCAACCCGCCGGGTGATGAGACGATGAGGCTATGAACGATCAGTTGCCCCCGGCCGTCTCCCCCGCGGTGACCGCGCCGCGCCAGGCCGCCCTTGCACGTCTAGTCGCCCAGTTGGAGGAGCATGTAGCTCGGGCCGGTTGGGATGCGCCCGTCGGCGTCTTCGCACTGGTGCGCACGGCACCCGCACTGGAACGGGACCCCGCCCTGAAGGGACTGCTCGATGATGCGGCCCTCGCCGAGGCCCGTGCCGACCCGGAGTCGCTGACCGCGATCGAGCAGGGAGACCTCCCGCCCGTGAACAGCCTCGAGGAGCTGCTAGCCGGCATCGTCTGGCCGGAGGAGGTCGACGGTACCGCCGTGGCCACGGAACGTGCGGTGCTGCCCGCAGCGGCCGAGCAGGCGGCGGCAGCGATTGAGGATCCGCAGGAGCGTGCCGCCTACCTCATGTCCAGTCCGGACCGGGACGACGTGCGCATGGTTGTGGGCGTGCTGCGTTCCGGAGAGTCCTGGTGCGCCGTGCGCAGTCGTTCACATGACTCGAGCAGCGAGGTTGTGGGCGGCGTAGATCTGGTTCCCGGCCTGGTAGAGGCGCTGCGCCGCACACTGCAGTAGCGGCGCCGTCCGGCCGAGACCATAGCGACCGACCTCGGTGGTTATTGCTGCCGATCTCGCGGGTTTCACGCGCCGGAATCGTCGCTGGGGTCGTCGTCGGAACGGTCGGTGTCCCGATCCCCGGGGCCGGCGTCGGCGTCCTTGGCGCCATCGGCGTAGCCGAGCGTGCCGTCGAGCAGCGAGGCCAGGTCGGCGTCCATCTCCGCCTCCATCTCCTGGGCGGCGCGCCGCATGGTGAGGAAGTCGTCGGGGTTGCTCAACTCGGCCGCCGTCGGCACGACGTCGGGGTGGCGCCAGAAGGCATCCCGCTCGGCATCCCCCAGTTCCGCCCCCAGCTTCTCCCACAGCCGGGCGGCCTCGCGTACGCGCCGCGGGCGGAACTGCAGGCCGATCAGCCGGGCGAACACCTGCTCCGCCGGCCCGCCCTGAATGCGGCGGCGGCGCACCATCTCGCGCAGTGCAACGGCGAGCGGCAGGTGCGGGGCCAGGGCGCGCGCGGTGACCACCTCGACCCAGCCCTCGACCAGCGCCAGCAGCGTCTCCAGATTCTCCAGGGCCTCCTTCTGCGCGTCCGTTTCCTGCGGGGCGAACATGCCCGACTCCAGGGCTGCACGGATGGCCTCGGGGTCGTTCGGGTCCACTTGGCTACCGCCTGCTCGACGGCGTCGACGTCGATGATGATCCGCGCGCATAGGCCTCGACGGCGGCAAGCAGCTGACTGCGCAGCCAGGGTACGTGGGCGTACAGGCGGGCGGCGGCGGCCTCTCGGACGGCCAGGAACAACCTCACCTGCTCGAGATCGGCCTCCAGTTCGGCGGCGAATGCGGCCACATTGGTGGGCACGAGCGCAGTGCCGGGCTCGCGGGTCAGGGGCAGGCCGACGTCGGTTGCCGCCACCGCCTCTCGTCCGAGCTCGCCGATGGCCTGGCCCAGTTGCAGGCCGAAGGCGGTGCCGGCCATGGAGCGCATGAGCTTGCCCAGCGCCCCCATTTGGGCGGCCGCGGGGTCGGAGTCGGACAGCCGGCTGATTTGATGTTCGAGGGCGTCGGCGAGCGCGGAGGTGGCCGCGTCAGCGACCGGGGCGCACACGTCCTTCCACACGGGCAGGGTGCGTTCGACCCACTGGGAGCGGCTCCAGGCCTCGCGCGGTCCGGGGGCGGGCATGAAGTCGGTGGCGGCGTCGAGCCAGAGGTCCGCCACGGCCAGCGCGTTCCGGATCTGCTCGGCATCGGCAGCGGTGACAACCGGGTCGCCATCGTTGCGGACGGTGCGCAGGGCCAGGTCTTGTCCCATACTCCAGTTGACGGTACCGGTGCCCGCGCTGGTGAACAGCTGCTGCATCTGTGCCTGCAGACCACCCAGCTGGGCGGGGGTGAGTTTAGACAGATCTCCCATGCCGCTCATTTGTGCGAGTTGGTTGGGGTCAACGCCGGAGGCCCGCAGCGCCCCTACCGCGTCGGCCGCCATCTGTGGACCGAACATGGCGGCGAGCATCTGCTCGATCTCCTCGAAGGGGTCCTCACTCATGGGTTCCTCTCGGTGATTCCGACGCGGGTGCGTCTGCGCCCGGGCCGCGGGGCGGCCGCCTGGGGGAAACACCCCGATCATGTCATCCATTCCTGTGGGCAGGCCAGGTATCGGTGCCCCGTACGTCATTGGTGCCGGTCTTGGCGTGTTACTTGTGCCGGTCTCGGCGTATCAACCGACCTCGTTGAGGTTTGTTGAGGACCGTGGACAGGCTGGCCACAGGTGTTGGGCGCCCCGCTTTCAGGAATCCGGGTCATGATGACCCTGTGACGCAACGCCCTTCCGACACCCCCGACGCCGGGACTTCCGCCGACGTGGCCCCGGACGCCACCCCGCCAACCGCCGCTGCTCCAGCCGAAGACGCCGCCGCGGCGGAGGCCCGCACCGGCCCCCGCCGCGTCTTCCGCGGCGCCGCCGGGCCTGGCTGCTGGCCGGCCTGGCCGTGGTGGTGGCGCTGGTGGTGGCGGGTGCCACAGTGCCGATCAACAAGGTCATTCAGCGCCCGGCCCCACCTGGAACGTGCTGGCCGACACCTCCGACGGCGCCGACCAGGACCTGCTAACCGTCACCGGCACCGACACCTACCCCACCACCGGTGCCCTGCGCATGACCACCGTGTCCGTCTCGGGCTGCCCGGGCTACCCGGTCACCTTCTTCATGCTGGTGGATGCCTGGTTGAGCAGCGACAAGACCGTCCTCGACCGGGACCAGGTGTGTCCGGAATCGCTAACGGCAGAACAGGTCGAGGAGGTCAACCAGGCGCAGATGACCAGCTCGCAGGACGCCGCCGTCGTCGCCGCGCTCATGGAGACGGGCCAGGCCACCGGCATGATCCTGACCATTGCGGGGACCGCGGACGAGCAGGCCGGCATCGGCGTCGAGGCCGGCGATGTGCTGGAGTCCATCACCACCGCCGACGGCGAGACAACCACCATCACCTCCTACCCCCAGCTGCGTGAGCTGATGACCACGATCCCCCCGGGTACGCCACTGACGCTGCGAGTGGACCGGGAGGGCACCGACGTGGACGTGGAACTGACCACCATCGACCCGCAGGACACCGACGGGGACGGGCAACCGGACTCCGACGGCTCCCTACTCGGGCTGAGCTTGTCGGCGCAGGCCGACTCCGACGTGGAGGCCTCCTTCGGCCTGTCCGATGTGGGTGGCCCCAGCGCGGGCACCATCTTCGCCCTGGGCATCATTGACGAGATCACCCCCGGCGACTTGACCGGCGGGAAGGATATCGCCGGCACCGGCACCATCGCCGTGGACGGCACGGTCGGTGCGATCGGCGGAATCAAGCAGAAGATGGCGGGCGCGCAGCAGGACGGGTCGGACTACTTCCTGGCCCCGGCCGCCAACTGCAACGAAGTGGTGGGCAATGTGCCCGCCGGCCTGGAGGTGTATGCGGTGAGCACGCTGCACGAGGCGGTTCTCACTGTTGAGGCGATCGCCGACGACGACACCTCCGACCTGCTGACCTGCGAGGCCGTACTCGCGAACAACTGAGCCCACTCCCGAGGGACGTCTTCCGGCTCTTCCGGTTTGAGGGTGTGGTGTGGGGAGGTCGGGGTGATTACGGTCTGGCGGGTAAGTCGGTGTTGTGCTTGGTGTTCGCGGGTTGTGTGTGGCCGC
>NZ_MTPX02000069.1 GCF_002154335.2 Actinomyces ruminis
GAGGTTGCGCGCGAGGCGGCGCGGGGCGGCAGCCGGGGCCATTACCGTGATGCGGGCCGACGCCGCGAGCGGAGGCGAGGCCGGCGAGTCCGCTGCGGCGCGGTGACCCGGGCCGCGCCGTCGCCGTAGCGCACGCCCTCCTCCGCCTTGACGGCGGCCACCAGCACGAAGCTGAGGGTGACCAGCAGCGCCCAGCTGCCGAGCTTGCCTACATGCACCAGGTGCCACCCGGTCTGCTGATCGGGGTAGCGCCAGGCGTTGAGGAATGTGCCGATGTTCTCCGCCAGCCACAGGAAGACCCCGATGAGTACGAATGACAGGGCGGTGGGCATGCGGTAGCGGTCACCGCCGACGGTGAAGTGCGCCGCGGAGCCCCACAGGGCCAGGATGAAGCCGACGGCCACGGCCCAGCGCAGGTCCCAGATGAAGTGGTGGGTGTAGAAGTTCGCGTAGGCGGCCACCGCCAGTACCGTCACCGGCCCGCGGCGGAAGTCGGAGATGCGCAGGTCGAAGCGTCGAAACGCCTGGCAAATATAGGATCCGACCGACGCGTACATGAAGCCCGAGAAGATCGGTACCCCGCCCAGACGCACCACGCCGGCGTCCGGGTAGGTCCAGGACCCGACGTGCACCTTGAATATCTCCAGCGCCAGGCCGATCAGGTGAAAGGCGCAGATCACCGCCAGTTCGCGTCCGGTCTCGAGTTTCAGCGCCACGAAGGCGATCTGCACCACGATCACGTAGATGAGCAGCGCATCGTAGCGGGCCAAGGGCATGTCAACCCGGTTCCAGACGAGCACAGAGACCGCCATGCCCGCGAACACGGCGATCGGGAAGGCGCAGCAGGCCAGCTGAATGGCGGTGAACTGGACCAGCCGCAACGGCAGCAGCCGCAGCCGGCTCAACGGGGCGCGTTCTTCGGGCATCGGCACAGACTACCCAGTGCCCGGTGCACGCGCCGCGAGCCGACTGCGGCCGCAACTGCTCTCCCGGTCGTTCAGACCTTCAGGGTGGCGCCGTTGGAGGCGATGACGTCCCTGTACCAGCCGAAGGAGCGCTTGCGGTAGCGCGCCAGCGTGCCGGTGCCGTCGTCGTTGCGGTCCACGTAAACCAGGCCGTAGCGCTTGGACAGCTGGGCGGTGGAGGCGGACACGCAGTCGATGCAGCCCCAGGAGGTGTAGCCCATGACCTGCACGCCGTCGGCGATGGCCTCACGCACCTGGACCAGGTGGTCGTTCATGTAGTTGATCCGGTAGTCGTCCTCGACGGTCGGCGTGCCGTCAGGGCCGGTTACCAGCTCGTCGCGGGCCCCCAGGCCGTTCTCCACGATGAACAGGGGCTTGCCCCAGCGGTCCCAGTAGTCGTTCAGGATGGTGCGCAGGCCGCGCGGGTCGATCGCCCAGCCCCACTGAGACACCTCCAGGGTGGGGTTGACGACGCCGCCCATGAGGTTGCCGCCGCCGGACTCGCGCTCCTGGGTGGCGGTCTCGCAGGAGGACATGTAGTAGGAGAAGGACACGAAGTCGACCGTGTGCTCCGCCAGGGTACGGCGATCCTCCTCGGTAATGTCCAGCTCAACGCCCTTGTCCCGCAGCTTGCGCAGGAAGTAGCCGGGGTAGGTGCCGCGCACGTGCACGTCACCGAAGGCGTAATTGTCCCGCTCGGCCTGCTTGGCGGCCCACACGTCCCGCGGGTCCGGGGTGAGCGGGTAGAAGGGGATCGCCAGGATCATGCAGCCGACCTTGAGGTCGGGATTGACCTCGTGGGCGATGCGAGTGACGGAGGCGGAGGCCACCAGCTCATGGTGGATCGCCTGGTACAGGTCCTGCTCGCTGAGCTCCTCCTTGGGCGTGTTGATGCCGCCGGACATGAAGGCTCGTGGAGCACGGAGTTGATCTCGTTGAAGGTCAGCCAGTACTTGACCCGCTTGCCGTAGCGCTCGAACAGGGTGCGGGCGTAGCGCTCGAAGAAGCCGATCATGCGCCGGTCGGCCCAGCCGTTGTACTCGCGTGCCAGATGCAGCGGGGTCTCGTAGTGGCTGATGGTCACCAGCGGCTCGATGCCGTACTTCTCCAGCTCGTCCAGGACCCGGTCGTAGAAGGCCAGGCCGGCCTCGTTCGGCTCGGTCTCATCCCCCTTGGGGAAGATGCGCGACCAGGCGATGGAGAAGCGGAAGACCTTGAAGCCCATCTCGGCCAGCAAGGCGATGTCCTCGGCGTAGCGGTGGTAGAAGTCGATGCCCACCAGTTTGAGGTTGTCCGGGGTGGGGGCCTCGGTGCGGGGGCCGACGATGCCCTGGGGCATGACGTCCTGGACGCTCAGGCCCTTGCCGTCGGCGTCGTAGGCGCCCTCGTACTGGTTGGCGGCCAGCGCCCCGCCCCACAGGAAGCCGTCGGGGAAGGTGGCGGGGGTGGTTGAGGTGGTCATGGAATGTCCTTTCTCGTAGGTCTTGGGGGCGCCGCTCACTTGCTGACCACGATGACGGTGTCACCGGCGTCCACGGTGTTGCCGGTCGCCGGCGAGGTGACGGCCTTGTGGTTGGCGGAGTTGGTGACGAGCACGGCGGTGGTGGTGGAGTGGCCGGCCTCCTCAATGGCGGGCAGGTCCGCCTCGAGCAGCAGGTCGCCGGCTTGCACGCGCTGTCCCTTGGACACGTGCTGGGTGAAGCCCTTGCCCTCCATGTTGACGGTGTCGATGCCGACGTGGACGAGCACCTCCACGCCGTCGTCGGTCTTGAGGCCGATGGCGTGGCCGGAGTCCACCGTGACCACGACCTCGCCCGCCACGGGGGCGACCACGCGGCCGGAGGTGGGGATGATGCCGACGCCCTGACCATGACGCCGGAGGAGAACACCGGGTCGGGGATGTCCTCGACGGCGATCACGCGTCCGGGCAGCGGGGCGGTCAGGAACACGTCAATGTCACCGACCGGCCCCGCCGGGTCCGCGGCGGCGGGCGCAGCGGCGTCGTCCTCCTCATCGGCGACGGCGTCGGGGTCGTCCTTCACGCCGAAGAAGAAGGTCAGCAGGAAGGCGATGGTGACGGCGAGGAGTACGCCGATCAACACAGCACGAAGTTGGGGGTGGACAAGTAGGCCGGGAGGCCGATGAGGGAGGGGAACACGCCGGCCTGCTCCACGCGGCCGCCGGCGATGGCGCCCAGAGCGCCACCGATGGCGCCGCCGACGATGCCGAAGTAGAAGGGCAGCTTACGGGGCAGGTTGACGCCGTAGATGATGGGCTCGGTGACGCCGGCGAGGAAGCCGGACAGCGAGGCCGGACCGGCCAACTCGCGGGTCTTCCGGTCGCGGGTACGGAGCATGACGGCCAGGCCGGCGGCGGCCTGGGCGAGGACGGCGGCCTCAATGGGGCCGTAGAGCACGGAGTAGCCGTTGGAGGTGATCTCCTGGGTCATGATGGGCACCAGCCCCCAGTGCAAACCGAACATGACGAAGACCTGCCACAGGCCGCCCATGACCGCGCCGCCCAGGAGCGGCACCGTGTTGAACAGCCACTGCACGGCGGCGGCGACGCCGTTGGCGAGGTAGGTGGTGGCCGGGCCGATGGTGAGCAGGGTCAGCGGCACCATTACCAGCACCACGATCCAGGGGGTCATGAAGTTGCGAAAGGCGCTGGGGATCACGCGCATCAGCCATCGCTCGAAGTGGCTCTGCACCCACACCGAGACGATGATCGGGATGACGGAGCTGGTGTAGCTCATGATGATCAGCGGAATGCCGAGGAAGGTGTGAGAGCCGCCGTCGTTCATGGCGATGATCGACGGGTACACCAGGGCGCCGGCGATGGCCATGGCGGTGAACTGGTTGGCCTTGAAGTGGCGGGCGGCGGTCACCGCCAGGACCAGCGGCAGGAAGTTCATGAAGGCGTCGGAGGCCGCGTACAGCACCGTGTAGGTGTCGCTGGTGTCGCTGATCCAGCCGAAGGTGACGAACATGGCTAGGAAGGCCTTGAACAGACCGGTTCCCGCCAGGGTCCACAGCATCGGGGAGAAGATGCCGGAGATGAGGGCGATGAAGGCGTCCAGTGGGTTCTTGTGCTCCGCCGGGGCCTCGTCGCCGCCGCCGACCGGTCCGAGCCGGTTCATGAGGGCGTCGTAGACCTCTGGGACGTCGTTGCCGATCACCACCTGGTACTGGCCGCCGGCCTGCACCACGGTGACGACACCCGAGGTGTCCTTGATGGCGTCGGTGTTGGCCTTGGACTCGTCCTTCAGCACGAAGCGCAGCCGGGTGGCGCAGTGGGAGAGCGAGCTGACGTTGTCCTGCCCGCCGACTTTTTCCAGCAGGTCCGGCGCCAGCGCCGCATAGTCGATCTTTGCCATGCAGATCCTCCTCGATCCTGTAGTCCGCAAGCGGCCGGGAAAACAAAAAAGACCCGAGCCGGCAACGCAGACACCTGCGAAACCGTCTCAGGTCTTGCCCCTTGCGGGTCACAATCCTGTGCCCCTGGTTGGGGCTCAGGAGAACTGTAACCGCCTGCCGCGGGAGGCGAACAGGGCAACCTGACGTGCCCTTAGTCACAAGCTACGGTCTCACTGGCCGATCCCGGCCTCCAGGCGAGCAACGTGCATGGTCAGGTAGCGGTCTCGTCGTCGGAGACGGTCAGGCCCAGGCGAAGCTCCAGCAATTCCTTGACGCGCAGGGCGACCTGGTAGGCGTGCGGCCGGTCGTGACGCAGCACCCGGGCCACGGCAACGGCGATTCCGTCCTCCACCTGGTTGGTGCGGGCGCGGGCCAGGAAGTAGCGCAGGTGGGCGATGAAGCGGGCGGCGTTGATCGACTCGATGTCGAAGTCATCCCCGTAAGTGCTCACCAGCAGGTCCATGATCTGGCGGATCAGCCGCGACTGGGCGACCGCCTCCTGGGTGGAGGGGGCGCCCACGGCGGCGGTGAACAGGTGCAGGGCCAGGGCGACGGCCTCGCCGTCGGGCAGTTGGATCTCCTGGGCGCGGTTGAGCTCGGCGACCATGCGCTCGGCCAGGTGCAGCTCGTGGGGGTGCAAGTGGGCGGCCTCGGCGCGCAGCGGATACTCCATGACGATGCCCGCGGCCAGCCGTTCCATGGCCTGGTTGACGTGGTCGACGACGGCCACAATCGTGGAGGAGGGCACGGTGGTGCCCAGGTCGCGTGCAGCGGCGCGGAAGGTGCGTTCGATCAGGGCGATGCGCTCCAGCGGGATCGCCGCCATCACCTCACCGACGCTCTCCGCGTTCTGCGCCAGCACGTAGCGCCGTACCACCTGGGAGGCGTCGACCTCCTGGCCCGGCTTGCGCTGGAAGCCGAGGCCGCGGCCGGTCAGGACCGCCTCGCGTCCCAGCTCGTCGCGGGCCAGGATCACGTTGTTGTTGAACACCCGCAGGATCTCCACCTACAGGATTGTGTCACCGATCCGACGGCGCCGCAGCGGGCATCGGCCGCGCCGTGTCCCCGGTGGCCTGTCCGGCCTGGTCCCCACCGGCCAGACGCTGCTGAATGGTGGCGGCCAGGTTCGGGCCGATGCCCTTGACAGCGGCGATCTGCTCGGCGGAGGCGGCCCGGATGCGCTTGACCGAGCCGAACTCCTTCAGCAGCGCCGCCTGGCGGGCGGGCCCGAGCCCCGGGATGGAGTCGAGCACGGAGCGGGTCATGCCCGCAGAGCGCTTCTTACGGTGGTGGGTGATGGCGAAGCGGTGGGACTCGTCGCGCAGGTACTGCAGCAGGTACAGGGCGGGCGAGGTGCGCGGCAGCACGATCGGGAACTCCTCCCCCGGCACCCACACCTCCTCCAGGCGTTTGGCCAGGCCGACCAGGGGTACATCCACGCCCAGCTCGTCCAGCACGGCCCGGGCGGCGTTGACCTGCGGCAGGCCGCCGTCGACGACGACGAGCCCGGGCATGTAGGAGAAGCGGCGGGGGCGGCCGGTGTCCGGGTCGACGGGGCCGGAAACGGGCACTCCGACAGCACCGTCCGCGGCAGTTGCCGCCCCCGCCGACGCACCGTCGGCAGCCTCCGGGACGACGTCGTCGGCTGCCTCCTCCACGTACTCCCCGCCGACGTCGGCCGGCACGGAGCCGGATACCGGGCCGGGTGCGTTCTGCTCGGCCAGCAGCCGCTTGAAGCGGCGGGTGAGTACCTCGTGCATGGCGGCGGTGTCGTCGACGGCGCCGGAGCCGTCCCGGCCGCGAATGACGAAGCGCCGGTAGTCGGACTTCTTGGGGGCGCCGTCCTCGAAGACGACCATGGAACCGACCTGGTAGCTGCCCTGCGTGTGGGAGATGTCGTAGCACTCCACCCGCAGGGGCGCCTCAGGCAGGTCCAGCGCCTCGGCGAGCTCCTCCAGCGCCTGCGAGCGCTGGGTGAGGTCGCCGGCGCGGCGGGTCTTGTGCTGGCGCAGTGCCTCCTCGGCGTTCTTGCGCACGTTGTCCATCAGGGCGGCCTTGTCGCCGCGCAGGGGCACGCGCAGCTCTACCTTGGCGCCGCGCAGGCCGGTCAGCCAGTCACGCACGGCCTCGGCGTCGAGAGGCAGCGCGGGCACGAGGATCTCCCTTGGCACCGCGGTGGTGGCGGTGTGGGTGACGTCGTCGACGCTGGTGGCACCCCGCTCGCGGCCCCCGGTGCGGGCGCCGTTCTCGGCGGCCGTGCGCTCCAGGGGTGCGGCCGGGGCGCGGCACCGACGCGAGGGAGGTGGTGGGGCCCGAGCGCGCGGGGGCGCCGACGGCGGTCCCGGTGGGGGCGTTGGCGGCGTCGTCGGCCGGATCGAGCAGATCGGAGTAGACCTGTTGGAGGAGCCGCTCGATGAGCTCGGCGTCGGTGGCGTCCTCAACCAGGTCGATTACCCAGCCGCGCTGGCCGCGCACCCGCCCGCCGCGCACGTGGAACACCTGCACGGCAGCGGTGAGCTCGTCGCGGGCGAGCGCGAACACGTCCACGTCGGTGGCCTCCGGCAGCACCACCGCGTTCTGCTCGATGACCTTCTTCAGGGCCTCGGCGTCGTCGCGCAGGCGGGCCGCCTTCTCGAAGTCGAGGGCCTGGGCGGCGGCCCGCATCTGCGCCTCGACCTCCCGCAGGTAGGGGCCGGTGCGCCCGGCCATGAAGGCGCAGAAGTCCTCGGCCAGCGCCCGGTGGTCGGCGGGGCTGATGCGTCCCACGCAGGGGGCGGAGCACTTGTCGATGTAGCCCAGCAGGCAGGGGCGGCCGGAGGCGTGGGCGCGCTTGAATACGCCGGCCGAGCAGGAGCGGATGGGGAAGACGCGCAGCAGCTGGTCGAGGGTCTCCCGGATGGACCACACCTGCACGAAGGGCCCGAAGTAGCGCACGCCGGGGCGACGGGCGCCGCGGACGATCTGCGCCCGGGGGAAGGTCTCCTGCATGGTGACCGCCAGGTACGGGTAGGACTTGTCGTCCTTGTACTTGACATTGAAGCGCGGGTTGAACTCCTTGATCCAGGAGTACTCCAGGGCCAGGGACTCCACCTCGGTGGACACCACCGTCCACTCCACCGCGCAGGCGGTGGTCACCATCTTCTGCGTGCGCGGGTGCAGGGCGGCCAGGTCCTGGAAGTAGTTGCTCAGGCGGGCCCGCAGGTTCTTGGCCTTGCCGACGTAGATGACGCGGCCCTCGGCGTCCAGGAACCGATAGACGCCCGGCGACGTCGGGATGTCACCGGTGGCGGGACGGTATGTCGACGGGTCGGCCATGGCAAGAGCCTATGCGACCATCCGCTCCGCCCCGCGCTCACCTCCCGCCATCGCTGCCAGGACACCGGCACATGCGGCTGTCCCGACTCCCGCCGTAAGTACGCCCCATGCCGGCTGAGTGATCCCATTAAGGCTCCCAGTCCGCTGCCCAGGGGCGCACCGGCGAAGACGATCGAGCGGTACAGGGTGGTGATGCCGTGCAGTCCCGGCCCCCGTGCGGCTCGAAGCAGTGCGCTGGAGGTGCCCGAGTTCCAACCGCCCAGGCCGATTCCATAGACCCCGGTACAGACGAGCAGCAGCGGAACCAGATGCGTCGTCGACATCGCGATCATCGCCATCCCGCTGAGCGCACCGGCAAAGGCCGCGATCCTCCAGCTGGGCACGCGCGCAACGACGAGCAAGTACGCGGTATTGGCCAGCACCACGCCGACCGAAACAATAGAGGAGTTCGCGCCGTAGATTTGCGGCGGCATCTGCACAGTCTTCAACAGGTAGAGCGGAATCATCGCCGAATAGCAGCCGGCAAACACGTTCGAGAGAAAACCGCTAATGCTGAGCGCCAACGCCATCCGATTCGCGCGCAACAGCCGCCAGGACGATCCCGCCTCCTTCTCCTCGGCGTGCTCCGGGCGCACCGCACCGGCAATACGCAATGCACATGCGAGTGCGGCACCGGCGCAGACGATCGCGGCGAATAACGGCAACACCCGCGACCAGGCGAACAGCGTGCCGGCCAGTGATGGCCCCGCGATCCCGCCCAGGCTTTGGCCGGTGGACAGTACACCGTTGGTTCGCTCAATCGCGGCCGCCCTCGAACTCTCAACGATCAGGATATTCACCGCATTGTCGACGAACGGACGGGCAATTCCGAAGCCCGTTGAGAACACCCAATACACCCAGGCGACCGACGCGCCCAACACCACCGGGATGAGCGCCGCATACAGGAGGATATTCGCAAGAATGCCGCATAGTGCGGCGCCTCTGGCGCCGTAGCGGTCCGCGACTCGAGCAACCGTGGGCCCCATCAGCACCGTGGGAAGCACCGCCCCCGCACCGATCAACGCGGTTGTGATCGCGTTCCCTCCTGCGGAGACCGCCAATAGCATCAGCGCGGTTGCCCGCAGAGTGAACTCCAGGCGCGAAATGGTGCCCAGCGTCACTACCCGCGCGGCTTGGCGACTTATGGCGAGTTCGGATGATGCGGACTCGGGCAGGGGCGACGGCACGGCAGAAACCCTATCTCCGTGTCGACCGACCGCGGCGCGTAGCTGCAACCGACCGCGGCGAAATGGGGATTGGCGTGAATTGCCCTGGCCCGGCGCCGAGCCGCCGCCTATGCTGTGAGCGTTGTCTCACCGCCCTGTTGGCACCGAGACGTGGCGTCCATCGCCCCGCATAAACCCTTGCCCAGTCCAGGAGTACCTCGTGTCCGCACCGCCCCTTGCCGAATCCGCTCCCGGCGCCCAGACTCCGGTCTCCTCACGGTCCCCGCACCCTCGCGTCGTGCTGCTGGATGTGGACGGCACCCTGGTGACCTATACGAATGTGCTGCCCGACTCGGCCGTCCGGGCGATCCGGTGCGCCCGCGGCGCCGGACACCGCGTCTACGTGACCACCGGGCGCTCCCGGGCGGAGATGCCCGAGCGCATCTGGAACATCGGTCTGGACGGCATGATCGGCGGCAACGGCGCCTACGTGGAGGACAACGGCGAGGTGCTGCTGCACCGTCACCTTTCACGCGACGAGTGCGAGCGAATCGTGACATGGCTGCAGGCGCGCGGGCTGACCTTCTACCTGGAGGCCAACTCGGGTCTGTACGCGCCGCCGTCCTTCCCGGACGCCGCCCGCGACGCCATCCGCGCCTATGCCGCCGGCAAGGGGCGCGCCGACGCCGGCGATGTGGAGGCCACCGATGTACTGACGGGGCTTACGCTCACCGATGAGCTGGTGCGCGACGATGTCAACAAGATCAGCTTCGTGCTGTCCGGGCCGGAGGACGTCGAGGCGGCGCGGGCAGCCTTCCCCGGGCTGCTGGTCGGCACCTGGGGTGGCCGCGGACACGAGGCGTTGTTCGGAGACGTCGCCCTGCCGGCGGCCAACAAGGTGGAGGCGATCGACGTGCTGCTCCGCCATCTGGGCCTCTCCCCCGCCGACGCCGTCGCCTTCGGGGACGGCGCGGTGGATGTGGGCATGTTGCGGCACTGCGGGGTGGGCGTGGCCATGGGCAACGCCGCCCCGGAGGTGAAGGCGTCCGCGGACCTGGTGACCGACGACGTCGAGGACGACGGCCTGGCCAGGGCCTTTGTGCGCCTCGGCCTGATTCCTGAGCTCGACTGAGGAGCTTTGAGATGACCTCCGCGAGCATTCCCCTTTCCGAGTCGACGCCCCTCACCGGCGCAAGCGACTCCGCAGCACCTGCTCCCCCACTGCGACGCCCGGCGGATCTGCGGCTGGTGGCGGTGGATATGGACGGCACTTTCCTGCGCACCGGCTCCACCTACGACCGGGCCTGCTTCGCGCCTTTGCGCCGCCGGATGCGCGAGGCCGGGGTGCGCTTCGTGGTCGCCTCCGGCAATCAGGAGGCGCAGTTGCTCGGCTTCTTCCCGGACGCGGATGGTCTGGCCCCAGACGGCGTCGTGTCCGACAACGGGGCGATTGTCATGGCAGACGGCGTCCGGCTCCTGGAGACGCACGTGCCTACGGACGCACTGGAGCGAGTACTGGCGGTGCTCGACGGCGTGGACGGACTCAGCTTCGTCGCCTCCGGTCCCGACGGCGCTTACCTGCGGGAGTCGGAGACCCCTGAGATGAGGAAGCTACTCACGTTCTACCACCCGCGGTTCCGGTACGTGGCGCGCACCGCGGACATCAACGGTCGTCGGGTTTCCAAGATCGCGCTGGTGGACGGGCGCGGCTTTCCGCAGGCCTTCCTGGACCGGTTGACCGAGGCGTTGGGTGGGGCAATGGTGCCGGTCGTGTCGGGGCATGACAGCGTGGACCTGATCGTGCCCGGGCGGCACAAGGCCTCCGGGCTGGGGGTGCTGCTGGGCCACTGGGGCCTGGCCCCGACTCAGGTAGCGGCCTTCGGTGACTCCGGAAACGATGCGGAGATGCTCGGTCGGGTTGGCTATGGGATTGCCATGGCCAACGCCTCCGCCGCCGCTCGCAGCGCCGCCCGCTTCATGGCGCCCGCCAACGACGACGACGGCGTGTTGCGAGTGCTGGGCGACTGGTTCCCGGCGGACTGATCGGCGGGAGGAGTAAGGGCGCTGGTGGGCGATACTGGGATCGAACCAGTGACCTCTTCCGTGTCAGGGAAGCGCGCTCCCGCTGCGCCAATCGCCCGAGGTGGGTACCGGATTCGAACCGGTGTAAACGGCTTTGCAGGCCGGTGCCTAACCTCTCGGCCAACCCACCAGTGAGATGCTGGGAGGAACCCGGCTCCTCGGAGCGGATGACGGGACTCGAACCCGCGACCCTCACCTTGGCAAGGTGATGCTCTACCAACTGAGCCACATCCGCATGTACATCGCCTTGGGGCTCATGCGTTCCCCTGAGCGCGGCTGAACCATAACATCCAGCCCCGGCCAGGTGGCAAATGCGCGGACGGTGATCCACCTCACCGGTTCAGCGTTTGCCGCAAGGGCATCGGTCCCGCTAATGTCTGCACCGCACCGGGCGATTGGCTCAGGGGCTAGAGCGCCTCGTTCACACCGAGGAGGTCACTGGTTCGATTCCAGTATCGCCCACCGGAAGCATGTGGGGCCCCGGACCAGACGGTCCGGGGCCTCACGCATGCACAGGCTCAAGCGGTGCAGCTTGTCGGGACCATCGGGGGTTATCGGCGCGAATGTGTGTGCGGTTCGGGCGTGTCGCGGGGCGTTAGTTGGCTCGTCCGGTCCAGCGTTTGTGAAAGTGGTGGTGTCCAGCGTGGGGGCTGGGGTGGCTTTACACGACCTTGGGCGACACTGCACGACCTTGGTGAGCCTTCCACGACCCCGGGGTGGTCGTGCAACACACACCAAGGTCGTGGAACGCGGCCCGAGGTCGTGCAAAACACGGGACGATTCATACCTAAGCACCACTTTCGCGCCGACAACCCATGTTTTGCCTTCGGCACTCCGATTACCTGGGACCCTCCAGGCGCGGGTGCATCGGTCCCGTCTTCGGCCGACGCGTCGACGTCAAACGGGCCGGCATGCCGCTGTCGTGAACACGTGTTTGCGTCACAGACACGAGTTTTAGAGCTTTACAGATGCAGGGCGCATGCAAAGCTCTAAAACTCGCGTATTTGAGATGGAAGCGCGGGTGAAGCACGGACCGGCGCCCGCGTATGCCCGGGCGCCGACTAAGCCGCCGTCGGGCAGTTCAGGCCAGCCGGGCGCCGTCGGCGACCACTCCGGGCGCGCCCTCCTCGGGCACGGCCGCGTCACCCGTGGCGACGACGCCGGCCCCGAAGGTCCAGTCGCCCCGCACCGTCAGGCTGCTCGCCTCCCGGATGGAGGGGACGCCGTGCGGGAAACGCGCCTCGAAGTCGGCGATACGCTTGTAGTAGCGCGAGTCCAGGTTCACCACGCAGGCCTGCTCGGGCACCTGCTGCAGCAGCCCGTCGGCATCGACCTCATACACGTCCGAGCGCACCAGCAGCAGGTCATTGGTGGTCTTGACCGGCAGGAACCGGCTACGCGGCACCTCCACGGCGGTGGCGCCGTCGAAGGCCTCCACGGCCGCGCCCATGGCGGTCTCCAGCTGAATGACCGGCGTCGAGTCGGGGTCGGCGGGATCCACGGTCTTCTCGTTGCGGATCAGCGGCAACCCCAGGATGCCGTCGCGCTCGGTCAGCGTGTCCCGCAGTACCTCCAGGTCGAACCAGAGGTTGTTGGTGTGGAAGAAGGGGTGGCGGAACTGGTCGGTGAAGTAGTGCATCTCCTCCGGCGGGGTCTGGGCGGTGTCACGCAAGATGATGCGACCGTCCGCCTTGCGCACCGCCAGGTGCCCGCCCTTGACGTCGGCGGGGGTGCGGCGGCACATCTCGGGCGCGTAGGGGGCGCCGGAGGCGGCGAACCAGCCGGCGATGCGGGCACTCGGGGCCGCACCCAGGTTGTCCGAGTTGGAGGTCATCGCGTACTTGTAGCCGCGCTCCAGGAGTGTGTCCAGCACGCCGGAAGCGACCAGGGCGGTGTAGATGTCACCGTGGCCGGGTGGGCACCACTCCAGGCTCGGGTCCGCCTCCCATTCGACGGGAGTCAGATCGTCGGCACGCAGCTTGGGCTCCCGGTTCTGCAGGAAGTCCAGTGGGATGCCCTCCACCTCGATGCCCGGGTGAGCGGCGAGGGCCGCGAGCGTGTCCTCACGGGTGCGGAAGGAGTCCATGAAGATCAGCGGCAGGGTGACATCGTAGCGGGCGCGAGCGGCCATGACCTGGTCCACCAGCAGGTCCAGGAAGCTCTTGCCGTCGCGCACGGGCAGCAGTGACTTGGCGCGGTCCATGCCCATGGAGGTGCCCAGTCCGCCGTTGAGCTTGATCAGGACGGTCTTGCTCAGCGCCTCACGGGCGGCGGCCTCGTCGACCTGAACGTCGTCGATCGAGTCGATCTGTGTGAGCGGCTCGATGGTGTCTTCGGGGACGAGTCCGGTGGCGCCTTCCTCGAGCGCACGGTAGTAGTGGCTGAAAACGTCGATGGCCTGCTCCGCGACGCCGGCGTCGCGCATCTTCGCCTGGGCGGCGGCCAATCCAGTGGTGCTCATGGGCAAAGGCTATCCCACCGCGTCCAAGTCTCCGTATCAAAGTCGTGACAACTCCGCGATCTTGCCGGATCCTTGACCCATGGAGCACTACGACAGTGCACAGGTCGAGGAGTTGCGTGTCCGCCTGGCCGCCCTCGAGCGCAAGGTAGACGGATTGGAGAGCATTCTCGCCCGGCTGTCGTCCGGCCCCGACTCGTCCTCACGGCCCGTCCCCAGTCGGCCCGGTGCCACACGCACGGGATTCCCACGGGCAACGGCGTCCGCGGCGGAAGCACCGACGGCGCCCAACGTCTCGTTCGACCCCTACGTTCCCGATCCCTACGGTCCCGATCCGTACGCGTCCCCACAGCCGCAGCCGGCGTCACAAGCAGCGCCGCCGCCGTACTCCCCCGGCGCCGCAGCCCCGCCCGCCGGCCAGATGCCTCCACAGCGGAGGGCAACCTGGGCTCCTACCTGCTGTCCGGCGCGGCGGCACTGTTGGTGCTGCTGGCTGCGGTCAGCCTCATCGCGCTGGCCTGGGACCAGATTTCCGACGCTTGGAAGGTTATCGGCCTGGCTCTGCTCTCCCTGGCCATGGTCTCGGCGGGAACCACGCTGGCGGAGAACCGACCTCGCCAACAGATCGCGGCGGCCGCCATTACCGGCACCGGCGGAGCACTGGGCTTCGTGACCATCATTGGTGCGGTTCTGCTCGTGGACCTGCAAACCTCTGTGGCCATAGCGCTGATGGCCGCCTGGGGGTTCGTGCTGCTGCTGGTGTCCTGGACCGCTGGGCAGTTCTTCACCGCCGTGGTCTCAGCCCTAGGCGCCCTAGTCACCGTCGGTTTCGCGTGGGTGCAGGCCAATGCGTATCCCGGGCGGGCGGCGCTGATTTGGGCGCTCGTGAATGGCTACCTCGTCGCGCTGGCGGTGGTGTCCGCGCTGCTGGCGCACTACGCGCAACGCATGCGCCTGGCAGCGTGGCTGCCCGCCACCGCCATGGTGGTGACGGCGGTGGCCTGGTGCTCGGTCCGGCCGTGCTGCTGCGCGCTGAGGCGCGACCGGCGTCGCCCTGCGGTGCCTGCCCGCCGTGGTGCTACTGCTTCAGGCGCATCACTCCGGGCGGCTGCTGTCCCGCGTGGCCGCACGCAACGCCGCCGCTTGGGTGTGGGGCGCGGTAGGCGTGACCATGATCCTCGCGGCGCTGCACCTCGGGCTGGATCCCACGACCCCGCCGGCGACTCGTAGCCTCACCGCGGGGGTGCTCCTGGTCGCCGCGACCGTGTCGACCGTGGCGCTGCTCCCCAACCGGGAGGATGGTCCCTGGCCGCAGAACGTGGCCGGCGTGAACCTGGGGGCGATGGTGGGCCTTGGTGCCGCCGTCTTCACGGTGGAGCCTCGTCTGCTCCTGCCTGCGGTGCTGGCGGTGGGGTTGGCCGGCGTCCCGGTGGTGCGCGTCGGGCAAGCCGCGCCGGTCCTGATTCTGCCGCTGGCGGGGCTGCCGGCATTCGCGCTCGCCGCTCGGGTGCAGATGAGCCAGGACGTCGTCGGACTCGCCCTCCTCACGGTGGTCGCCGCCGTCGGCCTGAGTCTGCTGCTGGAAAGCCGGCTCGGCACCGCCCCGGTTTCCGAACCTGCGCGGCAAGCTCGTGCCGATTGGTTGACCGCGGCCGTATGGCTGATCGGCGCGGATCTGGTGGTGGTCGCACCCGCGCTGGTTGCGCGGCTAGCTCCGGGCGGCGCCGTGGCGCCGCTGGTAGGTGGCGTGTGCGCCCTGGCGCTGGCGGGCCTGGGGCTGTTCACCGGGCAATGCACTCCCCTCGCACTCGTCTCGGGGGCACGCGCCGGTGAGCTCGAGGGGGCGACGGGGCCGCACACGCCACGCGTCCCAGCACCCCGGTGATCGGATGGGTGGCTTCGCCTTGCTGTGCCTGCAGTCGGTCGTCACCCTGGCGCGTGCGGACGCCACGCTGGTAGCGGTGCCGCTGGTGTTCCTGGGCCTGGCGCTCGCGGTGGCAGGTGCTCGCCTGCTGCTGCCCTGGCTGCGGCGCGCCGGCGCGGGCACGGCCGTCGCCATCTCGCTCAGCGTGGCACTGTGGTGGTCGGTGATGATCCTCACCGGTGCCTCACCGACTTCCATGCTGGTGACGGCGCTGGTGCTGGCGACCGGCGCGGGCGGCATCGTGCTCGGCTTCCGGACGCGGGCGGTCGCGCTGCGCCACTACGGGCTGACGCTGGTGATGCTGGTGGTGGTCAAGCTCGCGGTGCTGGATCTGGCCGGCGGGAACTCGCTCACCCAGATCCTGGCGCTGCTGGTGGCCGGCCTGGCCTGCTTCTGCTTGTCATTGGTATACAACCGGTTCGCCCACGAGCAGACGCGTCAGGCCACGCCGCGACCGGCTCCGGCTCGCGCGCAGGAGCCCGGGGAGTGATGGCCTCATCGGCGAGTCTCATTCGTTCTAAGCTCCTGATCGGCCTATGGATGCAGCCCAAACGGGGAGTACTGCCCACCGGTTCAGCGTGACTTTGGCCCGCCGCTTACGGATCCTTGATCCATGGACACTAGCAGCGAGCGGCTTGACGAGATCATTGGGCGCCTGGCCGCCCTGGAGCGCAAGGTCGACTGGGTGGCGGCCCGAGTAGCCCCTGACGAGGTCGGCGCGCGCCGAGTGCCTGTCCCGGCGCCGTCCCACCCCACCCCGGCGCCGCGCCCGCAGTCGGACCCGGGACGATCCGCAGGTGAGTCCTCGTCGCGGCCGAGCACTCCGGCATCCGCCTCGCCCAACGCATCCGGCACGCAGACTGCGCCTCGCGCAGTAGGCAAGCCGCGCACCCCCGCCCTGAGCACGTATCCGCCATCCAGGCCCGCGCCGCTGTCTCCCGGCGCCTCGACGCCGAACGCGCCGACAGGCGTGCCCCGGATCAAACTGGACGCGCCCACCGGCAACGACCCGTTAGCCACCCGGTCGCCCCGGCCGCAGCCGCAACGCAGCCAGGAGGGCAACGTCGGCCGGTACGTCCTGTCCGGGGCAGCGGCGTTCTTGATCGTGTCCGCCGCGGTGAGCCTGATCGCCCTGGTCTGGGACCGGATTCCCGACGTCGTCAAGGTCGGGACGCTCGGTGTGATCGCCGTCATTATGGTCGCCTCCGGCACGTTCCTGGTCTACCGGCGGCAGCGGCAGCGGGTAGCGGCCGCCACTCTTACGGGCACGGGCGGCGCACTCGGCTTCGTCGCCGTCATCGGTGCCGCGATGATCGCCGGCCTGCCCAGTATCGCCGCCTTCGTCCTCATGGTGGCCTGGGCCTTCGTGCTGCTGCTGGTCTCCTGCGCCACCCGCCAGTTCTTCACCGCGGTCGTCTCCATGCTGGGGGCCATGGTCACCGTGGCTTCGCCACGTCGCAGGTGGCCAGCTATCCGGAGCAGGCGACGCTGACCTGGACGCTGATCGACTTCTACGTCGTCTCCCTGGCGGCAGTGGCGGGGACAGCGCCGCGATACACACCGGGCATGCGGCTGGCGCCCTGGCTGCCGACCACCTCCATGGCGGTGACGGCGATGGTGCTGCTGGCCGGCCCGTCCCGAGTGTTGCTCGCCCAGCCGCTGCCGGGGATCCTGCTGCTGACCATGCCCTGCGCTGTGCTCCTGGTACAGACGCACCACTCGACGCGCCTGCTGGTCAGATCTGGGGCGGGCAAGGTCGTCGGTTACGAATGGGCGGCCACCGGGATCGTCCATGCGCTGGCGGTACTCGTACTCGGATACGCCGAAGGCGTGAGTGCATCCGCACGCGACGGCGTGTCCGTGGTCCTCCTGCTCCTGGCATGCCTGTCCACGGCGGTGTTGCTGCCCCGGACGAAGTCCCAGGAATGGCTGCGCGCCGTCGCCCCGGCAAATCTGTGGACGATGATCGGCATCGCGGCGATGGTCTTCGCGGTGAGTCTGGACCTGTTGCTGCCGGCGGTGGCCGCTGTGGCACTGGCCGCAGTGCCCGTGGTGCGCTTCGGTGACAGCGTCCCCGTGGTGGTGCTGCCGCTGACGGGAGCGGCAGCGCTGGTCACGGGGCTCTCTCCCCAGCCAAACACCCTGGTGTTGGCCATGCTGGCGGTGTTGATCGCCGTCGTCCTGACCGCGCCGTTGGAAGCGCTGTTGGCGCCGGTGTCGGCGCAGTCCGAGGCGCAGGCGGACCGGAAGCTGCGGCTGTCCTCCGCGGCGTGGTTGCTTGCCGCCAACCTGGTTCTGATCGTCCCCTGGCTGCTGGACCAGCTGCTGAACGCGGGAGGCCTCGACTGGCAGGGCCGCGTCCTGCCACCTTTGCTGGCGGGAGCACTGGCGCTGGGGCTGGCGGGCCTGGGCCTGTTCACCGACTCGTGCACCCCGCATCTTCTGCTGTCCGGCGGGCGCGTGGGCCGCCTGGAGGGCGCCGCCGACCTGCGCACCCCGCTGCGACCCGCCGTACCCATGCTGGCATGGCTCGGTGACGGCCTACTGACGGCGCTCGGCGCAGTGCTGCTGTTCCGGGCAGGCTCCCTGGACACCCCGTTACTGCAGGCGCCGCTGGTGGCAGTGGCACTGGCGCTGGTGACCGTGGGCGGACGCATGCTGCTTCCCTGGCTGCAGCAGGCCGAGGTCTCCTTGACCACCGCTGTCTCACAAAGCGCGGCGCTGTGGTGGTCGGTGATGATCCTGACCGATGCATCCGCGACCTCGCTGCTGGTAACCGGCGTGGTGCTGGCCACCGGGACAGTGTGCATCGTCTTCGGCTTCCGACTGCATGCCAACATGCTGCGCCACTACGGACTCGCCCTGGTG
Source organism: Actinomyces ruminis (assembly GCF_002154335.2). Taxonomy (GTDB): domain Bacteria; phylum Actinomycetota; class Actinomycetes; order Actinomycetales; family Actinomycetaceae; genus Actinomyces; species Actinomyces ruminis. Next base: position 18,234 of record NZ_MTPX02000069.1, read on the forward strand.
CTGCTGGTGGTGTTCAAACTGGCGGTGGTGGACCTGGCCGGCCAGAACTCGCTCACGCGCATCCTGGCTCTGGTCGTCGCCGGGGTGGTGTGCTTCGGCCTGTCCCTGGCCTACAACCGCTTTGCACAGGAACAGGCGGCGTCGCAGGCGCCCCCGGTCAGCTCACCGCCCGGCGCTGCTTCAGGACGTCCTTGAGGTAGCGGCCCGTCCAGGAGCCCTCGACCTCGGCAACCTGCTCGGGGGTGCCGGTGGCGACGACGGTGCCGCCGTCCTTGCCACCCTCCGGGCCCATGTCGATGATCCAGTCGGCGTTGGCGATCACGTCCAGGTTGTGCTCGATCACCACCACGGAGTTGCCCTTGTCCACCAGCCCCTGCAGCACCGCCAGGAGCTTGCGGATGTCCTCGAAGTGCAGGCCGGTGGTGGGCTCGTCCAGCACGTAGATGGTGCGGCCGGTGGAGCGGCGCTGCAGCTCGGTGGCGAGCTTGACCCGCTGCGCCTCGCCGCCGGACAGGGTGGTGGCGGCCTGCCCCAGGCGCACGTAGCCGAGGCCGACCTCCACCAGCGTGTTAAGGTGGCGGGCGATGATGGGGGTGGCGGCGAAGAAGTCGGCCGCCTGCCTGATGGTCATGTCCAGCACGTCGGCGACGGTGGCGTCCTTGTAGCGGATCTCCAGGGTCTCCCGGTTGTAGCGGGCGCCGCCGCACACCTCGCAGGGCACGTACACGTCCGGCAGGAAGTTCATCTCGATCTTCAGGGTGCCGTCGCCCTTGCAGGCCTCGCAGCGTCCACCCTTGACGTTGAAGGAGAAGCGGCCGGGGCCGTAGCCGCGCACCTTCGACTCGGGCACGGAGGCGAAGATCTTGCGGATGTGGTCCCACACGCCGGTGTAGGTGGCCGGGTTGGAGCGCGGGGTGCGGCCAATGGGCGACTGGTCCACGTGTACTACCTTGTCCAGGTTCTCCAGGCCGCGCACGGTCTTGTGACGTCCGGGTACGCCGCGGGCGTGGTTGAGGCGGTTGGCGAGCACCTGGTAGAGGATCGAGTTGACCAGGGAGGACTTTCCGGAGCCGGATACGCCGGTGACGGCGGTGAACACGCCCAGCGGGAAGCTGACGGTGACGTCCTTGAGGTTGTTCTCGCGGGCGCCGACCACGGTCACGGCCTTTCCCTTGACGGGCTTGCGGCGGCTGGCGGGAATCTCAATGGCGCGGCGGCCGGACAGGTAGTCGCCGGTGATGGAGCCGGGCGCCTCGAGCAGGCCGGCGACCTTACCGGCGTAGACGACCTGACCGCCCCTCTCCCCGGCCCCGGGGCCGATGTCCACCACCCAGTCGGCGGAGCGGATGGTCTCCTCGTCGTGCTCGACGACGATCAGGGTGTTGCCCAGGTCCCGCAGGCGCTCCAGGGTGTCGATCAGGCGGGCGTTGTCGCGCTGGTGCAGGCCGATGCTGGGCTCGTCGAGCACGTACAGGACGCCCACCAGCCCGGAGCCGATCTGGGTGGCCAGGCGGATGCGCTGCGCCTCGCCGCCGGAGAGGGTGGCGGCGCCGCGGGACAGGCTCAGGTAGTCCAGGCCGACGTCGACCAGGAAGCCCAGGCGGGCGGCGATCTCGTTCAGGACGCTGCCGGCGATCTGGGCGGCCTGGCCGGTCAGCTCCAGGTCGGCGAGGAAGTCGCGGCACTCGCTGATGGACAGGTCGCACAGCTGGGCAATGGACAGGCCGCCCACGCGCACGGCCAGCACCTCCGGCTTGAGCCGGGTGCCGTTGCATACGGGGCAGGGGATCTCCCGCATGTAGCCCTCGTAGCGCTCCTTGGACCAATCGGACTCGGTCTCGTCGTGCTTGCGCATGACGTAGTTAAGGGCGCCCTCGAAGCCGGTGGAGTAGATGCGCTCACGCCCCCAGCGGTTGCGGTAGCGGACCTTGATCTCGAAGTCCTTACCGCGCAGAATCGCGTCCTTGGCGCGCTCGGGCAGGGCCCGCCAGGGAGTGTCGACGTCGAAGGAAAGCTCCTCGCCCAGTGCCTTGAGCTGGCGGGTGAAGTACTTCTGATGACTGGCCCAGGGGGCGACGGCGCCCTCGGCCAGGGTGAGCTCCTCATCGGGCACGACGAGCTCGGGGTCGACCTCCAGGCGGGTGCCGATGCCGGTGCAGGCGGGGCAGGCGCCGTAGGGTGCGTTGAAGGAGAAGGTGCGCGGCTCCATCTCGTCCAGCTGGAGCGGGTGCTCGTTGGGGCAGGCGCGCTTCTCGGAGTAGCGGCGGGTGCGGCCCGGGTCGTCCTCGGGCAGGTCCACCAGGTCGATGATGACCAGACCGTCGGCCAGGCCCAGGGCGGTCTCCACCGAGTCGGTCAGCCGCTGGCGAATGCCCTCGCGCACCACCAGCCGGTCGACGACCACCTCGATGTTGTGCTTGAGCTTCTTGTTCAGGGCGGGCACCTCCCCCAGCCGATGGGTGGCGCCGTCGACGCGGACGCGGGAGAAGCCGCGGCTCTGCAGCTCGGTGAACAGCTCGGTGTACTCGCCCTTGCGGCCGCGGATAACGGGGGCGAGCACCTGGAAGCGGGTGCCGTCCTCCATCTCCCTGATGTGGTCGACGATCTGTTGGGGCGTCTGAGAGGAGATGACGGCGTCGCACACGGGGCAGTGCTGGGTGCCGGCGCGCGCGTACAGCAGGCGCAGGTAGTCGTAGACCTCGGTGACGGTGCCGACCGTGGAGCGGGGATTGCGGGAGGTGGACTTCTGGTCGATGGACACGGCCGGGGACAGGCCCTCGATGAAGTCGACGTCGGGCTTGTCCATCTGGCCGAGGAACTGGCGCGCATAGGAGGAGAGCGACTCCACGTAGCGGCGCTGCCCCTCGGCGAAGATCGTGTCGAAGGCGAGGGAGGACTTGCCCGAGCCGGACAGGCCGGTGAAGACGATCATCTTGTCCCGCGGGAGGTCGAGGCCGATGCCTTGGAGGTTGTGCTCGCGGGCGCCACGGATGATGAGGGAGTCGTTCACGGGGTCAGAGTGTAGGGCCAAGGCCCCACCTTCGTACACCCGTTCGACTGTGTGAGGCGAGGCGCCAGAGACGAGTGTCCCCAGCATGACGAGGGATTTCAACGGAGTGCTGGGCTTCGCGCGTGTCGCCGCGGCTCGGAGTGGCAGCGAAACTACATTCGTGCAGGCACACAGGCGTTGCCACATCCCCAATCGCCGAAGCGGATCCCCATGGACGCGAACTCGTCAGCGACGGCTTCACGGCCCGCGAAAGAAGTACTGGCCGTTCAAGGCCTCACCGTCTCCTTCGGAGAGCGCACCGTCTTGGACACCCTGGATCTGACTATGCAGGCAAGCACCATCACCGCGCTCATCGGCCCCTCCGGGTCCGGCAAGAGCACTCTGCTGTCCGCCATCCTCGGGCTGCTGCGTGCCGACGCCGGCTCCATCACCATCTGCGACGAGGCCATGCAGGCCGGCAACAGCGCCAGCACCGCCCGCATCCGCCGCGAGCACATCGGCATGGTCTTCCAGGACGGCTACCTCATTGATGAGCTGACCCCCGTGGAGAACATCATCGTGCCGGCTCTGGTGGCGGGCGTGCCCGCCGCCGACGCCGAGGAGCGTGCCCGCGCAATCCTCGCCGAGCTGGGGCTGACCGTGCAGGAGCGGGCCACGTCCTCCTTCTCCGGTGGTGAGCGCCAGCGCATCGCCATTGCCCGCGCACTCATCAACTCCCCGCAGCTGCTCATCGCTGATGAGCCCACCGGTTCGCTGGACCCCGCCAACCGGGACCGCGTCATGGACACGCTGATGGCCCTCCCAACGCAGTTGGGCTGCGCCATTCTGCTGGTCACCCACGACCCCGTGGTCGCGCAGCGCGCAGATCACGTCATGGCGCTGGCCGACGGGAAACTGACCGCGACGGTTCACCAATCCGGGCAGGCGGCGGACCGATGAACCGTCGTCTGCTGTCCGGTCTGCTGCGCATCGGCACCAGCCTGCGGCACTCGGAGTCCCGACTGCTCGCACGCACCCAGACCGTGGCGTTGTTCCTGGGGACCTGTCTGCTGTGCCTGAGCCTGGTCGGCCTCGCACTGACCTGGTTCGGGGATGCCCTGCACCGGGAGCGCGCCGAGTCCATCGCCCCGCAGCTGTGCGACGCGCAGGAGGCCACGGTCCTGTACCGCTTCGGCGGCTTCACCCAGGTGAATAACCGCCCGGTCACCGTCATCGTCCTCTCCCCGCTGAGCGAGGACGCCCCGTTGCCTCCCGGCGTGGAGGAGTGGCCGGAGCCGGGCGAGGCCGTGGTCTCCCCCGCCTTCGCCCGGGATCTGACCGGCGAACTGGAGGGGTTGTTCGGCCCCGTCTCCGCCGAGATCGGCCTGGACGGCTTGGAGGTGCCGCAGGAGCGGCGCGTGTACTTGCGTCCGACCGATCAGGCACTAAACGCGGATAGGATGGAGCCGGTCTGCGGCTTCGGCGCAGTGGTTGAGGGCGGCGCCTACGCCGGCTCCGGCTCACTGAACGCCTCGCCCGTGGCTGAGGTACTGCTGCTGGTTGCCGGGGTGCTGCTGCTCCCCGCCATCGGAGCCACCGCCTCCGCATCGGCACTGCGCGGTGAGGAGAACCGGCGGCGCATCACCGCCCTGGTGACCTCCGGTCTGCGCCGCCGCGACCTGGCGGTCATCGACCTGGCGGAAACCTGGCCGGGAATCCTCGGCGGCTTTGTGCTCGCAGGGGCGCTCACCGGCGTTGCATGTACATGGATGTGCGTGTGCCATGGGTGGACGCCTGGTTCCCAGCCGCGGATACGCGCCGGTTGGCCGCCCCCATTGTTGCCGCCCTGCTAATCGGCGCGGTGCTTGCCGTCACCATTGTGCTACTCGGCCGCGGGCGCGGCCGCCACGTGGTCGCTCCCCGGCGGGGTCACCGCCGCTGGAGAAAGGCCAGCCCTGGCCTACTGCTCGTCTGTGGTCTACTTCTGGCGATTTGGTTCCCGCTGTGGAATCCAGGGAGCAAACTGGACGACTTTGTATACGCAGCTGGTGTAGTGCTAACGGTGCTGGCGCTGCCCGGCGTCGTGGCGGCACTGTCCGCCTGGTGCGGCCGGATACTGGCCCGCTGGGGCTACCGTCGCGGTCACGCCGGGCGCCTGATTGCGGGTCGTCAGCTGGTGTCCTTGTCCAAAGCCAGCAGCCATCTGGCGCTGGCGATGACGCTGGCGCTGCTGGCCGGCGGCCAGATACAGCTGTGGGCCGGATCCATGTCTCCCCAGTACTTCCAGTCGGTAGAGACACTGGACAGGTGGGGTGAGAAGGTCGCCGTCCTTGACCATTTGGATGCAGCCGCTGCTCCCGAAGACCTGGTTGCGCTCCTGCCCGATGGGGTCGACGCGTTCTCGGCCGGATTCGACTTCGACGAGGCGGATGCGGCCGACTCAGAGCCGGCGCCCCATATCGAAGCCGGCTGCGAGCTGCTGTCCTCCTGGGGTCTGGACTGTACACAGCAGCAGGTCTCGGCCACCGACCTGTTGACGAATGTTCCCGTCCTCGGGCAGGTGTATGAACTCGCCGGTGCAACCGACATTGAGATCACTCCGACGAGCGACACCGCCCAGGTCATGCGCGGTTACGAGACCGGCAGCGGCGTTTACCTCATGTCGGTCAACGGCGCTGACCTCGATATGCGCGGGATCGAACGGATGCTGCACACCCATGCCCCTGGCGTGCAGGTCTTCTGCCAGCCGCAGGAGTGGATCACCGCCGGTCAAGTGCAGTACATCCGCTCCCGCTGGACCGTGACCCTGGGCGCCGTGGGTCTGTCGGTGCTGGCGATCGTGCTCGGGCTGGCGCTGGCACATGACTCTGCGCGCGCCGCCCGCAACCTGGCGCCCGTGGGGGCCCTGTCCGGTTCGGTGTCCTGCGCGGCCTCGACGGCCCGCTGGCGCACCGGCGTGATCGTGCTCGTATCCGGCCTGACCGCAACGGTCCTCTACCTGATTCTGCCCCTAGGCCAAGCGAGAGTTGCCGCAAACAATGACAGCGTCCTGTGGCGCCCCAGTCCGGCTTACACCGCCGCCTGCCTGGCAATCACGGTGCTGGTAGCAGCCGTCGCCAGCATCAGCGCGGCGCGCGCCACCGCACGCGCCACCCGCCGCTGGCACCCCTGACCGCCCGTAACGTCTCACCGGTCCCTCGCCCGGCACCGCCACCGAGGCTCCTGAGCCGCTGCTCCCGCCTCGTCCTGAGCGGCGGGTATACGTTTTACGACCTTGGGGTGCGAGGGATGGCCACGACGGGCAGCCGCCGCGGCCACGGACAAGGTCCGGATCGTCCCCGCCATTTGGCGGCTAGGGCGGCTCCGTAAGCCAGCTCTGTCAGCGGTTGATCAGGAACACCGGCTCCGGAGACGGCGAAGAGCTGTCGACGAGCACATAGCCGATTCCGTCCAGGCAGAAATTCGCGATCCCAACACTTCCGTCCTCCGGATAGACCTCCGCGGCGCCCTCGCGCGCGGGGCCTATGGGGTGTGAGTCGGCGTAGGCCTGCACCGCGTCGATGGGGTCGACCACCTCCAGCGCGGTGTCGAGCTGGAGCACCAAGTGCCAGTCCCCGCCTTCAGTGAGAACCGTGCCGCCGGAGTACCGGAACGCCACGGTCCCGTTCGCCGTCCAGTAGGGGAGGCCGCCGACCTTGGTCTGAAGCGCGAAGTTGAAGTCGTGCGGATATGCGATGCCCTCGGGCATCGCGTCATGTCGGGCATCGAAGAAGGCGGGTTCGAGGGACGCATCCACGCCGTCGTCATGCACGCGCCACCGCCGTGCCCACAGCTCGAGCAGCACCGGCGTGCCCGCTGGCGCAGGAGCCGCTGTATCACTCAGCTCGTCGAAGCCGACCAGCTCAACGCAGTTGCGGCCCGTGCCCGGCTCCCAGAAGGAGCAGATGCTGTACCGCTCGCACTTGAACACGAACATGACCTGGTCCGCCGACAGGTGAGGCAGCTGCGCGGACTCCCCCGCCTGGAGGAGGAAGGACATCGGCATACCGCACTCGGCGCACAGTGGCCACTCCCTGCCGCTGGGCCACCCGAGCGGCAGACCCCCCACCTTCACGACCTCGCGGGGAACCGGGGACTGCGGCGCCTCGATGGTCCACTCGGGAATACGACTCTGCACGGCACCGAGCGTAGCCAATCAAGGAGGCGAATCCCGAAGGCCGACGTCCGGGACGCTTGGTGGCTAGGCTGGCGGCATGAGCAAGATCTTCGCCGTCGAGTACCACTACGTCACCGACCAGGACGAGGCCATGGCCGCCCTGCGCCCCACCCACCGCGCCTTCAACGCCGCGCTGGCCGAGCAGGACCGACTGCTCGCCGCCGGCCCCTACGTGGGCACGCACGACGCGCTCATCGTGGTGCGCGCCGACGACGCCGCGGGCGCCCTGGCTCTGCTCGAGGAGGACCCCTTCAACCAGGCGGGTTTCATCGCCGAGCGCATCCCCCACGAGTGGAACCCGGTGATCGGCGTCCTGGCCTAACGACCTGCCAGCCCCGCCGCGCGCGGCTCCGGTCGCCGAGTCAGTTGACCAGGCCCCGACCGTGCAGGTACGCGACCAGCCGCGGGCGCAGCAGGTAGACCGTCTCAATGCCCGCCACGGCGGCAGCGGAGACGATCAGGATCACCCACCAGGTGCCCGCCGCGGGCCAGGCCAGCAGGAAGAAGTCGCGCACCGCGGGCACGAACACGCCCAGCACCGCCATCGCCCCCATGACCACCACCAGTCCCAGCCGCCAGCCCAGCAGCGGCCGGGCCGTCAGCGTCAGCAGCCACAGCCCGGAGCACACCAGCACCAGGGTCGCGCCGGTGGTCACCTGCGTGTCCGCCGCCCCGGAGGCCACCAGCCAGGTGCGGGCCGCCAGGGTGGCGCATCCCGCCACCAGCCCGGCGGGCACCGCCAGGGTCAGCACCCGCCCCAGGAAGCCCGCCCGGTAGCGGCGGGAGTTGGGGGCCAGCGCCAGGATGAAGGCGGGGATACCGATGGTCAGGGAGGACACGATCGTGAGCTGCCGCGGCAGGAACGGGTACGCGATTGCGGTCAGGGACACCACCACCGCGATCAGCGAGGCGTAGACCGTCTTGGCCAGGAATAGGGAGGCGATCCGCTCGGTGTTGGCCATGACCCGCCGTCCCTGCGCCACCACGCCCGGCAGGGCGGAGAACTCCCCCTTCAACAGCACCAGGCGGGCCACCGCCTTGGTAGCGGGCGCGCCGTTGCCCATGGCGATACCCAGGTCGGCGTCCTTCAGAGCCAGGGCGTCGTTGACGCCGTCGCCGGTCATGGCCACCACCCGGCCCCGGGACTTCAGTGCCCGCACGAAGGCGCGCTTCTGCTCGGGGGTGACCCGCCCCAGCACGGTGGCACCCTCCAGGGCGTCGGCCAGGCGCGTCGCCTCCGGACCCTCCGGCTCCGCCTCCTGCGGCAGGGTGCGGGCGTCGACGGCGACCGGCGCCCCACCGTCCGGGCCGGTCACGCCCGCGCGACGTGCGACGGCGGCCACCGTGTCCGGGTTGTCCCCGGAGATGACCTTCACCTCCACGCCCTGCTGCCGGAAGTAGTCCAGGGTCTGGGCGGCGTCGGGGCGGATCTCCTCGGCCAGTACCACCAGCGCCGCGGGCTCCAGGCCGCCGGGCAGCAGGTGGTCGTCGCGCCGGCACCGCAGGGCTCGCTGGAGCGGGCCAGCGCCACCACCCGGGCGCCGTCGGCGGCGCGTTCGCGCGCCCGCCCCAGTACGGGATCGGCACCGGGTGCGGCGGCCAGGATGATCTCAGGCGCACCCAGCACCCAGGTGGTGGCGTCGTAGCGGACCGCCGACCACTTGCGGCGGGAGGAGAAGGGCACTGCGGCCTCCACCGCCCGGGCCCCGGCCGCAACCACCCGCTCCCCCAGATACCGCGCATCACTCAGCCCGCGGGCGATGGCGACGGCGGTGGCATTGGGGTCCTCGCCGTCGCTGAGTGCGGCCAGTGCCTCCAGCACCTCCCGCCCCGGGGCGGCGCCGTCGGGGGCGGTGACCTCCTCCAGGCGGATGGCACCGGTGGTGATGGTTCCGGTCTTGTCCAGGCACAGGGTGTCCACGCGGGCCAGCACCTCGACGGCGGGCAACTCCTGCACCAGCACGTTGCGGCGGGCCAGGTCCAGCGAGGCGGTGGCGAAGTTGACGGAGGTGAGCAGCACCAGTCCCTGCGGCACCATGCCGACCACGCCCGCGATCCCGGCAACCAGCGCGAGGCGCCACTGCCCGGAGGTCAGAGCCTCCGTCACGCCCCCGTTCTGCCGCAGCTGCGACCACACCAGCAGCAGTGCCACCGGCACGATCACCCAGGAGATCCAGCGCAGCACGCGGTTGGTGCCCTCCTGCAGTTCGGAGGTGACCACCGAGTAGCGGCGAGCCTCCCGGGCGAGGCGGTGGGCATAGGCGTCGGCGCCGACCGCCGTCGCACGTACCAGGCGGTGCCGGCGGTGACGGTGGTGCCGGACATGACCCGCTCGCCGGCGCCGGGGCGCACGGGGTCGGTCTCGCCGGTGAGTATGGACTCGTCCACCTCCAAGTTGTCGCTGCTCAGCACGACGGCGTCGGCGGGGACCTGCTCCCCGCCGCGCAGCCGCAGCACGTCGTCGAGCACCACCGCGGCCACGTCCACGTCCTGCTCGCCGCCGTCGCGCAGCACGTGGGCGCGCGGCGCGTCCAGGACGGACAGGCGGTCCAGGGCGCGCTTGGCGCGCACCTCCGCAATGGTGCCGGTGGCCGTGTTCAGCAGCAGCACGAAGCCGAACAGGGCGTCCTTCCAGGAGCCGAACAGCAGGATCAGCACCAGGGCGGTGCCCAGGATGGCGTTGAAGATCGTGAAGACGTTGGCGCGCAGGATCGCGGCGGCCGAGCGGGAGGTGGTGTCCCGGAAGGCATTGGTCTGGCCGGCGCGGACGCGCTCGGCGACCTCTTGACTCGTCAGGCCGGTCATGTCCGGGACCTCGGCGGGTGCGGTCGCGGTCGATGGCGGGTTCACGGGGCCAGCATGTCCTGCCCAGCGCGAGAATTCCTGGGAGGCTCTCAGCGTGTCTGCGGTTCAGGCCCCGGACTGCGCCGTGACGGCGGCGTCCGGGCGCGTGCCGAGCTCGGGGGTAGCCTCCTCGGAACCGCCGATGCCGCCGGTCGCTTTCTTGTCTGCCCGCTCGGCCCGGCGGGTGCGCCGCCGGGAGACGAGCACCGAGGCAGCCACGGTGATCAGGATGACCACCACGATGAAGCCGAGCGAGAACCCGATGTCCGGTTCGGGCACGACCTCCCAGGGCTCGCCGCCGTTGATGAAGGGCAGTTCGTTGGTGTGTAGCGCGTGGTTGACGAGCTTGAAGCCGATGAACGCAGGATGGCGGCCAGCCCGTAGTGCAGGAAGATCAGCCGGTCCAGCAGCCCGTCGATCAGGAAGTACAGCTGGCGCAGTCCCAGCAGAGAGAAGGCGTTCGCGGCGAAGACCAGGTAGGGCTCCTTGGTCAGGGAGTAGATCGCCGGGATGGAGTCGACGGCGAACATGACGTCGGCGGTGCCGATGGCGATCACGCACAGCAGCATGGGGGTGATCATGGTGCGGCCGGCGTGCCGGTGAATCAGCTTGCCGCCCACGAAGCCGTCGGTCATGGGCACGACCTTCGCCACCAGGCGCACAAAACCGGTGGGGCGGTACTCCTCGTCCTCATGCGCGTCCGGCTCCTCCAGGCCCTCACGGGCCTGGGAGAAGGCGGTCCACAGCAGCCAGGCGCCGAACAGGTAGAAAATCCAGGAGAAGTTCTCGATCAGGCGGCACCGGCCATGATGAAGGCGAAGCGCAACACCAGGGAGATGATGATCCCGGCCAGCAGCACCTCCTGCTGATACTTCCGGGGCACCCGGAAGGCGGAGATCATGATGACGAACACGAACAGGTTGTCGATGCTCAGCGCCTTCTCGGTGATGTATCCGGCGAAGTACTCCTGGCCGTAGGTGCCACCCCAGATGGCCCACACAATGCCGCCGAACACCACGGCCATGGCGATGTAGCCGATGGACCACTGGGCGGCCTCTTTGAGCGTGGGCTCGTGGGGGGTGCGTACGTGACCGACGATGTCGATCGTGATCATCGTGATGATGATGGCGGCCAGTGCGAGCCAGCCGAGGGCGTGGACATCCACTTACATGTACCTCCGGTACGGTGCTGGTACCGGAGGTCTCCTCCCGCCAGTAGCGCCGCTGTGGGCCGTGCCTGCTGGCCTGCGACGCCGGGGGCCGGGACTGCCGCGGTGCGGCAGCGAACCGGTCCGCCGTGATGACGACGTCGCCGTTGCTGGGAGTACTCCCTCCGTATGCGCTTGTATCCCCGAGTCTATCGTCCGCGGGCGGCGGGCCCGCTACCCCGACGCCGCCCGAAACGGTGTGGGCTTGCCGACGTCGCTGCTCCGGGACGCGCAGGCTCAGGCGGTGGCCCGCATGTCCCGCAGCTCCTTCTTCAGGTCCCGAATCTCATCGCGCAGGCGGGCGGCCAGCTCGAAGTGCAGGTCCTCGGCGGCGGCGTGCATCTGGTCGGTCAGCTCCTGGATCAGCCCGGCCAGGTCGGACTGGGCCGCCCCGGCGAGCTTCTCGCGCACCGTCGCCTCGGCGGCCTGCTTGCGGCGCGAGACGACCTGCTTCTCCTCGTGCCCGCGGTAACCGCCGGCCAGCAGCTCGGCGGTGTCGACGTCCTCGCGGGCGAGCATGTCGGTGACGTCCGCGATCTTCTTGCGCAGCGGCTGCGGGTCGATGCCGTGCTCGGCGTTATAGGCCAGCTGCTTGGTGCGGCGCCGCTCGGTCTCCTCGATGGCCTCGGTCATGGCGGGGGTGACCTGGTCGGCGTACATGTGCACCTCGCCGGAGACGTTGCGGGCGGCCCGCCCGATCGTCTGGATCAGGGAGGTCGACGAGCGCAGGAAGCCCTCCTTGTCGGCGTCGAGGATGGCCACCAGCGACACCTCGGGCAGGTCCAGGCCCTCGCGCAGCAGGTTGATGCCGACCAGCACGTCGAACTCGCCCAGCCGCAGCGAGCGGAGGATCTCCACGCGCCTCAGCGTGTCGACGTCGGAGTGCAGGTATTCCACGCGCACCCCCCGGTCGGCGAGGTACGTGGTCAGGTCCTCCGCCATGCGCTTGGTCAGGGTGGTGACCAGGACGCGCTCGTGCTTGTCCACCCGGAGGCGGACCTCCTCAAGCAGGTCGTCGATCTGCCCCTCGGTGGGCTTGACCACGACCTTGGGGTCCACCAGCCCGGTGGGGCGGATGATCTGCTCTACCACGCCGTCGGCGCGCTGGAGCTCATACGGGCCCGGGGTGGCGGACAGGTAGACGGTCTGCCCAACCCGGTCCTCGAACTCGGCGAAGGTGAGCGGCCGGTTGTCCAGCGCGGAGGGCAGCCGGAAGCCGTGCTCCACCAGGGTGCGCTTGCGGGAGGCGTCGCCCTCGTGCATGGCGCCGATCTGAGGGACGGTCACGTGGGACTCGTCGATCACCAGCAGGAAGTCCTCGGGGAAGTAATCCAGCAGCGTGTTGGGCGGCGTGCCCGGGGAGCGGCCGTCTATGTGCATGGAGTAGTTCTCCACGCCGGAGCAGGTGCCGATCTGGCGGAGCATCTCCAGGTCGTAGGTGGTGCGCATGCGCAGCCGCTGCGCCTCCAGCAGCTTGCCGTCGCGCTCCAGCACCGCCAGGCGGTCGGCCAGCTCCTCCTCGATGCCGGCGATGGCCCGCTCCATGCGCTCGGGCCCGGCCACGTAGTGGGAGGCGGGGAACACGTAGACCTCGTCCACCCGGTCGATGACGTCGCCGGTGACCGGGTGCAGGGTGGCCAGGGCGTCGATCTCGTCGCCGAAGAACTCCACCCGGATGGCCAGTTCCTCGTACATGGGGATGATCTCCACCGTGTCCCCGCGTACCCGGAAGGTGCCGCGGGTGAAGTCCACGTCGTTGCGGGTGTACTGCATGGTGACGAAGCGGCGCAGCAGCTCGTCGCGGTCGATCTGCTCCCCCACGTGCAGCGGAGTCATGCGGTCGACGTACTCCTGCGGGGTGCCCAGGCCGTAGATGCAGGAGACGGAGGAGACCACCACCACGTCACGCCGGGTGAGCAGCGAGTTGGTGGCCGAGTGGCGCAGCCGCTCAACCTCGTCATTAATGGAGGAGTCCTTCTCGATGAAGGTGTCCGTCTGGGGGACGTAGGCCTCCGGCTGGTAGTAGTCGTAGTAGGAGACGAAGTACTCCACCGCGTTGTTCGGCAAAAGTTCGCGGAACTCGGCGGCCATCTGGGCAGCCAGCGTCTTATTGGGCTCCAGGATCAGGGTGGGGCGCTGCACCTGCTCCACCAGCCAGGCCGTGGTGGCCGACTTGCCGGTGCCGGTGGCGCCCAGCAGCACGATGTCCTTCTCCCCCGCGTTCAGCCGCTCGGTCAGCTCGGCGATGGCGGCGGGCTGGTCGCCGGAGGGCGTGTACGGCTGATGACCTCGAAGCGCTTCTCGGCGCGGCGCAGATCGGTGACTGGACGCATGGCCCAAGGCTACTTCGCACCTCCGACGTCTTCGAGGTGTGCCTCAGGCGGGCGTCGTGCGCTGGTCGCAGCCGCCCCACTCCACGGCGGTGAAGCCGCGGCGGACAGGGCCGGAGCGCAGTTCCTGCTCGGGCACCGGATCGGCGGGGACGTCACCGATCACCAGGTAGACGCGGATGAAGACCTCGGGGGCGAGGGACTCGCCGCCGGCGGTGAAGCTGTAGGCGGCGATCGCCGCGTGCTGCTCGGCGGCGAAGGTGATGAGGCGGCGTCGGTGGCCTGAATCCGCGGAGCCCAGAAGGTGATGAACTCGGCAGCCTCGCGCTCCGTCAGCCCCAACACGGCAAGCTTGTCCTCCAGGAAGGAGACGGCCTGCTCCGCCTGGACCACGAAGCCTCAGTCTGTGTCATGAGCGCGGGGTTGACGCCCTCCCAGAAAAGGTAAGGGTAGCTGCGCGCCTGGGCATCGGTGAGGGTCCCGTCGGGGCTGGCCGTGACCTGCCAGCTCACGCCCGTGGACGTGGCCGCGGGCGCGGGATAGGTGAAGGTCAGTTCGCCGGCGTAGGCCAGCGCCACGTCCACGGTGGTCTCTTGAGGCGGGTAGAGGTAAAGCACCGGCTTTTCATCCAGCGGCTCCTCCGTCTGCCGGTCGCGGTGGCCGTGATCATCTTCGTGATCCTCCTCGTCGGAGGTGTCACAGGCCGCCAGGCCGCCGATAAGGGTCGCTGAGGTCAGCGCGAGGGCTGCTCGTCGGGTCAGGTGGTGAGCGCGCATGGTGGGATTCCTTCCTTGGTCCATTACCGGACGGCCCGGTCGGGGTCTGGCAATGAGGCTATTGCGCCCGCGCGGGCATTCCTATGGGGAGCGCTCCCACCCGACCCGCATTCGGCCTACCCGGCGGAGAGCCGCTGCCAGAGCTCCTCCACGGCCCGCGCCAGCGACTCCAGGCTGCCGGAGTTGGACAGCACCACGTCGGCGACGGCGCGCCGCTCGGCATCACTGGCCTGGGAGGCGATACGCGCCAGGGCCTGCTCGCGCTCCAGGCCACGGCGCTCCAGGCGCTCCAGCCGGGTCTCCAGGTCCGCCTCCACCACGACGACGACGTCGAACAGGTCCTGCATCCGCTCCTCCACCAGCAGGGGCACGTCGTATACGGCCACCTGCCCGGCGGGGACGGACTCCAGGCGCGCCCAGGCCCGCTCGGCGATGCGGGGCAACAGGATCTCCTCCAGGCGGGCACGCCGCGCCGGATCCGCGAAGACGATCCGCCCCAGCGCGGCCCGGTCCAGGGCACCGTCGGCATCCAACAACTGCTGCCCGAACTCGGCCGCCACGGCGGCCAGGCCCTCGGTGCCGGGGGCGACTACTTCCCGGGCGATGGCGTCGGCGGACACCACGACGGCGCCGCGGGCTGCCAGCAGGCGCGCAACCTCCGACTTGCCGGCGCCGATGCCGCCGGTCAGCCCCACGTACACGGCGCGCCCGGAGGGCCGGGGGCAGCGCGGACTGCGGGCCCAAACGGAGGAGGTAGCGGTGCTCATGGCGCCATCATGCCCGTCTTGTCCCGCACGCATGGTTAGAGCTCGGTCCCGCCCCACTCCACCATGGTGAAGCCGGTGCGCCGCGGCGGCGCGGGCAGCTTCTGCTCGGGCACAGGATCGTTTGGAACCGGGCCGATAACCAGGAACAGGCGGATGACCGCATCCGGAATGATCTCCTGCCCAGTGGCATCGGTGAGTGTGTAGCGGGCCATGGTCGCGTACTGCTCGGTGGCGACCGTGACCAGGGTGCGTTCGCGAGCCGCGATTCGGGGCGCCCAGTAGGTGATCAGGTCCGCCGCCTCGAGATCGTCGAGGCCCGCGGCAGCGGACAGATTCTCCAAGAAGTCATTGGTCTCGTCGGCAGCCACGACCGCTCCGGCATCCTGTGTCAGGTTCCGGCGGGAGCGCCCTTCCCAGAACAGGTACGGGTAGGTGCGTCCAGAGGAGTCGGTCAGTACGCCGTTGGGGCTCGCCGTCACCTCCCACTCGACCCGGCCGTCGTCGGTCGGCGCGTCGGGATACAGATGGGTGAACTCGCCGTCGTAGTCGAGGCGCACCTTCAGGCCCATCGTGGATGTCGGATACAGGTAGAGGACCGGTTTCTCTGGGAGCACTTCTTGAACGTCCTTGTCTTCGTCCTCATCGGGCGCGCACCCCGCGAGCAATGCCGTTCCTGAGCCGGCCAGGCCGAGCAGTGCCGCGGCGATGGCCGCGCGCCTGGTAGCCCCCGGCTGAGAGCGATGCGTGCGACACGCTGAGATCATGGACCCTCCCGATCGGCAATGATGCGAGTACGCAGTCAAATTTGGCACCCCATTGTCTGTTTGGACCGCCTACGTCAGTTTAGATCGGCACGCGGCACACAACGGCGGTCCAAACAGGGGAGCGCTACCCAAACGTGCCGCGACGCCGAACCAGCCCGCATGCCATTGGGGCCCGTCCACCGGATGGTGGACGGGCCCCAATCGTGGCTAGTCATCGGCCGTTGGGACCGATGCGGGCGGCCGCTTAGGCGACCGAGATCAGTTGCCGGTCAGCTTCTCGCGCAGTGCGGCGAGTGCCTCGTCGGAGGCCAGCGTGCCGGTGGCCTCGGGCTGGGCCGAAGAGAAGGAGGTGGAGTCCACGGGGGCGGCGCCTCCATCCTCCTGGTCCTCCTCCAGGGCGCGGGCGACCTGCGCCTTGTGAGCCTCCCAGCGGGCCTGCGCGGCCGCGTACTCGGCCTCCCAGGCCTCCCGCTGCGCCTCGTAACCCTCGAGCCACTCGTTGGTCTCCGGGTCGAAGCCCTCGGGGTACTTGTAGTTGCCGTTCTCGTCGTACTCGGCGGCCATACCGTACAGCGACGGGTCGAAGTCGTCGGAATTGGGGTCCACCCCGTCGTTGGCCTGCTTGAGCGACAGGGAGATGCGGCGACGGTCCAGGTCGATGTCGATGACCTTGACGAAGACCTCGTCACCGACCTTGACGACCTGCTCGGGCAGCTCCACGTGACGCTGAGCCAGCTCGGAGATGTGGACCAGGCCCTCGATGCCGTCCTCCACGCGCACGAACGCGCCGAAGGGAACCAGCTTGGTGACCTTGCCGGGCACAACCTGGCCGATGGCGTGCGTGCGGGCGAAGGCCTGCCACGGGTCCTCCTGGGTCGCCTTCAGCGACAGGGAGACGCGCTCGCGGTCGAAGTCGACGTCGAGCACCTCGACGGTGACCTCCTGGCCGACCTCCACGACCTCGGACGGGTGGTCGATGTGCTTCCAGGACAGCTCGGAGACGTGGACCAGACCGTCCACGCCGCCCAGGTCCACGAAGGCCCCGAAGTTGACGATGGAGGAGACCACGCCGGTGCGCACCTGGCCCTTCTGCAGGGTCTGCAGGAAGTTGGTGCGAACCTCGGACTGGGTCTGCTCCAGCCAGGCGCGGCGGGACAGGACCACGTTGTTGCGGTTCTTGTCCAGTTCGATGATCTTGGCCTCGAGCTCGCGGCGACGTAGGGCTGCAGGTCGCGCACGCGGCGCATCTCCACCAGGGAGGCGGGCAGGAAGCCGCGCAGGCCGACGTCGAGGATGAGGCCGCCCTTGACGACCTCGATGACGGTGCCGGACACGACGCCGTCCTCCTCCTTGATGCGTTCGATGGTGCCCCAGGCGCGCTCGTACTGGGCGCGCTTCTTGCTCAGCAGCAGGCGGCCCTCCTTGTCCTCCTTCTGGAGGACAAGGGCCTCGATCTCGTCGCCGACGGAGACGATCTCCTCGGGGTCGACATCGTGCTTGATCGACAGTTCGCGAGCGAGGATGACGCCCTCGGTCTTGTAGCCGATGTCAAGCAGGACCTCATCGCGGTCCACCTTGACAACGGTGCCCTCGACGATGTCGCCGTCATCGAAGTACTTGATGGTCTCGTCGACGGCGGCGAGGATCTCCTCGGTCGAGCCTATGTCGTTGACGGCGACCGGGGCGGGGCTGGGCGTGGTTGTGGTCATTGAGTGGTTGCTCCGAATATGGACAGAAGGGTCGGGTCAGTAGATACCACACGTCCCCCGCCGCACGGACCGGCCCGGACCGGTACCGCACCACGGTTGGGTGCCGCGGACGGCACCCAGGGTCGTGCGCGTCAGACCATACCAGCACGTTCCCAATCCGTGACTTGTAGGCGGGTCACAAACCCGGTCCGCATTTGCGTGGAATACCTCACGCCGACGCCCGGAGGCAGACCGGTGGCGGCGTCGACGGGCGCTTCAGCCGACGGCTCAGTGGGCGGCGTCACGCCAGGTGGCGCCGCGGCCCACGGACACGTCCAGCGGCACGGACAGCGTGGCCGCCCCGCTCATGCGCGTACGCACCAGTTCCTCGACGGCGTCGGCCTCCCCCGGGGCGATCTCCAGCAGCAGCTCGTCATGGATCTGCAGCAGCATGCGGGAGCGCAGGCCCGCCGCGGTCAGGCTCTCGGCGACGTCGACCATGGCCTGCTTGACGATGTCGGCCGCGCTGCCCTGGATGGGGGCGTTCAGGGCGGCGCGCTCGGCCATCTCCCGCCGCTGCCGGTTGTCGCTGTTCAGGTCGGGCAGGTAGCGCCGACGGCCGAACATGGTCTGCGTCCACCCGTCGCGGCGGGCCTGCTCGACCACGTGCTCCAGGTAGTCGTGCACCCGGCCGAAGCGGGCGAAGTAGGCCTCCCGCAGCCCGGCGGCCTCAGCGGTGTCCACCCCCAGCTGGCGCGCCAGGCCGAAGGTGGACAGCCCGTAGGCCAGCCCGTAGCTCATGGCCTTGACGTGGCTGCGCTGCTGGGGGGTCACCTCGTCGATCCCGATGCCGTGGACCATTGCCGCCACATAGCGGTGCAGGTCCTCCCCGGAGCGGAAGGCCTCGATCAAGGCCTCGTCGCCGGACAGGTGCGCCATGATGCGCATCTCGATCTGCGAGTAGTCGGCGGTCAGCAGGCACTCGTAGCCGTCGCCGACGGTAAAGGCCTCGCGGATGCGCATGCCCTCCTCGGTGCGAGCGGGAATGTTCTGCAGATTGGGGTCGGTGGAGGACAGTCGGCCGGTGGCGGCAATGGTCTGCTGGAAAGTGGTGTGGATGCGGCCGTCGGGCGCGATCGCCTTGCGCAGCCCCTCCACGGTCTGCCGCAGCTTGATGGCATCGCGGTGCTCGAGCAGGTGCTCCAGGAAGGGGTGACTGGTCTTGACATACAGGGAGGCCAGGGCGTCGGCGTCAGTGGTGTAGCCGGTCTTGGTGCGCCGCGTCTTGGGCATCTTCAGCTCGTCGAAGAGCACGGTCTGCAGCTGCTTGGGACTGGACAGGTTCAGCTCGTGCCCGGCGGCCGCGAAGGCGCCCTCGGCGGCGTGGGTCACCCGGGCGTCGAGCTCGGTCTGGCGCGCCGCCAGGACGGCGTCGTCGACGGCGATGCCGGCATCCTCCATCCCCGTCAGGGTCGCCGCCACCGGCATCTCCAGGTCGGTGTACAGGTCGAGGACGCCGCGCTGACGCATCTGCTCCTCCAGGGCCCGCTGCAGGGGCAGGAGCACGGCCGCCCGGCGGGCGGCGGCGAGCGCGGTGGCCGCGGGGGCGTCGTCGGCGAGGGACTCGAGGTCGAAGGCGCTCTGCGGCTGGTCGTCCTGCGGTGCGGACAGCGCCTCCAGATCGATGCCGAGCCACCGCTGCGCCAGCGAGCCGACGTCGTAGGAGCGCTGCTCGGGGCGGCACAGGTAGCCGGCGAGCGACGGGTCCGCCACCACCCCATCCAGGGCGATACCCCGGGCGTGCAGGGCGTGCCAGGAGCCTTTGGCGTCGGCTACCACCTTGGGCTGGTCGGTGTCGGCGAGCAGAGCGAAAAGGGCCTGTTCGTCGGCGGGATCCAGCAGGGACAAGTCTGCGACCAGAGCGACGACGCGTCGGAGACGGCCACCATGGTCGCATCCCCCCGGCCGGGTGCAGGGAGCCGACCACGTCCAGCCCGAGCGGCCGGTGCTCGCGCGCGGCCAGGTTCGTCTCCAGCCAGGCGGTGACCGCACCCGGGTCGACGTCATGTCCGACGGCGGCAATGCGCAGCTTCTCCAGGCGGGCGGTGGGCGAGTCGACGTCGCTGGGCCGAGCGGCGTCGGCGAAGGGCAGGACCCGCTCGGAGCGCTGCTGGAGGTTGCGGAACTCCAACGCATCCATGATGCGGGCGAGTTCTTCCCGGTTGGCGCCGGTGAGCTTGAGATCGACGGCGGGGTCGAGCCCCAGGTCCAGGTCGGTGAGCAGGTGGTTCAGGCGGCGGTTGCGCAGCACGTCGTCGAGGTGGTCGCGCAGGGACTGGCCGGCCTTGCCCTTGATCTGGTCGGCGTTGGCGATGACGCCCTCGAGTCCGTCGTACAGGCGGATCCACTTTGCGGCGGTCTTGGGGCCGACCCCGGGCACGCCCGGCAGGTTGTCTGAGGTCTCGCCGACCAGCGCCGCCAGGTGCGGGTAACGCTCGGGGGTGACGCCGTAACGCTCCTCCACTTCGGCCGGGGTCATGCGTCGCAGGGTGGACACGCCCTTGATCGGGTACAGCACGGTGCAGTGCTCGGTGACCGTCTGGAAGGAGTCGCGGTCCCCGGAGCACACCAGCACCTCCATGCCCTCGCGCTGTCCCTGGACGGCCAAGGTGGCGAGGATGTCGTCGGCCTCGTACCCGGGAGAGGTCACCGTGGGCACTCCCATGGCCGTCAGCACGTCCTGCAGCAGTTCCACCTGTCCGGCGAAGGCGGGCGGGGTCTCATCGCGGGTGCTCTTGTACTCGGCGTACTCGCGGGTGCGGAAGGTGCCGCCGGGCAGATCGAAGGCGACCGCGACGTGCGTGGGCTGCTCCTGCTCCAGCAGGGACAGGAACATGGACACGAAGCCGTAGACCGCATTGGTGGACTGCCCGGTGGTTGTGGTGAAGTTCTCGACCGGCAGGGCGTAGAAGGCACGGAAGGCCATGGAGTGCCCGTCGATCAGGAGGAGCGTTCCGGCGTCCGGGGCGGCAGGGCTGGTCTCGATGGTGCTCACCATGACAGCCTAAGGGCATGAGTGAAAAGGACCCCGCATCTGACGGCGTGGACATGCCCGTGGCCTTCCCAGCCGCCTCTGCCCGCCCCTTCCCGGTGCCGCGGCCTGCCGGCTCCGCGGTTTCCGCTACCAGTGCCCTGGGAGCTTCCGGGCTGGCGGACGCGCAGGCCGGCACCCTCATGTCGACCCTGCACATGGAGCTTCAGGAATGTTCGGCCGAGCACACGGTGGTGCGCATGCCGGTGGACGGCGCCCGACAGGTCACCGGGGTGATGCATGGCGGGGCCAGCGCGGCACTGATAGAGACGGCCGCCTCCGTGGCGGCACGGGAAGGGGCGCCCACGGGTACGTCCCCGGTGGGCACCGACCTGCAGGTCAGTCACCTGCGGCCGGCACGCCGCGGCTGGGTGACGGCGGTTACCACTCCCCTGCACCGCGGTCGGCGCACCGCCGTCTACCGCGTGGAGGTCAGCGACGAGAACGGGCGCATGGTTGCGCACGGCACCCTGCGCTGTCTGTACGTGGACGTCGACGGCGCCTGAGCCGCGCAGACGTCGGCAGCCACCGGGACGGCGTTCAGGACTCCTTCTTGGCGCCGCCAATCTGCTCGATGACGGCGTCGGCAACCTCACGCATGGTCAGGCGCCGGTTCATGGAGGTCTTCTGCAGCCAGCGGAAGGCATCTGGTTCGCTCAGTCCCATCTGCTCCATGAGCAGGCCCTTGGCACGATCCACGCGCTTGCGGGTCTCGAAGCGCTCCTGCAGATCGGAGATCTCCGCCTCCAGGGAGCGGATCTCGTCGTGGCGGGACATGGCGATCTCAATGGCGGGGATCAGCTCGGCCGGCGTGAAGGGCTTGACCACATAGGCCATGGCGCCGGCGGCGCCGGCCCGCTCGACCAGCTCGGTCTGGGAGAAGGCAGTCAGCATCACGACGGCGCATCCGTGCGCGTCGATGATGCGCTCGGCAGCCGTGATGCCGTCGAGCACGGGCATCTTCACGTCCATGACGCACAGATCGGGCTCGTACTCGTCGGCGAGGCGAATCGCCTCCTCCCCGTTCGCGGCCTCGGCTACGACCTCGTAGCCGGCATCGGTCAGGGTCTCGACGATGTCCAAACGGATCAGGGTCTCGTCCTCGGCGACAAGGACTCTGCGGGTTCGGGAAGTAGCGGACTCGTTGCTCACGCCCCGATCCTAGTATGCTTGCGGACGTCGTGAGGCCCGCACGCCGCCCCGCGTGTGAGCTAACGCGCCTCCGTAGCCCAATTGGCAGAGGCATCCGACTCAAAATCGGAGTGTTGTGGGTTCGAGTCCCACCGGAGGTACAAATTCGCCCGGAACCGCAACGAAAGCGGTTCCGGGCGATTCGTCTATTCTGTCTACTCCCATCGAAAAC
>NZ_MTPX02000072.1 GCF_002154335.2 Actinomyces ruminis
CCGCGTCCGGTCAGGGCGACGCGTCGCGCTCGAACTCCTCCACGGCCAGGCGGATGTAGCGGGCGGTCTCGGCGTCGATCTCCTGCCCGTCGGCATCCGACCGGGTCTGGGCGGGGTGTCCTGGGCGGCGGCGCGCACCTGCTCGTCGAGGGTCTTGAAACGCCGGTAGATGCGCGCATCGAGGCTGTAGGCGTCCTCGTGCGCGGCCAGGTCGGGAGCCAGGTTCTCCTCGAGCGCATCCAGCTCCGGGGAGTCGGTGGCGGAGGTCAGGCAGTAGAGCACGGTCAGGGCGCGGGACAACAGCTCACCGCTGCGTTCGACTGCGGCAACCGTGTTCTCCACGGTCGGCGCGGCCGGGTTGGCGGCAATCGCCTCCCACTCGGCGCGCTGCGCCGCCATGCCGGCGCGAACGGCGGGCTCGATATCCGTGGGCTTCACGGCAGCGAAATCGGGTAGTTCCAGGTCGAGTTCCCACGGGCGGACGAAGGGGTTGGTTTCGGGCAGCGCGTCCGCCACGGCGGGGTCGATCTGGGTCATGCGCTCATCCTGCCACGGGCTCCGGCCCGTCCCAGGGGGCGGCCGGCTCACGCGGCTCATGGGCCAGCAACGAGCCGGTCCACTCGTCATAGCTGCGCCCGTTCTTGCGGAAGACACCGCGGCGGCGTCCTTCGCGGACGAACCCGAGCCGCCATGCCGTCCTCCAGGACGCCCAATTGGGCGCCCCGTCATCGATCAGACATGCCCATCCCAGGACGGGCAGAGCGAAGGGGCCGTCGGGATCGAATAAGAGCTCAATGACGGCCGCGAGAGCGCGATGCATCGTGCCGCGGCCGCGGGCGTCCGGGGCAAGCCAAAAGCCGATCTCGCCGCGTCCGCTATCCGTGACCAGGACGCTGAGCATGCCTACCAGACGAGGGCTCACAGGCTCGGTGGCATCGAGTTCGCGGACGCCCCAGGTGTAGATCCGACCCGCGTCCCAGCCCGGCGCGACCACATCCTCTATGAAGTCGACAGCGTCCTGTCGCGCGTATGGCGTGGGGATGGTGGTCCATCTCTGAATGTCCGGGTCCTGGCACACCTCCGCGATGCGGTCGGTATCGGAGAGTGTAGGAACCGACAACACCAGCGCAGGCAAGTCGACGCCGTCGCGGCGTGCGGCAGGAATCCGAATGTCGAGGGGCTGCATGACATGAGCCTACGCGGCACCGCGCCTACCGCACCGGACGGCGGCGGCTGCATCCCAGGGCCCTTAGAGCCCGAGTACGCCCTGGACGTCCGGGGGAAAGAAGCCGGGACCTTGAGGACCTTGCCGTCCGCCCGGTAGATCGGCTTGCCATCCTGCCCGAGCTTGGACATGTTGGAGCGCTGCACCTCGGCCAACACGGCCGCCAGGTCGATGCCGGTCTCCAGGGCCATGCCATAGATGACATAGACCAGGTCCGCGAGCGCGTCCGCGGCCTCCACCGTGTCACGGCTGCCGTCGTCCATGGTCACCGCACGCCGGTAGGCGGACTCGATCTCGCTGCGTGCCGCCTGCCCGTAGACGGCTCCGATCAACTCGGCGAACTCCTCGGCGATCAGGCTCATACGCATGTTCAGGCTGGGGCGGTCCAGGCTGGGCCCGTCGGTCTGGATCGGCAGGCCATAGGTGGAGTGGAAGCGGCGCACCAGCGCCTCGGGGTCGTCGCCCTCGCGCTCGCCGACGCCGTCGGCCGGAACCAGTGGAGTGGCGACGCCGTGGGTGTGTGAGGAGCCGGCCACCTGCCCGCCTACCGTTACGGGGCCGTCCCAGGGGGCCGCGGGACGCCGCGGGTCAGCGGGCAGGAGGGTGCCTACCCAGCCGTCGTGCAGCATGCCGTCGTTAGCGAGGAAGGAACGCACCCGGCCCTCCCTGCGGAAGCCCAGCCCCCAGGCCACCCGCCAGGACGCCCAGTTGGGCACGCCGTCGTGAATGTCGCAGCGCCAGCGCAGGGCGGCCGCGTGTAGGGGACCGTCCGGATCGAAGGCAGCGGCGATCACCGCCCGGGCGGCCCGGGAGACAGTGCCGCGGCCGCGGGCCTCGGGGGCCAGCCAGTAGCCGATCTCCCAGGCGCCGTCCGGCTGCCCGGACACGCCCATCATGCCGACCAGGGTGGTCTCGTCATCACCTTCGACCTCGCGCACGGCCCAGTTCAGATCGTTGCCGGCCTCCCAGCCGCTGCGCACGACGCGGCCGATGAAGTCCTCGGCGTGGGCACGCGTGTAGCCGCGCGGGACGGTGGTCCACTCCTGGATGTCGGGGTCCTGGCAGATCTCCGCCACCCGGTCGACGTCGGCGCTGGTGGGCACGGACAACACAAGCGCCGGTAAGGTTGCACCGTCGCGGGTCTCGGCGGGTACGCGGATCTCGAATGGCTGCATGCGGCGAGCCTACCGGCGTCCCGGTCCGGAGGGTTGCAGTCAGGCGCGAGCGGGCTCCCCCGCGGCGTTGGGGCGCGGCCCCCGGCGCAGGGCCGGCCAGCTCAGCAGCAGGATGATCCCGCCGAGCAGGCCGTAGACGAGCGCCACCCAGGTGCCGTGAGCGTCGGCGAACCAGCCGACGATGGGCGGGGCGATGAGCATCACCACCCGGGCCAGCCAGGACACGATCGTCAGCCCCATGCCGGGGCGCAGTCCGGGGATGTCGTCGGCAGCCGCGTAGGCGACCGGCACCGCCACCGCGCAGCCGGCGCCGGAGATCACCATGCCCACCAGTGTTCCCGGGACCGACCCGGCCAGGAGAGCCGTGCCCATGCCGAGGGCGACGAGCACTCCCCCGCCGGCAATCACCTTGCGGGCTCCGAGCCGGTCGATAACCGCGTCGCCCAGCAGGCGGCCGATGATCATGGTGGTCTGCAGGCAGACCAGTCCCATACCCACCATTCCGGGGGCGGCGCCCTGCTCGGTCAGCAGCAGAGAGGACCAGTTGCCGGTGACGTCCTCCGGGAACATGGCGGCGGCGCACATCAGCCCGAGGATCACTACCAACGCCGCGGTGATCGCCTTGGACGGGGCGGCCGCCGACGCGGTGGCGGCGGCGTCGGGATCGATGTCAACGGGAGCGGTGATGGTGCCCGCACCGGCGGCGGCATCCTCGGCGGCCTCGGCCAGGCGGCGGTCGTCGCGTCGGGTCCCTTGATGGTCCAGGGCACCGCCGCGCTGGAGACCGCGGCCAGCAGCGCCAGCACACCGGCCATGTGAATCTCCACCGGGACGCCGGCCCCGGCCATCGCCTGCCCCAGGGTGGCGCCGAGCACGGCTCCGAGTGACCAGGCGGCGTGGAAGCTGGTGATGATGGAGCCGCCCCAGCGGCGTTCCACCCGTAGACCGTGGGCGTTTTGGGCGACGTCAACGATGGCGTCGGTGCCGCCCACCCAGGCCATGCACAGGGCGAAGACGATCCAGGAGTCGGCCATGCCCGCCCCGAGCAGGCCAAGCCCCAAAACAATCATGCCGAAGGCCGCGACACGGGCGGAGGTGAACCGCCTGATCAGCCAGGAGGCCGCCAGACCGGCAACGAGCGCCCCGATGGAGTTGAACATGACGGCCCGGCCGAAGGCGGCCTTGGTGATGCCCAGATGCTCCAGGATCTCCGGGTAGCGCGGCACCAGGTTGGAAAAGCCCAGCCCGTTGGCGAGGAAGGTCAAGTAGACGGCAATGCGGGCCTTGACGACGACGGGTGGGCGCGTGCGCCCAGGCGGAGCGGCGGTCACGGCGGTGGCTTCCTTGCTGAGGTTGGGAGTTCGGCGTTGAGCTGGGTCCGGCGGCTATGACTAAGGGCCACGACCTACCGGCCGCGGCCCTTCGAGCGGGTGTCCGAGGGGGGACTTGAACCCCCACGCCCTTTTAATCAGGCACTAGCACCTCAAGCTAGCGCGTCTACCTATTCCGCCACTCGGACTTGTAGCCATCGCCGCAGGGCACAGCCCGGCAGCGCTGACGCAGGAAAGTTAACACGCTCCGGGCCAGGGCGGGCAAATCCACCCCGGGTGCCGTGCATCACAGGGGTGCGACGGCAATCCGGGTGCCCAGCGACAGCGATTCCCCCGGCGCCAGGCGCACGGCGCTGTCTCCGACCACGGCGCTCTCCACGCACAGCATGGAGGCGAACTCGTCGTCGTCCAGGTCCGTCAGCGCGGCAGCGCCGGCGCTCCACGGGTTCCACACCACGGTGTTGGCGGCACGCACGCCGGCCACGCGTACGCTGCGCCCATAGGCCGGGTCGGTGAGTGTGACCGGAGCGCCGGACGCGTAGACGCGGTCCGTCTGCCCGACGATGTGCAGCGCTCCGTGCTGCACCTGGCCGGCCTGTCCGGTCACCTTGTCCAGGTAGGTGGTCCCCTCCAGACCGGTTACCTCCACGGCCGTCACATCCCCCACCGCCAGGTAGGTGTGCAGAGCGGCCTCCACCGGCTCCTCCGCCCCGGTGGCTCCGGTACGCCGCAGGGACAGTGACAAGCTCAGCTCCTCCCCCACATCTACGGAGTACAGGGCGGCGATACCGTCGCGCTCGAGCGTGAACAGGGCCTGTACGCCTCCCGACCGCGACTGCACGCTGCGCAGCTGCCAGGGCGAGATCCGCCCCCACCCGTGGGAGGGACGCCGATCTCCACTCACGCCCGCCCCGAACCACGGCAGGCACAGCGGGACGCCGCCCCGGATCGGGGCTGCACCGTCGAAGACGGCCCGGCGGGACGTGAAGATGACCGGCTTGCCGCCGCGCGGCGTCCAGGCGGTCAGGTGCGCCCCGTGCAAATAGATCTCGGCACTTCCGGCGGGCGCATCGATCAGCAGTCGCGGCTGACCGCCCCGGCCCGGAGTCAGGGCGGTGGTCCGCGGCAGGCGGGGCCGTGTGGCATGCGTGCTCATGGGGACCACGCTAGTAGTCTGAGCCGCGTCCGCGAGCGAGAGCGAGCCGAGAAAAACATGCATGCCACCGCCGGAGCCGGTCATGAAGACCGTCTACGCCCCCTGCCCTACGCCCCGACCGCCGTCCTGTTCGATCTGGACGGCACCCTGGTCGACTCTGCGCCGGCGATCCTGACCGCGCTGGAGCTGGCCTTCACCGAGCTGGACCTGCCGAGACAGACCCCGGCGGAACTGATGCGCTTCGTCGGCCCGCCGCTGGTGGACGGCTTCCGGCTGCACGCCGGGCTGACCGGCGCGGCCAACGCCGAGGCGGTGGCCACCTACCGGCGCCACTATCGCGACACCATGCTCGACTCCCCCCTGTACGAGGGCGTGACCGAGTTGGTACGCGCACTGCGGGCCGCCGAGGTGCCGCTGGCGGTGGCGACCTCCAAGCATGAGAGGTATGCGTGCGAGATCCTGGAGCATGCCGGTCTGCTCAGCTGCTTCAGCGTGGTCAGTGGAGCGGCCGCCGGGGATCTGGGGGGCCGGAAGGCTCAGGTCATCCACGCCGCTATCGAGCGTCTGGCCCAGGCGGGAGTCGATGTAAGCCGACCGGTGCACGTCGGCGACCTCGACCACGACGTCGCCGGCGCCCAAGCGGAGGGCATCGACTGCATCGGGGCCCTTTGGGGCTACGGCAACCCGGAGGTCCTGCGCGGCGCCGTCGCCCTCGCCGCCACCCCGGCCGAAGTGGCCAAACTGCTCGGAATGGAGGTCTGAGATGGCGGATGCTACCGACAAGCCGAAGCAGGCCGACTCCGCATCCTCACCGGAGCCGGCGCACGAAACAGAGACGCAGCAGCCGGAAGCGGACTCCGCATTGCACCATTTCACCTCCCGGCTGCGGGAGGGGCGTGACGTACTGGGCCGCACCATCGACCGCGCCGAACGCGCCCGGCTGGACGCGCGCGAGCAACAGTTGCGCTATGAGAGCGCCTCCACCGCCGACGCAGCAGGTGAGGCAGCCGCAGCCAACGCACCCCGCCCCTCGACGCTCGACTCGCTGCCCTCTTGGCTCGTGCGCGGCGGCCTCGGGGCCTGGCTGCTGCTGGGGCTGATCATCGTCATCGGCCTGGCGTTCTTCGCCACCTCCCGGGTCGTCCCCGTGTTCGTGGGGGTGTTCATGGCGCTGGTGCTCACCTCGATCCTGCAGCCGCTGGTGAACCTGTTCGCCCGGGTCATGCCCCGCTACCCGGCCACCTTCCTGGCTCTGCTCACCGCCCTGGCCCTGGTCGTGGGCATGGTTACCTACGTGGTGACCTCGGTGACCAACCAGTGGAACACACTGGCTTCCCAGTTCTCCGACGGCGTCGACACGATCGTGGATTTCATCGTCAACGGTCCCCTGCCACTGGACCTGACCCAGCAGGAGCTGATGGGGCAGTTGCAAGAGCTGCTGCGACAGGGACAGAACTATCTGGTGAACAACGCCCCCATGCTGGCCACCGAGGTGCTGTCCAATGCGGGCACGGTGGTGAACATCTTCGCGGTGCTGGCGCTGGCGATCTTCACTACGATCTTCTTCCTGGCCTCCGGCGGGCGCATGTGGCGGTGGTTCCTCAACGAGTTGCCGGCTCGCATGCGCAAGGACGTACACCGCGCCGCCGGAGCCGGCTGGTACACCTTCGCCGGTTACGCCCGCGGCACCGTGATCGTGGCACTGACCGACGGGATCATGTGCGGAGTCTTCCTCCAGGTCATCAGCGTGCCGCTGGCCGCACCACTGGCGGTGTTGGTGTTCATCGGTGCTTTCATCCCCATCATCGGCGCGCCGACGGCGATGATCATCGCCATGGTGGTGGCGCTGGCCTCCAAGGGCTTCATCACCATGGTCGTCGTAGGCCTGGGAGTGGCCGGTATCGGCCAGATCGAGGGGCACATCCTGCAGCCGCTGATCATGGGGCGGCAGGTGTCGCTGCACCCGGTGGTGGTCATCATTGCCGTGGCCGTGGGCACCTACTCGGCGGGCCTGCTCGGCGCGATCGTGGCGGTGCCACTGGTGAGCGTGGCCTGGTCGATGTACTCCGAGCTGCATACCAAGGACGCGCCCGTAGTCGGCGAGTTGCCGGCCTACACCGGAGACAAGGACTGAGCGACTCACCGAGTCGCCAAGCGCACGCAGCGCCTCAGCACCAGTCGCGGCTGCCCGGTGAGGTGACCCCCGGTAGCGTCTCCAGACGCTCGGCGACCAGGGCGGTAACGCCGTCGCCGGACTCGACCAGGCCCCGCACCACGAGTGCCGCGGCCCGGCGGCCGACGTCGTGGTAGCGCCGCCACATGCCCACGGGGCAGACGACGTTCAGCAGACCAGTCTCGTCCTCGAGGTTCAAGAAGATCGTGCCGGCCGAGGTGCTCGGGCGCTGCCGGTGGGTGACGAGTCCGGCTACCCGCACCCGCCGCCCCGATTCGTGGTGCAGGACCTCGGCGATGGTGAGTACGCCGGCGGCGGTGAGCCGATCGCGCTGGAAGACGATGGGTGAGGCCTCGGTGGAGACCCCGGTCAGGCTTAGGTCGGCGTCCTGTTGTTCCCGGGCGGTCATGTCGGCCAGGTGCGGGGCGCGAGCGCCGACGGCGGTGCCGGGCAGTGTCGGCTGGTACCAGGCGTGCTGGTCGTGGCCGGCGGCGTGCCGCTGTCCGTACTCCTGAGACAGGGCACCGGCCGCCCACAGGGCCTCGCGCCGGGCGACGCCGAGGGAGGTCAAGGCCCCGGAGGCGGCCAGGGCTTCAAGCCGGGCACGGCTCAGGCGCACGCGGCGGGCGAGGTCGGCAATGTCGGCGTAGGGGCCGCGCGCGGTGCGCTCGGCGACGATGGCGGCGGCGACGTCGCCGCCCAGGCCCTTGATGGGTGCCAGCCCCAGGCGGACGGCCAGGTCGGGATGGACGTCGAGGGGGCTGAGTGCGGTGGGGTCGGTGGGCAGGGCCGCAGCGTTCTTCTGGGGCTCGACGCGGGCCTGCTCACGCGAGGCGTTGACGTCGGCGGGCAGCACGCGCACGCCATGGCGGCGGGCATCGGCGACCAGGCTCTGCGGGGACCAGAAGCCCATGGGCTGGGCGGCAAGGATGCCGGCGTAGAAGTCCTCGGGCTTACGGACCTTGAGCCAGGCGGAGGCGTAGACCAGGTAGGCGAAGGAGAAGGCGTGGGATTCGGGGAAGCCGAAGTCGGCGAAGGCGCGGAGCTTGTCGAAGATGGTCTGGGCGGTCCCGGGATCGATGCCCCGCTCCTGCATGCCGTGCACCAGGCGCCAGCGCAGGGCCTCCATGCGTTCTACGGAGCGTTTGGCCCCCATCGCCTGGCGCAGGTTATCGGCCTCGGCCGGGCTGAAACCGGCGGCGTCGACGGCGATCTGCATGAGCTGCTCCTGGAACAGCGGAATGCCGAGGGTCTTGGTCAGGGCGGGCCGTAGAGACTCGTGCAGGTAGGTGACCTCCTCCCGGCCCAGGCGGCGGCGGATGTAGGGGTTGACGGCGTCGCCCTGGATGGGCCCGGGCCGGATGAGGGCGACCTCGACGACGATGTCGTAGAACTCGCGTGGGCGCAGGCGGGGCAGGGTGGCCATCTGGGCGCGGGACTCGACCTGGAAGACGCCCACCGTGTCGGCGGCGCTGAGTAGCCGGTAGACGGCCGGGTCCTCCTCGGGGAGGGTGTGCAGTCCCCAGGGGCGGCCCGTCTGCGCGGGGCGGAGCTCCCCACCGGGGGCGAGGTCGGGCACCTTCTCACCACGCTCGGCGAGGCTGGTGAAGGCCAGGCGCAGCGCGGTCAGCTCGCCCAGTCCCAGCAGGTCGAATTTGACCAGGCCCGCGGCGGCGCAGTCGTCCTTGTCCCACTGCAGGACGGTGCGTCCCTCCATCGCGGACCAGCGCACCGGGCAGACCTCGGTGACGGGGCGGTCGGCCAGCACCATGCCGCCGGAGTGGATGCCAGGTGGCGAGGCAGGCGCAGCAGGCGCTCGGCGACGTCCAGCACCTGCTCGGGAGGAACATCAGTTGCAGGGCCATTGACGGCGGCAGAATCGTCGGCGCGTACGGTGCGCCAGTGGTGAGTCATCCGGGACGCCCAGGCATCCTGTAGTCCGGCGGGATGACCAAGTGCCCGTGCGGCATCGCGGACCGCCGAGCGGGGCCGGTAGGAGATGACGTTGGCAACCTGGGCGGCGTACTCGCGCCCGTAGTGGGCGTAGACGTGTTGGATGACCTCCTCGCGGCGGCAGGCCTCAATGTCGAGGTCGATGTCCGGGTAGCCGGCTCGCCCCGGGGAGAGAAACCGCTCAAAGAGCATGCGGTGGCGGACGGCATCCACCGCCGTAATACCCAGGGCGTAGCAGACGGCCGAATTGGCCGCGCTCCCCCGCCCCTGGCACAAGATGCCTGCCCTCTCGCAGAAGTCAACGATGGAGCGGACGATGAGGAAGTAGCCGGGGAAGCCGAGGGATTCGATTACGTCGAGTTCGTGGGCGAGAACCCTCCAGGCCTCGGGGTCCTCCGTCTCCGTGCCGTAGCGCGCCAGGGCACCGCGGCGGGTGAGTTCGCGCAGCCAGGTGGCGGGGGTATGCTCCGCGGGCACCTCCGGGTCGGGCAGGCCGGGGGCTACCAGGGCGAGGTCGAAGGCGAGGTCCCGGGCGATCTCGGCGGCGGCGTCGACGGCGTGGGACGCCCGGCGGTGCAGGCGGGCCATGTCCTGTGGGCCGCGCAGCCACCGCCCCAGAGCGGGTAGGTGTCCGTCGGCACTCTCCAGGTCGGTGCGCAGGCGGGTGGCGGTGAGAACGTCTGCGAGCCGGGAGTCGGCCGGGCGGGCGCAGCGCACCGCGCCGGTGGCGATGAGTGGGAGGTGGTGCCCGGAGGCCAGTTTGGTCAAGGCAGCGGTGAGGGCGGCGTCGGTGGGACCGCCGTCCAGGCAGATTTCGACGGCGATGCCGTCGTGGCCGAAGAGGTCGATCAGCTGCCCGAGGGCAGCGTCGGCGGCGGCGAGGTCCCAGGTATCGGGACGATGCGGGTCGCCGAGGGCGCGGCGCAGCGGTCCGTTGGCGGTGCCGGTGAGGATCAGGCAGGTGGAGCTCAGGTCAGCGGCAAGGATCGGCAACCGGTGGGCGGGATCGGTACGGTGACCGGCGGCGAGGTTGTGCCGGGAGATGGCGGCGCACAGGTGGTGGTAGCCGCGTGGGGACCGAGCGAGAATCGGCAGGTGGGAACCGTCTTCGAGGGTGAGTTCGGTGCCGTGGATGGTGGGGAGCGCATGGGCACGGCCGGCCTGGGCGTGGCGGACGATGCCGGGCATGCCGTCGTGGTCGGTTAGAGCCATGGCTTCCAGGCCGAGCTCGGCGGCGGCGCCGACGAGGTCCTCGGGCTCATTGGCGCCGTCGAGGAAGGAGTAGGCGGAGTGAGCATGTAGTTCGGCGTAGCGGTGGGTTCCGGTAGTGCCTGCTGCCCTTGCCGCGCCGGTGAGCGCCGCAGCGCGTCTGGGCATTTGCGGGAGCAAATCGGTAGTGCCGCCGATGTCGGTATCGAGACTCATATAAGTGGTCCTCTGCATGTCTTCGGAAGAGCGGCCGGGGCCTGCCACTGCCGACGGCCAGAACCCCACGCTGCCGACGGCTGGGGCCCTGTGCTGCCCTCCGGGGGCGTGGCTTAGAAGGGTGGTATTTGGTCGAGCAGTGGTGTCAGTCCCAGATCGTGGAGGGCTTGAGGAAAGGGGACGGTCTCGAAGGCCCCGAGGGGATGTCCGGGCCGGGGGCCGCGACTGACTACTTGTGGGGGTTGTGGAGGCCAACCGGGACGGGTGGAGGCACTGCCGCGTCCCGTGGCAATAGCTACCGCGGAGCCGACAGCGGGGTCGGTCTCCTGTGCTTGCGCGGCCAGTTTTAGCCCGCGCTCAAGCCGACCCACCACTGCGCTGTCGACCGCGTCGGCCAGGCGCTGAGGCGCTTGCTGGGCGGGCAGAGCCAGTTGACGTGGCCCGACGCGGCGGGGTAGGAGGGTAATGGTGCCGTCGGGAGTGCGCCGGTAGCGGGCCCCGGTGGGGGTAGTCCAGACCAGCACGCCATCGCCGTCGGCCGTGTTTTGACGGGTGAGGGTCCAACCGGGTGCGTGCTTGAGGCGGTGGTGGGCCTGACACAGGGTGGCGAGGTTGTTAAGGCTGGTAGCACCACCGGCCGCCCAGGGAATGACGTGGTCGATGTCGCAGCGGGACGCGGGGGTGGAGCAGCCCGGGAAGACGCATTCCTGATCACGGGCTTGCACCAGGTCGCGTAGTCCGACAGGTGGGCGATAGTGAGTGCGGCCCACGTCCAGCACCACCCCGGATAGAGGGTCGGTGACCAACCTGCGCCAGGTGCCACCGGCTGCCAGTGCCCTGGCCGTGGTGGCGGGGACCGCCACATGACCGACGCCGACCACGACCTCCGCCGCCTCGGATGCCCCGGCCGCGCCTTTAGCAGTTTCGACGGTCCCGGCCCCGGCCGCGTCTTCCCCGCCGTCGGGCAGACTCCCGCCATTGCACTGGGGCAGAGTGCTTCCACTGCCAGTTGCAGGCAGACTGCTCCCACTGCCATTGGGCAGGCTTTCTCTGCTGCCCTCAGGCAGAACCAGGTTCAACGGCACGGTGACGTCAACGTTGATAGTGATGCCAGGTGGCGGAAACACGGGACGTATGCCGGAGGGCGTCCACCAGGGACGGGCTGGCTCCACCAGGCTGCTCAGCGCTCCCAGTAGGCCCGGCAGCGGCACCCCATCCGGCAGCAAACCAGCAGCCCCCGGCCCGGCCCTGTCAAAGGCAGGACCAGTCCCACTGACCGCGGCAAAAGCGGCGGCAATCGCATCACCTGTAACGTCCGGTGGCGGCGGATAACCATGGTCATCACCACCGGGGCCGTCGTCGCCGAAGCCGTTATGTTTGGCGCCATTGTTTTCGACACCGTTGGTGTTGGCGCCTACACCGACGTCACCGATGGTGGTGGCGCTGGTGTTGTTGGTGTTGACGGTTCGGCAGGCCAGGTTCTGGCTGCCCTGCAAGGTGCGCAGGGTCATGCCGGTGAGGGCGTCGGCCCGCAACTGGGACAGTGTGCGACTGTCGCCACCGGCACGCGCGCTGGCGGCGATCGCGTCAAGGGTAGCGTCCAGTAATAGCGCGTCCAGGCTCGGCAGCAGCAGACGCATCTCGTGCGTGCCCTCACCGGCCTGACGGGGGCGAGTCACCAGCCTTCCCGCCACATCCCGCCTACGCCTACCACTGACGCCCTTGGGGTCGAGGGCGGCCAGAGCCCGATCGATGTCCCGCCCCAACTGCGAGCAGGTGCGGCGTGGAGCGCGGGCCAGTACCCGTTCCTGCACCGCTGCCGCCGTGTCGGGACTGGCGTCCTGCAGGCGGCGGACGATCAGAGCAGTCTTGGAGGTGTCCAGCAGGCCGGCCCGGTGCAAGGCCTCCGTGGCCGCGAACTCGGGTTGCAGCAATGCCTGCCCGCGGTCCAGGAGCAGGCCCGCGCTGCTGCGGGTGGTGCCGAGCCGGGCGGCGATTTCGCCGCTGGTGGTGAATCTCCGCTCATCCTCGGTGACCAGGCACTCAAGTTCTCCTCCTGGCCCCCAGGGTGGGGTGCCACGGTTCATCTCCGCCGTTCTGGTTAGGCAGGCGGCCGCCATGCCCTCCGCCCAGGCCGCCCAAGCGCCCAGTCGGTGGCAGGCCCCTACCAGTTCGCTGAGCACCTGGCCACCCAGGCATGCGAGCGCGTCGGCCCCCGCGCCCTGCCCCCAGTCCAGACCTACGGCCCCGGCCATTTTGCCCAACATCTGCTCGGCCGGGCTAGTGACCGCAGCCAGCACGGCGTCGGTGTCAGGAATACTCAAAACCTCGTTGGCGTCCACCACGCCGGTAGCGTCATCGGTAGTGGCGCCCGGGTGGGCGGGCACCAGCAGTACCGACAGCAGGCCCTCAATCAGATCGGCCAGCTCGGCACCCGCCGGCGCCCCCGACAGGCGCTCAACCAGTTCCTCAATCTCAGCATCCGGCCGGGATCCTGCCGAATGCTGAGGTTGGGAGTTCGACAGGGAGAAGGTCGTCAGCTTCGCGGCAGCCGATGGCGCCGTCCGGCCCACCTGGGTGCGCCGGACGGGTTGGTTCTCAACACCCCCGCCTTCGAACATATGTACACAGTAGCGCGGGGGTCCGACACGAATTCAGCCCCTTTAGCCCCACATCCACCCGCAATTATGAGATGTGCATCACAACCGCAGGCGTAGACTCGACCGCACCCAACAAGCCACGTCAAATCGGCCCCGCCGTCGGCTTGGGCCGGCCGACCGCACATCACGCACCATGGAACACGTCCGCCCCACCAGTACCACGGGGCACCCCGCGACTCAGGCCACCGACACCGCCGCGACGGCGAGCACGGCCAGAATCCAGGAGGTCATTGAGCCGATGAGGAACTCCTCCGCCTTGCGGCCGTCCTGATCCTTGTTGATCTCGGGGAAACGGATTACCCCCTTGGCGGCAATGACCGCCGCAACCGCGGCCTGCGCTCCGGACGTCGCAAGCAGGAGGATGAGGATGCGCTCAAGCGGCCCGATCCAGCGACCACCGCGCATCGCCACAACCAGCGGCGGCAGCGTGCCCGCAGACGAATTGGAGCCGCGCGCGAGCCTGAGGACGGTCGACACCAGCCCATTCGTCGGCGCCCCCAGGAGAATGACCACGCCCACCACCGCACACGCCCGTGCTATCGGCGTGCCAACGGGAGTGGCAAGCACAGCGCAGGCCCCACAGCAGACGGCGAGCGCAACGAGCAACGCCGCCCCGCCCCACTCGGCGGGGGCGAGCATTTCCCAAGTGCTCCACACCACCGGAACGGCGACGGCGACGGCGACTCCGCCGGCCGCAAGCCTAGCGGCCCCTGGGCTAGGAGTACCCCGACGGCGACGAGTACCCCAGTCCCAATGACAATGGCTGCGACTCGCCGCCCCGGGCGCCCCTCGCCGACGAGTCGCCGCGCCAGGACCGGCAGAGCGCTAGCGAGCCCGGCGAGTAGCAGTACGAGTGCGATCATTGCTGCACCGCCAGTGGTTCCCGCCCCCTGCGCGCCGAGGCGACGGCATCGAGCAGGGCTTGAGCCTCAATGAGGGCAGCTCCTGGCCCGCGGGAGAAGTCAGAGACGGCCTGCTGACTGACCTTCTCCACTCGAGCCACCTCGACCTGGGTGGCTCCGGCCAAGAGCGCCGCGACCATGCGCCGCTGCCGCGGTCGCAGACGAGCGACAGCCTGGTCTCGCAGCAGAAGTAGCGCATTGACAACCGCCTCGTTCTCCTCCGCACCCCCCGGGACGACGGCGTCCTGCGCCATGCGCATCCAGGTCCGACAGAACTCTCGGCCTGCATCTTGGACGGCGTGCGCCTGCTCGACGGCCTCGCGCGCCGCCCACCAGGCGCTGCCGTCCTGAATGATGGCATCAGCGTCGGCGGAGACCATCTCCACCCGTCCAGCACCGATGCCGAAGCGTAGGGACAGGTCTTCGGGCAGCAGCAGTTGCACCCTTAACGTAAAGGTCAGCGCATCGGTGAGGGTGGCGGCCACGGCCTGGAACTCGTCGCCGACGGTGGCGATGGGCGACTGCGGCAGCACCAGATCCGCGGCCGCCCGTGTAAGCGCGTCGGTAAAGGCGGCCTGCGCGGCGTGGCGGTCGGTCAGGCGGCGGGACCCGACGATGTCGGCGATGATGGCGTAGTAGACGTCCACGCCTCCACGGTATCGCTTGTATTTCCCCTGTTACAAGGATCTTCTCGGAGGGTCACTCCCCCGGTAGCACGCCTCCAGCCGCCAGGTAGCACTTGCCGCACAGGGACTCGTAGGTGACGTCGACGCCGTCGATGGCAACCTGATCGCCATCGAAGACGAACTCGTCCCCCACCTTGCGGGCATTGAAGATGGCCTTGCGCCCGCAGCGGCAGATGGTCTTGAGCTCCTCCAGGGAGTGGGCGATCTCCAGCAGGCGCCGCGATCCGGGAAAGCTCACCGTGCGGAAGTCGGTGCGGATCCCGTAGGCGAGTACCGGGATGTCGTCAAGGAGCACGACCTCCATGAGCTGGTCGACCTGCAGCGGAGTGAGGAACTGCGCCTCATCCACTAGCACGCAGTCGACGGTCTCACGCGGGCTGGCCTGCGGGTCGGCGGCACGCTCTCCCAGGGCGGCGCGACGCACCCGTGTGCGCACGTCGTCATTGGCGGTGACGAGCAGATCGACGCGGCGAGTCATGCCCAGGCGAGAGACCACGGTGTCGTCGCCCTTGGTGTCGATCGCGGCCTTGACCAGGAGCACCCGCTGCCCGCGCTCCTCGTAGTTGTAGGCGGTCTGGAGCAGCCCCGTCGTCTTGCCCGAGTTCATGGCACCGTAGCGGAAGTAGAGCTTGGCCATGCGTGTCCTGATTCCTCTCCCGGAGCGGGCACAAGTCCCTCTCCGCAGCCTCCGGTGCCCGCCCGTCGGGTCCGGGGTGACCCGCCACCGATGCTACCGGGCCGACCGCGCGCTCTTCCCGCGTCCAGTCCACCACAGACGCGCGTCACAGGTCGCGCCCAGGACGGGCCGCTAGGCTCACGTCCAATGCAGCAAACCATCGTCGTCCCGCAGCGGGACCTCCGGCCGTTTCTCACCCTCATGGCGACGGCGGCGGCCGCCGTGTTCGCGTGGCTGGCGGTGAGCACCGAGCTCGGTTACTCCCCGGCCGTATACGATCCGGCGGTTACCGCCTGGGCGGTACAGGCACGACACGCCCTGGTTACCGCGGTGGCATGGCCGCTCACCCACCTGGGCGGCACGCTCGGGTTGACGCTGCTCACCCTGACCATGTGCGCGTTCCTGCTGCTGCGCGGCCATTGGCGCCGCGCCCTGGTGCTGGCCGGGGCCATGCTCGGCTCCTCGCTGCTCACGGTGGTGTTGAAACTCGTCTTCGCCCGTGCACGCCCATCCACCGCACTGCTGCTGGGCGAGCCCGCCTCCTCCTGGTCGTTTCCTTCCGGGCACTCGTTCAACACCGGAGTGTTCGTGGGCGTGCTGGCGGGATTCGCGCTGGTCTCGACGGCGTCGCCGACCCGCAAGGTGCTGGCGACCGTAGCGGCATGCCTGGCCGCCACCGCCGTGGGCCTGTCGCGCGTGTACCTGGCCTACCACTGGTTGACCGATGTCCTGGCCGGCTGGGCCATCGCCCTGGTGTGGCTGTGCGTGGTCGGCATCGTTGCCCTCACCGTGCTGCGTCCCCGTCAGGAGTAGACACCGTCGATCCACCAGCGACCCGCACGGGCAAGCAGCAAAGGCGGGCCGCAGCGGTGACGACTTGCAGGTAGGCGCGGCGCGATGCACCCCCGGACCGCCACCAGTGTTCGTCGACCGGCCAGGGGCCCGCCCAAGACACGACCCGCTGTTCCCCGCGCCAGTCCTCCAGTTGCTCACCCCAGCCGCCCCATTCGAGTGGGGCGGCGTGGCCCCGGTCCAGGGCGATGCGCGCAGGCGTGGCGACTAGCTGTCCCTGGACGTCGACACCGACGTCGTGCCCGCCGCCGTCGAGCAGGCGGGCCGGCAGCGGCGCAGGAGGAATCAGGGTGGGCGAGGGCGCGGGCAGGGCGCCGCTCCAAGGAGCCGTCTCCGCGGCCGCAGTTCCGGGGCCGGCTGCACGGATGACGCCTGCACCGTCGGCAGATGTCTCTCCCCAACCTATGAGGGCGGCCCGCGAGCGCGGATCCCGTCCGGGACGTAGCACCGGGACGCGGATGCCGCCGGCACCGAGGAGGGATTCGACGCGTCCGGCCGCACGGTGGGCCCGGCGCTCGGCCCGCTCCCGGGACCGGATCCACAGGCCGGCCTGGGCGGCGCCCGCGGGGGCGAGTTCTAGGGCAACGAGGCGCAGACGAGTCAGCGGGGCGGCGGGCGGGCGACCGGAGCGCCCGGCCAGCCATCCCTCCAGCTGCCAGCGCACCCGGTCGGTTAGGTCGGCGGGCGTGGGCGTGGCGCCAAGCAGCCAAGAGCGGCCCAGTTCTACCCCGTCCTCGCACTCGGCCTCCACCCGGAGTCGCCCGGCAGACACGCCCAGCGCAATGAGGCGCTGGGACAGTTGCTCGGCGAGGGAACGGGCTGCCCAGGCCGCGGTGTCGGCCCGCGCGATGGGAGGGTCCAGCGGGGTCTCGGCGGCGACGTCGGCGGCGGGGCGGGCGGTCCGGGGCAGGGTCTCCCACTGCCCGGAGGCGAGACGGTGCAGGCGCTCCCCCGCAGTTCCGAAGCGGGCAGCGACGTCGCGGCGGGGCAGGGCGGCGAGGTCACCGAGCCGGCGCAGACCGAGCCGGTTGAAGTCCTCAAGCAGGCCTTGCGCCTGCCGACGGTCCCGTTCGGCGGCCAGCGCGTGCAGGAGGGAGGACAACGGCCAGGGGGCGAGGAACTCGGGCGTGGCCCCGGGCGGGACGATAATGCCGCAGCGGGCGGCGAGGACGGCGCCGAGCAGGGAGTCGGCGATGCCGACCTGGCACTCGACTCCCGGTCCGGCAGCAACCGCCTCAACGAGGGCGGCGGCCAGTGGCTCCTCCCCGCCCGCCCAGCGAGACGGGCCGCGCGCGGCAGACAGGGCCAGCCCGGGGCGGGCGACGAGCGGATCGGCGAGAAGCTCGGCAAGGGCCTCCATAACGGTTTCGTAGCCACGGGCCTCCCGCTCGGGCTGCGGGGGCAGGACGACGAGTTCGGGACACAGCGACCGGGCCACGCGCAGCCGCATGCCGCGGGCGATGCCGGCCGCGCGGGCCGGCGCCGAGGCCGCGATGATGCCCCTGCCGCCCACGACGGCGACGGGGACCAGAGCCGGATCGGGCGCCTCGGGTCGATCGCGCGACTCCAGGGTTAGGGCAACGACGGGCCAGTCCGGCGTCCAGACGGCGACAAGCCGCAGCCCGCGCGACTCCGGTGCGGACGGGGACGCACACACAGTAGGAGCAGGAGGGGTCATGCGCGCTCCTGTCCCAGTGGTTCCGGTGGTCGGCGCGCCGCGGTGACAAGGGCCAGGTGCGGCCGCGATCGCTGCGGCGAAGCGGGGGGAGCCGGGGCCGCGGCAACCGCTGGGGCGAGGTGAACGCCGGCGGCGTCGAACCGCAGGTCAACCCCTCCGGGGCGGTGGGGGTCCTGCACGTTCCACACGAGTCGCCTAGGTAGCCGTCGCCCAACTCCTGCGCCGCAACCGACTCCGGCGTCCCCGCCGACTCCTGTCCGGACGCCGCCCCCGCGCCGTGCAGCGGTATCAGGACCCCACCCGTCCGTGCTGCGGGCGGCGGCGAGGTGGCCGTGGCGCCCAGCGTGCGTGCACCCTCCCAGGGGAAGGGAGTGAGGATGAGGCAGCGGCGTTCCCGAGCACGCGCCAGAAGGGTGCGGCGGTCGCGGGGACGCAAGCGGGCAGCTGCCGCAGTGGAGATCAGGAGGGTGGTGACGCCGTCCAGCAGGGCGCCGAGGGCCGCGGTGAGCAGGTTGGACGGCAGGTCTGCGGCGGGGACAGCGAGCACGTGGGACAGGTCGAGGCCGGCCTCGGCGGCGGCGCACCAGCCCAGCCCCTCGCAGCCGACGATCCCGCACCAATCCTCCGCCCCCTGCCGGAGGGCCGCTACGGCCAGCAGGACGCCGACCGATCCGGTCAGGGACACCACGCCGGCGGCGTCCTCTCCGAGTGGCAGGAGTGTCTCGGGCGTTGCGGCCTCCACCTCCGGGAGCGCATCCGGGGCCGCGAGCGCGACGATGCCGGATACGGGGGCGGCCCGCCTGGTATCCGCAAATGCTTGGGCGATCTCCCGGGCGGCCCGCCCGTGCAGGCCGGCGTGTTCCTCGGCGCGGGCGAGGGCGGCGCGAGCGGCGGCGAGGCGCTCCACGCGCATCGCTCCCCGGATGCGCGGGCGCCGAGCCCGACCTGTTCCATGGCGCCTCCTCTCAACAAGGACATCTATCGAACACCTGTTCGATGTCCGCTTGCAAGGGTAGCGGCGGTCTCCGACACGAATCGCGACCGGGACGCGTCTACAGTGGTTGAAGCACTCCCGGTCAACCCGCCGACCGGCCGTCCGACTTCGAGGAGGTACACCATGCCCGCAGATCTGACACGTCCCCGCCCGCCTTTCCCCTACGACCTGCTTCCAGCCGTTCCGGCGTTCACGCTGGCCTCCACCGACCTGATTGACGGCGAGCGCATGCCTGACCGGTTCACCGCCGTGCACGAGAACATCTCCCCCGAACTGCACTGGTCGGGTTTCCCGGCCGCCACCCGCTCCTTCGTGGTCTCCTGCTTCGACCCCGATGCACCTTCTCCGGCCGACTGGTGGCACTGGACGATCCAGGACCTGGACGCGTCGGTCACCTCGCTGCC
Source organism: Actinomyces ruminis (assembly GCF_002154335.2). Taxonomy (GTDB): domain Bacteria; phylum Actinomycetota; class Actinomycetes; order Actinomycetales; family Actinomycetaceae; genus Actinomyces; species Actinomyces ruminis. Next base: position 19,291 of record NZ_MTPX02000072.1, read on the forward strand.
GCAGGGGGTGGGCGAGTCCGACCTTCAGCTCGACGGCGCCGCCTTCCACGCCGTCAATGACTCGGGCGCGCACGCCTGGTCCGGCCCCTACCCGCCGGCGGGCGACGGCGATCACCGCTACATCTTCGCGGTGCACGCCCTGGACGTGGACACTCTCGGCCTGGACGACGACGCCTCCGCGACGACGGTGGCGGCGCAGTGCTCCTTCCACGCCATTGCCCGGGCCCTACTGACCGTTACCTACTCCCAGCCCGGCGAGCCCGGCGCCGCCCCCTTCCTTCAGGAAACACGCTAAGGGCGGCCAAGGGCGCCGCACATCGCACTTACGCGGCACCGGGAAAACCGAGGCTTCGCCAGGCCTCATACAGGCCGACGGCGGCGGAGTTGGCCAGGTTGAGCGAGCGACTGCCGGGGAGCATGGGAATGCGCACCCGTCCGGTCACGCGCGGATGGTTCATCACCGCTTCGGGCAGGCCGGTGGGCTCGGGGCCGAAGAGCAGCGCATCGTCCTCGCGCCAGGCGACCTCGGTGTAGAGATTGGTGGTGTGCGCGGTGAAGGCGAAGATGCGTCCAGGCACCTGCTCCAGGCACTCCTCCCAGGTGGCGTGCACGCGGGTGCGGGCCAGATCGTGGTAGTCCAGACCGGCGCGGCGCAGTTTGGCGTCATCCATGTCGAACAGAGGGTCGACCAGGTGAAGCGTCGCCCCGGTGTTGGCGCTCAGCCGAATGGCGGCTCCAGAGTTACCCGGGATGCGCGGTTCAAAGAAGACGACGTGCAGCACGCGGGATATCCTGCCACCAGGATCAGGTTCAACGCAGCTCATCCCACACACGACTCCAGCCGCAACCCGCCTACCCCACACCTCTTGTTCAAACGATTGAACTGTTGCTACGCTTGGAATGCGGAGTCGTCCAGCTCCTCGCACCCGCAGCCGCGACGCCTCCACTCGCACCTGCCAACACCATACGCAAGGAGGAGCTTCAATGAAGAAGCTACTGCGCTCATTCGGATTTGCCCCGAGAACATTTGTACAACTGTTGTTTATCACTCTCAATGCGCAATTGCTGTATGCGTTCTGGGACATCCGAAATACCCTGCCGAAGGATTTCCCCATCGCCATGGGGGTCACCGACGCACAGGCCGGGCAACTCTACTCCATGCAGGGCCTCGTCATTATCTTGGGCACGATTCTCCTAGGCTGGATCGGCGACCGGTTCAGCGTTCGCACCATCATGGTGCTGACCACACTCGGAGTCGGCGCGATCTCACTGTTCATCTCGGTGTTCTCCCCCAACCTGTCATTCCCCACCCTGCTCGCCTGCTTCTTCCTGATGCTGCTGCTCAGCGAGGTGCTCTTCAAGCCCGCCAACTTCAAAGCGGTGCGGACCTCCACCTCCGAGGACCACCAAGGGGCGGCGTTCGGGTTCTTCGAGTTCGGCCGCGGCCTGCTCGCGTTCCTCGTCTCGCTGTTGTGGACGGCGCTCATCGCCGCCGGAGTGGGTGCGCGCGGCATCATGCTGACCGGATCGATAATCGTCCTGGCCACCGCCATCCTGGTCTTCTGGGCCGCCCCCAAGGGCACGCGCGTGGGGGACGACGATGAGGTCAACGCCTCCACCATCGAGGCGATCAAGGGAATCGGAAGGGTTGCCAAGCTTCCCGTCGTCTGGCTTGCCGGTCTCAATGTGTTCTGCATCTATGGCACCTTTGTGGCGGCCGGAACCTACTTCGCGCGCTTCCTCCAGGCGGGTTACGGGTCTTCCGCCCTGGTTGCGGCGGTCTTCTCCACCGTGGTCATCGGCCTGCGCATGCTGCCCCTGGTCTCCTCCGTCCTGGTCGAGAAGGTCTTTAAATCCACATCCCATTTCATGCGGTTCATGTCGGCCGTCCTCAGCATGCTGCTGCTCGCCATTGCCATCGTGCTGTTCACCCATCCCGCCTCGGTGACCAGCTTCCCCGCCGGAAACCCGCCCGAGCACATCGTGTCTTCCGCCGTCATGCCCGCGCTCATCGTCCTGATGCTGCTGGCCTCGGGGTGCTGCTTCATGATCCGCGGCGTCTACTACGCCCCGATCGGCGAGTTCAACGTGCCCGCAAAGCAATCCTCCGCCGCCATGTCCTTCGCCATCACGCTCGGCTACATTCCCGCCCTGCTAGGGCCGATTGTCTTCGGCGGGCTGATCGTCCCGTCCGAGGCAGACGCCTCCGGCAACATCATCACCGAGAACTTGACCCCGACCAGCACGCTCGGGGCCGCTTTCATCGGGCTTGCACTTCTCGCAGCGCTCGCCTTCTGCCTGTCCTCGGCATTGATTCGGCTTAAGGCCAGGCAAGACGCCGTCGAACGGGAGGCAGCGGCATGAACGCACCCGGCAACGCCACCGCGGAAGCTTCGACACCCAGGTGATCGGCCCGATCTGTGTGGACATCAACGTCGATCACACCGGGAAGGCCACGCGCGCCGTCGGTGGGGCGGTCATTTGCGCGGCCGCCGCAGCCGTCTCCCTGGGGCATAGCGTCCAGGCGGTGGCGACCGTGGCCGATGCAGACCGGGAGCTACTGGCGCACTTCCCGGCGGGCGTGCGGCAGGTGATTCCCGTAAGGTCTGCGCGCACGGCATCGATCCGCAACGAGTACGCCACCGCCGACCAGGAGCGGCGGACATCTTCGGCCATCTCCTACGCGGATGCGATCAGCGCCGCCGACGTACCCACCTGCTCCACCCGCATTCAGCACCTGGCAGGGCTCATGGTAGGCGACTATGCGCCCGAACTGGTCCAGGTGCTGTCGCAGCGTGCAGACCTCGCCGTTGACATGCAGGGGTTCATCAGACAGCGCGTACCGGGCTCGAACGTGCTGCGCTTCATGGAGTTCAAACACGGCGCAGATTTCTACAGCCGCATCCGCTTCCTCAAGGTGGACACCGCCGAGGGCGAGCACCTCACCGGCCGCACCAACAGGCACGACATTGCGCGTGCCCTCAAGGACCAGGGAGCGGACGAGATCATGGTGTCCAATGCGCGCGAGATCCTCATCCTCGACGATTCCGGCTTCCATGTGTGCCCGCTACGGCCCAGGAGCCTGGCGGGGCGGACGGGACGGGGAGACACGGTGTTCTCCGCGTACATAACCGAACGTATCGGGCACGACGTGGATCAGTCCCTACTCACCGCATGCGCGACGGTGTCCCTCAAGATGGAGACTCCCGGCCCACTGGTCTGCGACCGGGGCGACGTCGAAGCATATTTAACAGATCACTATTCTGACTTGCAGCGAAAGGCGTGAAAAATGGAATCCGCAGTCATTGTAGACATGATCTCCGACCTGTCCGACGATACCGAACTGTGTTCGCTCATCATTCCCGGAACGCACGACACGATGACGAGCGCATGCACCCACCCCTACTACCGCACCCAGAGTCTCAGCCTGGCCGAGCAGATCGACTGCGGCGTGCGGTACGTGGACCTGCGACTGCAACGCACCATGGTGGCGGCTCACCGCGAATGGATCAGCGACATCTCCGCCGAATCCATCTTACAGACCCTGCGTGAGCACCTTAAGACCCACCCACGCGACTTCTTCCTTGCGCGGATACAGAACGCCAATGAGGCGAAGGACGACTTCGATGCGTATGGAAACGCCCTGATGACCCTCATCGCAAAGAATCGGGACCTGTTCTGGACCCCGGAGCAGTCGGACGGGGGCACCGTCTGGCCTACTCTGGGAGCCATCCGCGGAAAGGTGGTCGCCTTCGAATGTGCACCGGCGCAATACGGCCTGACCTCTGTTGAAGGCCGGCCCTGGGCCGCGCTTGGCACGGCAACCAAGGTATCCTGCTGCAAGACGACTGGGACGGGCCCGAACCCGCGGCAAAGTTCTCCCAGATTAAGCAGCTTTACACTCACCGTGGCGACGACGACCGCCTGTTGCTCAACCATGTCAGCGCCACCAACGGAGAGCTGGGCACACCTATCGCCTATGCGCAGCGTACCAATCCTCAGGTGCTGAGGCTGCTCCGGGAAGCACATGGGCGCGGCATACTCATCTTTGATTTCGTCGACTCCGAACTGGTTGACGCCACCTGGGACGCCAACACCTTCAGCATGCCCCGATAATCTTGGCCGGCTGGTGCGGCGGCGAAAGACTACGCCGTACGCCGCCGCACCAGCCGCGTGTCCACCGAGACGGTTACCGGAGACGACTGGTCTCCATCCGCGCGCCGGATCGCTCGCTCAACCGCGAGTCTGGCAACTTCGCGGGTGTTCCTGTCGATTGAGGTGAGCGCAAACGCCTGGGACCGAGCGATCCGCGAATTATCAAATCCCACAAGGCGCACGTCTTCGGGAACCGCGATGTGCTCATGCCACAGCGCGGACAACGCGCCAAGTGCGCATTGGTCGTTGTAACAGACGATGGCTCCGCCTTTGAGGATGCCCTGGGACAGAACCTCTCGTATCGATCTCCACCCCGCGTCCGCGGTCGGGCCGCCACCTACGACAGTGACCCGTGCGCGCTTGCCACGCATGGCCAGGAGAAACGCATCGCGGCGTTTCTTGGAGGAAACCGATTCTCCACCGTCCACGCACAGTACGCGCTCTTCGGATTCGAGCAGTTCGGCGAGTTCCAGCATCCCGCTCAAATTGTTCGATATTACGAGATCCGTTTTCATCGTCACAGCAGCCTGACCGATGACGACCTGGGGAATGTCCATCCCCGTCAATACGTTCGCAGGAATTGCGGATGGATCCACGATAATCAGGCTCCGAGCGCGCAGTTGCGTTATGCGCGATACGGCTGCTGCACCGCCGCTCACCCCGGTGTCCTCCATCATGACAAGCCAACCGCGTTTCTCCGCGGCCGTTATTATTTCTCGACTGTATTCAATGTGTAGTTCCTGCCCGACGTCGCACACCAAGCCGATCAGCTTCGGCTTGGTCGTGCGCAGCAGAGCACCCGCAAGGTCGGTCCGATACCCTTGTGCAGCGGCCTCCTTAACGACCTTCTCCCTGACCGGTGCAGAGATGCGTTCCGATCCCCGCAAGGCGAGTGACACAGTGGATACCGATACTCCCAGCGCCTTTGCAATATCGCTCAGGGTAACTCGCGCCACGACCTCTCGCCTTCCGTCTCCACGTCTCAGTCGGTGGATTCCGGTACTGCTACGGGTAAGCTTAGTAGTTTCCGGCGCCTTCGGTGGTCACTCGGCGGCGGCTCCATCAGCCCAGCGAGTCGAGGACGAGGTTGAGCCCCTCCCCCATGGTCGGGTGGGAGATGGGGGCGTCGCGCAGCTGCTGCCAGGGCATGCCGGCGAGCATGGCCACCTGGACGGCGGTGATGACCTCCCCGGCGCTCTCACCGATGATGGCGGCCCCGAGGATCAGGTCGGTGTCGGTGTCGATGATCAACTTGTAGAAGCCGGTGGTGGCGCCCAGCGTCTTGGCGCGGGGCACCGCCGCGGTGGGGGTCTTGGCTACGCGCACGTTGTGCCCGGCGGCCCGTGCCTGGGCCTCGGTGAGGCCGACGTGCCCGAGTTCGGGGGTGGTGAACACGGTCCAGGGGATGACTCGGCCGGCGGTGGAGGCCTCACGGCCGTCCAGCAGGTCCCGCAGCACGCGAAAGTCGTTCCAGGAGGCGTGGGTGAACATGGGGGTGCCGGCCACGTCCCCGGCGGCGTACACGCCGTCGGCGGTGGTGCGCAGGTGGTCATCGACGCGCACGAAGCCGCGCTCGGTCAACTCCACCCCGGCCGCCTCCAGGCCCAGCCCGGCCGTGACCGGGGCGCGCCCCAGGGCCACCAACAAGTGGGAGCCGGTGGCCTCGCGCCCGTCCTCGGTACGCACCACCACCGGGCCGGAGCGGGCGGAGGAGCGTACCGCGCTTACGCGGGCGCCGGTGAGGACCTCCACGCCGAGGGTTTCCAGCCCGGCGGTCACCTCGGCGGCGACGTCGGCGTCCTCCCGCTTCAGCACGTGCTCACCGGAGTGAAGCAGGGTCACGGGCACGCCCAGCATGCCCATCAGGGAGGCCATCTCCACGCCGATGACTCCGCCGCCGAGAATCAGCAGGTGGCCCGGCAGCTCCGGCAGGGTGAGCAGGTCCTCGCTGGTCCAGTAGGGGGCGTCGGCCAGCCCCGGAATGTCGGGAACGGCCGGGGTAGTGCCGGTGTTGATCAGGACGCGCCGCCCCCGCACCCGGCGCACGACGCCGTCGGCGGTGGTGATCTCAACGGTGCGCGGGGCCACGAAACGCGCAGTGCCGCGCACGAAGTCCATGCCGGAGTCGGCGAACATGGTCTCGTGAGCGGCGACCATGCCGCCGACAACCGCCTCCTTGCACGCCCGCAGCGCGGAGATGTCGATGTGGGCGCGGGCCAGCAGGGCGGTGTCGTCGCGGGAGCTGGAGTCGTCGGCGCCGAGCTCTGGCAGGGCCACTCCGTAGGCGGCGGCGCCCTGCACCTGGTGCAGCACGCGGGCGGAGGAGATCAGGGTCTTGGTGGGGATGCAGGCGACGTTGATGCAGGTGCCGCCGACCTTGTCGCGCTCGACCATGACGACGTCGTCGCCCTTGCGGGCACGCAGCATGGCCAGTGACTTGCCCGCCTTCCCTCCGCCGACGACCAGGAGGTCGACCTCCTGAACCTGTCCGGATGCGGTGACGGTGGTGTCGGTGACGCCCATTGCCTCTCCTCGTTCTTCTCCGTGGCCCGAGTCAGGCCGCTGTGTTCCCCAGGCAACGCCCGGTGCGGCGGAGTTCATTCCCGCCCCGGACCCGACGGCGCCGTAGACTCCCGTGGGAGTCCAACCCATGCTGCTCGCCCATGCTTCACCGTCGAAAGGACTTTTCTATGAGTCAGCTGCGTGAACCGGCCGCTGTCTTCGCCGAGCTGCTCGGCTGGCAATCCGCCCTGGAGCACACGGATCTGCTCGCCCCGCCCGTGGCCGCGGCGCTACAGGCCCTCGCAGACACCCCGGAGGGGCGGAACCTGGCGAGCGCGGCGAAGGTGGTGGAGATCGACCCCGCCCTGTCCGATACGGATGCGCTGAACACGGAGTACTCGTTGAACCCCGAGGCCACCGGGAACTGCGTGCTGGTGGCGGGCAAGCGCTCCGGTGAGCGGCGCGTGGCGGCCTGTGTGGTGCGGGCGACCGACTTCGCCGACGTCAACCACCTGGTGAAGCGGTTGATCGACGTGCGCAAGGCCTCCTTCCTGCCCATGGAGCAGGCCGTGGAGATGAGTGGCATGGCCTACGGCGCCATCACCCCCATGGGCCTGCCCGCCGACTGGCGGCTGCTGATCGACGGACAGGTGGCCGCGCGCGACACGATGCTCATCGGCTCGGGCGTGCGCCATTCCAAGCTGCTGGTGCCCGGGGCCCTGCTGGCCGCCCTACCCGGCGCCGAGGTGATCGAGAACCTGGGCATCACGCCCGCCTGATGGTGCCAGCGCCCAGCCCAGTCACCTAGCAGAACGCCGGAGCGTATACAAATGACCCCCAGTTCGACGAGCCCACGTTTGTCGCGGCGCCACTATTTGCTCACCACCGCCGTCGGCCTGGGAGCATCATTGGCCGGCTGCTCAGCAGCGGCACCGCGGGCGACCAGCACAATTTCCAGCACATCCAAGCCCCCCCCGCACACGACCGCAACACCACAGGCTCTCGGGGAGACTTATTCAATTGATCTGACCGGGGTATACGATCCCTTCGGACTCAACCCGAGCATTATCGACAAATATGTGCCTTTAGATAACGGCACCGACGGACCGCAGGTCAATGATCAGGGCGCACTGGTGGTTTCATTCGAAGACGTTGGCGACGACGTGTACCACCCAACCTCGTACTGCTGGTATGCGTTGCGGGCGCTGAGCGCCTACGACCTCACCGGAAATGAGGAGTACTGGAGGCGTTCCGTCGCCACCGCGCAACGACTACTCGACGGTGCCGACATCGACGGTGAACAATGTTGGCTGCCGTACCCCTTCGACTATGCTCCGCACGGAGACTCCACAATCACTCTACATGCGCCCTGGTACTCAGGCATGGCGCAGGGTATGGCGCTGGCCCTGTGCACACGACTGGCCAGGCGTGCATCGGACCAGAACTGGAACACCAGCGCCGAGCAGATCCGTAACTCATTCTTCGCTCCCACGGACGGCCCCCATGTCACCGTCACAGACTCGGAGGGATTGACCTGGCTTGAGGAATACTCGGGAGACGCCAGTCCGCTTTATGTGATAAACGGACACATTTACGCCATGCTGGGATTGGCGCAGTACGCTCAATACACGGACGACGCGGATGTCATCGACCTGTTCTCCCGAGCCGCGGATACGCTTAAAGCCACCTTCACACGCTGGCGGGTACCCGGCGGCATCTCATATTACTGCGCTTCCGACTACTGTAAAAACACCGACTGGACGCCCGAAAGCTATCATCGCGGTGTCGCCCGACTGCTACAAACCCTGGCGACCATAACCGGCGACGCTGAATTCAGAACCATGGGACTTCAACTGGACTCGGATTACTCCGCGTGACTCGGTGGTGGAACGGCGGCACCGCCGTTCCACCACCGAGTCAGACCGCCTTCAGCTCAGTTCCGGTACCATCTCGATGGCGCCGCAGGGGCACTCCTCCACGCAGATGCCGCAGCCCTTGCAGTAGTCGTAGTTGAAGGCGTAGCGCTTGCCGGGCTCCAGCTTGATCACGGCGTTGTCCGGGCACACCCCGAAGCAGTTGTCGCACTCGAAGCAGTTGCCGCAGCTCATGCAGCGCCGCGCCTCGAACAGGGCGTCATCCGCATCAAGGCCCAGGACCACCTCGTCGAAGGTCTGCGAGCGACGGGGCCCTTCCAGGCGCTCGCGCACCTGCTGGGGCGCGTCGGAGTAGTACCAGGAGTTGATGGCGCCGATATCGGCGAGCCGGTGGCGCTCCGGGTGCTGGTAGACCTCGCCGCGCAGGTAGCGTCGATGGCGCGGGCGGCCTGTTTGCCGTGCCCGATGCCCACCGTGACGGTACGCTGGGAGGGCACCATGTCTCCGCCGGCGAACAGTCCCGGGTGGCCGGTCATGAACTGGTCATCGACCTGCACCACGCCGTCCTCGATCGTCAGGCCCTCCACCCCTTCGACCAGGCCCAGGTCGGATTCCTGCCCCAGGGCGAGGACCAGCGAGTCGGCGGCCAGATCCTCGAATTCGCCGGTGGGTTGGGGGAAGCCGGTCTCGTCCAGCTCCATTTTCTCGATGCGCAAGTTACCGGCGTCGGCATGCTGGACGGTGGATAGCCACCGCATCTGAATGCCCTCCTCCAGGGCCTCGACCACTTCGGAGTCGTGGGCGGGCATGCGCTCGCGGGTACGCCGGTAAACGATGATCGCCTCCTCGGCTCCCAGGCGCTTGGCGGTGCGGGCGGCATCGAGGGCCGTGTTACCGCCGCCGTAAACCACCACGCGCCGCCCCAGCATGAGCTGGTCTCCCGCATCGGGGCCGCCCTCCATGCCCTTGAGCAGGGTGACCGCGTCCAGGATGCGGGCGGCTTCACCGGCCGGGATGTAGGTGCGCCGCCCGACCTGCGCGCCAATGGCCAGGAACACCGCGTCGAACTCGCCGGAGTCCAGCTCGGACGTGATGTTGTCCACCTTGCTGTTCAGGACGAAGCGGACCCCCATGCCTTCAATGCGGGCGATCTCGGCGTCAAGCACATCGCGTGGCAACCGGTAAGCGGGAATGCCGTACCGCATCATCCCGCCCGCCTTGGGAGCGGCGTCGCGGACGGTGACGGCGTGGCCGCGCCGGCGCAGTTGGTAGGCGGCGCTGAGCCCGGCCGGGCCGGCCCCAACCACCAGTACGTGCTTGCCGGTGTCCGGCGCGCAGGGATCGGGCTGCCACCCCTGGCGCAGAGCCTCGTCACCCAGGAAGCGCTCGACGGCGTTGATGCCTACGGCCTCATCCACCTTGCCGCGGTTGCAGGCGGTCTCGCAGGGGTGGTAGCACACGCGGCCCATGACAGCGGGCAGCGGATTATCCCGCATGAGGGTGCGCCAGGCGCGCTCGTAGGAGCCGTCCTCGGCGTCGTAGAGCCACTTCTGAATGTTCTCCCCCGCGGGGCAGGCGTCGTTGCAGGGCGGGAGGAAGTCGCGGTATACCGGGCGTTCCACCCTCCAGGCGCCGGTCTTGTTCGCCAGGGAGGAGGCCATGGCCAGGGTGACGGCGAAGGGACGGACCTTCCCGGTGCCGTCCCCGGCGGGCGCGGCTTCAGGAGTAGAAATGGTGGTCATGTCAGTCCTCCTTGGGGGCGTCGTTGAGGTCTGCGCGTGCACCCAGGGTGGAGGTGGCGCCGGTGGCCTCGTCGTTCAGCACGGGTACCGCGTCGGGATGCCCCAGCAGGCCGTAGCGATGAATGTTGCGGTCGGCGAGAGCCTGGAGTCGGCCGATGGTCTCTTCGTCCTTGGCAGGGCGGAACAGGTGCGCGAAGCGGCGCTGAAGCACCAGGTAGTCCTCCACCGGCACCTGGCGGCGAATAGGGCTGACCCCGGTGACCTCGCCATACTCGGCCTCGAAGACGGGGAAGAGCCCCGACTCCACGGCCAGGCGGGCGATGCGCACGGTGTGGGAGGACTTCGCCCCCCACCCCAGGGGGCAGGGCACCAGTACGTGGATGTAGCGCGGACCGTGCAGGCCCATCGCGTAGGTGACCTTGCGCTCCAGATCGTGCAGGTCTGCGACGGTGGCCGTGGCGACGTAGGGGATCTCATGGGCCATGGCGATGCGGGGCACATCCTTGCCCTGGCCGAACACGTTGCCCGGGGCGTCTCCCACCGCCTGCGTGGTGGCGGTGCGGGCCGCCGGCGGGGTGGCACCAGAACGCTGAACCCCGGTGTTCATGTAGGCCTCGTTGTCGTAGCAGACGTACAGGACGTCGTCCCCGCGCTCGAACATGCCGGAAAGGCAACCGAAGCCGATGTCAACCGTGCCGCCGTCGCCGCCCTGGGCAACCACGCGGATGTCATCACGGCCCTTGGCCCTCAGCCCCGCGGCCACACCGGTGGCCACGGCGGGCGCATTGCCGAACAGGGAGTGCAGCCAGGGCAGGCGCCAGGCGGACTCGGGGTAGGGCGAGGAGAAGACCTCCAGGCAACCGGTGGCGTTGACGGTGACCAGGCTGCCTCCGGCCCGCTCGGCAGCCGCCGTGGCGGCGTCGAGCACGTAGCGGGCTCCCAGCGCCTCCCCGCAGCCCTGGCAGGCGCGATGCCCGGAGGTGAGCGTGTTGTTCCGCTCCCGGCTGGACTGGAGGGAGCGGACCTCCGGCAGGAGCCGGTTGCCGACGGCGAAAGAGCCGACTTGGTAGAAACGCGTCCGCCCGCCCGACTGCTGCGGTGCGGTGGTGGAGGTGGCCGACGTCGTCGTCATGATGCTGCTCCTTCCGTACGGTCGACGGCCGCCAGGTGGGCGGCGACAGTGGCTTCATCCAGGTCCAGGAACTCCAGTGGGGCGAGTTCGCCGCGGTCGGCGCGGCGCAGTTCCTCCACCAGCGATGCCGAGGTGATGTCGCGGCCTCCCAGGCCCGCGGCGACGGTGGTCAGGGTGACTTCGCCGGCGCGGTCCCACAGAACGCGGCGCAGGTCCTCTTCGACAATGCCGCCGCGCCCCAGCGAGAAGGCCCGTTCCAGGCTCACCACCCGCTTGGCCCCGGCCAACGCGCGCGCCATGGCGGCATCCGGGAAGGGCCGGAAGGAGGTCAGCGCCACCAGGCCCACCGGCACGCCGTCGTCCCGCAGGGTGTCGACGGCATCCTTGAGCGTGCCGGTGACCGACCCGAGCGCCACCACCACGGTCTCGGCTCCCTCGGTGCGATAGGGGTGCAGCAGGCCGCCGGAGTCCCTGCCGAAGGCCTCGGCGAACTCTCGGCCCACGCGTTCAACCACCTCGACGGCCGCCTGCTGCTTGCGGTGCGCCAGGTAGCGGACCTCCGTGAAGGCCTCGGGCCCCACCATGGCGCCGATGGTGACGGGATCCTCCGGGTCGAGGGTTTGCACGGGCTGGAACGGGGGCAGGAAGGCATCGACCTGCTCCTGCTCGGGCACGTCCACCCGCTCGACGGCGTGGGTGAGGACGAATCCGTCCATGCAGACCATGACCGGCAGACTCAGTTCCTCGGCGATACGGAAGGCCTGAACGTGCAGGTCGGCGGCCTCCTGGTTGTCTGCGGCGAAGAGCTGAAGCCAACCGCTTTCGCGCTGACTCATGGTGTCGGACTGGTCGTTCCAAATGTTGATGGGACCGCCGATGGCCCGGTTGGCCACGGTCATGACAATGGGCAGCCCCAGGCCGGAGGCGTTGTAAACCGCCTCCACCATGTACAGCAGTCCCTGCGAGGCGGTGGCCGTGTAGGCCCGGGCACCCACGGCACTGGCACCGATGGCGACGGACTGGGCGGCGAACTCGGATTCGACGTTGATGTATTCGCAGTCCAACTCACCCACCTTGACCAGACGCGAGAGCTCCTCGACGATGTGCGTCTGGGGCGAGATGGGATAGGCGCACACGACATCCGGACGGCAGGTGGCGACGGCTGCCGCCACCGCCTTCGATCCCTCTATCTCACGCAGCACCGGCGTCCTCCTCCTGATCGTGGTTGGTCCGGGTCTGGGACTCGGAGACGTTGCCGGCGAGCTTGTCCGCAACGATCTTGTGGGCGGCCCGGGCGGCGGCGATGTTGCGCTCACCGACCTTTCCCGGGAAGCGGTCTGCGATGGCGGCGCATACGGCCTCGATGCCGAGCACATCGGTAATGGCGGTGAACGCCCCCAACAGGACGGCGTTGGGCAGGGGCCGCCCCAGGTGCTCCATGGCCAGGTCCGTGGCCGGCACGGTCAGGCGATGCTCCGGGGGGACGGCGGCCACCGTGTCCGGGTCCAGATCAAAGCTGTCGAAGGACTTAGCGGAGTTGATAAGCGCATAGCCTCCCGGGCGCAGGCCGGCGAAGACGTCAATGGCACCCAACAGGGTGGGATCTTGGATGATGACGGCGTCCGGGGTGAGGACGGGCTCGTGGGCCCGGATCGGGCGGGTGTCGATCCGGCAGTAGGAAACCACCGGCGCCCCCGTGCGCTCGGACCCGAAGGACGGGAAGGCCTGGGCGTAACGGTCCTCCTTGAAGGCCGCATACGCCAACAGGTCTGACGCAGTGACGACCCCTTGGCCGCCTCGACCGTGGATACGGATCTGGAACATTGGGCCTCCTCGCCCGGTGCCTGTCGGCGCCGCGTTCACTCACCTCCGACTTTAGGTCGCCATGTCCGATCCGTAAGCGTGCTCATATGCCGAGATCCGGTGACACGCGGATTTGTCCAGGCATTTAGTCGGAGCTACGGCAGGCCGCACAGCCGCTCGCGCCCGGGCGTGCGCGCGTCGGCGCCACGGGTCCTACCGGCGCCGCCAACCCCCTTGAGATCGCGGCCACAACCGCGCAATTCCGCCGTTCTTGCAGCTCGCTCCGAGGCGTTGTTCAGCTCGGCCCCGCGGCCCGGACGGGCCTCGACGAGACCCGCCCGGGCGCCCGTTGCAGCTGTTTTCCAGCCCGATCACAGCAGCCGGCCTCACGCGAACCGCGCCCATTCGGCTCGCGCCAACCGCAACCATTTCCGCCTCGGCTAAAGCCGCATGACCGGACTAAAAAGGCAACTTAGCCTTTCCGTAATTTCCGAGTGTGCGGATCCTCCGCCGGGCACGGCGAGCCGAGCGCATGCGGGAGCCGGCCGCGGCAACTCCCACCCGCACAGACTCCAAACGAAGGTTCGCTACTGCTGCTCGCCGCGGGCCAGGCCACGCAGCACGTACTGCAGAATTCCGCCATTGCGGAAGTAGTCCGCCTCACCGGGGGTGTCGATGCGCACGGTCGCCTCGAAGGTGACCTGCTCGCCGTCGTCCCGCCGGGCGGTAACCGTCACCGTCCGTGGGGTGACGCCGTCATTGAGAGCGGTCAGCCCGGTGATGGAGAAGGTCTCGGTGCCGTCCAGGCCCAGCGAAGCCGCCGACTGGCCGGCAGGGAACTGCAACGGCACCACGCCCATGCCGATGAGGTTGGAGCGATGGATGCGCTCGAAGGACTCGGCGACGACCGCCTTGACGCCCAGTAGGGCCGTGCCCTTGGCCGCCCAGTCGCGCGAGGAGCCCGAGCCGTACTCCTTGCCGCCCAGCACCACCAGCGGCACGCCCGCGGCCTGATAGGCCTGGGCGGCGTCGAAGATCGACTCGGTCTGCCCGGTGAGGAAGTTGCGGGTGTAGCCGCCCTCCACGCCGTCGAGCAGCTGGTTGCGCAGGCGGATGTTGGCGAAGGTGCCGCGGATCATGACCTCGTGGTTGCCGCGGCGCGAGCCGTAGGAGTTGAAGTCCTTGCGTGCCACCCCATGGGCAGCCAGGTAGCGGCCGGCCGGGGAGTCGGCCTTAATGGCGCCGGCCGGGGAGATGTGGTCGGTGGTTACCGAGTCTCCCAGCAGGGCGAGTACGCGCGCACCCGTGACGTCTTCCACGGGGGTCAGCTCCATGGTCAGGCCCTCGAAGAAGGGGGCCTTGCGCACGTAGGTGGAGTCCTCGTCCCAGGTGAAGGTCTCCCCCTCGGGGGTGTCCAGTCCCTGCCAGCGCGCATCGCCGGCGAAGACGTCGGCGTAGTCGCGGGTGTACATCTCCCGGTCGATGGTGGCGTCGATGACGGCCTGCACCTCGGTGGGGTCGGGCCAGATGTCGGCCAGGAATACGTCCTGGCCGGCGGCGTCCTGCCCCAGCGGCTGCGTGGCGAAGTCGAAGTCCATGGTTCCGGCCAGGGCGTAGGCGATCACCAGCGGCGGGGAGGCCAGGTAGTTCATCTTGACGTCGGGGTTGATACGCCCCTCGAAGTTGCGGTTTCCGGACAGCACCGAGACGACCGCCAGGTCGGCGTCGTTCACCGCGGCCGACACCTCGGCGGGCAGCGGCCCGGAGTTGCCGATGCAGGTGGCGCAGCCGTAGCCGACCAGGTTGAAGCCGAGCTCGTTCAGGGCGGGCCACAGCCCGGCCTTCTCGTAGTAGTCCGTGACCACCTGGGAGCCGGGGGCGGTGGAGGTCTTCACCCACGGCTTGGAGCGCAGCCCCTTCGCAACGGCGTTGCGTGCCAGCAGCCCGGCCGCCACCATCACCGACGGGTTGGAGGTGTTGGTGCAGGAGGTGATCGAAGCGATGGCCACATGACCGTGGTCGAGGGTCACCTGCGTGCCGTCCGCCAGGGTGACCGGCGTGGGCTTGTGCGGCTCGGCCGCATAGGTGGGCAGCGTCCGCTCGAAGGCCGCCTTCGAGTCGGCGAGCTCAACACGGTCCTGGGGGCGCTTGGGGCCGGCGATGGAGGGCACCACGGTGGACAGGTCCAGCTCGAGGTACTCGGAGTAGGTCGCCTGGCGGGACGGGTCGTGCCACAGGCCCTGCGCCTTGGTGTACTCCTCCACCAGCCGGATGTTCTCCTCCGAGCGGCCGGTCAGGCGCAGGTAGTCCAGGGTGACGTCGTCAATGGGGAAGATCGCGGCGGTGGAGCCGAACTCGGGGCTCATGTTGCCGATGGTGGCGCGGTTGGCCAGCGGCACCGCGGCCACGCCCTCGCCGTAGAACTCCACGATCTTGCCGACCACGCCGTGCGCGCGCAGCATCTGGGTGATGGTGAGCACCACGTCCGTGGCGGTGGCGCCGGCGGGGATGGCCCCGGACAGCTTGAAGCCGACCACGCGGGGAATCAGCATGGACACGGGCTGGCCGAGCATGGCGGCCTCCGCTTCGATGCCGCCCACGCCCCAGCCGAGCACGCCCAGGCCGTTGACCATGGTGGTGTGGGAGTCGGTGCCCACGCAGGTGTCCGGGTAGGCCTGGGTGACGGGCGCGCCGTCGGCCCCGGTGGTCTCCCGGGTGAATACGGTGCGCGCCAGATACTCGATGTTGACCTGGTGGACGATGCCGGTGCCCGGCGGCACCACGCGGAAGTTCGCCAGGGCCCCCTGCCCCCAGCGCAGAACTGGTAGCGCTCGGCGTTGCGCTCGTACTCGCGCTCCTTGTTGCGCTCCAGAGAGGTAGACAGCCCGAAGGAGTCGATCTGCACGGAGTGGTCGATAACCATCTCGGCGGGGGCCAGCGGGTTGATGACCTCGGGGTCGCCGCCCAGTTCGGCCACGGCCTCGCGCATGGTGGCCAGGTCGACGATGCAGGGCACGCCGGTGAAGTCCTGCATAACCACCCGCGCCGGGGTGAACTGGATCTCGGTGTCCGGCTCGGCGGCAGGATCCCAGGCGGCCAGGGCACGCACGTGATCGGCAGTGACATTGGCGCCGTCCTCGGTGCGCAGCAGGTTCTCCGCCAGGACCTTCAGGGCGTAGGGCAGCCGGTCCAGGCCGTCGACGGCGTCGAGCCGGTAGATCTCATAGGGGCGGCCGTCCACGTCGAGGGTGGCGCGGGAGTGGAAGGTGTCGAGACTCGTCAAGTTCGTTCCTGTTCATCCGGGTGCGCGGGCGCGCAAGGGCAGTTGGACCGCACGCGGCGGGTGGTCTGGCGGCCACGGTAGCGGATACGGCGTCATTCGGCGTCAACGCGGGCCATCCCGCTGCGCGGGCGCCGCCGCATACGCCACGCGCGACTTACGTAAACGCCGGCCGGCTCCCGCATGCGGCTGCGGGCCGGGCCGCTCAGCCGCGCTCCAGCACCGCGATGGTCTCGAAGTGGTGGGTGTAGGGGAACATGTCCAGGGCACTCATGGCGGCCGGCCGATAGCCGGCCCGCAGGAAGGTGCCCAGGTCACGTGCCAGTGCGGCCGGGTCGCAGGCGACCAGCACCACCCGGCGCGGGCTCAGGGCGGCAACGGCCTGGATCACGTCGCGGCCGGCGCCCCGGCGGGGCGGGTCCAGTACGACGACGTCAGCGCCGCCTGCGCGCGCACCGTCCGCGCTCTCGAAGCTGCCCAGTTGGGCCACCGCCGCGGGGGTGACGCGTCCGACCGACAGCTGGGCGCCGTCGTGCTCGTGCAGGGTACGGCGGGCGTCACCGACGGCGCGCGCATCGCCCTCCAGGGAGTGCACCCGGCCGGTCAGCGTCACCAGCGGCAGGGTGAACAGCCCGGCCCCGGAGTACAACTCGAGCACGCGGGTGCCGGCCGCACGTGCGGCGTCCAGCGGCTCATCACCGGGCCGGGTGCCGGCGGCCGTCGGAGTCTCGGCGAGGGCGGCGCGCACCACCCGGTCGACGAGCACGGTCGGCGCCTCGCGGTGCGCCTGCCAGAAGCCGTCGGCGTGCACCGAGTAGTGCAGCCGTCCCAGGCCCAGGCCGGCGGCGTCCACCTGCTCGTCGACGCGGCGACGGCCGGTGGAGTGGCCGGCGGCGGTGAGCACCGTGGGGGCCAGCCCGGGGGCGTCCGGGTCCTCCAGCAGGACCAGCGGTTCACCCGCCGAAGGGGCGACGGCGATCACGCGCATGCCGGGGCGGAAGTGCTTGCGCCACAGGGCCCGCTCGGTCAGCCCGAGGTCCTGAATGGCCGGCACCGCCAGCGGCAGGGAGTGCACGGGTAGGACAGTGCCGCTGCGGAACCCGTGCATGCCGGCCTCACCGGTGTCGGTGACGGTGAGCGACACGCGGGTGCGGGTGCCGGCGCCGGCGCGTGCGCGCACCCGGGGGTTCGAGTCCGCTTCGGCTGCCGCATCGCCGGGCATGGGCTCAACCGGGACGGCTCCCCCGGCGGCGCCGGACAGTGCGGACACGGCGGCCACGACCTCTGCGCCGCCGATGCGGCGCAGACAGTCGGCCAGCACCCACCGCTTCCAGGTGCGCTGGGCGGGCAGGGCCACGTGGGACAGCTCGCCGCCGCCCACGCCGCCGGGGCCGGCATCCTGCCACAGGGGACGCACCCGGTCCGGTGACGCGGTCAGCACCTCCACGGCGTCGGCCCGCCAGATCTTGGAGTTCTTCTCCGTCATCACCGCCCGCACGGTTTCCCCGGGCAGGGCGTGCCGGACGAAGACGACCCGGCCAGAGGGTTCGTCCACGGGGGCGGGCGACGCAGTGGCCGCCGTGGGCTGGGGGCGCCGACGGTGAGTGTTACGTATTCGGGGGTCGCGGGTGCGGGGGCG
>NZ_MTPX02000042.1 GCF_002154335.2 Actinomyces ruminis
CGACGACCTCATGGAGTACGGCTCCATGGCCGAGGTCCGCGCCCACGGGCGGGTCCGCATGGAGGGCAAGGACTACGTCATGGCCGACGGTGATGTGGTGGAGTTCCGGTTTAATGTGTAGCGAGTCGGCTCAGTTGTCATACACCTTGTTGCGGTGTCCGATGGAGAAGACCTCAATCGTGACGATGTCGTCGTGGATGAGCGCGAGGATCCGGTAGGAGCCCACGCGGTAACGCCATTCGCCCGAGCGGTTCGCGGTCAGCCCCTTGCCGAAGGCGCAGGGGTCGGCACACCCATCGAGGTTGTTCTTGATCCAGGTGGCGAGGATCCTGGCGTCAAACCGGTCCATCTTCTTCAGTTGTTTGCGGGCCCGCGTGGTCAACTCGACGCGGTACAGGCTGATCTGCGCGGTCATGAGGCGAGTTCGGACAGGATCTCGTCGATGCTGAAGCGCTCGCCGGAATCCTGTGCGATCGCCTCGCGCAGCTCCTGTAGATCGTAGGAGTCCTCGATCTTCTCCAGGATCGCGGTACGGGCGAAATCGGAGACGGTTACGCCCTCGAACTGGGCGAACTTGCGGACGAGTTCGGCATCCTGCTCGTTCATGCGCACTGTCATGGTGCTCACGGTCGGGTCCCTCTCGTGTTTCGTGAATACATTGTATTCAGGCTGTCGGGTGGCGGCAAGCTGCGACGCTGCAGCGGGGTGCGGCCTCTGCTGCCGACGCCGGAGTTCTTGGGTCGCCCGTGTTGGGTGAGGTGGGCGGAGATTGAGGTAGATCTTCGATGAGCTGAGCCCGGCGATCGGGGCGAGGTCCTGATGGAGGACTTCATTAACGCCTTCGGCATCACGCAGCACAAGCTCGCCGTGTCGATCGGTGTGCCTCCGTGTCGGATCAGCGAGATCGTGCACGGCAAGCGGGCGATTACCGGCTCTTCCGGTTCGAGGGTGTGTGGGCCTGGGGCTCGTGTGTTGATGGACGGTTCGTGCCTTCGCGTCAGGGTTCGTACGCTCTGGTCAGTGATTCGTACCTTCTTGTGACGGTTCGCACGGTGGGGATACGTACCGTCGTCGGAAGTGCCGAAGCGCTGGTGCCAAGTGACGAACCGTCATGCGAAGTGGCGAACCGCCATCCGGGGCGCTCGTGCGGGCACGCCAGGCCTGTGCCTGGGCGGTCATGTCCTGGCCCGGGGGCGTGTTGAGCGGGGCACCAAGATCATCGGTGTGCGTTGTCAATGGTTGCAGTCCCGGTCCGGCGCCCAGGCGGTCCCAACGGCCCCAGCGAATCGTCGCAAGCCGGTACCGCCCAACCGGTATTGACCTCGTCTGCCTGAGAGCGGCCCTGGTCCGGTGAGTACGTCCTCGTGAGCCCGAGAACGACCACCCGCACCGCAGCCCCGACCCCAACCACCACACCCCCAAACCGGAAGAGCCGCATTACCCGGGTGCCGGGCCCGACCTTCCGGGCTATGGCGCAGGCGGCCGTGACCCGGAAGGCGCCCGTCACTACCTGTTCTTCCCCGTGGCGTTGTGGGGCAGGGCGGATGAGTTTCTGGGCCGTGTGGCGGCCCGCAAACGTCCCGACAGGTCCGCGCGGGTGCCCGGCCTGCTGCGCCAGCTCAGGGCAGTGCATGGCTGGGGGCGGCAGAGACCGCAGGAACTGTCCCGGATCGGCCACCCGGTCCTGGTGGTGAACGGCGACAACGACCTCATGGTTCCCAGTTCCAACACCTTGGACCTGGGACGCGTCTGCCCGCCGCCAGGCTTGAGAAGCTCTACCCCGGTGCCGGGCACGGCGCCATCTTCCAGGAGCCGGACCTCTTCGCCTCGCAGGTCCATGCCTTCCTGGACTGACGGAACTACGTTGTCCGGACAGCTTCGTTAATCGGGGCCTGCTCTCCCACGGGTTGGCGACCGTTACCTCCAGCGGCGCGAAGTCCTTGACATTGCGCGTGACGACAGTCAGGCCGTGGACCGCCGCGGTGGCTGCGATCAGTGCGTCGCGCTCCGGTCGCGGGAAGGGGGCGTGCAGGTGTGCGGCGCGGCGGACTGCGGCCAGGTCGACGGGGAGAATCCGGCCCGCAAACGCGTCGAGGAGCCGCTCGTCCAGCCATGACTGCAGCCGCTGCGCCTGGGCGTGATCCCGCCTGTGCATCCTGGCTATACCCAGTTCCACCTCAAGAATCGTAATCACCGAGAGGTGCAGATCCGACGGCCTTCGTGAAGTGACCCATGAGCGCACTTGGGGGTCGGCCCTGCGTGCGGGCTTGCGGAGCTCACTGACCACATTGGTGTCCAGTAGGTAGCTCATAACTCGGGGACCTTCAGACCAATGGACGCCGGCTCGAACTCGACGTCGACGTCGTCATCCATGCTCAGCCTGTCGACTAGTGAGGCGCCTGTCTCCCCGAGTCGGTGGTAGTCGTCAATGGTCAGCAGGAAGTCAGCCGGATTGCCGCGCCCGCACAAGGGGGTGGCGCGCCCCGTTGCATCTGACATGGTGTGAGGATGTCTCATGGCTGCATGGATCACGACGAACGGCTGCTGCGCATCGGACTGTTCTCCAGGCTGGCCGCGATCAGCGTGAGGATGCTGCGCTACTACCAGGAACAGCACGTGCTGGAGCCCGCGGCTGTCGACCCGTTCACCGGGCATCGGTCCTACGCTCCCTCTCAGCTCACCGACGCGCACTGGATCACCCGACTGCGTGACGCGGACATGCCGGTCAGCGAGATCGCCGAGATCATGGCCAACCGTGGTGATCCGCAGCGTGTGCGCGCCATCATGTCCGCCCACGGCGACCGCCTCGCCGCCGAGCAGGAACGCCTGGGGCGCGTGAGCGCCGCATTTGAACGGATCAACGCCTACCTCAAGGAGTCGACCATGGACATCAACGTCCGCCAGATGCACATGCCCGCCATGACGGTAGCGGCTCTGCGCCGCGTGCTGTCGTCCTACAACGACGAGGGCCAGCTGTGGCAGGAGGTCGTGCCGCTGATGGAGCGCAGCGGTCTGGTGCTGCCCGAGCACGACGAGGGACTGGGTGGAACCACCTACCTCGACCCGGAGTACCGGGACTCCGACGTCGACGTCGAGGTCTGGATCAGGGTCCCCACGCCCTTCACGCCGGTGGCGCCGCTGGAATGCCGTGAGGTGCCCGCGCGCGACGTCGTGGTTGCAACCCTCCACGGCAGCTACGACGGCATGCCCGAGGCCACCGCGGCGATTGGCGGCTACATCGCCGCTCACAACCTGCGCACGGGACCCATGTTCAACATCTACCGGGTCGGCCCGGCGCACAACCCGGACCCTTCCACCTGGGTGACGGACGCGTGCTTCCCGATCATTGAGGAGTGATCGCGCCTCAAAGCGCAACACCGGCGGTATTGACACCACCCGACCGGCGAGGCTCGCACGGGCCCAGGGCAATATATGCGGTCAGGGGTCGCGCCCTAGAATCCCCGTCATGGGAGAGCTGACCTACCTCACCGGCCGCGGCGCCGTCGCGCCCGACCAGATCGAGGGCATGTTCGTCGGTTGGCCGTCCCCTCCCTCCGCGGCGCAGCTGGTGGCGGTCATGGACGGCAGCTACCGGCGCGTCTGGGCGCTCGACGGCGACCGCGTCGTCGGCTACATAAACGCCATCAGCGACGGCGTGCTCAACGTCTTCATCCCCTGGCTCGAGGTCCACCCCGACTATCAGGGCCGGGGGATCGGCGCGGAGCTGGTGCGCCGACTGCTCGCTCAGCTCGGCGACATGTACGCCGTCGACCTGTGCTGCGATCCGGAAATGCTGCCGTACTACGAAAGGCTCGGCTTTGCCCGCCTGGCCGGCGCGGGTCTGCGCAACCCCGGTGCGCTCACGGGTGAGAACACGCCGCAGACGCTCTCGGATCTCTGAGACCGCTCGGCCGTACCCCTGCCGCCCGGCAAGCGCCTGTGCCGCTACTCGGCGGGCGGTCGGCGCCGTAGGGTCTTGACCTCCGCCCGTCGTCGTTTGGCTGCCAGGCGACGACGCTGGGAGCCACGGGTGGGCTTGGTGGCCCGGCGCGCCACCGGCGATGCCAGCGCGCCCCGCAGCAACCCCGCCAGGCGCTCCCGCGCCGCCATCCGATTGCGGTACTGAGAACGGTGCTCGGCGGCGGTAACCGTGAGCACGGTCCCGGTCAGACGCTCATTCAGGTTCTGCAGGGCCCGCCGCCGCTGCCGCGCGTCGAGTGCCGTCGTCGTCGCCAGGTCCAGGCTCAGTTGTACGCAGGAGTCGGCGGTGTTGACGCCCTGGCCGCCGGGTCCGGAAGCATGCGTGAACTGTTCGCTCAGCTCCGCCGCCGGCACCGTCAGCCCCCGCGGACAGCCCGGGCCGGGCGGGATCGACAGGTCCTTCATACGACCAGTGTGCGCCGGGCATACCCTGGCCGCATGTCGCCGGCTCCGCAGACCCCGCTCGTGTTCACCGCCGCCGGGCGGCACGCACTGGGCCTGGTGGCCCGCGAGGCCCGCGCCGACGGCGTCCGTGAGATCCTCGCGCCCCGCGTGCGCTGCACCGCCATGGCCGTCCCCTTCGAACTCGAGGGCCTGCACGTCACCGACGTCGACTGTGGCCCGGCCGGCCTGCTCGAACCCGGTGCGCTCGCCGCCGCGCTCGCGGCCTGCAACCGTCCGCCGCTGATCCTGCACGCCGAGCCTTCGGCAACCGGGCCGACGGTGAACTCCGCGCCGCTCTGGCCGCCGCCCGCCGCACCGGGGCGCGCGTCGTCGCCGACGTCACCCACACTGCGCTGTCGCGTGCCGGGGAGCTGCTTAACGACGCCAGCCCCGCAGACCGCCCCGACGCCGACTACCTAGTCGCCAGCCTGCGCAAGCTGCTGCCTATTCCACTCGGCGGCGTGGTCTGCGGGCTGGCCCGCTCGCCCGAGCTCTCCCAGGACCCCGTGAACGCGGATCTGGCCGCCGTCGCCGAGATCGCCGAACGCCGCCCCGAGGCGCCCGCGCTCAAGGACGCCGTCGAGGACCTACTCGACGTCGCCTGGGCCCCCGCACCCATGCCCGGCGCGATCCGCACTCGACTTGCCGCGCCGGAACTCGACGTCGAACTCTCCCGCCGCCGTGCGTGCCTGGCGCACCTGCACGACGCCGTCGCCGACCTGTACGTCATCAACCCCGGTGCCGCCTATCCGCCGGTGATAGCCCACCCCCGGGCCGCCGCCATTCGCGCGGCGCTGGCCCGCGCCGGGTACGCCCTGCCCCTGCACTGGACCGGCGCCACCGACGGCCTCGTGGCCCTGCCCGACGATCCGCGGGCGATAGGCATCGTGCGCCGCGCGGCGGAAGCATCGGCGTTGCGTGAGGCGCTTGCGGAAGGCGAGGCGAGTGGGCCTGCTGAGCCCTTCGACTTTGATGCCTTCATTGCCTCCAAAACCTCAAAGACGGCATGAGCGTCTATCGGCTGACCCCGGCCGCGCGCTGAGCGCGACCGCTACACCCGCAGAACGCCGCGCCAGCCGCGCGCACCGTAATAGGACTCGGCGCCGTTGTGGTAGACGAAGACTCGGCCGAAGCGGCGGTCGCCGAACAGCGCCCCGCCGAGGGCGCGCACCTCCGGCGGCGTCGCCAGCCAGGTGGAGGTCTTCAGGTCGAACTCCCCGAGGCTCTGCAGATGGTGGTACTCGGCCTCGCCCATCAGTTCCACGCCGAAGGCGCAGCCTCGCCCGCGGCGCTGCCCCGCGGCGGATTCTTCTTGCGGGAGCGCAGCGCCTCCTCATCCAGGCACAGGCTGCGCCGGCCCGCGGGGGACTCGGCCGCGCAGTCGTAGAAGACGAAAGCGTCCGCCTGCCCGTCGTAGCCGACGACGTCGGGCTCCCCGCCCGTGTCCTCCATGCGCCTGAGCGCGGCCAGCGCCTCGGGGCGGGCGGCCAGGCGCGCGGCGACCTCATCCCAGGAGATGCCCTCGTGCCGCTGCGGGTGCGCCTCGAACCGTTCCCTGAGCACGTCGATCATGTCATCCCCCTGCTTGCGCTGTGCCAATGGCGGGACACATTGTCGCTTACGCGTACGTGCCAAGGTGAAGCCGCAGGGGGACCACTTCCTGGCCTGTCACACGGCGGCAACACGGCCGCTCTCTAGGATCGCCCCGAAGCAAGCACACCAGGAGGAAGCATGATCAGGGTAGCGATCAACGGATACGGCAACCTCGGACGCGGCGCCGAGCAGGCCATCACCAAGAACGAGGACATGGAGCTCGTCGTCGTCTTCACCCGCCGCGATCCGGCGTCCGTGACCACCCAGGGCGCCCCCGTCGCCCACGTGGACGACATGCCCGCCTGGGCCGACAAGATCGACGTCTGCCTGAACTGCGGCGGCTCGGCCACCGACCTAATCGAGCAGACCCCGGCGGCCGCCGCCCTGTTCAACACAGTCGACTCCTTCGACACCCACGCCCGCATCCCCGAGCACTTCGCCGCCGTCGACGCTGCCGCCAAGGCATCCGGCACGTCGCCCTGATCTCCACCGGCTGGGACCCGGGCCTGTTCTCCATGCTGCGGGTCCTGGGCGAGGCCGTCCTGCCCGACGGCGCCACCACCACCTTCTGGGGGCCCGGCGTCTCCCAGGGGCACTCCGACGCCCTGCGCCGCATCGACGGCGTCGCCGATGCCAAGCAGTACACCCGCCCGGTGGAGGCGACCGTCGCCGCGGTCAAGGCCGGTGACGACGTCGAGCTGACCACCCGCTCCATGCACACGCGCGACTGCTACGTGGTGGCCGAGGAGGGTGCCGACCTGGCCCGCATCGAGCGGGAGATCAAGGAGATGCCCAACTACTTCGCCGACTACGACACCACCGTCACCTTCATCACCGCCGAGGAAATGGCCGCCGAGCACGCCGGCATCCCGCACGGCGGCACCGTCATCCGCCGCGGGCACACCTCCGACGGGGTGGCCGAGACCGTGAACTTCGAGCTGCAGCTCGACTCCAACCCGGAGTTCACCGGCTCCGTGGTGGCCGCCATGGGGCGGGCGGTGGCGAAGCTGGCCGCCCGCGGCGAGTCCGGCGCCCGCACCGTCTTCGACGTGACGCTGGCCGACCTGTCCGCCAGGACCCCCGAGGACCTGCGTGCCCACTACCTGTGATGGAGGCAGGCTCGCCCGGCGCCCTCTTCGCTAAGGCGGCGGCGCCGGGCGAGTTACGCCAATAGGCTGGCTTTGTGGTAGGCGAGCAATTGCATGAGGATCCCGCCCTCGGTGACGTCACCATCTGGGGTGATCCGGCGCCGCGTGTCTTCCTATGCGTTCACGGGGCGGGCGGTTCGCGGCGCGACGCCGAGGGATTCGCTTTGCGTGCCGCGCAGGCCGGCTGGCAGACCGTCGCCTGCGACCTGCCCGAGGGACTACTGCCCTGGGACTGCGTGCCCTACCTGCGTGACCTGGCGGCGCGGATGCGGCGGCGATGGCCTGTGCTGGGGCTGCGCGCCACCAGTATCGGGGCGTGGCTATCCCTGATCGCACTGGGAAATGAGCGCCTGGAGTTGGCCCTGCTGCAATCCCCAGCGCTGGACATGCTCGGATTGATCGAGCAGATGCTGCACCAGGCGGGCGTAACGCGCGCCGAGCTGGCCCGGCGGGGTGAGATTCCCACCAATGCGGGAGCACTCTCCTGGCGCTATCTCACCTACGCCGAGGCCAACCGCGTGACCGTCTGGGGTACGCCGACAGCGGTCCTCATAGGAGAGCGGGATGAACTGCTTCCGAACCAGTCCGTGGAGAGCTTCTGCCGCCGCTTCGGCGCCGAGCTGACCGTGATCGAGGGCGGTGGGCACTGGCTGCACGCGCCACGGGAACTGGCAGCCGTGGCGCGGTGGGAAACGGAGGCTCTGGCGATCGCCCGCCGAGTCTGAATCCTGTTACTCCACCGTGCCGTGGCTGCCATGCCGTCTCCGGCGGGCGCGACATAGGGTAAACGCATGAGCAACCCAGTGTCTCCTGAACCCCAGTCCGGCGTTCCCGCCGACTCCGTTCCGCCTTCATCCGCCCAGCACGGCGCTCCGCAGCAGAGCGCTTCCGAGCCTCAGCAGCAGGCATACGGTGTTCCACAGGCGCCGCAGGTTCCACCGGTTCCCCAGCAGGCATACGGCGCCCCGCAGCAGCAGGCCGTCCCGGCCGCTGCCCAGCCCGGCTTCCAGCAGCAGGCTCAGGCGCAGTTCCAGAACCTCCTGGCCAAGCCGAGCCCGCACTTCCCGACCAATGTGCGCAATATTCTCGGCGGTTTGTCTGCAGCCTCCGTGCTGGTGACGCTTCTGGCACTGTTCACGCCATTCGCCTCCATCTCCTTGTGGGGTTACTCCGACTCGGTGTCCCTGGCAGGGAGTCAGGATGGGGCCTTCTTCTGGATCCTGCTGGTGGGCACCATCGCTGCCACGGTCCTGGTCTTCCTCCAGGAGAAGGTCGCCAAGGGGGTCATGTGGGTCATTCCGGGCGTCGCCATCGTCGGCACCCTGCTGAGCCTCGCTGAGCTGTTCGGAAACAACGAGGCCTTCGACTACGGTGCTTCCCGCGGCTTCGGCTACTTCATGGTCCTGATCGACCTGATCCTCTTCGTCGCGATCGCCATCTACTCGATCATGTCCCTGATCAAGAAGGACGCTGCTGGGCCGGTTCCGGCTTACCCCGCCTACGGCGCCCCGCAGCAGCCCGGTTATGGTCAGCCGCAGGCACCGCAGCCGCAGGCGTATCAGGCGCCGCAGCCGCAGGCTCCACAGGCATTCCAGCCCCAGCAGCCGGACTACGGTCAGCCGCAGGCACCGCAACCGCAGGCGTACCAGGCGCCGCAGACCCCGCAGCCGCAGGTACCGCAGGCATTCGAGCCCCAGCGGCAGACCGATCCGCAGCAACCGGCAGACGGCCAGCCGCAGGCCTGAGCTTCTAAACGCCGCACTCGCTGCTCGACACAGTCCGAACGCGCTCCTCGCCACAAACCGGCGAGGAGCGCGTCGTCGTCGGGGCAGACTGACTCCAAGGTTTCACCGCGGCCGCCGATTCCGTGATGCGCGGACGGCCGCCGGCACCATTATCATTTAGCGTCGAATCGATGCGAATCGCCGGCGCCTTGGTCTACCTGCCTGATGGCCGAGCACCCGGGCCAGAGCCTTCGGCTCTCGCCAGGAGAGGAGGAACGTGCACGACGCCTGGAATCCCTGGCACGGCTGCCGTCGCGTCTCCGAGGGTTGTGACCACTGCTTCATGATGTTCCGGGACGCCTCCTGGGGCGTGGACGGCGAGGTTATTCGCCGCGTCGGCCCCGCCGGCTTCCGCTACCCGCTCGCCGTGGACCGCACCGGCGCCTACAAGGTCCGTGCCGGGGAGATGCTGCGTGTATGTATGACCAGCGACTTCTTCCTGCGCCAGGCCGACCCCTGGCGTGAGGAGGCCTGGGACATCATTCGCGCCCGGCCGGATGTGAAGTTCTTCCTGCTGACCAAACGCCCCCACCGCGTCGCCCGCTGCCTGCCCGAGGACTGGGGTGATGGCTGGGACAACGTCATGCTCTCGGTGTCCGTCGAGAACCAGCGCCGTACCGATCAGCGCCTGCCCGTGCTGCTCGACCTGCCCTTCGTTCACAAGGGTGCCATGGCCGCGCCCCTGATCGGTCCCATCGAGTTGTCCCGCTACCTCGCCGACGGACAGATCGAGCAGCTGATCGTGGGCGGGGAGAACTACGGCGGTGCTCGGCCACTCGACGTCGACTGGGTTCGCTCCCTGCGGGCACAGTGTCAGCAGGCGGACGTGTCCATGACCTTCATCGAGACCGGCTCCACGCTGATCAAGGACGGACGCACCTATTCGATGGGTTCCAAGCGCAACCAGTCCGTGCAGGCGCACCGTTCCGGCCTGTCCTACGCCGCGCGTAGCCGCCGCCCCTGGCAGCTGCGCGCCCCGCTCGGCTGGGAGATCCCCGCCGCCGAGCTGCACGTCCCCAGGTTCGACGGCAACTGCTTGGAGTGCGGTTCCCGTCCCATCTGCAACGGCCTGTATCGGGGACGCTGTGCCTGACTCGGTTCCCATGGGTCAGCTGACCTCGGTGCGAGTAGACGGGTTTCAATGAGGGTCTGTATGCCGCCGTACGCCCCGGCAGGCGTGCTCGGGGAAGGGGCGTGTCATGATGACGCTTCCCTGGTCCGCAGGCCGCTGGCTGAACCCGCCCGCCGCCGTCGAGGACAGGGGTGGGGACCTGCTGGTCACCGCTGTGGAGGAATTCGACGCGTGGCGGCGCGTCAGCTACGGGTTCATCGCCGACACCGCTCACGCCTTGCTGGCCCCCTTGGAGCAGAACACTGCGGTCGAGGTGGACATGGTCGCGGCCTTCACCGCGGACTTCGATCAGCCCGCCATCATGGTGCGCATCGACGCCGAGAACTGGAGCAAGGCGGGTATAGGGGCTCTTCGCGTTTGCGGGTGTGGTGCGGGTGCTGGTGTCGGTGGTTGGCGTTGGCCGGTGTGCTCGCTGGGTGGTGTTGTTCGGGCTCCTGTGGTGGTTTTGCACACTTGAGCGGTGAGTCCTGAGGGGGAATCCGCGTGATTGCGCGGATTTTACCTGCGACCCTGGTGTCATGACAGTGCTCCAGTGTGCAGCGCGGGGCCCGTTGCACACTGGAGCGATGCCACAGGAATCGGGCCCAGCAGCAATTTCCGCGTATTTCCAAGGGAAACCGGGACTTGGGTGGGCTTGCCCGAACGGCCCTTGTGTGCAAACCCCCGGCGCCGGCCCGGCGCCGCAGGACAACGCGAAGCTCCGGAACGCGCACGGCACCGCCGAACCCGACCCCCAATCACAACCAGCCCCGGCCGTCCGACGGCGCCTCATCGGTCCGAAAACCTCCTCCCGCGCCCGACCACGACTCCCACACCACACCCACGAGCCGAAACCATCACACCTGCAAACCTGAGGAGCCATCAAAGGGGTACTCGCTCCAGTGGCTATGGCAGTAGCTCGAGATAGCGCTTGCGCTCCGGCATCGAGTGGATTATGATTTCATGCCCGTTGAGGAAGATCAACGCGGCGGTTCCACTAGTCTGGTTGCCGCGTCAAAGCCAAGGCGTAGTTCTCTATGGGCCAATCGTCGTCGTCCAAAGGTTCGATCCACAGTGCCCAACTCGCGGCGTGGACGGCATGGTCGGGGTGATGCCGTGTTTGCTTGCGGAAGGGTGGGCCTTCATGCCGCAGAGGCCGTAATGGCCTGTCGGATGAACTCGGATCTGTTGATTCTGGCTCGGGTGGCCTGTGTGTCGGGGGTGGTTGACTGGGTATCGGGTGGGCGTTAAAGTCCGGTTGTTCGAGCGGGCCGGAGATGGTCGGTTATCGGACCGGCAGGTTCGGGGTTCGAATCCCCGTCGGCACTTCGTCGGTAGCTCAAGGATAGAGCGGCCGGCTCCGGTCATCGCGCCACGCCCGTTCGGACGCCTGTCTCTATTCACGCCTGTCCTTGCGCGCACGCGCCCGGGGCTTATGGCGCGTGACGGCTTGTGAGCGCGCTACCCAGGTGCGCGTAAGGCGTTTTTCTGCATGCTCAGTGGCGGACCCGTGTGCTAGTTCACCGTGGGCTGCGTGGCGGTTGGCGCAGGCGGCGTCAGGAACACGAGTTTGCGTCAGGAACACGAGCTTTGGAGGTTTACACGTGCTTGGCGCATGCAAAGCTCTAGAACTCGTGTCTTTGAGAGCAACTCGTGTGCGAGATGCGGGTCGAAGTCGGGGGCTCTGCGGTGGTCCGCGCTGTCCTGCAGTAGTGTGTCACCTCACAAGATCTGTAATGGAGGTGGGTTGAGCTCCGGTTGTGTAGGGGTCTACACTCCTGCGGGTCGGCCGTGGTCGACATACGCGAACGGCGTGCCGGCGGGCCGGAAGGTCTTCGGTTATCGGAATTAGTTGGTTCGACCCCAGCCCTCCTCGGAGGATCCGGAGGCCGAACACATGCCCCGCATCGCCGTTCACGTAGTCATAAGGCGGGCGCGCTCCTGCGCCCGCCCGGGGTGGCGGCGGGCCGAAGCCGGTCGGTTATCGCTCTCGAACAGCGCGGTTGACACCGCTTGTCCGGCGGGCAAGAACACGTCCGCCGCCACCCAGGTGCACATCCGTCGCCGGAAACAGGAAAGGAAGGGAAGAAGAAATGGACATCTTGAAAGGCATCAGCATCAGGCGCACGCCGCAGAGCCGCCCGGCCACCACCGGCCAGGTACGCAACTCCGCCGGCGGCTACGCCTTCGCGCTCGACGACGCCGCCCGTTTGCGCCGCTTCCTGATCCTGGGTGTGGACGGCGGCACCTACTACACCGATGCGCAAACGCTGGCACTCGAGAACACCGAGGTCCTGCGCCGGCTGGCCGCAGACGACCCGCAGGGCCTGGTGACCACGATCACCGAGGTCTCCCTATCCGGTGCTGCTCCTAAGCAGAACCCGGCCCTGTTCGCCCTGGCCTATGCGACCTCTGTGCCCGAGGCCCGCGACGCCGCACTGGCCGCGTTGCCCAAGGTGGCCCGCACCGGAACGCACCTGTTCACCTTCGCGACCTACGTGGAGCAGTTCCGCGGCTGGGGGCGTGGCCTGCGCCGCGCCGTCGGCTCCTGGTACACCGCCCGCGACGCCGATGCTCTGGCCTACCAGGCGGTCAAGTATCGCCAGCGCGACGGCTGGACGCACCGCGACCTGCTGCGCCTGGCGCACCCGAAGGTCGACGATCCCGCACTGCGCGCCACCCTCGACTGGATCGCCCACGGCACCGTAGGCGAGGAGACCCCCACCCTCATAGAGGGCTTCGTCAAGGCCCGGGAGGCGGACGCCACCCGGACCGACGCCGCCGCCACCTGGGCGCGGATCGTGTGCGACTACCACCTGACCTGGGAGATGCTGCCGGATGCGGCACTGACCCGGCCCGAGGTCTGGGAGGCGCTGCTCGACGTCGGCGTGCCGCTGACTGCGCTCATGCGGCAGCTGCCGCGTCTGACCCGGCTGGGTCTGCTGCCCGCCATGGGTGGTCGCACCGATGAGATCGCGGGGCAGCTGACCGACGCCGCCCGCCTGCGCGCCGCCCGCGTGCACCCGGTGAGCCTGTTGGTCGCCCAGCGCACCTATGCCTCCGGGTTCTCCCGTCGCGGCAAGGCCTCCTGGACGTCGACGACGAAGGTCGCCGACGCCCTGGACGCCGCCTTCTACGCGCCTTCGGCGCCGTCGAGCCCGCAGGCAAGCGCACCATGCTCGCCGTGGACGTCTCCGGCTCCATGGGCATGCCCATCTCCGGCATGGCCCTGACCGCCCGCGAGGCGGCGGCCGCCCTGGCGCTGGTGCAGTTGGCCACCGAGCCGGGCTCCGCCGCCTTCGCCTTCACCAGTGCTCGTCCGGGATACTGGCAGCCGGCTGCCATGGCGCCGCTGGACATCAGCCCCCGGCGTCGTCTGGACGACGCGCTGAAGGCGGTGGACGCGATGCCCTTCGGCGGCACGGACTGCGCACTGCCCATGCTGTATGCGACCGAGCACGACCTGGAAGTGGACACCTTCGTCATCTACACCGACAACGAGACCTGGGCCGGTGACATCCACCCGTTCCAGGCGCTGCGCCGCTACCGCGAGCACAGCGGCATCTCCGCCCGCCTCGTCGTGGAGGGAATGACCTCCACGGGCTTCACCATCGCCGACCCGGACGACGCGGGCATGCTCGACGTCGTCGGCTTCGACACCGCGGTGCCGAGCCTGGTCACGGAGTTCTCGCGGGGGCTCTCAAATGGGCTCTGACCCGCTGCGCACAGTGCGCAACCGGAGGGCGGCCGTCCCGGACGGGGACGGCGCCCTCCGGTGCGCTCAACGGGCGTGTCCGACCCGCTGGCGGCCAGGGCCGCCGAGTTGCATGCCCAGGCCCTCGAGGCCGATGCCCTGGCCGCTCGCTACCGGGCCGAGCGCGACGAACTCATCGATCGGCTCCGTGCGGCCGAGCCGAAGCGTTGGTCCTACACTGCGCTCGCCCAGGCGCTCGGCTGCAGTCGGGAACTGATCGCTCAGATCGTGCGTCGACGGCGCTGAGTAGTTGGGGTGGCCATGCGGGGCGCCCAGGCGTGGAACCCTGCGCACCGTTATGTCGGCTCGCAACGTGTCGGACCCCGCCCGTATGGTGAAGGCATGGCCCGAGAGATCACGCCCGAGGACTGGCCGGCACGGGTGACCGATGCCGAGATCGCGGCTGTGGTCGGCCAGGCTGCGTTCGGTCGCGGACGCCGCTACGCGGAGCAGGGACGGGTGGCCAACCTCTCCGTATCGGGCAACGGTGAGATTCTTGCCGCCGCGGTGCGCGGCACGCCGGGGCGTATCTATCAGACCATGGTTTATGCCCGCCTCTCCGGCGAGCGGGTGAAATGGTCGGGCACTTGCTCCTGCCCGGTAGGCGGGAACTGCAAGCACACGGCCGCCCTGGTGCTGACCGCCCGCCGCCTGGCGACTGCCCCCTCCGCGCCGCCAGGCGACGCCGACTGGGAGCGCCGCCTGACCCAACTGCTGCGCACCCGGCCGACCGCGCGCCGGGCCGTCGCCATCGAGGTGGTCGATACTGAGGCCGCTGGCCACGGTGCCGCCTCCCGTCGCGCCGGTCGCTTCGGATCCAGCATCACCCAGCCGGGCCGCCTGCACCTGCGCCCACTGATTGCCGGCAAACGCGGCTGGGTCAAGCAGGGCATTTCCTGGCGTGGCCTCACGAATGGTGACTTGACCGGTGAAGTGGCACCGGATGTGCTGGCCGCCCTCACCGAGCTGGCGGTCATGGACCCTACGGCGACCTCTACTACACCAACTCCGTCATCGATCTGGGCGCACTGCCGGCCCGCGTTTGGGGCGCGCTGCGGCGCGCGGTCGCCGCCGGGGTGACGCTGACAACGGCCCAACACAGCGGCAACCCGGTACGCATTCTGCCTGGCCTGCGCGCCGGCGTCGGAGTCACCCGCCAGCCGGACGGTACCGCCCTGATCGCACCGGCATTGGACCTCGACGGCGTCGCGGGGCTCAAGCCAGGCGAAGGACAGCACGCCGAGGCCCGGGCGCTGGGCAACCCCACGCACGCCTATGCGCTCATGGGTGCCGACGGCGCCCTCAACCTCATGCCCTTGGAGCCGCCCCCGGGCGAGGTGCTGGGCCGACTGCTGACGCGCAATGAGCAGCTCACCATTCCCGCCGCGGACGTGGGCCGCTTCGAACGCGACCACCTGGGGCGGCTCGCCGCAGCCGTGCCCATCATCGAGCTCGATCCCGCCCTGCATGTGCCCGACGTCGGTGCGCCGGTTGCGGTGCTGCACGTGAGTCACGCCGCTCGGCATCACGCCGAGACCTCCTGGTCAATCCGCTACGTGACCGCATCCGGAGTCAGCTGCGGCGAGGTCGCCGTCGGCAGTCTTACGGAACTCCTTGCCGACCCCGGGCCTGCGGAATGGCAGTGGCCTGCCAGCACCTCCGCCACGGCGGGAGCGAGCGCCGACGGCGAATCCCGCACCACGTCGCTCACGGAGTCCGGACCTGGTCGGGATCATGGCCAGGTCCCGGCAATCCGCGATGCCGCGAGCGAGTATGCCCTCGCCCGCCGCATCATCGATGCCTGCGCGCCACTGGCCCCCACCCACGGGCCGCTGTGGCGGCCGGGTCACTTCACCGGCATGGACACCGCCCGGCTGATCACCCAGGCCGTGCCCGCACTGGAGGCGATCGACGGCGTCGTCGTCGAGGTGAGCGGGCAGGTGCCCGACTATCGGGAGGCCGAGGAGGCCCCACTGATCACCACCGACGTCGCCGAGGACGAAGAGAATCCGGACTGGTTCTCCCTGCGGGTGCGCGTGAAAGTGGGGGAGGAGGCAGTGCCGCTGGAGCGGCTGATGACGGCGGTCGCCACCGGTGCGGACGAGGTGCTGCTCGACTCAGGCAAGTGGATCAACCTGGCCAACCGCCCCGAGATCGTGCGCCTGGCCCGGCTCATGGAGGAGGGCCGCGACCTGCGCGACCCGCAGGCCCACAGCGCCGGCGACCTTTCGGTCACGCCCTTCCAGGCGGGCCTGTACGCCGAGCTGGAGCAGCTGGGCGTTATCGGCCAGGAGGCCCGGCGTTGGCGCGAAGGCGTCGGGCGGCTCCTGGCCGTAATGACCGCGGCCGACGGCGCCGAGGGGAACAGCACTTCTGGCGGTGCGGGCGAGCCGCACGCCGCCGACGTCGTAGACGCGCCGGTGCCAGCGGGACTGCAAGCCGAACTGCGGCCCTACCAACTGGACGGCTACCGCTGGCTCGCTCTGTTGCAGTCCACCGGGCTCGGCGGCATCCTCGCCGATGACATGGGCCTGGGCAAGACCCTCCAGGTGCTCGCCGTCGTCCAGCGCCTGGTGGAGCAGCGGGCGGCAGAGGGTGCCACACAACCGGGCGGATCGGCGTCGGACGGCCGCGCACCGGCCGACCCGGTGCTGGTAGTCGCCCCCACCAGCGTCGTCGGCGCCTGGGCGGAGCAGGCCGCCCGCTTCTGCCCCGAGCTGCGCGTGCGCACCATCACCCGCACCCGCACCAAGCGGGAGGAAGACCTGGAGGCGATTCGCTCCGCCGCCGATCTGGTGGTCACCAGCTACACCATCGCCCGGATCGAGGAGGAGGACTTCGCCGCCGTGGACTGGGCATGGGCGGTGCTGGATGAGGCTCAGTTCGTGAAGAACCACAACGCGGTCACCTACAAGGCCGTGCGGCGCCTGCGTACGCCGTCGACGGTGGCGATCACCGGCACGCCGCTGGAGAACTCGCTGATGGACCTGTGGAGCCTGGCGTCAATCACTGCCCCCGGGCTGTTGCCCGGCCCCGACCGCTTCGCCGAGCTGTACCGACGGCCAATCGACCGCGGAGACGACGCCGCTCTGGCGGCGCTGCGTGCCCGCATCCGTCCCTTCATGCTGCGCCGCACCAAGGAGGCCGTTGCCGCCGAGCTGCCCGCCAAGAACGAGCAGATCCTGGCGGTGGAATTGGCGCCCGCACACCGACGCGCCTACGACCGCCGGCTTGCGCGTGAACGGCAGAAGGTGCTGGGACTGCTTCAGGAGGACACCTCCCAGTCGCGTTTTACAGCTCTGAAATCACTGACGATCCTGCGGCAGATGGCGCTCGACCCGGCGCTGGTCGAGGGGCCCGACGCCCAGAACTCTGAGACCAGCCGGCGGAGCGGGCACACGGCCAAGGTCGAGGTGCTGCTGGAGACGCTGCAGTCGGTGCTCGCCGAGGGGCATCGGGCCCTGGTGTTCAGCCAGTTCACTCGGTACCTGAGTGGGGTGCGCGAGGCGCTCGAGGCCGCCGGCATGAGTACCGCCTACCTGGATGGCACCACCACCAATCGGCAGGAGGTCATCGACGCTTCCGGGGTGGGGGCGCCGACGTCTTCCTCATCTCGCTGAAGGCCGGTGGCTTCGGGCTGACGCTGACGGAGGCCGACTACGTGTTCCTGCTGGATCCATGGTGGAACCCGCAGGCCGAGGAGCAGGCGGTGGACCGCACCCACCGTAT
Organism: Actinomyces ruminis; assembly: GCF_002154335.2. Lineage (GTDB taxonomy): Bacteria > Actinomycetota > Actinomycetes > Actinomycetales > Actinomycetaceae > Actinomyces > Actinomyces ruminis. Next base: position 17,545 of record NZ_MTPX02000042.1, read on the forward strand.
CGGCCAGGACCGGCCCGTCATGGTCTACCGGTTGGTGTCTGCCGGGACCATTGAGGAGAAGGTCATGGAGCTTAAGGAGAAGAAGGCCGAACTGTTCGACCGTGTGGTTGAGGCTCCGCCGATGCCGCGACAGACGGTGCGGCCAGTGAGTCAGCAGCGCACGCCGGGGCGACGCCGGCCAGCCGCACCCGCCTGACCGCCCAGGAGATCCGCGATCTGCTTGATGCGAGCTGATCAAGGTCCGGCTAGGAGGTGGGCTGGTAGGCGACGACTTTGCCGGACTGATATGTGACAAGGAGTAGGTCGTCGGACAAGATATAGGTTGCGAAATCATCGAACGAGCCGAGGGGAATCAGCTCTGATGAGCGCCCGGTGAGCATGTCCACCAGCATCAGGTAGCGCTTGTCTCCATCCTGTACGCTCAAGCCTTCGACCTGGCCGTAGCCAGAGTAGAACAGCGCCTGCACGGGGAAGGTTCCCGTGCACTCGCCACCAGGTTCTGCATGGGTCAGGGCATTGGCCTCGCCGAGTGCGACGTCATTACCGTTGACGGTGATTGATTCGCAGTCCGAGTCTGTCTGCGAGACCGTATAGGTGGCGGGAGCCCAAGAGAGGTCGAGGTCTTCCAGCCACAGCCGAGCCTGCTCCCGAGTGAAAGGCGTTGGCGACCAAGGATACTCGGAGAAGTCGTACCGGTGGTCGGATTCGAATGAATCACTGGGGGTGCCGTCGAGCTCGTACAGGTGAAAAGTGGTGGCTCCGTTGAACCATCGCCCTCGTATGTCAACCAGCCGTCGTTCAGTTTATATGGGAGTGCGTACTTCTCGCCGTCAAGTCGGTTCATGTTCCCGGTCTTCAAATCGACCACGAAGAAGTCCTCATACTCAATCGAACTGACGATTGAATAGTCGTCGGCGAGGGAATACCACATTTCCACGGCGGCGTCGGTGGGAAATTCTGTCTCCCACAGCTTCTGGGAGGGGCTCGACCAGAACTGACAGGTGGTGTCAACACAGGCGACCGCGCCGTTTGACATGATCGTCACGCTGGCGTCGGCGTCCCAGGGTGCGTCGCTGCGCGCTTGGGAATCAATGTCTATGAACGTGTTCTCGATGATGATTTGGCGGTCCCAGAGCGCCGGCCAGACGACGGTGTCGGTAACGTCCTGCGTGGTCTCCCACAGTTGCTCGGGGTCATCCCCGGAGATGTCGTACACGGTGATGGTTGCGGTGCTGGATGTACTGGCTACACGCACCAGCCGATCCTCAAGGGAGGCTGTGGACAACGTTTTGCCGTAGGAATTGGTCGGCGCTTCCAAGGACCAGGCCTCTTCAAAGCCATCCACCCAGGCGCGCGACCAAGGACCATCGGTGCCGCGGCTCCGGATGAACAGGGTGACGCCTCCAATGGTCAGCACGAGTGCGACCACCAACGCGGACACGAGCGCCACTCGCTTCCGCTTCGACCGCGTCGGCGGGGCCTGTGGGGGTGTAACGACGTACCCGTAGGCTCCCGCCGGCTGCTGCGGGGGCGGGTATGGGGGGTAACTCTGTGCGGCCGGATACTGCGCCGGCGGGGCCTGTGGAGGTGTGACGACGTACCCGTAAGCTCCCGCCGGCTGCTGCGGGGGCGGGTACTGGGGAGAGCCCTGCGCGGCCGGATACTGCGCCGGAGGTGGGTACTGCGGTTGCTGCTGCCAGGCTCCGGGCTGGTGTTGTGGCTGTTGGAAGCCGCCGGCTTGAGCCCGCGGGGGAGGCGTGTTGTTCCGGTTGGGCTGGGGTTGGCCGGGCTGGGTCATGTTGCTGATAATGTCACAAATAGGCCAACTGCTGGTACTATTTGGCGCCGCTCCTGTGCGGTTGGCTCGATGCTTGACCGCAGACTCATCCTGAGACAACGACGTCGCGGCGTGGGTCTGATGACGGGCTGTTCGTGTTTGTCGGTGTGGTGGTTCGGTCCCGGCGGCCGCTGTGCGGTGGTCGCCTGCGGGAGTGGGAGGTCGTGCTCGGGCCGACGAGGACGTCGTCGAGCCGGCGGCGCCATGTAGGGCTGAAGGGGCCGCTGTGCCGGGCTAGTCGGGCTGGCGTGTGGTGGGGCGGACGGTTCGCACGAACCGTCGACCCGAACAAGCGAGCCGTCGCGCTTGATCCACCGTGAGCCACCCTGCAGCCCTGCCTGACCCGCCACTCATCACGCCTCCGAGACGCGCACGCCAACCAGCCGCCCGGCGAACCGAACCGTCAGCCCACCGCACCCTCAAACCGGACGAGCCTGATTACGATGTGGTTGGCCGGTAGGCGAGGATTTCGCCGGATTCTACTTCGACAATGAGCATGTCTCCGAGAGGTGTATAACCTGCGAATTCTTCGCTCGTGCCAAGTGGAATCGGTTCTGAAGCGCGTCCGGTGACCATATCCACCAGCACCAGGAATTGTTCGTCCCCGTCCGTCTCGTTGAAGCTCTGTACCTGTCCCTGCCCGGAGTGATACAACGCCTGAAGGGCACTGGTGGATGTGCACTCTCCCTCGCGCTCCGCCCTGACCAGGGAGTTAGGCTCGCCGAGCACGACGTCGTTGCTGTTGATGGTGATCGACTCGCATTCGGGGTCTGCTTCTGAGATGGTGTAGGTCGATGGCGCCCAGGAGGTGTCGAAGTTCTCCAGCCAAAGGCGGGCTTGTTCTCGTGTGAAAGCCGTAGGTGACCATGGGTAGGTGGAGAACGGCGTGTCAGGGTCGAACTTGAATGATTCGCTCAAGGTGCCATCAGCCTCATACAAGTCGATGGTTGCGTCGGTATGTAAACCGCCACTGGTGTGAACCAGCCAGCCGTCGGCGAGTGGTTGCTGAATGGTGTACGTGTCCGCGTCCAGCTGGTTTGTGGCGCCGGTGTTCAAGTCGACCACGAAGTAGTCGTAATCGGATGAGCTGGCGAGTACATGCCCGTCCACGATTGCGTATGACAGCACCGTCATCGGGCTATCCGTAGCGAAGTCGGTCTCCCACAGCATTTCGGAGGGACTCGACCAGCAGCGGCAAATGGTTTCGACACAGACGATGGCACCCGCTGACGTGATGCTTACCCTGGCCTCCGCGTCCCAGGGGGCGGTGATGCGTTCTTGGGAGTCAACGTCTATCAGCGTGTTCTCGACGATGATCTGACGGTCCCAGACTCTTGTCCTGTCAACGGCTTCGGTAACCTCTTGCCGGGTCTCCCACAGTTGCCTGGGACTATCTCCGGAGATGTCGAAAACGGTGACGGTAGCAGTCGTGGACGTGCTGGTAATCCTCACCAGACGGTTGTCGTGGACGCGCGTCGACATCTCCTGTCCACGGAAGTCAGCGGGAGCCTCCAGGGACCAGGCCTCCTCGAAGCCATTCACCCAGGCCTGCGACCAGAGGCTGTTCTCAGGGACGTCGTCGGTGCCGCGTCCCCGTAAGACGAGGACGATGGAGCCCGTGATGGCCAGCACGAGGACGACCGCCAGCGCGGATATGAGCGCCACTTGTCTCCGTCTCGGCCGTTTCGCAGCCGGGGGTGGTGCGGCAATGTACCCGTAGGGTGTCGGCTGCTGCGCGTTCGGATATGCGGGGAAACCAGACGGGCTCTGCTGTGGGGGCGGATACTGCCCGGCAGTCAGGTTCCGCGGCTGCTGCTGCCAGACGCCCGGTTGGGCCGTCGGCTGCTGGTAGCCGCCAGGTTGCGGCACCAGCCCGTAGGACGACTTGCCGTGTGGGCCGGGCTGGAACTGATTCGGGGAACTCACGCAGTCATAATGTCACGAACAAGTCAACCGCCGGCGGCTCCGGCCGGATTCATGGCTCTTCGTGTTTGGGGATGGGGTGGGCTGAGGTGTCTGCTGAGCCGGTTGGGCGTTAACAACGCTACTTAACGTTCTGCTGTATACCTCAGAGCCCTTCAGCAGACCGTTAACAGGCGTTGTTAACCCCGAAGTGGCGTTGTAGATGGCGAAGTGGCGTAGCGGATGGCCCCGTTTCCGGGCGCGGGGGTGCTGGCGGCCGACTCGGGCACGGCGAACCGGCACGGCATTGTCAGTCTCCGGTACGGCATGGTCAGCGGGGATGTGCGCGACTTCCAACGGGCCTGTCCGGTTTGTGGGTGTGGCGGGTGGAGAGTGTTGCCGGCCTGGTGGGCTGGGTGCTGGTGTGGGTGGTGTGCGCCCGGGCTCCCTGCCGTGGGACGGAATGTCCGAATTCGGCACGAACGCCGTTCGTGGTCGCCTGCCACCTGCCGGAATCCGCATGATTCCAACGTTTTACCTGGGGCTGCGGGCGACGTCGGAGTCGTTTATGCCGATCCCGGACACTTTGGGCCGCCGCGCGGGGTCCGGCACTAACGGCAGGCCGTGTGGGTGGGCAGGCCTCCACCCCGCGCACCCGAGGTCGCGCCGGATTCCAACACCACACCCCCGGAGCCGGAAGAGCAAGCAGCCAACGCATCGGCAAATGCGAAGAGCCCGTCTTGTCACGGTCCGTGCGGACACAAATACGGTGGCCGGTTCAGGCTTTTCCGGGGACGCTTTCAGGTGCTGTTCAAATTGTGGGTGTCCGTGGACGTCTTCGTGCTTTGACGGATTTATGCGACTATTCCCAGCGTGCTTCCCGATGTTTTTAAAGCAGCTCTTGGTGGCGTCGGTTATAAAGAAAAGCTTGAGGGATGCTGGCAAATGTCGAGATTGTTTCGGAAAGCTGGGAAGATAGCCATGGTAAATTGCGAATGGACCCTTATCTCTCTGTGTTCGTGGTAGCAAACACAGCGCAGTGATATTCCTATGTCAATCGTTGTCAACCGAGAGGAGACCCGACATGTCACGGCCAGCATCAAACGGTTCCACCGCCCCGGATCCGGGCAGCAGCGAGCTCAACCCGCTGTTCGCCCGTCCCGGCGAGGCCTATGACCTGCCGAAGTTCCGCTTCCCCTCCGGGGAGGCCCTGCCCGAGACCGCCTACCAGGTGGTGCACGACGAGGCGATGCTGGACGGCAACGCCCGCCTCAACCTCGCCACCTTCGTCAGCACCTGGATGGACGAGCACGCCGACCGCCTCTACCTGGAGGCGGCCGACAAGAACATGATCGACAAGGACGAGTACCCGCGCACCGCGGAGATCGAGACCCGCTGCTGGACGATGCTCGCGGACCTGTGGCACGCCCCGGATCCGCGCCACACCATCGGCACCTCCACCATCGGCTCCTCCGAGGCCTGCATGCTCGGCGGCCTGGCGCTCAAGCGCCGATGGCAGAAGGCCCGCCGCGCCGCCGGCAGGCCCACCGATCGGCCCAACCTGATCATGTCCAGCGCCGTGCAGGTGTGCTGGGAGAAGTTCTGCAACTACTTCGACGTCGAGCCCCGGTATGTGCCCATCAGCGAGGACCACAAGGTCCTGGACGGTCACGGCCTGGAGGACTACGTCGACGAGAACACCATCGGCGTGGTGGCGATCATGGGGGTCACCTACACCGGCATGTACGAGCCGGTCGCCAAGATCGCCCAGGCCCTGGACGCCATTGAACAGCGCACCGGGCTGAACATCCCGATCCACGTCGACGGCGCCTCCGGGGGGATGATCGCGCCCTTCATCCAGCCGGAGCTGGAGTGGGACTTCCGCGTCGACCGAGTCGCCTCCATCTCCACCTCCGGGCACAAGTACGGATTGGTCTACCCCGGCATCGGCTGGGTGGTGTGGCGCGAGCAAGCCGCCCTGCCCGAGGAGCTGATCTTCGAGGTGTCCTACCTGGGCGGGCAGATGCCAACCCTGGCGCTCAACTTCTCCAGGCCCGGCGCCCAGGTGCTGTTGCAGTACTACATGTTCCTGCGGCTCGGCTTCGACGGTTACCGCCGGGTACAGGCCAACAGCCGCGACGTGGCTCGCTACCTGGCCGACCAGATCGCTGCCATGGGTCCCTTCGACCTGTGGAACGACGGCTCGGACATTCCCGTGTTCGCCTGGCGGCTGCGCGCCGACCACGCCGACAAGTGGAACCTGTACGACCTGTCCGACCGGCTGCGCATGAAGGGCTGGCTGGTCCCCGCCTATCCGATGCCGGATGACCTCACCGACGTCACCGTGCAGCGGATCGTCGTCCGCAACGGGCTCAGCCACGACCTGGCCGACGCCTTCCTGGAGGACATGCGTGCCGAGGTCGCCTACCTCGACCGGCTCGATGGGCCGCTGCCCCACGAGTCGGACCGCCCTACCGCCTTCCACCACTGAGGGGTCGAAATGTCACTCAAAACCTCCGACAACGTGATCGGAAACCCAACCGGCCCCGACGACGGGGCTTCCGGCAGCGCCGGAACGACGGCTGGTGCGCCCGCCGTCCCGTCCGGCCACGCGCCCGCCGGGACCCTCGGGGACCTGCCCGCCCGCGGTGCCGTCTCCTCCGAGGACGACTCGGCCCGCCCCTCCGCCGGCATGAGTGTGTTCAACCTCGCCATGCTCACGGTGGTGGCCGTGGCCTCCCTGCGCTCGCTGCCCGCCATGGCCGGCTACGGCCTGTCCTCGGTGGTGCTCTACATCATCCCGGCGGTGCTGTTCATGGTGCCCACGGCGCTGGTAGCGGCCGAACTCGCCACCGGCTGGAAGGGCGGCGTATTCATCTGGGTGCGCGAGGCCTTCGGGGAGCGCTGGGGCTTCGTGGCCATCTGGCTGCAGTGGGTGCAGAACGTGGTGTGGTACCCCACCCAGATCGCCTTCATCGCTGTGAGCCTGTCCTACGTGGTGGGCGGCGGCACGCTGGCGAACAACGGCGTGTACGTGGCCGGCGTCATCATCATCCTGTACTGGGTCTCCACCCTCATCACCCTGGCCGGCGGCAACCTGTTCGCCAAGGTGGGCTCGTGGAGCGGCATCATCGGCACGCTCTTTCCGGCGGCGCTGCTGATCGTCTTCGGGGCCGCCTGGCTGATCTCCGGCACGCCCTCCCAGACGGAGCTGACGACGTCGGCGGTCCTGCCGCCCTGGACCGGCCTGGCCTCCATCGTGCTGATCGTGTCCAATGTGCTCGCCTACGCGGGCATGGAGGTCAACGCGGTGCACGCCAACGACCTGTCCGACCCCGGCCGTGGTTACCCGCGCACGGTGCTGATTTCCGCCGTCATGATCCTGGCGATCTTCATCCTGCCCACGCTGGCGATCGCCGTCGCGGTTCCCAAGGCTAGTCTCGGAGTGGTGGACGGCATCAACCTGGCCTTCCAGACCTTCTTCGACCACTGGCACCTGGCCTGGGGCACCCCGATCATCTCGCTGCTGATCGCCCTGGGCGCCTTCGCCTCCGTGGTCACCTGGATCGCCGGCCCCTCCAAGGGCCTGCTCGCCGCCGCCCGCACTGGCCTGCTGCCGCCGGCCCTGCAAAAGCGCAACAGCGCCGGCGTGCAGCGCTCGATCCTGGTGCTGCAGGGGGTGATCGTGACCATCCTGGCGCTGCTGTTCGTGGTGATCCCCAACGGCAACACCGCCTTCGTCACGCTGATCGACATGGCCGCCGCGCTCTACCTGATCATGTACATGATGCTGTTCGCCGCCGCCATCCGCCTGCGCGCCACCCGCCCGCAGGTGCAGCGCACCTACCGCACCCCGGCGATGGGGCTGGTGGCCGGCGTCGGCTTCCTGGCCTGCGCGGTGGCCTTCGTGCTGTCCTTCGTGCGCCCGTCCGGGTTCACGGGGCTGAGCACCGTCGGCTACGCCTGGTGGTCGGCTGGTGATCGTGGTGCTGGGCGTGCCGCCGCTGATCTTCTACGCGCTACGGCGGCCCGGCTGGCAGCTGGAGCCCGACCACGCCGTCGGCGACGCCATCCTGGTCAACCCGCCGCATCCGCACACCAACGAGGCTGCGAGCGGGCCACACACTCCCCGCCATGGGGTGCGGGCGGCCTCCCAGCGTCCCGGAACGCACCCGCTAGGGCGCGTGTCATAGCGGGGCCGTGACAAGCGGCTTGGGCGGGCCGGCCGGGTTACCGGACCAGTCCGTGGGTCCCAGCGTCGTCGTGCAGGCGGCGCCGGGACCCACGGGTGCATGATGGCTCCCATGCGTGTCACCGGCATCGACCACCTCGTCCTCACCGTCGCCTCGGTCCCCGCGGCGCCCATCGCCACAGAGGGAGGGCGGGCATGAGTGCCGTGCCGTCGGGCGTTATCATCCGCCCCGCTCGTCCCGAAGATGCCCCGCGGGTGGCCCGTCTGCTGGCCCTGCGCGGAATCAGCGTGGAGGAGGCGCTGGAACAGGCGCCGCGCATGATCGCCGCCCTACCGGTACTGCTGCTGGCCTCCCTCCCGGCCGACGACGTCGAACTCGCCGGGCTCGATGGCGGGGCTTCGCAGCCGCCCAAACTCGATGCGATTGACCCGCCGGTTGGGGACGACGACACGGCGGCCCCGATCGCGCTGTCCGGCGCCTTCCTGCTGCCCGGCGACCTGGAGGAGGGACGCCCGGAGCGGTGGATGGTCTCCGGTCTGATCGTCGACCCCGGCGCCCGCAGCCGCGGGATTGGCCGCGCCCTGCTGGCCGCGGTCGGCGTCGCCGTGCAGGAGATCGAGCCGGGGGAGGACCTGTTCAGTGTTGTCGAGACGGCCAACCACGCCTCCGTGGCTGCGCACCTGGCCGCCGGCTTCAAGGAGGCCGCCCATGTGGACGGCTACGCGGGCCTTGTCTTCGACGGCGACGCCCTGCTCATGCGCCTGCCGGGCGCAGCGGATCACTGACTTCGGAGCGGGCCGAATGGGGAACCAGGAGGGCCGGAAGGTGCGCGGCTCAGTCCACCAGGGGAAGCAAGTCCCGCAGGCTGGCTACTACGAGCGCTCCCGGGGCGTCGTCCGGCAGGGTCACCGACGTGCCCGGGCGCACTAGCAACGCCGCGGGCATCCCCGCCTCCCGCGCAGCCACGACGTCGATCGGCCGGTCCCCGACGCACAGCACCTCCGCCGGGTCGAGTAGGTGACGCTGCGCCAGCAGCAGGTTCATGTCCGGGCTGGGTTTGCGGGCCACCCCGTCCGGGGCGCAGACGATGTCATCCATCTGCAAATGCAGGCCCTGCAGTAGGGCGGTGGCGGAGTCGCGGTCCCGGTGCGTGGCCAGCAGATTCAGCCCGCCCAATTCGCTCACCCGCGCCATCACTTCCCGCGCCCCATCCATGACCGGAGCCGGCTGCGTGCGCCACCGTTCCTTCAGATCGTCGTACGCCTCCTCCAGACCACGGGGTTCGAGGCGTTGCTCTTCGCTGAGCGTGGCGATCGCGTGGGCGATGGAGTGACGGGTCAGTTCGGTCACGTGATGCAAGTGGGCGGGGTCGGCGTCGCCGAAGGCCGCCTCGCACAGCACCCGGTCGACCTCCGGGTAGGTGTCCACCAGGGTGCCGCCCATGTCCCAGATAATGTGACGCATGCAGTCATTGTCCCCGCAAACCGCCCCCGGCGCGGCGGATTCGCTCTCCCCATCCGGGCATGCCGACCATCCCGTCCCCTGGGCCATGCAAATCGCCGTCCACTACGACAAGGTCCACCCACCCCGCCGCATTGACGTTGCGGAGGCCAGTGCCCGCGCTGTTGTGGCTCTGCTCGCCGCCCCCGAGTCCGCCCCGGGCGGCCCCTGGCACGCTGCCGTGGAGTACTGGCGCGACGGACGCATCCGCAAGCTGGTGCGCCGCGCTCGCGGCCGGCGCTGGGAGGAGATCCAGGAGCTGCCGGGCGTCACCGTCGCCCAGGACGGGCCGGAGGGCTGGGGCAGGGCCGAGGCGCGCGCGATCGTGCCCGGGCCGGTCCGTCCGCTGCCGCCCGCGCTGGCCAAGACCCAGGTGGAGGGCACCCACTTTCCACACGGGGACGAGCTGCCCCCGCCGCCGGCCGCGATCACCGCCGCCATCGCCAGAGATCCCGAAGCCGCCCGCGGGGTGGTGCTCACCGCCGACTCCGCCTCGCAACAGGCCCTGGTAACGGTGGAGGTCACCCCGTTGGAGGAGATGACCAGCGGGAAGCTGTGCGCACAGGTCGCCCATGCGGCCCAACTCGCCTGGGAGAGCCCGCAACTGCCAGCCGAACTGCGCCAGCGTTGGGCCGCGCAGGGGTACCGGGTCCGCGTTGTCTTTCCGCCGGAGGCGTCTTGGCGGGAGCGGTCACGGCCGGTGTCGGTGGTGGACGCGGGCTTCACCGAACTGGACGGGCCAACGGAGACCACGCGCGCATTCTGGTGAAGGGCTGGCGGCGCCCTTGCTGCCGGGAAAACGGCGAGGGAGCCGGGTCCTCAGACGGCTTCGGCGGCGGGCTCGGGCGCGCCGCGGAACACCCACAGGCGCATCAGCACGTACAGGTAGATCCCCTCGCAGCAGGCCGAGATCAGTCGCGCCAGCTCCGCGTTCACGCCCACCAGGTGCAGCAGGCTGGACAGGCCCAGAATGAAGATCACGTACTGGGAGACCAGCCCGACGGCGTAGCGCGACCCCTGCGAGACCAGCGACCCGTGCGCCTGGAAGTTCAGCCAGCGGTTGAGCAGCAGCGAGTACACGCCCGCGATCGCGTATCCCACGGTGACGGCCAGCGGGTAGAACCAGTGCAGGCGCTCATAGAACATTGTCAGGAAGCCGATGTCGATCAGGAAGCCGGAGCCATTGATGAGCGCATAGCCGACGAAAGTCACCGGCACACGGCGCCGAACGAATCCCGGAAGCAGCCGGTGGATGCGGTCGATGAGGTGCAGAAACACCCGCGGGGCGCGGCGCGCCGGATCCTGCAGGCGGGCATCGAAACGACGCCGGGCGGCGGCCGTGGCCTTCACGGCATCCGACGTCCGGCCCGCGGGAGAAACTGGACGCTGCCCCCGCGCATTGCCGGACGTCGTAATGCTCGTCATGATCTTCCTTCCGGGCGCCGACTCCGCTGCGCCTACGGAACCGAGTTTTGTGCGTCTGCGGGTTCCTCGCAACTCCGTGCGGATGAAGTCTGGATTCCGAAAGTATGAGAACAACCGGCTGCTCCTCCTACTGCAGGAGGAGCACCGCCGCGGGTTCGGTGAGATTCACGTACCTGCGCCCGCAGAGGCGGCGGAGCGCCCGAACGACCTGCTGGAGGCGGCTTAGGCTGCAGCGCCGCCGAGGGCGGCGACGATCTCCTGGCGCAGCAGGACGCCACCGGCGTCCGCCGGGTGATGCACCGTACGGATGCCGAGCGCCGCCGCCGCGGACACATTGGCGGCGCTGTCGTCCACAAACAGCGCCTCTTGCGGGGCGACGCCCACCAGGTCCAGCACCATGTGGAAATACTCGGGGCTGGGCTTGGCCACGCCGAGCATGCACGAGTAGGCGTCCACGTCGCACAGACCGTCGTACCCGAGCGTCGAGCGCATCCAGGCACGACGCTCGTGCTGCTGGTTGGTCGCCAACGCGGTGGTGTAGCCGGCAGCCTTGAGGTCGCGCACCGTCTGCCAGGCGAGCGGGTCCGGTGTGGCCTGCCACCACAGATCGAGCAACTCGTCCGCGCTCGCGCCGAGTCGCAACTCGTCTATCAGCCGGTCGATCAGGGTGCGCAGATCCTCGCCGCCCCTCAGAGCGGGTCCCTCTTCGGCGAGCAGGCGGCGGCAGAAGAGCTCCCCGCCGCCGTCGGTCAGCGCCTGCTCCCAGGGTGTGCCGATCAGCTGCAGCACGCCGTCGGCGTCGAGCAGCACGGCGCGCACCGGGCTGGTGCCGAGAGCGGGGATCGCGGGTGGGGCGGGCGAGGAGACCTGCGTCATGGAGAGATCGTGGCCCATGAGCGCCCGTTTTGCCAGGAGCCGCCCGGGCGAGCTGACGGTGTGCCGTGCCGGAACGGGACGAGATCATGGCGCTGGGTGGTTGACGTCACGCATTTCTTCGACTAAGAAATAATCGCTATGCGTTCGTTCGGCCGCGCCGCAGCGGCCAGCCCGCGGGCACCCGTCCGCAATCCCAGCCGCAGATCCCACACAAGTCGAAGGAGACCCCGTGTCCCACTCTCGTACCGTCCACCTGCGCCGCGGCGGCACCTCGCTGGTCCTGGACCTGATGCCCGACCGGCACCCGGTCGTACGTCACTGGGGTGAGGATCTGGGCGAGTTCGATGGTGTAGCCCTGGCCGACGTCGCCGTCGCCCAGAACACGGCCACCGGCTCCAACCAGACCTGGACCACTCCCGACCTGCCCGTGCTGCCGCTGCCGCACCTGGCTGGTCGGCCCGTCCCGCCGTGCTGCTGCACCGCGCCGACGGCTCGGCCTTCTCCGTCCACCCCGAGACCGTCGCGCACACCGTCGAGACGATCGACACCCCCGGCGGGCAGGCCGACCAGGTCACCTCCACCGCCACCGACCCGGTCCACGGCATTGTCCTGACCACCGTGCTGCGCCTGGAGCCGACCGGCCTGGTGCGGCTACGCGCCGAGGTCACCGACGCCGCCGGCTCCGACGCCGCACCGCTGGAGGTCGATGAACTCACCCCGCTGCTGCCCGTGCCCGCCGACGCCACGGAGCTGCTCGACTTCACCGGCCACCACGCCTTCGAACGGCAGCCGGTCCGCACCCCCTTCACCCCCGGCACCCGCCTGCGGGAGTCCTGGGAGGGGCGTACAGGCCACGACGCCGCCACCTGGCTGGCCGCCGGCACCCCCCGCTTCGGCTGGCGCCGCGGCCGCGTTCACGCCGTACACCTCGCCTGGTCCGGCAACACCCGCGCCCTGGCCTCCCATCCCGCTCAGGGCTACCGGCTATTGGGTGCGGGGGAGCTGCTCCAGCCCGGCGAGGTCGTGCTCGGCCCCAGCCAGAGCTACACCAGCCCATGGGTCGTCGGCTCCTGGGGCGAGGGCCTGGACGCGCTCGCCGCGCGGGCACACGCCCACGTGCGCGCCCTGCCCTCCTACCCCTCGCGCCCGCGCCCGGTGCTGCTCAACACCTGGGAGGCCGTCTACTTCAACCACGACCTGGACACGCTCAAGGCCCTGGCGAATGAGGCGGCCGCCATCGGCATCGAGCGCTTTGTCGTCGACGACGGCTGGTTCGGGTCGCGCCGTGACGACACCTCGGGCCTGGGCGACTGGCAGGTCTCCCCGGAGGTCTGGCCCACCGGGATGGAGCCCCTGGCCGATCACGTGCACGGCCTGGGCATGGAACTGGGATTGTGGTTCGAGCCGGAGATGATCAACCGCGACTCCGAGCTGGCCCGCACCCACCCGGACTGGATCCTGTCCGACGGGGCCGGCGGCGCCGTGGAGCACCGCCACCAGCGGGTGCTGGACCTGACCGCCCCGGGTGCTTGGGACTACCTGTTCGGCGCCCTCAGTGGCCTGGTGGAGCGCCTGGACCTGGCCTACATCAAGTGGGACCACAACTCAACGGTGCTCGCCGCCGGGCACATGGCCCCCAACGCGGCACTCGGCACCCGCTACGGCGCCCCGGCGATCCGCGAGCAGACCCTCGCCCTGTACCGGCTGCTGGACGCCCTCCACGAGCGCTTCCCGAAGCTGGAGATCGAGTCCTGCTGCGGCGGCGGCGGACGCATCGACTTGGGGATCATCGAGCACACCCAGCGCGTGTGGACCTCCGACTGCAACGACGCCCACGACCGTGCCAACATCAACCGCGGCACCATGCTGCTGCTGCCGCCCGAGCTGATCGGCACCCACGTCGGCTCCGGGCGCGACCACACCACGCTGCGCAGCCTGGACATCTCCTTCCGCGCGGCCACCGCCCTGTGGGGACACATGGGCGTGGAATGGGACCTGCTGAGCGCCACCGACGCCGATAAGCAGGGCCTGGCGGAACTGATTGGTCTGCACAAGCAGCTGCGCCCGCTGCTGCACGCCGGCACCGTCGTCCACGCCGACGTCGACGAGGACGACGCCGTACGCATCCAGGGCGTCGTCGCCCCAGACCACTCCGACGCCCTGTTCGGATTGACCAGCCTGGGGCAGGCACTCGCCTGGCCCGGCGCCCCCCGGCCCCTGCCCGGCCTGGACCCGCAGCGCACCTACCGGGTGCAGCTGGCAACGCCCCTGTACGAGGGCCACATCTACGAGGCCGCCTGGACCCGCCCCGAGGGGGTGGTCCTGCCCGGCTCGTACCTGGTGAACACCGGCCTGTCATTGCCCGTCATTCACCCCGACCACATGCTGCTCGTGCGCGTCACCGCCGTCTGAGCCGCCCGGCGCGCCCCCGGCGGCGCACCGCCCGACTTGCCCGCGTCGTCGCATCGGAGCGATCTACTACCAACCCGTATCTCCCGATCCAAATCCCGCCAGGAATGGAGTATCGCCCATGTCCACAACAGCCGCTGCGACAGAGCCGTCGCTGCGCAGGAAACCGAAGGATGATCGCCTGCTGGGCATCGCCTTCATCATTCCCGCCGGCATCGGTCTGATCGCCTTCTACATCTGGCCCCTCATTCGGGGCGTCTGGTTGTCCTTCACCGAGTACAACCTGCTGACCCCGGAGCAGTTCACCGGCCTGGCCAACTACAAGCGCATGATCGGCGACTCCATCTTCTGGAACGCCGTGAAGGTGACCTTGGAGTACGTCGTGATCAACATCGGTCTCCAGACGATCCTCGCCCTGATCATCGCCGTGCTCATGCAGCGCCTGACCCAGTCCACGCTGGTGCGCTCGATCGTGCTGACCCCCTACCTGGTCTCCAATGTCGTCGTCGCCATGCTGTGGCTGTGGATCCTGGACAACACCCTGGGCATCTCCAACGAGATCATCTCGGCGCTGACCGGGGAGAGCGTCAACTTCTTCTCCTCGACCCTGGCCATCCCCACGATTGCCGTGATCAATGTGTGGCGGCACGTGGGCTACACCGCCCTGCTCATCTTCGCCGGTCTGCAGTCCATTCCGAACACGGTCTACGAGGCCGGCAAGATGGACGGCGCCAGCGAGTGGACCATGTTCTGGAAGATCACGGTGCCGCTGCTGCGCCCCATTCTGGCGCTGGTGCTGATTATGACGATGATCGGCTCCTTCCAAGTCTTCGACACCGTCTCGGTGACCACCCAGGGCGGGCCGGTCAACGCCAGCCGCGTGCTGCAGTACTACATCTACGACATGGCCTTCGGCCGCTTCCAGTTCGGCTACGCCTCCGCCATGGCGGTGGGGCTACTCATCGTCCTGGCCGCAATCACCATCCTCCAATACCGCATGACCCGTGCGGGCGAGACGGACCTGGACTGAGAGGAGACGAGCAGACATGAGCGCTTTGACTACTACCGCTCCCGACACGAGCCCCGCCGTCGAGGGCCGCCGCACCCGCAAGAACGGCGTCTCCGTCGGGCGGGTGATCGCCTGGATCTTCATGGCCCTGGTAATGATCATCACGATCCTGCCCTTCTACTGGGTGCTGCGCACCGCCCTGTCCTCCAACGCGGGGATCACCTCCGATCCCACCTCGATCCTGCCGGTCGACTTCAACCTGCGCGGCTTCGCCCGCGTATTCGGCATGCAGTCCACCGAGGAGGCCCTGGCCGACGGCGGCTCCGGCGCCTCCATGAACTTCTGGATCTACCTGCGCAACTCGGTGATCGTGGCCACGCTGGTCACCGCCGGCCAGGTGTTCTTCTCCGCCATGGCCGCCTACTCCTTCGCCCGCCTGCGTTGGCGCGGCCGGGACGCCGTGTTCACCCTGTTCCTGGCGGCCCTGATGGTGCCTTCGATCTTCACGCTGCTGCCCAACTTCGTGCTGGTCAAGCAGATCGGGCTGATCGACAACCTGCTGGGTGTTGCCCTGCCGACCATGTTCATGACGCCCTTCGCGGTGTTCTTCCTGCGGCAGTTCTTCATGAACATCCCCCGGGAGCTGGAGGAGGCCGCCCTGCTCGACGGCGCCTCCAAGATCCGGGTGTTCTTCCAGCTGATCCTGCCGATGGCCAGCGCGCCCATCAGCACATTGGCGATCATCACCTATATCACCGCCTGGAACGACTACTTCTGGCCCCTGCTGGTGTCCTACACGGACTCCTCGCGCGTGCTGACCGTGGCCGTCGCCGTGTTCCGGTCCCAGGCACCCACGTCCGGCACGGACTGGTCCGGCCTCATGGCCGCCACGCTCGTGGCCGCCCTGCCCATGCTGCTGCTGTTCATGGCGGCGGCCAAGCGCATTGTCAACTCCATCGGCTTCACCGGAATCAAGTGAGGAACGAGATGAACCACAAGCTCATGCTCACCCGCCGGGGCCTGCTCACCGGTGCCCTCGCCGGCGCCACGGCGACGACGCTGGCGGCCTGCTCAGGCGGCGAGAATCAGTCCAAGTCCAACACGATCGACTACTGGCTGTGGGACGCCAGCCAAGAGCCCGCCTACCAGGAGTGCGCCAAGCGGTTCAAGGAGAAGACGGGCATCACCGTCAACATCACCCAGATCGGCTGGAACGACTACTGGACCAAGCTGACGGCCGGATTCATCGCCGGCACCGGCCCGGACGTATTCGTCGACCACATTGCCAAGTTCGCCCAGTTCGTCGACCTGGACGTGCTCGTGCCGCTGGACGAGCAGCCCGCCTGGAGCGGCGTCGACGAGTCCGCCTTCCAGGAGGGCCTGCTGGACCTGTGGAAGGGCGAGGACGGACGCCAATACGGCTGCCCCAAGGACTGGGACACCGAGGCCATCTTCTACAACAAGGACATGCTCGCCGACGCCGGTATCTCCGAGGAGGAGATCCAGAACTGCGATTGGAACCTTGAGGACGGCGGCAGCTTCGAGCGGATCCTGGCCCGGCTCACCATCGACCAAAACAATGTGCGCGGCGACCAGGAGGGCTTCGACCCCAAGCATGTGAAGGTCTATGGCCTGGGGATCCAGGACTCCGGGTCCAACGACGGTCAGACTCAGTGGAGCCCCTTCACCGCCACGGTGGGCAACTGGCACTACACGGACAAGGAGACCTGGGGCACCCACTACCGCTACGACGAGGAGGACTTCCAGCGCACGCTGGACTGGTACTTCGGGCTGGTGGACAAGGGATACATGAACCCCAACGGGGCCTTCTCCGATGCCACGAGCACGGACATTCAACTCGGCTCGGGCTCGATCGCGCTGGCCATCCACGGAGCCTGGATGTTCAACACCTTCGCGGGCCTGGACATCAACGTGGGCATCGCGCCTACCCCGATCGGACCCAACGGCAACCGGGCCTCCCTGTTCAACGGTCTGGGCGACTCGATCGTCAAGGACTCCGACAAGATCGATCTGGCCGCACAGTGGGTCGCCTTCCTGGGCACGGCCGAGGCGCAGGACATCGTCGCCTCCTACGGCATCGTGTTCCCGGCGATCTCCTCTTCCACGGACAAGGCCATCGAGGTGTTCGAGGAGACCGGCCTGTCAACCGACCCGTTCACCGTGCACCTGGAGGAGGGCGGGCAGACCTTCTTCTTCCCGTTGACCTACTTCGGTGCCGATGTCAACGCGATCATCACACCGGCGGTGGACGCGGTATGGGTGGACCGGGTGCCGGCGTCGACGCTCACCGGCTACAACGACCAGGTCAATCTGCTGTTCGAAACCTCCGCTCACAGTGAGTGAACGCCCATGACCGTATTCGTGGCGATATTCGCCGCCAGGAGATGGCAAAGTCGGGTAGTGTGAACCCGACACCAGCCATCGCGCTGGTTCGCATCGGCGTACAGGTGCAGTCCCGCACCGCGGGCGCCGAACCCGGTTTTCTCTAAGGAGTACACATGGCCCAGGTCACCGCCACTATCGCCTCCAAGGTCGGCCTCCACGCCCGCCCCGCCGCGACCTTCGTCAAGGCCGTCGCCGAGAAGGGTGTTCCCGTCACCATCGCCAAGGAGGGCGGCGCCCCCGTCGACGCCTCCTCCATCCTGGGCGTCATGACGCTCGGTGCCGGCTTCGGCGACGTCGTCACCCTCGCCTCCGACGCCGACGGTGCCGACGGTGCTCTGGAGGAGCTCAAGGCCCTGCTCGAGACCGACCTCGACGCCTGACGCGCTAACCGCGCAAGACGCGCCACCTGCGATTCCGCCTCCCTGAGGCGGAATCGCAGGTGGCGCGTTCTTTGCAGCGGGACGGCATCGCGGCGATGGTCCTCGGGACACGTAAGATTCCGGGGCTTCGCTTGTTTCTGAATCCTTCAGCCTCCGGTCGGGGCTACCGGCGCGAGTGTGGTGCTTTAGGTCGGTGTGTCGTGGCGCGGTCGTCGGCGGACTGCCCTGTTTAGACCGCCGACCTCCATTTGGACCGCCGCAGTGTGTAACTGGGGCGGTCCAAACAGACTTATGGGGTCCAAACCGACGTGGGCAGTAAACCCACGGCTAGAACGGCATGGTGGCTGGGGTGGCGTTGCACGACCTTGGGCGGTACTGCACGACCTTGGTGCGCCTTCCACGACCCCGGGGTGGTCGTGCAACAGGCACCAAGGTCGTGGAACGTGGCCCGGGGTCGTGCAAAACGTGGAGCGGGTCAGTGGTTCGGGGGGCGCCACGCTCTCGGATACGGCCCACAGCGCGAGCCGGTCACGTGGGTGGGGCTACGGGCACCAAGACAGTCCAGTCTCCAGTGAGGCGGCGGGGCCGATCCAATTCATCCCGGATCCGCATACCGCACAACACGGCCTGTAAGTGCGAGGCATGCTGAATCATGCTCCACCCCTGAATGATCCCTACTTTCCCGCCCACCACGTCAACGAAAAGCCCTGATCCTACATACGCAGTGGCGCCGATAATCCGCCATATCGATCTACCTCGGCGCCTATTCGGTAGGCCTGCCGGAGTGAGGTGAGATAGGACGGTGGGCTGAGCCGGTAGGGTGCGCCTATGACGATCATTGCGGCGGCGGACGCTCCGCCCTGGGAAACCCCGGCCCGGCAGGCTGGGCCTGGTATGTGGATGAGGACTGCTGGGCTGCGGGCGGCTGGGAGAACTCCACCAATAATCGTGGCGAGCTCACCGCTGTGCTGGAGTTGCTGCGGGCGACGGCGCAGGCGGGGCTGGCCGATGAGGAACTGCTCATCCAGGCCGACTCCCAGTACGTCATCAACTCCCTGACCAAGTGGATCCACGGCTGGAAGCGACGCGGCTGGCGCAAGGGCGACGGCAAGCCGGTGGTCAACGATGACCTCATGAAGCAGCTGGATGCGGCCATGCGCGGGCGCAAGGTGCGCTTCGAATGGGTACGCGGGCACGTCGGCCACCCCCTCAACGAGGCCGCCGACCAGCGCGCCCGCGCCGCCGCCACCGCCTACCAGCGGGGCGGCAGCGTGCCGACGGGCCCCGGCTGGACCCGGCCCGGTGGAAGCACGCCCCTGGGCCGGGACGCGTCGGTGCCCGGCTCCGTGGAGACGGGCACCGAATCACGGCGACAGGTGTCGGCCGGGGCCGACACGCTCTTCTAACGCTCCTGCCGCCGTTGCTGCGCGGAGCTCAGACCAGCGTCATGGCCTGGCGGGCGATGGCTAGCTCCTCGTTGGTGGGGTAGACCAGCACGGCGATGGCCGAGTCCGGGGTGGAGATGATGCGTCCGTCGCCGGAGCGGACGGCGTTCTTGTCGGCGTCGAGCTGCACGCCCATGAAGCCCAGGCGCTCAATCAGCTCGCTACGCAGGCGGCTGTCGTTCTCGCCGATGCCGGCGGTGAAGGTCAGGGCATCGAGACCGCCCATGACGGCCGTGTAAGCACCCACGTACTTGACCAGCCGGTGCAGGTAGATGTCCATGGCATCGCGGGCGTTCTGCTCGCCGGCGTCGATGCGCTTCCAGACCTCGCGCATGTCGTTGTCCCCGGCCAGGCCCTTCATGCCGGACTCCCGGTTGAACAGGTAGTCGATCTCGTCGGCGCTCATACCAGCCACACGGGCCAAGTGGAACACCGCCGCCGGGTCGATGTCACCGGTACGCCCGCCCATAACCAGGCCCTCCAGCGGGGTCAGGCCCATGGAGGTGTCCACGGCGTGTCCGGCCACCACCGCGGAGGCGGAGGCACCGTTGCCCAGGTGCAGCACGATCTGCTTGAGGTCGTCGCGGCCCAGCATGCGTGATACCTCGCCGGAGACGAACTGGTGGGAAGTGCCGTGCGCGCCGTAGCGGCGAATGGAGTACTGGTCGGCGACGTCGCGCTTGAGGGCGTAGCGGGCCGCCTCCTCCGGCAGGTCCTGGAAGAAGGCGGTGTCGAACACGGCCACGTGCGGCACGTCGGACAGCAGCTCCAGGCCCACTTCAATGCCCTTGAGGTGGGCGGGGTTGTGCAGCGGGCCGAGCGGCACTAGCTCGCTGATCTTGGCAATCACGTCCTCGTCTACCAGGCCGGGCCGGAGAAGTAGCGGCCGCCCTGGACCACCCGGTGCCCCACGGCCACGATGTTCGCGTCGGACAGGGCCGGACCCTTCTCATCAAACAGACGCAGTACCTCCGACAAGCCGTAACCGTGATCGGGCACCGGCTCGTCGAGCTGGACCTTCTCACCGGCGTGCCGGTGAATGATCGTGCCGGTCTCCTCACCAATGCGCTCAACCAGACCCGAGGCCAGGGACTGGCCGGAGTCGGGGTCGACTAGCTGGTACTTGATGGAGGAGGAACCGGAGTTGATGACGAGGACGGTCCGGGTGGTCACAATGAGCCTTTCGTAAGGTTGGATGCTGACGAATCGGGTAACGGGATGGTATCCGGCCGCAGCCGGCAGTGCCCCGGCCGGGGCGCCGGGGCACTGCTCAGGCCTGTGCCTGGACGGCGGTGATGGCCACGGTGTTGACGATGTCCTCCACCAGGGCGCCGCGGGACAGGTCATTAACCGGCTTGTTCAGGCCCTGCAGCACCGGGCCGATGGCGACGGCACCGGACGAGCGCTGCACCGCCTTGTAGCCGATGTTGCCGCTGGACAGGTCGGGGAAGATGAACACATTGGCGCGGCCCGCCACCTCCGAGCCGGGAGCCTTCTTGGCGGCCACGGTCGGGTCAATGGCGGCGTCGTACTGGATGGGGCCTTCGACGGCCAGCTCGGGCGCCTTCTCCCGCACGATCTCGGTGGCCTCGCGCACCTTGTCCACGTCGGCGCCCTTACCGGAGGTGCCGGTGGAGAAGGACAGCATGGCCACGCGGGGCTCCACCCCGAACTGGCGGGCGGTCTGCGCGGAGGAGATCGCGATGTCGGCCAGCTGCTCGGCGGTCGGGTCCGGGTTGACGGCGCAGTCGCCGTACACCAGCACCCGGTCCTCCAGCAGCATCAGGAACACCGAGGACACGATGGAAGTGCCCGGCTTGGTCTTGATGATCTGGAAGGATGGCACGATCGTGTGGGCGGTGGTGTGGGCGGCGCCCGAGACCATGCCGTCGGCGTCGCCCATGTGCACCATCATGGTGCCGAAGTAGGACACGTCCTGGACCTGCTCCCGCGCTTGCTCCAGGGTGACGCCCTTCTTGGCGCGCAGCCGGGCGAACTCCTCGGCGTACTTCTCCAGTAGCTCAGGGTCGGTGGGGGACACGACCCGGGCGGCGGAGATATCCAGGCCCAGTTCGGCGGCGCGGGCCCGCACCGTGGCCTCATCTCCCAGCAGGATCAGGTCGGCGATGCCGCGGCGGGCGATGACGTCGGCGGCGCGCAGGATGCGATCGTCGTCGGGCTCGGGCAACACGATCGTCTTGCGGTCGCCCCGGGAGCGCTCGATCAGCTCGGCTTGGAACATGATGGGGGTGACGACCTCGCTGGGCTCCACCTCCAGGGCGGCCAGCAGGCCGTCGACGTCGGCCTCCTGCTCGAAGGTGGTCACGGCGACGTCGAGCTTGCGGGAGGAGGCCTGGCCCAGGCCGCCCTGCAGAGGGCCGGCGACGGAGGCGGCCGCGAAGGTGTCAAGCGGGGAGGTCATTACCGGTAGCGGCAGCCGTAGACCCTTGATCAGACGCAGCGCGTGCGGTGCCACCTCGAAGCCGCCGTTGAGCACCAGGCCGGACAGGTTCGGGAAGCCGGCGGAGGCCTGGGCGGCCGCCAGGGAGATCAGGGCCGCGGAGCGGTCGGCGGGGACAATCACCACCTGCCCCTCGTTCAGGCGCTCCAGCACGTGGGAGACATCCATGGCGGCGATCAGTACGCCCTCTGCCTCGCGGTCGAGCAGGGCCTCGTCGCCGCAGATGAGGGTGCCGTCGATCGCGTCCATCACCTCGCGCACGGACGGGGCGCTCAGCAGCGGCACCTCGGGCAGGGTCGTGGTGGTTACGCCCTCCAGGCCGGCTAGGGCAGCGGCAACCGCAGCGCGTGTGTCTGCCGGGCACTTGTTGGCCACGACGGCGACGGTGCGGGCATGGTTGTCGGCGATCTCCGCCATGGAGACCTCCACACTGCCACGCACATCCTCGGGGTCGCCCTGCCCGGAGACCACCAGCAGCACGGGTACGCCGATATTGGCGGCGACGCGGGCGTTGAGGGCCAGCTCGGGGTTGCCGACCACGTCGGAGAAGTCCGAGCCGTCGATGATGACGACGTCGTGGTCGCGGGCCACCGCCCGGTAGGCGTCCACGATGCGGGAGAGAGATTCGTCGGGGTCGGCGTGGAACTCATCCCAGGTCACGCCGATGCACCGCGCGGCCGGCGTGGTGGAGCCGCAGCGGCGTAGCAGCAGTTCGAGGAAGGGCTCGTCCTCGCGGGAGGCGACGAAGGGGCGGAAGACGCGACTTTCGCCACCACTTTGGTCAGGGAGGCGACCAGGCCGAGGGCTACGGTTGACTTGCCGGTGCTGGCATTGGGGGAGGCGATGTAAATGCTGCGCGCCACGGTTTAGGTGTCCTTCTTCTGCGTCTCGACGTCGAGTGGGGTGCGCCGCGGGCGGCCGTAGCGCATCGGACCTAAGTCTGCCCCAATTGGCGCTATCTTGGGGGCCGCAGAGTCGGCCTACGCACGTTTATGTCCGACTTTTTGGTCACGTGCCGGGCGGGAGCAGTGGGACGGGCGCGGGCGGGAGGAGAGAGTCTCGGCTTACCATCCGCGGTCCTCGTTCCTCGGCCCGCTCCCGCCAGCCCCGGCCGCGCCTTCGACCCCTCCTCCCTCCCGCTTCGTGGCGGTCAATCGACTCCCGGCTGTTCAGAGCTTGGCGGCCGCCTCAAGCAGGTTGGTGGCCGAGAGCTGCAGCCCTTCGACGTTGCCGTACTCGGCGTCCTCGTGCTCGATGTTGACGTTCATGTCCGGGTTGATTGAGGCGATGGTGCGCAGGAACTCGGCCCAGTAGTCGGTGTCGTGCCCCAGGCCGAGGGCGACGAACCGCCAGGCGGGGTCCTGCGGCCAGGCGGTGCACCAGTATCCGTAGGCGACCGGCGTCTTGTTCTCCGCCTCGGCGGGGACGTGCCCGAAGTCGGTGTCGAGCACGCCGCGGTAGGCGGCGCCGGGGAAGATCTTGGTGTCCTTGGCGTGCACGTGGCCGACGAGGCTACCCAGGCGCTTGGTGGCCGCGATCGGGTCCATCTGTTGCCAGAACAGGTGGGAGGGGTCCATGTTCACCTTCAGGTTCGTGGCCCCGGTCGCCTCCACGAGTCGCTCGAAGGCGGGGATGTTGAACACGAGGTTGCGCGGGTGCAGCTCCAAGCAGACCTGCACGTCATGGTCCCGCGCCAGGGCGTCGATCTCCTTGAAGAAGGGCACCACCACGCTCCACTGGTAGTCGAGGATCTCCATGTCGATCCCGTTCCACGGGTTGACCACCCAGGTGGGGTACTTCGCCGTCGGGTCGGTGCCGGGAGTGCCGGACATGGTGACGATCTCGCCGACGCCTAGCAGGCCCGCCAGCTTGATGGCGTTGCGGATGTCCTCGGCGTGCTTGATGCCCTCGGCGGCAGCGGTGAGGTGGGGTTCCCGGAGGTGTTCAGGCCCGACAGGCGCATGCCGCGCTCGGCGAAGATGCCCAGGTAGTCCTCCCGAGCCGCCTGGGAGGCGAGCAGCGCGTCAACGGGGCAGTGTGGGGAGGGGATGAAGCCGCCGACGTTGACCTCGGCGCCGGTCAGGCCGGCCTCCTTGAGGACGTCGAGGGCGGCTTCCAGGGGTCGGTCGGACAGGCAGGCGGTGTAGGCGCCGTAGTTGAGTGCCATAAGAGTCTCTCCTTGTAGTTCCTTGGATATGCGATGTCGTGGTGGGTGGTGATCCGGGGCGGGTGGACGGCCCCGGATCACTTGTTGAAGGGGGTGATGTCGACGGCGGCACCACCGTTGGCCGCGGAGCTGGCCACGGCGTCGGCGATGAGCATTTCGCGGTAGCCGTCGGCGAAGGTCGCGCACGGCGGCAGCGCGCCCTCGGTGACGCCGGCGACTGCTGCAGGAAGGCGTAGGCCTGGTAGGTGAACTGCTCAATCTGGGTCAGGCCCACACCGCCGAAGGCCATGGAAGAGCCGCGCGCGAAGTAGGGGAAGGTCGGGTTGACCAGCACCTGCCGGGCGCCGCCCAGGCCGGCGGGGGAGGCGACGTCGTCGAGCTTGATCTCTCCGCAGCGGGCCAGGTCCCAAGAGGCCCGTCCCTTGGTTCCCAGCACGTCCAGCATCATGGCGTTGGGCATGTTCCAGGCCACCCGGGAGCAGGAGAAGGTGCCTACGGCGCCGCTGGCGAAGTGCCCGGTGAAGGTGGCGACGTCGTCGTTGGTCACGTCCGCCATTTCCACCGCGGAGGTGTCCAGGGCAGTGCCGCGGGTGACGTGCCCCTTGGCGACGGGGCGCTGCTTGATGGAGGTCATCATGGCGCCGCCGGAGACGGACACCAGCGGTCCGCAGATGAGCTCGGCGGTGTCGATGAGGTGGCTGCCGACGTCACCCAGGGCACCGGAGCCCATGGGGCCGGAGTAGCGCCAGGCCATCGGGGTGTTGGGGTCGACGCCGTAGTCGCACCAGTAGCGGCCCTCGAAGTGGTTGATCTCGCCCAGGTGGCCCTCGTGCACCAGCTTGGCGATCTCGGCGATGGCCGCGTTGCGGCGGTAGGTGAAGCCGACGGCGGTGACAGTGTCGGTGGCCTGCTCGGCCTCCGCCATGGCCTTGGCGGATTCCAGGGTGTCGGCCAGCGGCTTCTCGCACAGTACGTGCTTGCCGGCGCGAATGAGTGCCTCGGCGATCTCGCGGTGCAGGGCGTTGCCGACCACGATGGAGACGATGTCGATGTTGGGGTCGTCGGCGATGTCGCGCCAGTCGGTGACGGCCTTCTCGTAGCCGTAGCGCTCGGCGGCGTCCTGGGCGAAGGTTCGTACGCGTCGGCAATGGCGGCCAGGCGGATCTTGGGCAGCCCCAGGTCGTAGACGGTGCCGACCTGGCGCCAGGCGTTGGCGTGCGTGGTGCCGGCCATGCCGGCCCCGATGACGGCGACCGATAGGGAGGTGCTGGTGTTCATAGTTGGTGTCCTCGTTGACGGTGGATGTGATGGCGTGTGCGTGAGCGACGGCGAATACCGACTGCGGGCAGCGGCAAGAAACGCGGCAACACGCTAATTCACGCGCGTGAATTGGCGTCACCAGTATGTTCTGCCAGAGCGGGCAGAGTCAAGGGGCTGTGTCGGCGAACTTTGACTTAGTCAGGACAATCGTTCGCGGATCAGCGCCTGTTGGGCCTTCGCCGCAGTCGTACCGGATGCTGGCATCGGTTCCGGTCATCCCGCGTCGGTTTGGACCCCTTGCGTCGATTTGGACCCCTTGCGTCGGTTTGGACCCCTTGCGTCGGTTTGGACCGCTTGCGCGACACACAACAGCGGTCCAAACAGGGGATAGCGGTCCAAATGGACTTACGCGGTCCAAATGGACTTACGCGGTCCAAACCGGGGACGCCCGCCCTTCCGGCTTCGGCAAGGCTCATAGAATGCGCGAATCACACCGTCCGCCCGGATCGGTGAGAGGAGCTCGGGCAGCCGTCTGTATGCAGCGTTGGAGGAGGAAGTGCATGCCTCGAGGTAACGGCTCGCGCGTCACCATCACCATGGTTGCGGCGCGCTGTGGCCGGTCGGTGTCCACCGTGTCCGCGGCGCTGAACGGCGCTCCGGGTGTGGCCACCGCCACCCGGGAGGAGATCCTGCGGATCGCCGGCGACATGGGCTACGAGGCCGATCCCCGTGCGCGCCTGCTGCGGCGCAGCCACTCGGATTAATCGGCGCGAGCTTCACCGTTGGGCAGGCATTCCAGGGCTGATCATTGACGGCCTGTACCGGGCCTGCGCCGAGCTCGACCATTCTCTAGTGCTCGCCGCCGTCACCGCGCACCGCGGCGGTGCTGAGGGGATGCGAGCCCTGCTCGCCGACCACTGCGAGGGACTGGTCTTGGTGGACCCGGCCATCTCCGAGGCCGAACTCTCCCGCGCCGAGAAGCGGGTGCGGACTGTCGTAGTGTGTCGGACTACCGCCGCGGAGGGCGTCGATGAGGTGCGCTCGCGCGACGACGTCGGTATCACTGTCCTGGTCGACCATTTGGTTGCCACCGGTCGGCGCCGCATTGTCTACCTCGACGGTGGTGGGGAGTCCGCCTCGGCCGCGCGTGTGGCCGCCTATCGCACCGCCATGACGGCACACGGCCTGGGCGAGTTGGTGCGCGTGATTCCCGGCGGGGCCGACGAGGACGCCGGTGCCCGCGGTGCGGGCGTGCTGGTGGAGGAGCCGGAGCCGCCCCAGGCTCTGGTGTGCTTCAACGATCACGCCGCCGTCGGGGCACTCATGGAGCTGCGACGACGTGGCGTCCGGGTGCCGCAGGACGTGGCCGTATGCGGCTACGACGGCATCCCCGTCACCGCCTCGGCCGCCTTCTCCCTGACCACGGTGCGCCAGGACGCGGCACTGATCGCTGAGGTGGCGGTGCGCACCCTGCTGGCGCGAGTGCACCGGGGCTCGGACAGAGAGGCGGCGCCGAAGCTGCCCGACGACGTCGTGCGGGAGGCGCGTCCTCAGGGTGGCTGGGCTTATCTAGTCACGCCCGCACTGGTCGTGCGCGGCTCCACGGCTTGACCCGGCCGTCCGCCATGGGACGACCGGGTCAAGCAGAGGGGAAGGGGCTGAAGCCGCCCCCGACGCGGTTCAGGCCAGGCGTACCGGCTGCCCGCTGTGGGCGGACTCGGTGGCGGCCTCGGCCAGGCGCAGGGCGGCGACGGCGTCGGCGATGCCGGTTGGGGGAGTGGTTCCCGCCTCGACCGCCTCGATGAAGGCCGACAGCTCCAGCCGGTAGGCGTCTGCGTAGCGCTCGAGGAAGAAGTCCAGGTAGGGCTCCTGGGCGTCGGTGACCTCGGCGTTGGACAGGCGCACCGTGTGGGCACGGACGTTCTCCGCCAGCAGGGCGCCGTCCCGGCCCGACGCCTCGAGGCGCTGGTCGTAGCCGGAGGCGCAGTGGCGGTTGTTGATGATCGTCGCCACCGCGCCGCTGGCCGCCTTGAGAGTGACCACGGCGGCGTCGAAGTCGCCGGTCTCGGCGATGGCCGGATCCAGGTGCTGGCCCACGGCGTGGACCTCTACGATGTCGCCCAGGAAGAAGCGGGCGGTGTCGAAGTCGTGGATGGTCATGTCCCGGAAGATGCCGCCGGAGACCTTGATGTACTCCGCCGGCGGGGCGGCCGGGTCGCGGGAGATGATGGTCAGCTGCTCCAGGGCGCCGATCTTGCCGTCCTGAACCGCGGCATGCACGGTGGCGAAGGAGGGGTCGAAGCGGCGGTTGAAGCCGAACATCACGGGGGTAGTGACGGCGTCCAGTTCGGCGCTGGCCGCCTCCACATCCTTCATGTCCAGGGCAATGGGCTTCTCGCACAGGACCGCCTTGTCGGCCTTCGCGGCCGCCAGCAGGTGGGGGATGTGCAGGGGCGTGGGGGAGCCGACGACGACGGCGTCGACCTCCGGGTCGGCGAAGACCTCCTCGGCGTCCTTGCAGGAGCGGGCCCCGTACTGGGAGGCCAGCTTCTGCGCGGCGTCACCGAAGGGATCGCACACGAGCGCGAGGTTGGCCTGTGGGTGGGCGGCTACGGTGCGGGCGTGGACGTGGCCGATGCGGCCGGCACCGATGATGGCGATGTTGAGCATCTCAGAGGTTCCTCATCACGGCTGGGGCATGATGACGTCGCGTACCAGGCGTCCAGGTCGGCGTCGGCCTGGAGGAAGCCACGCAGTGTGCGGCGGGTGGCGCCGTAGGACTCGAACTCCTCCGGGGTCATGCCATCGGGTTCGTAGGCGCGGACGAACTCGGGGATCGACAGCAGCGTCTCCATGATCTCCGGGGCGACGGGGACGTCGATTCGGGGCTCGACCTTGTAGCCGGAGTCGTTAATGAGCTTCTGCCACTTGAAGGGCGGGGAAACCACCAGGTCGCCGCCGACCAACTCGGACCAGTGCATGACGTTGCGGAAGGCGGCGGACAGAACGCGGGCGCGCAGGCCACGAGCCTGGAACTCCTGGTAGGCGCGCTTGAGGGCGGCCACGCCGCCCCACTCCAGGTGGCCCGGGTCGATGAACAGGTTGTCCCGCTTGGCGACGATCTTGAGCCAGTCGTCCAGGCGACCGCCCATGAGTGTGACGACCGGGCCCATGGCGGAGGTGTCCTTGCCCTCGGCCTCACGCCGCTTGAGGCCACGCTCGATCGCCTCGCCGGCGGTGACGGCCTGGGGTACGGAGAAGGACACGGTCACGTTGACGGACACGCCGCGGTAAGTGGCGTCTTCGATCGCCTCAATGCCGGTGGCCGTGGCGGGGATCTTGACGATGATGTTCTTGGCGAGCTTGGAGAACTCCTCCGCCTGATCGGCCAGCGCCTTGGCGGAACGGGCCAGGCGCGGGTCGGTCTGCATCGACAGACGGCCGTTGCGACCCTTGTGCTCCTCGAAGATCGGCTCCAGTAGCTTGGCAGCGTCGACGCTCAGCTCCCGC
Organism: Actinomyces ruminis; assembly: GCF_002154335.2. Classification (GTDB taxonomy): domain Bacteria; phylum Actinomycetota; class Actinomycetes; order Actinomycetales; family Actinomycetaceae; genus Actinomyces; species Actinomyces ruminis. The sequence continues at coordinate 46,325 of NZ_MTPX02000042.1, forward strand.
ACCACCTGCCAGCCGATCTCGGACTCGCTGGCCTCGGGCATCTCCTCGGCGAGCTCGGCGATGCGCGGGAGCCAACGCTCCTTCTTCTGGTTGATGCAGGTGTAGGCGATCGTTGGATTGCAGGTGGCGCCCACGCCACCGAAGGAAATGGACTGGCTCAACTCGTCGGGGTCGGCCGAGTCATTCCACAGGGCGGTTGGGGTGGTGCGGGCGGCCTCGAGAAGGGGGCCGGGGGTGTATTCGATGCTCATCGGCGTGCTCCTGGGTTATGTGCGAGGACCACCGGCGTCTTCGACAGCGTGGCCCGTTGGCCCAATTCAAACCCGGAGCGCCGCCACTGTCAAGAGTTTGTACTGACAAATTTGAGGCGGTCGGGTGGGGTCAGCCGGTGAATAGGGAGGTCTCGAAGGAGTAGCGCGAGGCGCGGTAGATGTGGTCGCCGTACTCGATTACCCGGCCAGTGGCGTCATAGGTGGTGCGTTTGGCGGTTAACAGTGCGGCGCGGCGGCGCTCGTCCAGGGCCGCGGCCTCCTTGGCGGTGGCGTTGCGGGCGCCGATGACCTGCTTGGCGGTCGCGGGCACGATTCCGCGCCCGCGCAGCAGGTCGTACAGTCCCGCATGTTCCAACTCCTCACGGGTCGGCGCGATGGCCGCTGGCAGCAGGTTGTCCATCAAGGCGATCGGCTCGCCGTCCGCGCTGCGCAGGCGACGCAGGTGGGTCACCTCGGTACCGGGGTCGATCTCCAGGCGCTCGGCCTCCTCCTCGTCGGCGGGGTGCGTGGTGTACTCCAGGAGCTCGGTGGAGACCTTGTGCCCGGCGGCGGTTAGATCCGACAGCAGGCTGGATAGCTCCATGGGGCGACGCACATGCGGAGAGGCGACCACCGTGCCGGCGCCGCGGCGACGGGAGACCAGGCCGCGATCTGCCAGGGACTGCAGGGCCTGGCGCGCGGTGGGGCGGGAGACCTGCAGGCGCTTGGCCATCGAGACCTCGTCCTCAATGCGGGTTCCCGGTGCCAGCTGGCCCTCGAGAATGAGTGCACCGAGGGCCTCCGCTATCTGGGCGTATAGCGGAAGCTCGCTGGAGCGATCAATGGTGATCTCTGGCTGGAAGGGCGTATCCGACATGCAAGCTCTCTGAAAGAGGCGAACGTTAGACACATGGTACGGCGCAAATGGCGCGGCGGGGGTACTAATCGGATTCCGATTGTGGTGCGCCGGTTTCGCTGGAAGCGCGTGGGGCCCTGTATCCCACTGGGGTGGTGCTGGTCTACTTGCTGGGGTTGGCGGGGTCTCGAGGGTGTGGGCTGTGGTGACGGTGGTTGGTCAGAGGCGCCCGCCGATCGCGACCTCATCTGCGCGAGAACGACTTCGTCGGCCCGAACGTGTCCCCTTGTTCTCGAATGTGGCAACCGGTATCGCGGCCTGGCCTGAACCGCCGCACCCTCAAGCCGGAAGAGCCCGTTGACTGTGCCGGTTAGGGGTTAACAACGCTACTTAACGTTCTGCTGTATACCTCAGAGCCCTTCAGTAGACCGTTAACCGGCGTTGTTAACCGCGAAGTGGCGTAGTAGACCGCGAAGCGGCGCAGTGGATGGCCTCACCGCTGGTGGTGGCGCGGGTCCTGTGGTTCGTCGGTGCGGTCGAGCCGGGCAGATTTGTTCTGACAAATCCCTTGACGGGGTGGCGGTCGCTGGGCCAGACTTCTGGCAGCGGGCCCTCGCGGGCGCCCCGATGCGCCCCGCCCCGATGATGTGGAAAGGGAGACCATCATGACCGCTCCGTCGAGCACGCCGCCGCTCGATGTACTGACAATCGGACGCTGTGGAATCGACATCTACCCGCTCCAGGTCGGTGTCGGTCTGGAGGACGTGGAGAGTTTCGGCAAGTTCTTAGGCGGAAGCCCCACCAACGTCGCCGTGGCCGCGGCGCGCTACCGGCACCGCTCCGCGGTGATCACCGGGGTGGGTGACGACCCCTTCGGGCGCTTCGTGTGCTCGGAGATGCGGCGCCTCGGCGTCTACGACGACTACGTGGTCACCAAGCCGGACTTCAACACCCCGGTCACCTTCTGCGAGATCTTCCCGCCGGACAACTTCCCCCTGTACTTCTACCGCGAGCCCTCCGCCCCCGACCTGGAGTTGACCGACAACGACATCCCCGGCGATGCCGTCCGCGACGCCGCCATCTTCTGGATCTCCGCCACCGGGCTGAGCAAGGAGCCTTCGCGCTCCGCCCACCACGCCGCCCTGGACCTGCGCGAGCGCAAACAGCACACCATCATCGACCTCGACTACCGCGCCATGTTCTGGAAGGACGAGGCCACCGCTCACCGCGAGGTCTCCGCTGTCCTGTCCAAGGTCACCGTGGCCATCGGCAACCGAGAGGAGTGCCGCGTCGCCGTCGGGGAGACCGAGCCCGACAAGGCCGCGGACGCCCTGCTGGAGGCCGGCGTTGAACTGGCTATCGTCAAGCAGGGCCTGGAGGGCACCCTCGCCAAGACCCGCGATGAGCGCGTGGAGATCCCCGTGACCCCGGTGGTCACCAAGAACGGCCTGGGCGCGGGTGACGCCTTCGGCGGCGCCGTCTGCCACGGGCTGCTGTCCGGCTGGTCGCTGGAGAAGACGATCTTCGCAGCCTCCACGGCCGGCGCGATTGTCTCCTCCCGCTTGGAGTGCTCGACGGCGATGCCCACCGAGCCGGAGCTGCTCACCCTGATGCGCACTCACCGCGAGCTCGTACCCACCCTGCAAGACCTGTGAGGAGGAGCAGCACATGTCTGACACGCCCTTGACCGACCGGATCGTCGAGATCCGTGCCCACGCCCCCGAGCGCATCGCCCGGGTCCTGGCCGAGCGTCCCCGCGGCACACTGCCCGACGGCGACGGCAAGCTCATGATCATCGCCTGCGACCACCCCGCCCGCGGGGCGCTCGCGGCCGGTGACGACCCCATGGCCATGGCCTCCCGGGAGCAGGTGCTCGCCCGCTGCGTCACGGCCCTGTCGCGGCCCGGGGTGAACGGCTTCCTCGGCACCGCCGACCTTATCGAGGACCTGGCGCTGCTGGGCGCCCTGGACGGCAAGCTCGTCTACGGCTCCATGAACCGCGGCGGCCTGGCCGGTGCCGCCTTCGAGATGGACGACCGCTTCACCGGCTACGACGCCGGCGGGGTGGTCGATGCGGGCCTGGACGGCGGCAAGATGCTGCTGCGCATCAACTACTCCGACTCGGCCACCGCCGACACCATCGCCGCCTGCGCCGCCGCCGTCGACGCCCTGGCTGAGCGAGGAGTCATGGCCATGGTCGAGCCGTTCATTTCCCGCTGGGAGTCCGGGCGCGTGGTCAACGACCTCAGCCCCGACGCCGTCATGACCTCCATGGCCATCGCCTCCGGCCTGGGTCGCACTTCCGCCTACACCTGGCTCAAGCTGCCGGCGGTGGCGGACATGGAGCGGGTTATGGAGGCCTCCACGCTCCCCGCCCTCATCCTGGGCGGGGCCGTCTCCGCGGACGCCGACGCCGCCCGGGAGTCCTGGGCCAGAGCCCTCGCCCTGCCCACCGTCAAGGGGCTGGTCATCGGCCGCTCCCTCCTATTCCCCCCAGACGACGACGTCGCCGCCGCCGTCGACAACACCGTAGGACTGCTCTCATGAACACCACCGCCCCAGACGCATCCGACATCTACGTGCCCGCGGGCTCCAGCGGACACGGCACCCTCACCGTCGACGTCGATCCCGCCCGCGCCGGCTGGACCTACTCCGGCCTGCGCGTGTGCGTGCTCGCGCCCGAGCGCTCCACCATCCTGGAGACCGGTGAGTCCGAACTGCTGGTGCTGCCGCTGGAAGGGGCCGCCACCGTGCTGGTGGACGGGCAGTCCTACGAGCTCGCCGGCCGTACGGGCGTGTTCGAGGAGATCACCGACTACCTGTACGTGCCCCGCGGCAAGACCTTCACCATCACCTCCCACGGGCGGGGGCGCTTCGCCCTGCCGGCGGCCGTGGCCTCCCGCGACCTGCCGGTCGCCTACTATGGCCGCGACCAGGTGCGCACCGATTTGCGCGGCGCGGGGGACTGCTCCCGGCAGGTGAACAACTACGCCCTGAACAACGGCGTGACCACCTCGCACCTGCTGTGCTGCGAGGTGCTGACCCCCGGCGGCAACTGGTCCTCCTACCCGGCCCACAAGCACGACGTCGCCTCCGTCGACGAGCGCGAGCTGGAGGAGATCTACTACTTCGAGATCCGCACCGCCCCCGACGGTAACGCCGGCTTCGGGCTGCACCGCACCTATGCCTCCAGCCCCGACCGCCCCATCGACCTGTGTACCGAGGTGCACCAGGGCGACGTCGCCCTGGTGCCCTACGGCTACCACGGCCCGTGCGTGGCCGCGCCCGGGTATGACATGTACTACCTCAACGTCATGGCCGGCCCGGCCGAGGACCTGGTGTGGCTAGCCCCCGACGACCCCGCCCACCACTGGATTCGCGGTACCTGGGAGACCCAGGAGATCGACCCCCGGCTGCCCATGACCCACTGATTTCGATCACCCGAACAGAACTCGTCACCAATCGCCCAAACACAGAAGAGAAGAAGACATATGAGCAACGAAGCCTACGCGGGCACCATCCGCCTGACCGTCGCCCAGGCCACCATCCGCTTCCTGTCCAACCAGTACTCCGAGCGCGACGGCGTCGAGCAGCGCCTGATCGCCGGCGCCTTCGGCATCTTCGGCCACGGCAACGTCGCCGGCATCGGCCAGGCGCTGCTGCAGAACGAGGTGGCGCCGCTGGAGGGCGAGGAGCCCATGCCCTACATCATGCCCCGCAACGAGCAGGGACAGGTACACGCGGCCGCCGCCTTCGCCAAGACCAAGAACCGGCTGCAGACCTACATGTGCACCGCCTCCATCGGCCCGGGCTCGCTCAACATGGTCACCGGTGCCGCCCTGGCCACCACCAACCGCCTGCCCGTGCTGCTGTTCCCCTCCGACCAGTTCGCCACCCGCGTGCCCGACCCGGTGCTCCAGCAGCTCGAGGACCCCACCACGCTGGACATCACCGTCAATGACGCCTTCCGGCCCGTCTCCCGGTTCTTCGACCGCATCAACCGGCCCGAGCAGCTCATCCCCTCGCTGCTGGGCGCTATGCGCGTGCTCACGGACCCGGCCGACACCGGCGCCGTCACCATCGCCATGCCGCAGGACGTCCAGGCCGAGGCCCACGACTGGCCGATCGAGTTCTTCCGCAAGCGCGTGTGGCACGTACGCCGCCCCGTGCCCGAGCCCGCCGCCCTCGAGCGCGCCGTCGCCCTCATCCGCGACGCCAAACGCCCGCTGCTGATCGCCGGCGGCGGGGCCATCTACTCCGAGGCCTCCGAGCAGCTGCGCGCCTTCGCCACCGCAACCGGCATCCCGGTGGCCGACACCCAGGCCGGCAAGGGCGCCATCAACTTCGATCACCCCTGCGCCGTCGGCGGGGTCGGCTCCACCGGCGGCGACTCCGGCAACCACTTGGCGGACAAGGCCGATCTGATCATCGGTGTGGGAACGCGCTACTCCGACTTCACCACCGCCTCCAAGACCCAGTTCAAGAACCCCGACGTCAAGTTCGTCAACGTCAACGTGGCCGCCTTCGACGCCGCCAAGCAGAGCGCCGAGATGGTGGTGGCCGACGCCCGCGAGGCCCTGATCGCGCTTACCGAGGCCCTGGCCGACTACCACGTGGAGCCCGCCTACACCGAGGAGATCGCCCGCGAGCGCGAGGCCTGGTTCGCCGCCACCGACAAGTGCTACCACCTGGGGCACACCCCGCTGCCCGCCCAGACCGAGGTCTTCGGCGCCCTCAACGAGTTGCTCGGCGACGAGGACGTGGTCATCAACGCCGCCGGCTCCATGCCCGGCGACCTGCAGGCCCTCTGGCAGGCCCGCACCCCCACCCAGTACCACGTGGAGTACGCCTTCTCCTGCATGGGCTACGAGATCCCCGCCGCCCTGGGCGTCAAGCTCGCCCGGCCGGACAGCGAGGTCGTCTCCATCGTCGGGGACGGCACCTACCAGATGCTGCCCATGGAGCTGGCCACCGTGGCCCAGGAGGGCATCAAGGTCATCTACGTGCTGCTGCAGAACTACGGCTTCGCCTCCATCGGCTCCCTGTCCGAGTCCCACGGCTCCCAGCGCTTCGGCACCAAGTACCGCCGCCGCGGCCAGGGTGGGCACCTGCAGGACGAGGACAAGATCGCCGGCGTAGACATCGCCGCGAACGCCGAGTCCTGGGGGTTGAAGGTCTACCGCGTCAGCACAATCGCGGAGTTCAAGGAGGCCTACGCCCAGGCACACGCCGGGGACGAGGCCGCCATGATCCACATCGAAACCGACCTGTACGGCCCGAACCCGCCGGCCTCCTCCTGGTGGGACGTGGTGGTCTCCTCCGTCTCCAACCTGGAGTCCACCCAGAAGGCCTACAAACAGTACGTCGAGGACCGCAAGCCGCAGCGTCACTATCTGTGAGCGCCCGACTGCCCAACGCCTGAAGAACACCTGAAACAAACACCCCAAGGAGTCAGCGATGACACAGAGCACGCCAGCGGCCTCGGGCCTGCGGACCATCAGCCACTGGATCGACGGCAAGCCCTACGAGGGCACCCCCATCGGCCGCTTCCCGGTGGAGAACCCGGGCACCGGCGAGGTGGAGGCCGAGTTGCTGCAGGCCTCGGACGCGGACCTGGACTACGCCGTCGAGGTGGCGACCCGAGCACAGAAGGAGTGGGCCAAGTACTCCCTGGCCAAGCGCACGGCGATCATGTTCCGCATGCGCGACCTGGTGCTGGAGCACCAGGATGAGATGGCACGGATGATCGTGGCCGAGCACGGCAAGAACTACTCCGACGCCATCGGCGAGATTCAGCGTGGCCGGGAGACCCTCGACTTCGCCACCGCGATCAACCTCGCATTGAAGGGTGAGTGCTCCTTCGACATCTCCACGGGCGTGGATATCCACACCCTGCGCCAGCCGGTCGGCGTGGTCGCGGGCATCGTGCCCTTCAATTTCCCGGCAATGGTGCCCATGTGGATGCACCCGATCGCCATCGCCACCGGCAATGCCTTCATCCTCAAGCCGGCGTCCATGACGCCGTCGGCGGCCCTGCTCACCGCCGAGCTGTACAAGGAGGCCGGCCTGCCCGACGGCGTGTTCAACGTCGTGGCCGGTAATCGGAAGATGGTCACCAAGGTGCTGGAGCACCCCGGCATCAACGCCATCTCCTTCGTGGGTTCCACCCCGGTGGCGCACATCGTGCAGGACACCGGCGTCACCCACGGCAAGCGGGTGCAGGCGCTCGGCGGTGCCAACAACCACGCCATCGTCATGCCCGACGCCGACCTGGACTTCGCCGCCCAGCACATCTCGGCCGCCGCCTTCGGAGCCGCCGGCGAGCGCTGCATGGCGCTGCCCGTCGTCGTCGCCGTCGGCGGAATCGGCCCGGACCTGGCCCGGCGGGTCAAGGCGCACGCCGAGAGGATCAAGGTCGGCTACGGCATGGACGAGGGCGTGGAGATGGGACCGGTCATCGACGCCAAGTCCAAGGAGAAGATCGTCGGGCTGATCAACGAGGGCGAGTCCAAGGGTGCCGACGTGGTGCTGGACGGCCGTGGCCTGGTGATTCCCGGCCACGAGAACGGGCACTTCCTCGGCCCCACCATCGTGGACAACGTGCCGCTCGACTCCGAGCTGTACCGGGAAGAGGTCTTCGGTCCGGTTCTGGTGATCGTGCACGCCGACACCTACGAGGAGGCCATCGAAATCGTCAATGCCTCGCCCTACGGCAACGGCTCCGCCATCTTCACCAACGACGGTGGTGTCGCCCGTCGCTTCCAGCTGGACGTGGAGGCCGGCATGGTCGGCATCAACGTGCCGATCCCCACCCGGTGGCCTACTACTCCTTCGGCGGGTGGAAGGAGTCTCTGCTCGGGGACACCCATATCCACGGCCCCGAGGGCGTGAAGTTCTACACCCGGGCCAAGGCGGTCACCTCCCGCTGGCCCAGTGAGAAGACCTACGCCGCCACCATGTCCTTCCAGCGCGAGGAGTAGCCCACGCTCGTGGGGCGCGGTCCGCACGTGCGTGCCCCCGCGGCATCCCGTGGCTGCGGGGGCACGCCGTGTGCTTGTCGAGACCAGGCGAGCGCGCGGTGCGGACCTCACAACAACTGAAATTTGTCAGTACAAATCCCTGGTGTTTTGCGTGCTCGACCACTAGACTCAAAACCGTCCGAAACGATTCGGACGTTTGGGTCGGGCCCTGCGCCGACTCAGGCAATCCATCAGAACTCTCAGGAGCGACAATGACGTCAACCGCCTCGAAGGCTGTCAACACCAACGACCCGAAGTACTCCAAGCTCACCATCGGCGTCTGCCCCGACCAGTGGGGCGTCTGGTTCCCCGACGACCCCAAGCAGATGCCGCCCCGCCAGGCCTGGCAGGAGATGGCCGAGGCGGGCTTCGAGGTCATCGAGACCGGCCCCTGGGGATACTTCCCCACCGACCCCAAGGAACTGCAGACGTGGTGCGACGAGTTCGGCATGCGCGTCGTCGCCGGCACCGGCTGGGGCATCCTGCACAAGGCCGAGGCCTGGCCCGAGACAATCAAGCACTTCCGCGAGATCGCCGAGACCCACGCCGCCGTCGGCGCCGAGTACATGGTCCACCTGCCCCCGCTGTACCGCGACGACAAGACCTGGGAATGGACCGACGACCGCGTCCTGTCCGACGACGCCTGGAAGCTCTACGTCGAGCACGCCAATGCCCTGGGCAGATGCTGCTGGACGAGTACGGCCTCAAGATGGTGCTGCACCCGCACGGCGACTCCCACATCGAGACCCCCGAGGAGATCGCCCGCATCTTCGACGCCACCGACCCCACCTACGTCAACCTGTGCCTGGACTCCGGGCACGTCGTGTACGGCGGCGGTGATCCGGTCGAGCTGTGCAAGCAGTACCCCGAGCGCATCACCTACGTGCACATCAAGGCCTTCGACGAGGACATCACCCGCGAGGCCCACGAGAAGGACTGGCCCTTCGGCGAGGCCGTCACCAAGGGCGCCTCGGTCTGCCCACCCGCCGGCCTGCCCGAGATGCACGCCTTCGTCGATGCGCTCGCCGAGCTGGACAAGCCGATCTACTGCATCTGCGAGCAGGACTGCTACCCCTGCGAGCCGTCCTTCCCCAAGCCCAACGCCATCAACATGCGCAAGTACCTGGCCGAGTGCGGCCTGGGCCTGGCCTGAGCGGGGCGCGCCGGCGGGTCGCGCCGTCGGCGAACCGCTGCCCCGCCCCCGAAGCGTCCTCCAATAACCCCAACACAGCTCCACAACGAATCCTCAAGGAAGAGAATCATGACCGTACGCATTGGTCTCATCGGCGCCGGCGGCATGGGCCGCGCCCACCTCGCCCGCATCACCAACGAGCTGTCCGGCGGCAAGATCGTCGCCGTGGCGGACATCAACCACGACGCCGCCGTCTCGGCCGCCGAGCCCTACGGCGCCAAGGCCTACGACACCTCCGACGAGCTGGTGGGCGACCCCGAGGTCGACGCCGTCGTCATCGCCACCTTCGGCAAGGTCCACGCCCCCGACGTCATCAAGTGCATCGAGGCCGGCAAATACGTCCTGTGCGAGAAGCCCCTGGCCACCACCGCCGAGGACTGCATCAAGATCATGGAGGCCGAGCAGAAGGCCGGCAAGAAGCTGGTCACCGTCGGCTTCATGCGCCGCTTCGACGCCGCCTACAACGAGATGAAGGCCGTGCTGGAGGCGGGCGAGAACGGCCAGGCCCTCCTGGTGCACAACCGCCACCGCAACCCCTCGGTGCCCGAGTCCTACACCTCGCGCATGGCCATCGACGACACCGCCATCCACGAGATCGACACCATGCGCTGGTTGCTGGGGGAGGAGATCGTCAAGGTGCGCGTCGAGCGCCCGAAGTCCACCACCCACCGCTTCGAGCACCTGATCGACCCGGTCGTGGTGGTCATGTACACCGAGTCCGGCGTGCGCATCGACGACGAGGTCAACGTCAACCTGCAGTGGGCCTACTCCATCGAGTGCGAGCTCGTGCTCGAGACCGCGGCGGTGCGCCTCGGCGACCAGGAGAAGATCCACATCCGCGACGCCCACGGCAACCGCAACGCCATGTGCCAGTCGCACATCGACCGCTTCCAGGGCGCCTTCAACCGCGAGTTCCAGGAGTGGATCAACGCCGTCGCCCGCGACGAGCACACCGGCTCGACCTCCTGGGACGGCTACGCCGCCACCTCCGTCGTCGACGCCGCCGTCGCCTCCCTGGAGGACGAGACCTCCCCGCTGGTCGACGTCACGCTCATCGACAAGCCGGACTTCTACGCCTGACAGTAGGCGGGAAGGCGAACCGAAAGGAGAGACCCATGGTCGACATCGCACTCGACCCGAACATGTACTACTTGAGCATGTCCACCGCGGACACCCTGCACAAGGCTGCCGAGCTCGGGTTCAAGTACGTGGAGCTGTCACCCAACGACGAGTTCCACCTCTGGCACCACTACCCCAAGGCCGACCGCGCCTTCATCGCCGAGCTCAAGCAGGCGGAGAAGGACTCCGGCGTCAAAGTCCGCACGCTCAACCCTGTGTTCAACTGGTCCTCGCCCGACGAGGCCGAGCGGCAGGCGCAGGTGCGCAACTGGCGGCGTCTGCTCGAGCTGGCCGACGCCCTGGACGTGCGTGACATCGTCTCGGAGTTCTCCGGCGACCGCAACCGTGCCAGCCGTTCGGAGCAGCAATGGTACAAGTCCATCGAGGAGCTGATCCCGCACTTCGAGAAGTACGGCATCCGCCTGAACATGGAGGCGCACCCCTACGACTTCGTCGAGCTGCACGACCGGGCCCTGGAACTCGTGCGTTCCGTGGACAAGGACTGGCTCGGGTACGAGTACTGCTGCCCGCACACCTTCCACCTGTCCGACGGCGCGGGCGACGCCGACCGCATGATCCGCACCGCCGCGGCGGCGGGCAAGCTCCGGGAGGTGCACGTCTCCGACGGCTTCAACCACCGGATCAATGACGGCAACCGGTACATCATCAACCCGCCGGGCGCCGACGTCACCGTCCACCAGCACAACGCCATCGGCAACGGCGAGGTTCCCTGGGACCAGGTGTTCTCGGCACTGCGCGAGGTCGGCTTTGACGGCGTGGTGTCCGTGTGCATCTTCGGCTGGCACGAGTGGGCCGACGAGTACAACAAGGCCGCGCTGGAGCGCCTGACCCAGGAGCTCGGCGCCTAATCCCCGGGCCGGTCGCTCCGCACGCCGCGGAGCGACCGGCCCCGTAAGTCAATGCAGTCGCTACAGACAATCTCAAAGGGTGGGGCGAAGCGCTTGCGGAAATTTGTCCTGACAAATAGTCGCTATTCGTGTTAGCGTTGCCCCATCGTACGAACCGACAAAGGAGTCAATGTGTCGCATAGTCCAACTGCCACCGCACCGGCTGGTGGCACCAAGCTGCCCCCGCTCACGCCCGGTCCCTACCGGGCCCGTCTGACTGTCGTTGCCCTGATCGCCACACTGGGCGGTTTGCTCTTCGGCTACGACACCAGCGTCATCAATGGCGCCCAAAGCTTCATGGTCCGGCCCGACCAGTTGAACCTCACCGACTTCGGCCTCGGCATCGCCGTCAGCTCGCTGCTGTTCGCCAGCGCTGTCGGCGCCCTGACCGGCGGACGGATCTCTGACAGGATTGGTCGTAAGACGGCGATCACCTTCATGGCCTCCATGTTCATCGTGGGCGTGGTGATCGTCGTCACCGCCGTCAACCTGCCCATGCTGGCGTTCGGCCGCGTCATCCTGGGGCTGGCTGTCGGCTCGGCCTCGGTGGTGGTGCCGGTCTACCTGGCCGAGCTCGCACCCTACGAGATCCGTGGCTCGTTGGCCGGCCGCAACGAGATGATGATCGTGACCGGCCAGCTCCTGGCCATCATCATGAACGCCATCATCGGCAATGTCTGGGGCAGTGAGTACCGTGGGTGTGGCGCGCCATGTTCGCGCTGGCGGCCGTCCCGGCCATTCTCCTGCTGCTGGGGGTGACCCGCCTGCCCGAGTCCCCCCGCTGGCTGGCCGACAAGGGACGCGAGGAGGAGGCTCTCAAGATTCTGGACAACCTGAGGCCCGAGGGGCGGGCCAAGCCCGAACTCGCGGAGATCCAGGCCGCCAGCAGGGAGGAGGCCAGCCGGGTCAACATGAGCGTCGGGGAGATCTTCTCCAACAAGAACCTGGTGCGTATCGTCCTCATCGGATGCGGAATCGGCTTCTTCCAGCAGACCACGGGCATCAACTCCATCCTCTACTACGGGGAGAGGGTGCTGGAGGAGTCCGGGTTCAGCACGGGTGCGGCGCTTATCGCCAATATCGCCCCGGCCACCATCTCGGTGATCGCCGCGATCATCGCCCTACAGATGATGGACCGCTTCTCCCGCCGCAAGACCTTCCTGTGGGGCTACGCGCTGGTGGCGATCACGCACGTGCTCATCGCCACTGCGGCCAGCGTTCTGCCGGAAGGCGGCGCCAGGCCCTTCATACTGCTGGCTCTCATCGTGTTCTTCGTCGGTTCGATGCAGCTGTGCCTCAATGTGGCCACCTGGGTGACGCTCTCGGAGATCTTCCCGCTGAAGATGCGCGCCTTCGGCATGGGGCTGTCGGTCTTCGTGCTGTGGATGACCAACTCCTTCTTGAGCCTGGGCTTCGCCAGCGTCATTTCGGCCATCGGGCTGTCCAGGTCCTTCTTGGTCTTCGCCGTCCTCAATGTCATCGCCTTCATCTTCTTCTTCGCCTTCGTGCCCGAGACCAAGGGCCGCACGCTGGAGCAGTTGGAGGCCGACGTCATGAGCGGTGCTATCTTCAAGCGCGGCAAGTAGTCCGGCGTCGATGTGCCGAGACCGGCACCAGTGACGCGTCCCAGTCGGCCCATGAAGTTCGGGTCGGCTGGGACGCGCTCGTTGTCGTGGACTACTCAGGCGGTGAGGATTCGCATCTCGTTCAGCAGCGTCTGGGCCACCAGGTGGAAGTCCAGCTCGGCGGAGTGGTCGTGGAAGATCTCCGAGCAGTACCAGCCGTCGTAGCCGGTCGCCTTGACGGCGTCGACCCACTCCTGCAGCGGGATGGAGCCGCCGCCGGTCCACACGTTGCGGGAGACATTCTGGTCGGGCACCTCGCCGGCCGGCACGGGCACGCCGTCGCACACGTGGACGGCGCTGATCAGATCCTTGTCGAGCTTGGCGACCTCCTCCGGGGTCGAGCCGGTCACCCAGAAGTGCCAGAAGTCGACGACGATCTTCGCGTTGGGCCGGTTTATGCGCTCCAGAATGTCCAGGGCCTGGTTCACGTGGCACACCGGAGCCCAGCCGAGAGGCTCGAGGAACAGGTCCAGGCCGTGGTCGGCGGCGATGTCCGCCGCCAGCGCCACGTTCTTGGCGGTCTCCTCAATGACCTCCGCCTCGGGGCGGCCGAGCAGCCCGCGGAAGCGGGGGTCGTCGTCGGCTAGTCGGCCGGCACGGAAGTCCTGCACAACGGTGACGTCGACCGGGCCGGTGCACATCTGCATGGCCGGGGCTCCCACGACCTGGCCGACGTGGGCGAGCTTCTCCGCCTCGGCGCGGAAGGCCTCGGGCTCGGCCTCCTGCAGGGCGCCGATGCCGGAGACCTCAATGCCCTCCAGGTGTGGCAGCAGCGACTCGGGGGAGAAGCCCGCGTCCAGGTAGCGCCACAGCTTGGGACTCTGCAGCTCAATACCCTCGAAGCCGACGTCCTTGGCGACGGTGATGTCGTTGAGGCGGTGCCGTGGAAGGTGGAGGTGACATTCATGGACAGTTTCATGGTTGATCTCCTTCGATCGGGATGGTGGTGGGCCAACTCGGGGCCCGCCGGTTTGCGGGTGGATTGTCGGGACGTCGACGGCATTACAGACCCTCAGGGATGGCGACCGGCTGATGGGTGCGCAGGGACTGTGTGGCCGCCTCGGCGATCACCTGGGCGCGCAGGCCGTCATCGAGCGGGGCGGGCATCGGGGCGGAGCGCTCCAGGGCATCGACGAAGGCGTCCAGGCTCTTGCGGTAGGTGCCGCGGATGCGCTCGAACCAGCCGGCATCGAGGCCGTTGGTGCGCAGCTCGCCGGGACCGTAGTGGTTGACGAAGCCGGTGCGGTGACGGGCGGCCTCGACCATGCGCACCGAGCCGTTGACCTCGATGCGCTCGTCGTAGCCGTAGCCGATGCGCCGTTGGGAGTCGATCTGCACCAGGGCGCCATTGACCAGCCGCAGCACGGCCACGGAGGTGTCGACGTCGCCGACCTCGGCCACGGCCGGGTCCACCAGGCGGCGCCGGCGACGTACACCTCTACCGGCTCCAGGCCGGTGATCCAACGCAGCAGGTCGAAGAAGTGCACGGTCTGATCACGCATCTGCCCGCCGGAGACCTCCAGATAGGCGATTGGCGGCAGCGAGGGGCCGCGGGTGGTCATGGAGACGAGCTCCACCTGGCCGACCTCACCGGACTGGACGGCGTCGTGTACGGCCGCATAGGCGGCGTCGTAGCGGCGGTTGAAGTCCATCATCACGGGGATGCCGGCCGCGCGGGCGGCGGCGGCCGCGTCGCGGGCCACCTCCAGGGACAGGTCGATGGGCTTCTCACAGAAGACCGCCTTGCCTGCAGCGGCGGCGCGCTTGAGCAGGTCGGCGTGAGTATTGGTGGAAGAGGCGATCAAGACGGCATCAATGGCCGGGTCGGTGAAGACGGCGTCGATGTCATCGGTGGCGGCGGCATCGTAGCGGTCGGCGATTTCGGCGGCGCGGGAGGCATCAACGTCGAAGACGCGGGCGAAGTCGACGGCGGGCTGGGCGGCAAGATTCTCGGCGTGGACACGGCCGATGAAACCGGCGCCCAGGAGGGCGAAGGTTTGCATGAGGATTCCTTTCGGGGCCGCCCGGACTCAGGCGGGTCGGGCAGCGCTGGTGTTGGAGGCCGGGCGGCGTTGCCGGGCGGCTGAATCCGCGCGATTCACGCGCGTGAATTCACGGCTTCATCCTCTCGCGTTCCCGATGGGGCGTCAATACCTCAGCGCATTCCCTCTCGGTGGGGTGTGGCCGGGGTGTGCGGTCATCCGGTGGAGGAGGCGCGGATGACCAGGTGTCCCTCGGCCGGCATGTCCTGCGGGGCCGGCGGCCTGCCCGGCGTACGGGTCAGTGCGGAGGCTCGCTCGACGAGGAGCCGCACCGCCTCGTGAGCCATCTGTTGATCGGGCTGATCCAGGCTGGTCAGGGCGAACTCGGTGCGTCGGGCCAGGTAGGTGTTGTCGTAGGAGGCCAGTGGTATGTGTCCCCCGCCCTCGTGTCCTAGCTTGCGCAGCACGGCGACGGCGTCGATGGCGAGCATGTCATTGTGCGCGATCAGCCCCATCTGCGGCGCGGCGGTGCTCAGCAGCCTGCGAATGGCGGTACCGGCGTCGTCGGCGCTCGCCTCCTCCGTGGTCAGGGCGAGTCCGGCCTGGTGGGCGGCCCGGGCCAGGGACTTCTCGCGGATCACGCGGGAGGCGTCGTCTCCGATCTTGGGGGCGACGTATCCCAAGGAGTTGACACCCTGTGCGAGAAGGTGGGAGACGATCTGCTCTGCGGCATGAGTCTCGTCGATGTGCACGGAGTCGACGTGTCCGCCGGGGGAGCGCCGGCCGATCAGACAGGTGGGTGCCTCCTCGCCGAGGGCCACCAGTTGCGCATCCGTAAGCCAGGGGGAGACGAGGATGATTCCGAGTACACGCACCCCCAACAGAGAGTCGATAGCTCGTTGCAGGCGCTCCTGATCCTCGGCTCCGACGGTGACGAATACGGTCAGTCCCTGCTGGGCGGCGACGTCGTCGAGGGAGCGGGAGACCTGCTCGAAGAAGGCGTTTCTGAGGTTGGGCAGTACCAGGCCGATGGTGTTGGAGCGTTGGCGGGCGAGGGCGGAGGCTGCCGTATTGATCCGATAGCCGAGGGAGGCGGCCACCTCCAGGATGTGTGTACGTGTCTCCTCGGCGACCTTGGGAGAACCGCTTAGTGCCAGGGAGACGAGGCTGCGTGAGACTCCGGCAGCCGCGGCGACGTCTGACTGGGTGACGTCGTGACCGCTGACAGACATGGCATTCCCTTCCGTCCGCGCTCGGGCGGACGGAAGGGACTCTAGCCGATGTGGTGGATGCGACGTTGCTCCGGATAGCGGTGCCTGCCGCTCGGACTCTCAAACGCAGGGGCATTTGTCCTGACAAATATCGTATTGGCGTGGTAGTCTGCACCCAGGCCACGCGCCGGGGGCGCGATCGTCGCGTCCGCTTCGAGAGAGACACCCACATGACGAGCAACGAAGCAGTCCAGAACACCACCATCCCGGAAACCATGCGCGCCGCGGTGCTGCGCGACCCCGAGGTCGGCCTCGAGGTCGAAACCATCCGCACTCCCCACCCGAAGAGCGGGGAGGTCCTGATCAAGGTCGCCGCCTGCGGCCTGTGCCACTCCGACCTTCACGTGATCGGCGGCGCTATCGCTTCCCGCTTCCGGCCGTGCTCGGCCATGAGGTCACCGGCGCCATCGTCGAGGTCGGCCCCGGCAACGAGCACACCGGCCTGAAGGTGGGCCAGAACGTGGCCGGCGGCTTCCTCATGCCCTGCGGCCAGTGCGAGGCCTGCGCTGCCGGACACGACGAGCTGTGTGGTCCCTTCTTTGACCTCAACCGCCTGCAGGGCCTGCTCTACGACGGCACCACCCGCCTGGCCACCCTCGAGGGCGACCCCATCTACATGTACTCCATGGGTGGCCTGGCCGAATACGCGGTGATCCCGGCCACCTCCGTCGCCCCCGTGCCCGACACCCTGGACCTCGTGCCCGGCGCCATCCTCGGCTGTGCCGCCATGACCGGCTACGGCGCCGTGCGCCGCGGCGCCGACCTGCGCTTCGGAGAGACCGTCGCCGTCGTCGCCACCGGCGGGGTAGGTACCAACATCGTCCAGGTCGCGCGCGCCTTCGGCGCCAGCCAGGTCATCGCCATCGACGTCTCCGACGACAAGCTCGCCCCCATGCCCGGCTACGGCGCCACCGCGGTGGTCAACTCCGTCACCCAGGACGCCCGCGAGGAGGTCCTGAAGCTCACCGGCGGCAAGGGTGTCGACGTCGCCTTCGAGGCGCTCGGCATCCCCGCCACCTGGAAGACCG
The DNA here is from genome assembly GCF_002154335.2 of Actinomyces ruminis. Lineage (GTDB taxonomy): Bacteria > Actinomycetota > Actinomycetes > Actinomycetales > Actinomycetaceae > Actinomyces > Actinomyces ruminis. The sequence continues at coordinate 63,576 of NZ_MTPX02000042.1, forward strand.
CCCTGGACGTCCTCGCCGACGGCGGCCGCATGGTTCCGATCGGCCTGGGGGCCGGCGTGCAGACCGCGCAGGTGGAGATCAACCGCACCGTGCGCCGCTCGCAGAAGATCCTCGGCTCCTACGGCGCCCGCACCCGCCAGGACCTGCCGGCCGTGGTCGACCTGGCCGCCCGTGGGGTCATCAACTACAAGGACGTCGTCTCCCGCCGCTTCTCGCTCGAGGAGGCCGGCGTCGGCTACGCGGCCCTGCGCAATCGCCAGATCCAGGGTCGCGCCGTGGTGGACATGAGCCTGTGAGGCGGGTGTGCCTGACGTACGGTTTTCCGCTTCACGTACGCGTTTTGGAGCTTTTCGATGTTCTAGCGCGGAGAAACCTCCAAACGGCGTACGTGAGAGACAAACTCGTACGTGAGAGGTCAGCGCCGGCGACTCCCGTGTCGTGTCCGGTCGACGACGAGGCCCCGGTCCATGGGATCGGGGCCTCGTCGTGTGGCGGCGTCGGCGGGCGGACGCCGGACCGCTCAGAGGGGCAGCAGCGTGGACTCGATGTAGGCGCGGGCCTTGGCGCCGTACTCGTGCGGGTTGGCGATGGCCGGGTCCTGCTCGGCCTCCACCAGGATCCAGTCCCGGTAGCCGTGGTCGATCAGGAACCGGTAGGGCTCGGTGAAGTCGATCATGCCGTCGCCGGGGACGGTGAACATGCCCGCTAGGAAGGAGTCCAGGAAGGAGCGCTCCAGCCGCTTGGACTCCTCCAGCTTCTCCGGGCGCACGTCCTTGAAGTGCACGTGCGCCACGCGGTCGATGGTGGCCTGAAGCAGGCCCATGACGTCGCCGTCGCCCACGAAGGCGTGGCCGGTGTCGAACAGCAGGCTGACCTTATCCGGGTCGGTCAGCTCCATGAGCTTGATGGTCTCGGCCTTGGTCTGGATGACCGTGCCCAGGTGGTGGTGGTAAACCAGCGTGAGCCCGTGCTCCCCTGCGATCTCGCCGAGGCGGTTCAGGCCCGCGGCGAGCACGGGCCACTGCTCCTCGGTCAGGACCGGCTTGTTGGTGAAGATGCACACGTCGCGCTGGCCCTGCACGGAGCCGGTCTGCTCGGAGACGACCACGCGGGTGGCGCCCAGGTATTGCAGGTACTCGCAGGTGGCGGTGAACTCCGGGATGACGGCGTCCACGCCGTCGCGCACGATGAAGGAGGAGAACCACTGGGCGACGATCTTGATGCCGCGGGCGTCGGCGCGCTGTTTGGCAACCTCCTTGGCCGGGAACCAGCCGGCCACCTCGGTGCCGCGGTAGCCCAGGTCGGCCAGGTCCAAAAGCATGTCCTCCAGGGTGTTGAAGGCACCGATCTCCTTGATGTCGTCATTGCGCCAGGCGATGGGGTGCATGCCCCAGGTGATGCCGTGGGGGTCGTTAATGGCGGTGGCGGGGTCGAGGCGGAAGCTCATGAGATCTCCTTTGATGCGGACGGGGTGGATCCGTAGTGGTGGTAATCGGTGGATGGGTCAGGCGTCGAAGGTGGTCCGGCCCTCGACGCGGGCGACGTCGTGCCACTGGCCGTCGGCGGCGGAGGCGACGACAGCGGCGTCGACCTCGGCGGCGCACCAGGCGTCCGCGGCGGAGGGGGCGTGCTGCTCGCCGGTCAGGACGGAGCGGACGAATTGGGCGGCCTCAATGGACTTCAGATCGTCGAAGCCCATCGAGGTGCCGATGGCGGGCTGGTAGCGGTGCCACTCGCCCCAGGCGGGGCCGGCCATGGCGCGGCGGTAGCCGTGGGTGGGGCCGCCGTCGACGCCGAGGCAGACCTGCAACTCGTTGAGTCGTTCGAAGTTCCAACGCACCGAGCCCTCGGTGCCGTAGACCTCCACCACGTACTCGGCGCGTGGGCCGACGCTCACGCGGGATGACTCCATGGTGGCAACGGCGCCGGAGTCGAAGCGGGCGAGCATGCCCACGTAGTCCTCGTTCTCCACCTCGCCGACCTCGTCGCCGATCTCGAAGCCGGAGTGGCCGATGCCCATCTTGGTGGGGATGGGGCGCTCCTTGATAAAGGTGCCGGTCAGAGCGGTCACCGAGCGATGCGGCCGATCAGGTACTGGGCCAGGTCCGCTCCGTGGCTCATCAGGTCGGGGACGACGCCGGCACCGGCCTTCTCCCGGGAGGCGCGCCAGGTCAGCGGGCTGCGGGGGGAGGAGTTGTAGTCGGCGATGAACCAGACGCGGGCGTTGGTGATGCGACCGAGCTTCCCGGAGCGGATGAGTTCGCGCATGTACTCGATGGCGGGTACGTGCCGGTAGTTGAAGCCGACGCAGGTGACCAGGCCGGCGGACTCGGCGGCGCGGGCGATGTTCTCGGACTGCTGCGCGGAGGTGCCCATGGGCTTCTCGATCCAGAAGGGTTTGCCGGCCTGGACGGCGGCCAGTGCGATCTCCTCGTGCAGGAAGTTGGGGGAGGCGATGGAGACGATGTCGACTTCCGGGTCGGCCAGCAGCTCGCGGTAGTCCGCGCAGGCGCGTGCGAAGCCGAGGTCCTCGACTGCGGCCCGCTGCGCCTCCTCGATCGGGTCGGCGGCGGCCACGAGGCGGGCCTCGACGCCCAGCTCGGGGAAGCGCTCGGACAGGGCGCGGTAGCTGCGGGCGTGCAGGCGTCCCATCCAGCCCAGGGAGATGACTCCGACTCCCAGCTTGCGTTTGGTGCTCATGGGTGACTCCTTCGCCGACCGCCGTGGTCGGCATTGCGGCGTTTAAAAACGGCGTAACCAGCGTGGTAACGCGCGTCAGCGATGACGTGTGAGCGAGTCTACGGGTGGCGCAATTGTCCTGTCAAGAGGCGGTGCCGTGGTCTTCCGGATGTCGGCTCGGGAGCCTGCTGGGTGCCTATGTGGCCGCGGTGTGGTCGGCAAAATGTCCAAGATCGGCATGAACGCGGCGATGACGGCACGCGGCTGGCTCGGGCGCGTTGGAGTCATGCGGTTCTCGTGGACGCAAGGCCCGAGTGCGGGGGTGTTTCTGCCGATCTTGGACAGTTCCCGCGCATTCCCCTGCCCCGCAGGCCGGCCGGATCAGAGTCGGGCGGTCGAGGAACGCTGAACCAGACGGGCGGGGATGACTTGGCAGTAGCCGGAAACGTCTCCGGGCATCAGTAGTGCCTCTAGCGCGCCGGCCGCCAGCATGTCCGGATTCTGATCGATGCTCGTGATGTGCAATTCGGCGCGTTCCGCCAGAGCGGTGTTGTCGTAGGAGGAGATCCCTAGCTGTTGGGGAATGTCCAGTCCTAGGCTCAGTCCGGCCGCGACGGCGTCGATCGCCAGCAGGTCGTTGTAGGCGATCAGCCCGAGCGGTCCCTCGCCGTCGGCCAGCGCGCGCGAGATGGCCTCGCGCACCCCCGCCTCGGCGTCGATCTCGGTGAAGTCCATCCCCGCCCGCGCTGCCTGGGCGCGGCATTCTTCCACCCGCTCGCCCAGAATCGTCTCCCGCAGCCGGGCGGCGGGAGACAGGAACGCTAGGCGGCTGTAACCCCGAGAGCTCAGATGTTCGACGGTCAAGCGGGCGGCGTCGGTCTCGTCTAGTCGCACCGTGGCAATGCCGGCGGACTGCGGCAGGGTGCGGTCGACGACGCACAGGCGGACTTGCTGCCCCAGCTCTCTCAGCTCTTCAGGTGTCATGGAGGTGCCCGGAAGGATGAGTCCGGCCGGGCGCAGGGACAACACATCGTCGATGGTGGAGCTTTCCAGCTTGTCTACCAGGTCGGAAACCAGGGTGATCAGGGTGTACCCGGCCCGCTTAGCGCGGCGGCGCAGGGCGCGCAGCAGCAGGTCGAAGAAAGGATTGTCCAGGTAGGGAAGTACCACTGCTAGGCGTCGGGATCGCTGTGCCGCCAGCTCTGCCGCCGCGGCGTTGGTGTGGTAGTCGAGTTGGGCGGCGGCGTCCAGGATGCGACGGCGGGTCTCCTGGGACATGCGCCCCTCGCCCTTGAGTGCCAATGACACCAGGCCGCGTGAGACACCGGCTGCGTCGGCGACGTCCTGTTGGGTGGCGTGAGCCGACACCGGACGCGAGGTGCTTGACAAGTCGTCTCCTCAAGGTGCTCAAGGTGCCGTGGCGAAGGCGGGCTGACTGCCTCAGGATAAGGGACGGGTTCTGGAGGTGGGATGCGGTCGGCGGTGGGTGAGCTTGGGTGGAGGTCGGGGCGTGACGCGCTTATCAACGATTTGTATTTACAAACCGAGGGGGAGGTTTCTAAGGTACGGGTTGCCGGCCAGTCAGGCCGGTGCCGACCGGCAGGTCGGGCACACCGCCGTGCGGGCCGCCCGACCGGTTCCGCACAGGAACCGGAAGGAAAGCCACTATGAACCTCCCGTCGTCGACGCCGTCGCCGTCACCACTTCGCAGTCCACCACCTCCACGCGGGGCGAGTTCAAGGCCACCGACCTGCTCACCTTCCAGATCGGTCTGCTGGTCATCGGTGCGGTGCTCATGGTCATGACCGTGGTCGGTCTGGTCACCGCCTCTGCGCCGCTGCTGATCGCCGCCGTGCTGTTCGCTGCGGTCGCCATGTTCGCGAGCGTGCACACCGCCGTGAACTTGCTAGCCGATTGAATCACTGAACTGCCTTGGAGAGCGGGCCGGGCGCCCACTCCTCCTGAGCTGCGCGGGCAACGCAGGCCGCGCAGCAATGTGTCGCCGACGGCCCGGCCGCGGCCAAGGCCTGCGAACCCAGACCGATAACCGAGCGCCGACCTGATTCCTCTGACGGTCGGCGCTTTTCGATACCTTCAGCGCAGAGCCTCCAGTGCCCAGGGCAGCGCCGCTACCGCACTCACCAGGCTGAGGACCTGGCAGCTGAGCACGACGCCGAGCGCCGCGGGAGCGGGTGCCAGTGCCAGTAACAACGCCGGCCCTAATACGGCCACCAACTGCACCAGGGGCCTGATCGAGGCGGTCGCCCGTCGTTGCGAGCGCAGCAGCCATGGCGGCACGAGTGGTCGATGCTGCCGGTGCAGGCCGGTGCGACGGCCGTGAATTGGCAGGCCACCAGCAGTACGTCGACGATGACCAAAAGCGTCGTCCGGCCGACGTCGGGGACCGTATCGGTCAAGGCCAGCAGGGTGATGCCGCAGGCGGACGTTCCGATACCCGCAAGAATCCAGGCGTAGGTGAAGTGGTCGCCGCGCCGCCTGGTGCCGAGTACCGCGGCCGCCGTCCAGGCTGCCGCCAGCAGCGCCGCGATCCCGAGTGGCAAAGGAGTCGATACCGATCCGGTGACGGTCCCGGCCGTCTCTGTCAGCAGGGCCGGGCCCAGACATAGCGCCGCCAGCCCCAGCGGAAGCGCCTGTACGACCTCCAGCAGCAGCCCGGCCACAACGGTGCGCCGCACACGCACAATCGACAGGTCTCCGCGACCGAGCGGCTGCTGCTCGCCCAGCGTGCCGGTATCCATCATCACCCAGTCGATGCCAACCGCGGCCTCGAGGCTGCCCAGCATTCGCTGCAGCGCCGCGTAGGCGGCCTCCGGCCGCCCCAGCGCCGCGTACCAGTGGGGCGTCTCCGGCAGGGTCAGTGCCAGCAGCAGCGAGGCCAGCGCCGCCAACTGGGGCACCAGCCAGGCGCATACCGCGCTCTGATCCGGGCCCAGCCGCGCGCCCAGGGCTCCGGCTAGCACCGCCAGGCCGGCACCCGCGGGGACCGTGGCGCGCACTCGCGGCATCAAGCGGCGGTGCCCATGCTCGGCCAATTCGTGGGCCAGCTTCGGTACCACGATCGCATAGCCGCCCACGCCCAGGCCGACCACCCCGATTCCGGTAGCGCGCAGGAGCGGCCCGTCCACAGCGGCGATCAGGCAGCCGAGCGCCGTCAGGGCCGCGCACGCGAGCACCGCCGGACGGCGCCCGCAGGTGCGGGAGGCGAAGTCCAGGGCGGGCGCTCCCACCAGGGAGCCCACCGGCAGGGCGGACAGTGTCAACAGAACGGCCGGCAGGGCTGCGGAGGCGGTGCCTCCGTGGGCGGTCAGCGCAGCCCGCGCGCGACGTCGTCGGCCAGGGAGTTGCCGATCGCGCCCCAGGCGGCGCCGGAGGCCAGTGTGGAGCTGACGAGCAGAGCCCGCAGGTGCCTTTGCGCCGGGGTGCGCTTAGCGGTCGTCATCAATCGCCTTCCTGCCGGGAGGGGCCGCCTGCAGGCGGCATCGCCAGACTGCGACCATGGGCCCCGTACGATGGGGCATACAGGGATTAGAATGCCTTTGTGCTGACAATGTTGTCCACTCCGACGTGGCTTATCCTCATCGTGGCCGCTGCCGCCATCGGCCTGGCCAAGACCGCCCTGCCCGGCGCGGCCACGCTAGCGGTCGCCCTGTTTGCTACCGTGCTGCCTGCCAAGGAGTCCACCGGCACCATGCTCGTGCTGCTGCTGGTGGGCGACGTGCTGGCGATCATCATGTACCGGCGCGACGCCGACTGGGGCACCTTGCGGCGTCTCGTGCCCGGGGTGCTGGCCGGTGTGGTGCTCGGGGCGCTGTTCCTGCGCCTGGCCTCCGACGAGGTCACCAAGAGGTTCATCGGCGTGCTGCTGATCGCCCTGATCGCCGTCACGCTGCTGCTCATGCGCCTGCCGCATCCACCGCAGCTCCAGGGCCGGGTGGGCCGCGCCATCTACGGCACCCTGGCCGGCTTCACCACCATGGCCGCCAACGCCGGCGGGCCGGTCACCACCATGTACTTCCTAGCCTCCCGCTTCTCGGTGCTCACCTTTCTGGGTAGCACCGCCTGGTTCTACTTCATCGTGAACCTGGTCAAGCTGCCCTTCTCTATCGGATTGGGCATCATCCGCCCCGACACGCTGTGGATGGACCTGGTGCTGGTACCGGTGGTGGTGGTCGCGGCCTTCGGCGGGCGGTGGCTGGCCGGGCGCATGAACAACAAGATCTTCGACCCGCTGGTCACGGTGCTGACGGTCCTGTCTGCCGCCTACCTGCTGGTGTGAGGTGGGCCGGAGGCGTCGGCGGGTGGCCTCACAGGCGCCGACGGGCCGGGCCGGGCGAGACCGCGGGGCCCGGACGCCGTCGTCGTCGCGGGGTGCAATGCCGCTATTCTGTGCCGGTGACGACATCTCCCCACAGCGCCACCGTGAGCGAGCAGGACCGGGTCGGCCCCGTCCTCGTGGTCGACTTCGGCGCCCAGTACGCCCAGCTCATCGCCCGCCGCGTGCGCGAGGCGAGCGTCTACTCCGAGATCGTGCCCCACACCATGCCGGCGGGGGAGATGCTGGCCAAGCATCCGGCCGCCGTGATCCTGTCCGGTGGCCCGGCCTCCGTCTATGCCGACGCGCCCCGGGTCGACCCGCCCTGTTCGACGCGGGCGTGCCCGTGCTGGGCATCTGCTACGGCTTCCAGACCATGGCCCAGGCCCTCGGCGGCACCGTCGGGCGCACCGGCACGCGCGAGTACGGGCACACCGACGCCGACGTCGCCACCGACTCCCGCCTGTTCGCCGGCACTCCCGCCCGGCAGGCGGTCTGGATGAGCCACGGCGACGCCGTGCAGGCCGCCCCGGACGGATTCGCCGTCACGGCCTCCACCGCTCAGACGCCGGTGGCCGCCTTCGAGGACCCCGCCCGGCGCCTGTACGGGCTGCAGTGGCACCCCGAGGTGCTGCACTCGCAGTTCGGGCAGCGGGCGCTGGAGAACTTCTTACGCGACGGCGCCGGCATCCCCGCCACCTGGACGCCGGGCAACATCATCGACGAGCAGGTCGAGGCCATCCGGGAGCGGGTGGGCGACGCCCACGTCATCTGCGGCCTGTCCGGCGGGGTCGACTCCTCCGTGGCCGCGGCCCTGGTGCACCGGGCCATCGGGGACCAGCTCACCTGCATCTTCGTGGACCACGGCCTGCTGCGCGCCGGCGAGCGTGAGCAGGTGGAGCGCGACTACGCCCGGGGCATGGGCATCCGCGTGATCACCGTGGACGAGTCCGAGCGCTTCATGACCGCGCTCGCGGGCGTCGCCGAGCCCGAGGCCAAGCGCAAGATCATCGGCCGGGAGTTCATCCGCTCCTTCGAGGCCGCCCAGCGGCGCGTGGTCGCGGAGGTCGGCGCCGCCGGGGGAGAGATCAAGTTCCTGGTGCAGGGCACGCTGTACCCGGACGTGGTCGAGTCCGGCGGCGGCGAGGGCGCGGCCAACATCAAGAGCCACCACAACGTGGGCGGCCTGCCGGACGACCTGGACTTCGAGCTGATCGAGCCGCTGCGCGCCCTGTTCAAGGACGAGGTGCGCGCCATCGGCCGGGAGCTGGGCGTGCCCGAAGGGATCGTGTCCCGCCAGCCCTTCCCCGGGCCGGGGCTGGGTATTCGCGTCATCGGTGAGGTGACCGCGGAGAACCTGCGCATTCTGCGGGCGGCGGATGCGATCGCCCGCGAGGAGCTGACGGCCGCCGGGCTGGATGAGGAGATCTGGCAGTGTCCGGTGGTGCTGCTGGCCGATGTGCACTCGGTGGGCGTACAGGGTGACGGGCGCACCTACGGGCACCCCGTGGTGCTGCGGCCGGTGAGCAGCGAGGACGCCATGACGGCGGACTGGACGCGTCTGCCCTACGACGTGCTGGCCCGCATCTCCACGCGTATCACCAACGCCGTCCCGGAAGTCAACCGCGTAGTGCTGGACGTGACCAGCAAGCCCCCCGCCACCATCGAGTGGGAATGATCTGTCTCTGGCTGGGTGACGTACTGACGACAGTCGGGCACCTTTTTATGGAGATACGCTCGACTTGCCGCCGTCACGTCGTTCCGATCGGCAACGGGACAGTAAAGCAACCGACGGCAACCTGGTTGAGCAGTGTAAAGGCGTTTTGGGCTGGTCATGTCTGTTGACCGTGAGCCGGAGCATTATGACGGCATGTTTTACTAAATGTGCGACATGTCGTTGGTGAAATTGGCGCTTTGAAGGCGGGTGGGCGGCCGCAGGCCATTGGCTTATAGTTGAGTTTCTGGAAGTCGCCCGAGGTGTGTCACCGTATGAAGTTTTTGGTAATGGCGACTATTTTGCCTCCGCGATGGATGGCGGCGCCGATCTGAGTTTTGAACCGTACTGCGAAGGTGGCAGCGGCGGCTGCAGCAGTGCCGATCCAGGCGATTCGACTCTTCTTTTTGTCTCCGCAGCTTCGGCAAATCGTTTCCCCTTGAGGGATGGCTTTGGTGCATTGTTTACAGTGGTTTTCGGTAGTTGCTTCTGTGGGGCCGATTTTGGGGTCAGGAGCTATGTTCATCGTGGTCCTTGGTGTGGCTGGTTGGGGCGTGGTACTGGATGGCAGTGTTGTCTTCAGAGTCGGGGCTAATTGTCTCTGATGGGATCGTCGGTACGGCGCATTGTTCTATTCCTGGTGGCGGGTGGATGGTCTGGGTGGGTCCATTTTGGTCGGCGAGAAATGAGGTCGCATTAGTGTGTGCTTCATGCAGGATATTGATGACGCGGTGCATGTCGCGTTCTGTAAAACTATTCAGTGCGAGGAGAGTTTCGTGTTCGTGAAGGTCGAGATCTTCGATGGTCCGTGTGAACTGGCGGAGTGCTGTTCTTGCCGCTTCGGGTTCCCCTAGAATTAAGTATGTGGCCGCTTCTATCTGGGTTGCTCTAGTAACTTGTTCGAGAGCGATGAAGAGACGCTCGGCGGTGGCGGCATTCGTGGGCCTGCTGTTTGGGTTGATTGCATCCTTCGCAGTCTGCAGCGCGCCAGGGTGCATCTTGCTGGTGAGGAAATCTAGGTCTCGGCGAATTGAGGCGGTGAGTTGTGTGCGTCCGTCGATTGCTCGGGTCTGAGCTTCCATGAGTCGAGCCTCACGCTGCCGGGCCGAGCGGATGCTTCGCGCCTGTTCGAATTGATACCATGCGGATTCCACAAGAGCGAGGCGGTCATCCTGAAGGCCCTCAGTAATGGAAGCTATGATGGATCGGAGGTCATCGAGTTCAGCAAGAACCTGATTGAGCGCGATCTGAGTGGCAAGGTTAGCTCGCGCACCTGCAAGATCAGGAGTGAGAGTAAGTTCCTCGAGGCGGATTGTATGTTCGTACCGTTTATGCTGATTGATGAGAGTAGGGAGTATTTCACCTGTCTTGTCGAACTGGAAGGTCAGCGTTCCGTCGTCGATAAGTTTCTGGAGGCCTCGAGGTATGTCGGCGAGAGGTACTGTTCGCCGAGGTTGGCGCGGATCCAATCGATGATGCTAGGCACAGTTCGCTGGAGATTAGTGGCGTTGAGGAAAAGTGTTCGGAAGTCTGCGCTGTCCCGGACGGGATTCCAGATGGAGGTGGCATCAGTCGGGTATCGCGGTTCGACAACTTCCCCCTGTACCTTGGTCGTTGCGATCGGGCGGTTCGTGGCGCTGTCTGTGTAGCCGCACTCGGGGCAGGTACGGGCTTCGGGGGCCACCTGGGTATGGCAGCGGGGGCAGGCGCTCATGAACGCGGATCCTTTTCGAGTACGGTATCTACGTGGAGACAGATTAACTGTTGCTACAAGGCTGGGCGGCGTCTCGCGTACCTTTGCTCATCTCAGTCCTACAACAGTCGACTCTTCCGTGTCGGGTAACGGAGCTCGAACCTTGCCCGGTGCTGCTGCGGCCGGTGAGTAGCGAGGACGCCATGACGGCGGACTGGACGCGGCTGCCCTACGACGTGCTGGCCCGCATCTCCACACGCATCGCCAACGTCGTCCCGGAGGTCAACCGCGTGGTGCTGGACGTGACCAGCAAGCCCCCCGCCACCATTGAGTGGGAGTAACGGCTGACGTCTCCTGGGCGGCGAGGCAGAGCTAGCATACAGGTATATTTTGCACCGCTTCGCTGATATGATGTGTCTTGATGGAAAGAGGCATGTCGTGGCAATGAGGCAGATCGCCACGAGGGTCGACGCGGAGCAGGCTGAGCTCTTCAAGGAGACTACGAGGAAGCTCGGCACCACCACGGCGGACGCTTTGCGCATGTTTGTGACCGCCTTCAACAGCCACTGTGGCTTCCCCTACGACGTGCGCCTCTCGGAGGACGTCGAGCCCTTCGCGACCGAGGAGGACGCCATCCGATTCGCAACCGATCTCTCCCTGAAGACGATCAATGAAGCGCGGTGAGGTTTGGACGCTGCGGGACGACGCCTACGCAAGTTCCTGTCAACCCGAGTGAAGGAAACGGGCTTGCGAAGCCGAGCTATGTGATGACCGAGAAGATCGTCACTGTGGACAAACAACTTCTCGGTAAGCGAGTTGGCATCCTGGACGAAGTGGACATGGCCGAGATCTCGCGGCAGCTCGTCGCCGTCTTGGGCCTGGGGTAGGCACGAGTAACCTTAAGAGACTCTTCCGGTTTGGGGCATGGGAGTTGATGGGTACGGGTGTGTCAGGACCGATGGCAAACACTTCCGATGCTAGCGAGAGGTCGACGCTGCACGGCACGGAGGTGCTGGGAGTACGCGGCACGGGGAGCGGCGGAGGTGCGGGGACCGCGGAAGAAGGTGTTGGGTACGCCTCTTCGGCGTCTACTACGCCCCTTGGGCGTCTGCTGAAGGCTCCGCAGCCCTTCAACAAACACCTAACCGGCGTAGTAGAGCACGAACTGGCGTAGTAGACGACCCCAGTCTTCGGGATCAACACGTCGTGCCCCGGGATGACTGAGCCACGACCTACTGGCGCAGCCTCAAGTGTTCACAGTCCTTGTCTGCCCCTCAGGGCAAGCTGGCGCGATCTGATAGCAGGTTGGCGCGCAATGATGTTCGCGAGCGCTCCGTCGTCCGCTAGCTTGTTCTCGCTATCAACCGCAGGACAATGATCGGAAGGGCGGAAGGCATGGCGCAGACGGCGCTCATCACGGGAAGCTACGGCGGGCTCGGAACCTGCTTCGCGAACATCCACGCCAAGACCGGAGGCGACCTCATCCTGGTCGGCCGCAGTCAGGCCAAGCTCGACGCGCAAGCGCAGGAGATGCGGGAGAAGTACGGCGTGAACGTCGAGACGATCGCTGCAGACCTATCGAAGGCCGACGACGTCCAGCACATCTACGAAACCTGCCGGGACAACGGCTGGCTTCCCGACTACCTCATCAACAACGCGGGCTTCGGCGGCCAGGGCGACTTCGCCCGCGAACGCACCATGGAGCAGGACCTCTCGATGATCGCCGTGAACATCGAGGCCCCCACGCGCATGCTCAAGCTCTTCCTGCCCGACATGATCGAGCGCGGCAGCGGCAAGATCCTGAATGTCAGCTCCACGGCCGCCACCATGCCCGGGCCCCTCCAGGCCGTCTACTACGCCACGAAGTCGTATGTCACCTCCTGGTCGAACGCCCTGTGGCGCGAGCTCGCGGGCACGGGCGTCACCGTGACTTGCCTGATGCCCGGCGCCATGCGTACCGGCTTCGCCGACGCGGGCGCCTCACAGACACCAGCCTGTTCGCCAATGCGGTCGACCCCACGGCGGTCGCCCAGGACGGTTACGACGGGATGCTCGCGGGCAAGCTCAATGTGACCAGCGGCCTGCCTGGTTGGCAGCGTCCCATGATGAGACTCGCGCCGCTTTTCCCCAAGAAGAGGATGCTGAATTTCGTCTACGACCAGCAGGTGGCGGGCAGCGCGAAGAAGTAGCGCCCCGGGCCAGGCATGACCATGGGCGATCCGAAGGAGGCCAGATGAGGCGGTTCATGCTCGACGGGCGCTACGGCCAGTTGCTTGAGGCGCATGGCATTGACGTGCGGGAGCCCCTGCTGAAGGCGCGCCTTCCCGAAGACACATTCAACCACCCCAACCCCACGATGACGGCCGAGGCTACTACGCCTTCATGGAGGCTGTGGGCGGTATGTGTCCGGACGAAGAGACAGCCTTTGAACTCGCCACCTGTGAGGGCCTGGAGCAGTTCAGCCCTCCCATCTTCGCCGCGTTCTGCTCGCCCGACGGGCGCACCTGCGTTGAGCGCCTGGCCCGCTACAAGAAGCTAATAGGGCCACTATCGTTCAGCGTCTCCGAGGAGGCCGACACGCTGACGGTGGAAATGCTCGACGACGCAGGCAGGGTGATCCCCGGCTTCCTCGCCATGTGCGAGGCGGCGTTCCTTGTGAACATTCTTCGCCGTGCGACCAAGGAACAGATCACTCCCGTCCACGCGTCAACGGAGAAGGCCTTCGCAGACGATGCCGCCATGGCATTCCTCGGATGTGCCGTGGAGCACGAGCCCCGCAATGTCCTCGCCTTCTCCGCCTCAGACATGCGAATCCCCTTTGTCACTCGAAACGACGCCATGTGGGGCTACTTCGAGCCCGAGATGGCAAGGCGTCGGGCGGAGCTCGATGCCGACGCCACCTTCTCCGCCCGCGTCCGCAGCACCCTCACCGAGATGCTGCCGGCCGGTGCCTCCGACGCCGAGGAGGCCGCCCGCAAACTCGGCATGAGCCGCCGCACGATGCAACGCCGCCTGGCCGACGAGGGAACCACCTTCCAGGCGCAGCTCAACCACACGCGCGAACTCCTGGCCAAGCACTACTTGGGAAACACCGAGATGCGCACCGACGAGATCGCCTACCTGCTGGGATACATCGAGCGCAACAGCTTCCTGCGCGCCTTCAGCGCATGGACCGGCACGAGCCCGAGCGAGTATCGCGCCTCCCGGCCCTGAGAGCGATCCTGCCGCTTGGGTGACTCGGGGGAGAGGTGGAGCGGCTGCTTCCGCGCCGTCTCGGGGATTGGCAGTAGAGTCGGGATCGAACCCGCGCACGCGACAATGAAGGAGACCGCAGTGGACTTCACCTCCAACCAGCGCCCCGCCGACATGGAGCGCATCACCACCCCAGAGCTGGCGGACGCCTTCATCGCCGAGGCCGTCGACGCCGTGCGCGCGCAGGTGGGTGACGGCAAGGTGCTGCTGGCCCTGTCCGGCGGCGTCGACTCCTCCGTCGTCGCCGCCCTGCTCATCAAGGCGATTGGTAAGCAGCTGATCAGCGTCCACGTCAACCACGGCCTGATGCGCAAGGGCGAGTCCGAGCAGGTGATCGAGGTCTTCCGGGACGGGCTGGACGCCAACCTCGTCTACGTCGACGCCGCCGACCGGTTCCTGAAACTGCTGGCGGGTGTGGCCGAGCCCGAGGCCAAGCGCAAGCTCATCGGGGCGGAGTTCATCAACGTCTTCGCCGAGGAGGCCGCGAAGCTTGAGGGTGTCGGCTTCCTGGGTCAGGGCACGATCTATCCCGACATTCTTGAGTCCGCTGACGGCGTCAAGGCTCACCACAACGTCGGCGGCCTGCCCGAGGACCTGGACTTCGAGCTGGTGGAGCCCGTCAAGCTGCTGTACAAGGACGAGGTGCGCGTGGTCGGCAGGCGGCTCGGCCTGCCGCAGTCCATGGTGGAGCGCCAGCCCTTCCCCGGCCCGGGGCTGGGGGTGCGCTGCCTGGGCGCGATCACCCGCGACCGCCTGGAGGCGCTGCGCGAGGCCGACGCCGTCGTCCGCGAGGAGATCGAGCCGCCGGCCAGGACATCTGGCAGTACTTCTGCGTGGTGCCCGACATGCGTGCCACCGGCGTGCGCGACGGCAAGCGCGCCTTCGACTGGCCCGTCATCATCCGCTGCGTCAACACCGTCGACGCCATGACCGCCGAGGTGCCCGAGCTCGACTGGCCGCTGCTGCGGCGGATCACCGACCGCATCCTGGCGGAGGTCCCCGGCGTGTGCCGCGTGGCCTACGACCTGACCCCCAAGCCCATCGGCACCATCGAATGGGAGTAGACGGTCGGATCCCTGTCGCGGTGAGGCTGGCGGGAAATGTCCAAATTCGGCACGAATGGGGCCGACGGCGTCCGAGGCCGCGAACAAAACGTTGGAATCATGCGGCTGCCGTAACGGCTTACAGTGGCATCGGCGGTGTTTTTGCCGGTTTTGGACATTCCGCTCCGGCGTACGCACCACAGGGACGCCGGTACGCATGTGTGCGGGAACCTACAATTGCGCCCGATGACGATCGAAGACGATGCAGTTGTAATTCGACCCCTGCGGCGCGAGGAGGCGCCCCTGCTGGAGGACTTCCTGCTGGAGGCCGTCTACGTGCCCGAGGACTTCACCGGGCAGGTGCCACGCAGCGTCATCCACGACGACCCCAAGTGCCGCGCACACTTCGAGGGCTTCGGAACCCTTCCGGACGACCGGGCGCTGGTTGCGGAAGTCGATGGCCGAGTAGTGGGCGCCTGCTGGGTGCGCACGACCGACTGCTACGGCCGCCTCGACGACGACCACACGCCGGCCTTCGCCATCTCCCTGTATCGGGAGTTCCGGGGCCGGGGGATCGGAACGCGCATGATGCAGCACATGCTCGAACAGCTGCGAGAGGCCGGCTACGAGCGCGCCTCGCTCGGCGTCGTCAAGGCAACCGGGCCGTGCACCTGTATGAGCGGCTGGGCTTCCGCATTGTGGGTGACGGCAGCGATGAGACCGAATGGCTAATGGTGTGCGACCTGCTCGCTGAAAAAGAACGCCCCGGCCGCGGCCCTCGTGCTGGGGCGCCCAGTGGAGCAGCCGGGCCCCACGCGTGAATTGGTGGCCTGCCGCTGTGTCTTGCTGTGCTGCTCCCGAACGCCATCTGCCCGGTTGAAGTGGCGCCAACTGCCCGGTTCGAGTGATGCCAACTCCCGGGTCGGAGCAGGCTTTATGCACTTCCTCGTTCTCTGACACGCCATGTCGCCATCGCGGCCTTGTACGTATACCGCTACCGAGACAAGTCGGGGATGGAAGCCGACGCCGTCCTCGAGTTCGATGGCGGACCCACCATGAAGCTGTCTGACGACGCCCCGCCTTTCCCCTGAGCGCCTTGTGTCCGTGATCGGCGATTGGAGCGGCGATGCAACAACCCGTTGCTCGACGGGATGGGGGCTCTGTGGTGTTCTTGTGCTGCGGCACGGTTGGAGCGCCGCGGAACAGGAGAACGACATGACAATCGGAGAGATCATCGCCGACGTCCGGGGGTCGCGGGGGATGACTCAGGGGGAGCTCGCGGAGCGGGTCATGGTGACCCGGCAGGCGGTCTCGCGCTGGGAGACTGGCGCCACCACCCCGGGCGTCGACATGTGCAAGCTGCTGGCCACCGCGCTCGACGTGCCGGTAACGCGCCTGCTCGAGGTGCCGCCCGGCCCGCACTGCCAGAGCTGCGGCATGCCCATTCCGAAGACGGAGCAGCACGGCAACGAGGCCAATGGGGTCAAGTCCGAGGACTACTGTTCCATGTGCTACCAGGACGGCGCATTTGTTGGTCCGGAGACCTTGGAGGAGCTGATCGAGCACAGCGCCCCGTACATGTCCGAGAGTGCACACATCACGGAGGATGAGGCCGTCTCCTACCTGAGCGCGGTCCTGCCCCAGCTGCGCCGCTGGAAGGAGCAGTAGGCTGCGGTTTTGGCCCGGCTGGCGACGCCGGTTCGGGCTGCGGAGGTGGCGACTCGTGCAGGCGCCCGTCATCGCTGCGGTCGGCGGCGCCGCACGGTCCAGCTCACGCAACGAAACCCGTCCAACTGACGCAATAGAACTCGTCCAATTCACGCAATCGGCTGGGCTTAGAGGCGGAGGCATGCGGGTTTAGCAAGCAGGAGGAGGAACTGATGCGTTATCTGCCGCGTGTGGCAGATAACCTGCTCGCCGTCGCTCTAGCAACCAGTGGTGCTGTGCAGGTCAGGGGCCCGAAGTGGTGCGGCAAGACCGCCACATCCCTGCAGCAGGCCGGCAGCGTCGTCTACATGCAGGATCCCGATCGCAGCCGGTCCTACCTCGCGCTCGCGGACGCCAAGCCCTCCGCGCTGTTGGAGGGGGCTACTCCGCGGCTCATAGGCGAGTGGCAGATGGCGCCACAGATGTGGGACGCCGTCCGCTTCGCCGTCGACCGTCGCGGGGAGCCCGGGCAGTTCATCCTCACCGGCTCGGCCACGCCGACCGTCCAGGGGGCGCACTCCGGCGTCGGGCGGATTGCTACCCTCGTCATGCGGACCATGACGCTGTTCGAGTCGGAGGAGTCCACCGGGCAGGTGTCCCTGCGGGCGCTCTTCGATGGGGAGGTGGAGGTCGCGGGTGTCAGCGCATTAGACGTGGAAGACATAGCGCGGATTCTGTGCCGCGGCGGCTGGCCCGCCGCCGTCACCGCAGGTGCGACGGCGTCGCCCGGACGCCTGGCGCGCAACTATGTAGAGGGCCTGATCGACTCCGATGTCGCCCGCATGGACGGTGTCTCCCGTAACTCGACGCGCATGCGCGTACTCATGCGCGCTTACGCCCGCCACGTCTCCACCCAGGCCGCGCAGGCCACGATCGCCGCGGACCTCGCCGTCGACGATGCCACCATGGCGCCCAACACCGTCAGCGACTACCTCGATGCGTTGTCGCGTGCCTACGTGATTGAGGACCTGCCCGCCTGGAATCCCGCGCTGCGTTCGAAGACCGCAATCCGAACCAGCCCGACGCGTCATTTCGTGGACCCGTCAATCGGTGCGGCCGTCATGCGGTGGGCGCCGGCCGACCTGATGCGCGATTTCGAGGCCTTCGGACTGCAGTTCGAGTCGCTGTGCGTGCGCGACCTAAGGGTCTACGCCGAAGCCAACGACGGGACGCTCTTCCACTACCGTGACAAGACCGGGCTGGAGGCCGACGCCGTCGTTGTCCTCGCCGACGGACGGTGGGCGCCGCTGGAAGTGAAGCTCGGTTCGCGCCAACTCGACGACGCCGCCGCCCACCTGCGGCGGCTGCGCGACCGCGTGGATACAGCCCGTATGGGGGAGCCCTCCTTCCTCGCCGTGATCACCGCGGGCGCCACCGCCTACCGGCGTGACGACGGCGTGCTCGTCATCCCCCTGGCCTGCTTGCGCCACTGACCGCTTACGCGCTCGCGTAGCGGCCGTCCCACACCACTCGGCGGTAGTTGTCCCGATCCGTGTCGCCCTCGGTGGAGATGCACAGGACCCGCACGTCCGCCCCGAGGCGCAGGTCGCGCCGCAGGTCGGCATAGCAGTCCCTCCGCAGAAGCTCGGTGACGGCGCCCAGCGAGGCGGCCCCGCTCTCGCCGGAGATGATCGGCCGGTCGCCGGTAAGCGGATTACCCAGGATGCGCATGCCGGTTGCCGCGACCTCGTCGGGGACGGCGAGGAAGGCGTCGGCGTGTTGGCGCAGAATCGCCCAGCCGATGCCGCAAGGCTCCCCGCAGCACAGTCCTGCCATGATGGTTTGTGGTTCTTTGACCGCGTGGAGCCGCCCGTCGGCGGCGGTCTCCAGGCTGTAGCGGTGGACCGACGCGTCGGGGGTGGCACGCTTGTTACTCAGGGCAGCGTTGATCGTGCCCACGTCCTGCTCCTTCGCGATTGGCGCTGCTGTGCTGTCGGACACTGCTTGAGGGGCTGATTGTCAAGGGATGTCGCACGGTCGAGATGTGCCGGCTGGGGTGTGGCTGTGTGCGAGTGGATGCGGGTGGTGTGGGCGTCGCTCGGCGTGAGGTGGCTGTGCGTGCCGAAAACTACAGGAACCAGACACTCATGGTAGTGTCCGATTTCGGAAACTCCGCCCGGGGCAACAAGGACGGGAGGCCGATATGGATAGCGGCGCCAGGGAATACCTGGACACCATGGGCAGGCAGGACAAGCGGTTCGCCGCCATCTACCGGCGGGCGGCGTCGGCCTTCGGTGTCTCGGAGTGCGCCATGTGGGTGCTCTACTTCATCCGGACCGCGGAAACGCCCCTGACTCAGCACGAGCTCATCGAGTTGATGATGTTCCCCAAGCAGACCATTAACTCCGCGGTCTCCTCCCTGGTCAGGCGCGGCTACCTGCGACTGGAGCCGATACCGGGCACGCACAACTGCAAGCACGTGCAACTGACGCCCGCCGGAGAGGCATTCGTGCGCTCCACCGTGGAGCGGCTCATCAGGCGGAGGAGCAGGCCGTAACCGCCATGGGGCTGAGTCAGGCGGAGCGCTACGTGGCCCTGCGCAATGAGTTCCTGAACGCGCTGCACAGCGAGTTCGAACGCGAGGAGGTAACCAGCCATGACGCATGATCCCGCCCCGAACAGCATCGAGGTCATCGGCGCCGCCGAGAACAACCTCAAGCACGTCGACGTAACCATTCCCAAGGGCAGGCTGGTGGTATTCGCCGGCGTTTCCGGCTCGGGCAAGAGTTCGCTTGCCTTCGACACGCTCGCCGTCGAGTCCGCCCGTCAGTGGCAGTCCTCCTACCCGCTGTACCTGCGCAACAAGATGCCTCACTATGAGCGTCCCAAGGCGGAGGAGTTGCGCAACCTGACCCCGGCGATCGTGGTGGACCAGCGGCCGGTCGGTACCAGCGCCCGCTCCACCGTCGGCACGGCCGTCGACGTCGCCCCACTGATGCGCCTGCTGTTCTCGCGCGTGGGCGAGCCCAGCGCCGGCGGCTCCATGGCCTACTCCTTCAACCACCCCCTGGGAATGTGCCCGGAGTGCACGGGCCTGGGGGAGCGGCTGGTGCTGGATGAGGACACGCTCTTCGACGTGGACAAGCCCCTTGCCGAGGGCGCGATCCGCTTCAGCCAGTTCTCCTCCGGCTGGCAGACCTACCTCTGGCAGGCCAACCCGCTGCTGGACCCGCACAAGAAGCTACGCGACTTCACCGCCGAGGAGTGGCGCACGCTGCGCGAGGGCTCCCCGCAGCCGGTCAAGGTGGAGATCCGCTCCAACAACACCGGCCGGGTGGACACCGTCGACTACGAGGGCGTCATTCCGCGCTTCAACCGGCTCTACCTGAACCGCGACGTCTCCAAGCTCCGCAAGAGCCTGCAGGAGGAGATCCGCGCGCACGTGCACCAGGGGCCGTGTGCGACCTGCGGCGGCACCGGCCTGAACCCGAAGGCGCTCGCCTCCCGCATCAACGGCTACAACATCGTGGATCTGTCCGACCTGCCGGTGCGCGATCTGATCCCCATCCTGGGGCGGATCGGCGACCCGCGCGGCACCTCCCTGGCTACCCAGATCACGGCCTACCTGGAACGCATGGTCGACGTCGGCATCGGCTACCTCTCGCTCTCGCGACGCACAGACACGCTCTCCGGCGGAGAGGCGCAGCGCATCAAGATGGTCCGCAACCTGGGCAGCAGCCTGGCGGACATCACCTACATCTTCGATGAGCCACCGCCGGCCTGCACCCGGCCGACGCCGAACGCATCGGCCGCCTCCTGGTCAGCCTGCGCGAGCGGCACAACAACGTGCTGATCGTCGAGCACAGCCGCCAGATGTTCCAGCTCGCCGACCACATCATCGAGCTCGGCCCGGCCGCGGGCGAGCACGGCGGGAGAGTCGTCTACCAGGGGGATCTCGCCGGCCTGGCCGATGCAGACACCGCTACGGCACGGGCCCTGCGTCGACCCGTGGAGATCAACCCCAACCCGCTTCCCTGGAGCGAGGGCTTTGAGATAACCGACGCCCACTGCCACAACCTCAAACACGTGAACGTCACCATCCCCAAGGGCATCCTCACTGCCATCACCGGGGTGGCCGGCTCCGGCAAGAGCACGCTGGCCACCTATGAGCTCGCCGCCCGCCGCCCCGAGGCGATCACCATCGACCAGAAGCCCATCGGCACCTCCATCCGTTCCACCCCCGCCACCTACACCGGCGCCATGGATGAGATCCGCAAGCTGTTCGCCCGCGCCAACGGCGTGGGCGCCGGCTGGTTCAGCTTCAACTCCAAGGGCGCCTGCCTGGTCTGCAAGGGCAAGGGCAAGGTCACCTACGACATGGCCTTCGCCGAACCCGTAGAGGTCCCCTGCGAGGAGTGCGGGGGACACCGCTACAACCCCACGGCGCTGGGTTACACCTACAAGGGCAGGAACATTGAGACGGTCATGGCCCTGACCATCGAGCAGGCCCTGAACTTCTTCGACGACGAGCGGGTGCGTCGCCCGCTGCGCACCATGGTCGACGTCGGACTCGGCTACCTCACGCTCGGGCAGCCCACCTCCACACTGTCCGGCGGCGAGGTCCAGCGGGTCAAGCTCTCCAGCGAGCTGCACAAGCGCGGCAACGTCTACATCCTGGACGAGCCCAGCACCGGCCTGCACAACAACGACCTGGCGGAGCTGCTGGCCCTGTTGCGTCAACTGGTCGACGGCAGCAACACGGTGGTGATCGTCGAGCATCGGCTGGAGATGATCGCCAAGGCCGACTGGGTCATCGACATGGGACCCGCCGGCGGCAGCGAGGGCGGGCATGTGCTCTTCGCCGGCACGCCCGCAGAGTTGACGGCGTGCCCCGACTCTCGCACCGGAGCCTACCTGGCCGCCGCCGCGCAGGCTCGCGCCTAGCGGTCTCGCCGGCATGGGGGGATCTGTCAGGTCCTGGCTGCGCCCCCCGGTTCCGGGGCAGGATGGACGGGAAGGCGGCAGCGGCGTCGTCGTCGCGCGTACCTGGCGCGCCGCCAAACAGCAAGGAGAACGCATATGGAGTACACCAAGCTCGGTACCACGGACATCACCATCCCTCGCCTGTGCATCGGTGGCATGAGCTTCGGGAAGGTCTTCCCCGACTTCCACCAGTGGGTGATCGACCAGGAAGCCACCCAGGCCGTCATCGCCCGTGCGCTGGAGCTGGGGGTGAACTTCATCGACACCGCCAACGTCTACGCCCGCGGCACCAGCGAGGAGTTCATCGGCGCATCCCTGAAGCAGCTCGGCGTCAAGCGCGAGGACGTGGTGCTCGCCTCCAAGGTCTACTTCAACGAGGGGCACCTGTCCCGGGAGGCGATCAACCGTGAGATCGAGGGCACCCTGAAGCGCCTGGGCACCGACTACCTGGACCTGTACATCATCCACCGCTTCGACTACGACACCCCGATCGAGGAGACCATGGAGGCCCTCGACTCGCTGGTGAAGGCCGGCAAGGTCCGCGCCCTGGGCGCCTCGGCCATGTACGGCTACCAGCTGCACAACCTGCAGCTGGCCGCCGACGCGGGCGGCTGGACCCGCTTCGCCTCCATGCAGAACCACTACAACCTGCTCTACCGGGAGGACGAGCGCGAGCTGATCCCCGTGTGCCAGCAGTACGGCATGTCGCTCACCCCGTACAGCCCGCTCGCCTCCGGTCACCTGACCCGCCCCACCTGGGACTCCGACTCGGTGCGCTCCACCACCGACGCAACCATGCGCTCCAAGTACGACCGCGACCGCAAGATCGACATGCCCATCGTCGAGCGCGTCGCCGAGACCGCCGAGAAGCACGGCGTGCCCATGGCGGACGTGGCGCTGGCCTGGCACTGGGCGCGGGGCGTGGCCGCGCCGATCGTCGGTTGCTCCCGGCCCAGCCGGGTCGACGACGCCGTGCGCGCCCTGGACCTGAAGCTCACCGCTGAGGAGGTCGCCTACCTCGAGGAGCCCTACCAGCCCCACGAGCTGGTCGGCCCGCTCGCCCGCCCCGGCGACAAGCCGCTCGCCGGCACCGCCGTCCTCAAGTAGCGGCAACCTCGGGTGCGCCCGCCCGGGAGACCAGCGGGCGGGCGCAAAGCCTGCGGCAGGGCTGGACGAATGCGCGCCCAGCCAGTAGCGTCGCACCCATGAGGAAGTAGCGATGCCCCCACGGGCGCACGGATCCAAACTCAGTTCATGAGGCCGTGCCCGGGGTGCAGCATCGCTGACCTCCATACCGATGAGCCGCCTCGCCCGAGCCTGCACCGTCGTCGGCCAACTGGGCGCCACCCACCCACGGGGTGACTACCCGCGCATTCGCGGCCCATCGAGCGTTGTTCCTGAGAGCAGCCTGCACCGCCGCACGGCCTCCCGACCCCAGGAGGCCCGCATGCAGTTCACCCTGTCCGATATCCACTACACCTACCCCGGGGCCGCCTCCCCGGCGCTGGCCGGCATCACGGTCACCTTCCCGGTCGGCTGGACCGGCGTCGTCGGCGACAACGGCTGCGGCAAGACCACCCTCGCCCGCATCGCCTGCGGCCGGCTGGTACCCGACGCCGGCGCGCTGTTCCCGCAGTCTCAGCGGCTGGTGACCCACTACTGCGCCCAGGACGCCACCACACCGCCGTCGACGCTGACGGACTTCGCCTGCGCCTACGACGAGGTCGCCATGCGGCTGCGCCGCGACCTCGGCATCGATGACGACTGGGCCTGGCGCTACGACACGCTCTCGGGCGGCCAGCGCAAACTGGTCCAGATCGCCTGCGCCCTGTGGGAGCAACCGGACGTGCTGGCGGTGGACGAGCCGACCAACCACGCCGACGCCGCCGCCCGCGCGGCCATACGCACCGCCCTGGCGCGCTTCAGCGGCGTCGGCATCCTCATCTCCCACGACCGCGCCCTGCTGGACGCCCTGTGCGCCCAATGTCTGTTCATGGCCCCCGGCACGGCCGTCATGCGCCCGGGCGGCTACACGCAGGCGGCTGCCCAGGCGGAGCTGGAGCGCGACACCGCTCTCCAGCGGCGCGAGGCGGCCAAGCGCGAGCAGCGGCGCCTGGCGCGGGAGACCCAGCGGCGCCGCGAGGAGGCCTCCCGCACCGCCTCCCGCCGCTCCGGACGCGACATCGCCAAGCACGATAATGATGCGCGCTTCCGCATTCGCCTGGCCGTGGTGAGCGGCCAGGACGGCAAGACGGGCCGCCTCGCCTCCCGCATGGAGCCCGGCTCGCCCGCGCCGACGCCGAAGTGGAGGCCATCAGGATCGACAAGCGCTACGACGCCGACCTGTGGGTCGACGCCTCCCCGAGCCGTCGGCCCGTGCTGATGCGCACCGGGCCGCTAACGCTGTCCCTGGGGGAGACGACGACGCTGCGCACCCCGGCACTGCACCTGGACAGCCGCGACCATGTGGCACTGGTGGGCGACAACGGCACCGGCAAGACCACACTCATCCGCGCCCTGCTGGAGCGTCTGCCCGACGACACTGCGTGCTTGTACGTGCCCCAGGAGCCCGACCGGGCGGTGCAGGAGGCGACGCTGGCGCGCCTGGCGGGGCTGGACGCCGAACGCCGTGGCCGGGTGCTGTCGATCGTGGCGGGGCTCAACTCTTCTCCGGAGCGGGTCCTGGAGGGGGATGTGGTCAGTCCCGGAGAGATGCGCAAGCTCATGCTCGCACTCGGCGTCCTCGACCGTCCGGAGCTCATTGTCATGGACGAGCCCACCAACCACCTTGACCTCGGCTCGATCCGCGCGCTGGAGCGGATGCTGGCGGCATTCCCGGGGGCACTGCTGCTCGTCTCCCACGACGCCGCTCTGGTGGAGGCCACCACCTCCATCACCTGGCGTATTCGCTGGAGCGAAGCGGGAGCGCTGCGGCTGACCGTGGGGTAGAGACGTGGCGCGAGCTGTGTTCAAGCTCGCGCCGACTTGGAACATATAGCCCGTTATATGATTGGGTGGCGTGGACCTGAACCCATGAAAGGCATGGCTATGCCCCGCACTCACTCGATCTCTTGGAACCTGAAGCACCTCAACAAGGCGCTCGAACGCGCGCTGATGCGAGCGCTCGCCGACGGCGACGTCCCCTACAGTCAGGCCGGCGTACTGAGCTTCCTCGCCGGTCGGGCCGGGGAACCCACATCCCAGCGGCAGATCGAGGAGTACTTCGGAGTCTCCAATCCGGCGGTCTCCGGCCTCGTAAAACGCCTTCACTCCAAGGGGTTCGTCGCCGTCGGTACCGATCCCGCAGACCAGCGGCGCCGCGCTGTGCAGATTACCGCCGCCGGCTTGACCGCCATGGAGACTGCACGTCGCAGCATTGACGCGGTCGACGAGCAGGTTCTTGATGGATTCACCGCGGCCGAGTCCGCCGAGTTCCAGCGCCTAATAGCCAAGGCCCGCCACAACCTTTCCGCCGCTGCGGTCTCACCGCTTCCCGCCTCCGACAGCCCGGCGAGCCAGAGAATCGAAGTTAACGCATGAAGACCAAGAACTCGTCACTGCCGGCCATGGCCCTGCTGGTCCTGGCCGGATTCGTCTGCCTCTTCAACGAGGCCGAGATGAACATCGCCCTGATCGCCATCTCCAAGCTGTACGGCATTGAGGTTGCCACCGCACAGTGGTTGACCACCGGCTACATGCTCGTCACTGGCACTTTCATGCCCCTGTCAGCCTTCGCCATGGGGCGACTCGGATCCCGCAAGACCGTGCTGTACGCCCTGACCCTCCTGCTCATCGGCATTGGTATCTCCGCCTTCGCTCCCGGATTCGGGATGTTGCTGGCCGGGCGCCTCATTCAGGCGCTCGGATGCGCCTTCTTCATCCCGGTCATGATGGCCGTCATCATCACGCTGGCGCCCAAGGAGAAGCTGGGTACCTACAACGGAGTAATGATGCTCGTGCTCATGGCGGCTCCGGCCCTGTCTCCGACGATCGCCGGCTTCATCCTGTCCAGCCTGGGACTGTCCTGGATGTTCTACATCATCATCCCCGTGCTCCTAGCAGTGATTGCCGCGCTCACCGTGCTATTACCGGACACGATCAAACCGCGGGAGGCGACGCTCGATCCCGCTTCCGTGGCGCTGTCGATCCTCGCTTCGGCGGTGTGGTCTACGCCGTCGGCAACGCCGCCTCCGCCGGGTTCACCGCACCCACGACGCTCGTACCTGCAGCCCTGGGGTCCGCCGCTCTGATCCTGTACTCGCGTCGACAGGTGGCGCTCGAACAGCCGTTGCTGAATCTGCGGATCTTCGCCAACGCCCGCTACCGCACGTCGATCATATTCGTAGGCATCCTTCAGGCCGTGCTCTTCGGCACAATCCTTGTCGGCCCGCTGTTCCTACAGGAAACCTGGGGCATGAGCGCATCGGCGGCAGGCCTGTTGATCCTGCCCAGCGGCGTCGTCACTGCGATCGCCAACCTGCTTGCGGGCATGGCCTACGACCGTTTCGGCACTCGCGTGGTGCCCGCCGGGCTCATGGTCTCCGCCCTCGGGTACATCGGCGTCGCCGTCACCATGCATCAGAACCTGGGTAAGCCCGCCTTCGCCGTGTGCTGCGCCGTTTACGCGGCGGGGCTGCCGTTTGCGATGACCGCGCTCAACTCCAACTCGCTGGCCAGTCTGCGCTCCGAGGAGTACCCCGACGGATCATCGCTGAACAACACGATCCAACAGGTCACCGGCTCCATCGGAACCGCTGTGTTCACGATCATCGCCTACCGTTCCTTCACGCTGCCGGGCAATCAGCACGTCACTGCTCTGACCAACGGCTCGGAGATGGCCTTCCTGATCGCCGCCGTAGTCATGGTGCTCACGTTGGGAGGTTACTTGCTGCTGCGCCCCGTCCTCACCCGTACGCAGGATGTTCTGAATCTGATGGAGGGTGACGGCGTCGCCCCCGCTCCCGGGCAGAGGGCCGCGGATCGGTAGGGTCCGCCTCCGCTTCATTCGTCGGGCGGGCGGCAGGGGTGTGGTGGATGGGCGTGGGTGCGGTAGAGCATCGCGAGTTTCAGTGGTCCGCGGCGGATGTCGACGGACTGCTGCGGATGCCGGCGGTTCGCGGCGGGTCGTGAGGGTTCGTATCTTCGCCTGACGGTTCGTACCTCCACGTAAGGGTTCGTACCTTCAGGTCGACGATTCGGCACTTGTTGTGACGGTTCGTACCCCTACCGTACGTACCGTCACAACAAGGTACGAACCATTGCTGCGAACTGACGAACCGTCACCGATACACACGAACCGTCAGCCAAACATACGAACCGTCCGCTCCGGGACGCCGCCCGACACCACCGCCCCGCAATGACCCGCACGCCACAACCCACCCGGGTACGCACTCGGCATCCCGACCAGCCCGGACTTCAGGCACGGGCACCCACCCTCATACAGGTTCACGACCTCAGGGCGTGATACATGCATGAAAACACGGCGTATCGGAACTCGGAACAACGACACGAAGGTCGCCCACGGGCCGGTGGGGTCGTCCTCGGGCGCACACGCGATTCGGGTAAAAGAGGTCGTGTGTCCGCCATCCAGTATGTGAGGAAATGGGACCCGGTCCCCCTTGAGATTGCCGCGGAGTTCGTTGACAGGTTCTGATGCCGTCTCCTCTGCGTCGAAGGATCCAGGCTGCGCGTTGGGTGCAGAGCAGCCCCGGGGGTCACGGCCGATCGTGTGGCCGGGTGAGGAGTGCTCCTCATCCGGCCGCATCGTGGGAAGACGCGTGGCGGTCGGGCGGTAATAGGCCGTCCGACCGCCACGTCGTCCAGATGTGCTCAGTCGTACAGCAGCACGGAGATGTCCTCATCGTCGATGTTGGAGGAGTCGTACCAGTGAGAACCGGTGTCAACGTCCTCCACGCTCTCGCCATTCGCAGCCTGCACGGCGAGGGTGACCGCCTGGTATCCCATCTGGTAGGGGTCCTGCGTCACCGAGCCGAGGAATGCCCCGGAGCGCACGGCGTCCTTCTGGGAGGTGCCGGCGTCGAAGCCGACGACCAGCAGGTCCTTGTAGCGGCCGGAGTCGCGGTCCAGTTGGGAGGCGTCCCCGGTGGCGCTGATGACGCCGTTGACCGCGTCCTGGTTCGCGGCGAACAGCGCGACCAGCCCGTCCGTGGACAGGATTGACGTGGCCGCGGACTGAATGTCCGCCTGGCTGGTGGTGGGAGGCACGGTCACGACGATCTTCACCTTGGCCGGGTTGGAGGACGGCGTGGTCCAGCGCTGCTGCCCGGACACGTCGACCGCACCTGCCAGGCCGTCGAGCTTCTCCAACTCGGTGACCAGGGTGGCGGTGAAGCCGTCCACGCGCTGGACGATCGAGCCGGAGGTCGAGTCCTGTGCGAGCACGCCGATGACGGCGGGTGAGTCGGCGCTAGCGGAGGCCAGGGCGGCTTGCAGGTCGGCATTGGCGGCGAGGTTGGTGGCCACATTGCCGCCGGCCACCTCGTTGTCCGTGGTGGCCGTTGCCAGCACCGCGCCGGAGGCGTCGTCGGGCACGCCCGAGTCGAAGCCGATCACCGGGATGTTCTGGTTCTTGGCGTTGACCAGGGCGTCCTGCACCGCGTCGGGCTGGCAGGCGGCCAGGGCGATTGCGGCCGGCCGCTGGTTGACTGCGGAGGCCAGCTGCTCCACCTGCTGGGAGACGTTGCTCTCCGCGTCGGGCCCATTGGTCTCCAACTCGACGCCGAGCTCGTCGGCGGCGGCCTGCGCACCCTTGAAGGCGGCCTGGTAGAACTGGTTCTGGTAGCTCTTGGAGATGATGATGACCTTCATCTTTCCGTCCGAGCTCGCGGAACCGCCGTCGTCGCTGCACGCGGCGAGCAGTGAGAGCGAGCAGGCGGAGGCGAGCGCCGCGGTCAGAGCGGACCTGCGGGTGAGGGTGATGGCCATGGTGTGGTTTCCTTTCATGGGGTGGGGGAGAAGAACGATTGACGTGATCAGGCGCGGCCGGCGCGACGCGAGCGGATGACGTCGAGCAGCACCGCGAGCACCACGACGACGCCGATGAGGACCTGCTGCCACTGCACCGGCAGGCCCATGGACAGCAGGCCCGTCTTGAGCACGGAGATGACGAAGACGCCGATGATGGTGCCCCACAGGGAGCCGACGCCGCCCGCCAGCGAGGTGCCGCCGATCACGCAGGCGGCGATGGCGTACATCTCCTGGCCGTTGCCGGTCTGCGGGGTGATGGAGGAGAAGGTGGCGGCGTAGATTACACCTGCCAGCCCGCAGAAGAAGCCGTTGAGCACGTAGACCCAGAACTTCCAGCGGGACACGACGACGCCCGACAGCTCGACGGCCTCCTCGTTGGAGCCGATGGCGTAGGTGTAGCGGCCCAGCTTGGTGCGGGTGAGGATGAACCAGGCGATCACGAAGAAGGCCGCCAGCCAGAGGATGCCTACGGGCAGGTTCCCCGCCTTGTACAGGACGGTCTTGAACCAGCCGTCGTCGGAGGTAAGGCTCGGGTAGGTCTGCGTCTGCACCTGGGCGATGACCGCGCACAGGCCCAGCGAGGCGAACTGCATGCCCAGAGTGGCGATGAACGGCGGGATGTGCAGGAAGCCGACCAGGATCCCGTTGCCGATGCCGAAGGCGATCCCGGTGGCCAGCACCACCAGTAGTGCCAGGGCAATCGGCAGGTGCCAGACGTTGTAGGCCACGCCTCCGACCAGTGCGGAGCCGACCATCACCGTCCCTGAGGACAGGTCGATGCCCGCCGTGATGATCACGAAGGTCATGCCGATGGCCAGAAAGCCGATGTAGTAGGAGGAGTCGAGAATCGACACGAAGGTGCTGGGGGAAAGGAAGTGGTTGCCGAATACGGCGAAGAACGCGTACAGGATGACCAGTGCGGCCAGTGCCATCAGCTGCTGCATGGGCAGCGCGCGCACCGGGTTCTTCTTGATGATGTTTGCGCTCATGCTGCGCGACCTTCTTCCTGCTTGGTGGCCAGTTCCATGATCTTGATCTGAGACGCCTCGGCGGCGTCGAGCTCCCCGGTCTTGCGTCCCTCCCGCATGACCACGACGCGGTCGGACAGGTGCAAGACCTCATCGAGGTCGGAGGAGACGAGGATGATTGACTTCCCCTGCGCGACCAGGTCGCGCATGAGCTGGTAGATCTCTGCGCGTGCGCCGATGTCGATGCCGCGCGTCGGCTCATCGAAGATGAGAATGTCGACGTCGCGCAGTAGCCACTTGGCCAGCACGACCTTCTGCTGGTTCCCGCCAGACAGGTTGCGCACCCGCTGGCGGGTGGACGGGGTCTTGATGCGCAGCATGTCGACGTACTTGCGGGTCGCCCGTTGTATGGCCCGCTCATGCACGACCGTGGCGGTGGTGAAGGCGTCGTAGGAGGCCAGGACCGTGTTATCGGAGACGGACAGGCCGGTGACCAGGCCGAAGCGCTTGCGGTCCTCGGACAGGTAGGCGATCCCCGCACGAATGGCGTCCTTGGGGCGGTGGAAGGACACCTCGGCGCCATTGACCTCCAGGCGGCCGGAGGTCGCCCGATCGGCGCCGGCGACAATACGCATGGTCTCCGTGCGGCCGGCACCCACCAGGCCGGCGAAGCCGAGGATCTCGCCGCGGTGCAGCGTGAAGGAGACATCCTTGACCTCGCTCGAGGCAAGATGCTCGGCACGCATGACGACGGGGGCGTCCGGAGCCACCTCGGAGGCGGCCTTGGGGGTGTTGACGACCTGCCTCCCCACCATCAGCTCAATGATCTCGTCGAGGTTGGTTTCGGCCGTCCTGAGCGTGCCGACATGGGCGCCGTCGCGCAGGACCGTGATGCGGTCGGCGATCGCCATGACTTCGTGCATGCGGTGGGAGATGTACACGACCGCTACGCCGCGCTCCCGCAGGCGCCGCACGCGCTCCAGCAGCTCCGCGCTCTCCGCCTCTGACAGCGCCGCCGTCGGCTCGTCCAGGATCAGCACCTTGGTGGCCTCGAAGGACATGGCGCGCACAATCTCCACCAGCTGCGCCTTGGATACCGACAGATCGCGCAGCAGGGTCTGCGGGGCGACGTCGACCTCATGCTCGGTGAGCAGTTCCTGGGCGCGCCGGTTCAGCGCACGGTCGGAGATCAGCAGGGAGGATGACTCCCGTCCGATGAAGATGTTCTGCGCCACGGTCAGGTCGGCCATCATGTTGAGTTCCTGGTGGACGATGGCGATTCCGGCCTGTTGTGCATCACGGATGGAGCGGAAGGCGGCGGGGGCGCCGTCGTACTCGTAGGTCCCTTCGAAGTCCGGGTGGATGCCGGTGAGGATCTTCACCAGGGTGGACTTGCCGGCTCCGTTCTCTCCGACGAGGGCGTGCACCTCCCCGGGCAGTAGGTCGAAGGAGACGCCGCTGAGTGCCTGCACTCCGGGGAAGGACTTGGAGACGTCGGTCAGTCTCAGCCGGGGTGGGTTTGGTGGTGCCATATCTGCTCCATTGCTTGATGCGGGTCCGTGCTCGACAGTGCCGGGCACGGCTGGGAGGGCCGCCGGAGCGGCCGCTGGGGAAGTACTACTGGAACGCCTCCAAGCGCGGCATTCCAGTACTGACAACGATGTCAATCGCGAGTCCGATGGTACGGTTGGTTCCCGTTCGGGTCAAGTGCGTTTCGAGAATTGGGGAGGAGACAGTGGCGTCATACTCGTCAGCCGGCTCGGCGGCTGGGTCGCAACGGCGCGCCACCATGAAGCAGGTGGCGCGCCTGGCGGGAGTCGGCGTCAAGACGGTTTCCCGTGTGGTCAACGGTGAGCCCAATGTCGCCGACGCCACCGCTGAGCGCGTCTGGGAGGCGGTGCGTGAACTCGACTACCACGTGGACCTGCGCGCCGGCAGCCTGCGGCGGCCCGGCGGGGCGACGCGCACGATCGCGCTGCTGGTGGGCAGCGTGGACAACCCCTTCGCCGGAGAACTCCACCGGGGTGTTGAGGATGTGGCCCGGGAGCACGACGTGGCAGTGCTGGCCTCCAGTCTGGATGAGGAGCCGGAGCGGGAGGTGGCGGCGGTGGAGGACTCCATTAGGCGCCACGTGGACGGCATCATCGTCAACACCACCACGGCGGACGGGGCTGCGCTGGAGCGGGTGCTGCACCTGGGGGTACCGATCGTTTTCGTAGATCGGGCGCCGCACGGCATTGAGGCCGACTGCGTGACCAGCGATTCCCGGGCCGCGGCCGAGCGGGCGACGGCCCATCTGCTGGAGCGGGGACACCGGCGTATCGCCCTGCTCACCGAGCGCCTGAACGTGGCCACGGCGGTGGAGCGGCGAGAGGGATTTGCTGCCGCATTCACGTCCCGCGGCGCCGACGCCGACGGCGCAATCGTGGTGTCCGGGCTGGTGAGCGCGGAGGCGGCCGAGCGCGCCGTCGCCGAGCTCATGGGCGGGCCACTCCCGCCGACGGCGATCTTCAGCGGGCAGAACCTCCTCACCGAGGGGGCGCTGCACGCGCTGCACAAGCTGGAACTGCGCGATCGGGTGGCGCATATAGGGTTCGACGACCTGCCGCTGGCGGACATGCTGCAGCCCGCACTCACCGTGGTGCGGCAGGACCCCCGGCGCATGGGGCGGGTAGCCGCGCAGCGCCTGTTCCGCCGCCTGGAGGGCGAGGCCCTCCCTCCCGAGCACATCGTGATCCCCACACAGTTCATCGCTCGCGGCAGTGGGGAGATCGAGCCGGATGGCCGGCCCGATCCTCCCACCGCCTGAGGTGCTCGGAATATGCGTCCGCCTACCGCGGGGCCTTTAAGAAAACGCGCACCTTGGCCGAGAAGCGATTGCTCAGGAAGGCGAAATAGGCGGCTTGCAGGGCGAGCAGCGGAATGAGGATGATCAGGAAGCGCCCGTACAGGAGTCCGGAGGCGATCCTTGCCATCACCAGGTAGTTCATGGCGAAGCCCGTGTTGATGACCGCCAACAGCACCGGAATGGCGAACAGCACCAGCAGCTGCCTGCGCTGCACCCGCAGAATCTCCCGCAGCGACATGCCCATGCGGTGCAGGTTCCGCGTGATCGGCAGGTTGTCCCGCACGCTGGAGACCAGCCGGAAGTAGATCAGGCTGGCCGAGGCGGCCATGAAGACCGCGGAGAACAGCACGCCCACGTAGGTGAAGATCTGGTGGCTGAACTCGTCGGCGTCGATCTCGTCAATGCGCGGGATGAACAGGAAGCTCTCGCCGTCGATCATCCCGACGCCGATCGCGTTGCGCACGGTCGTGGAGAAGGCGCGGGCGCCGGAGTCATGCAGTGCGTCGTCGAAGTCGAACAGGTGGGCACGCATGGAGGTCGTGTATGACTGCTGGGCGATTTCCTGCAGTGTCTGGTCGGCGACCACATAACAGTCAATGTTGCGCGGATTGTCGAGCAGCCGGGTGCCGGTGCCCACCACCTCGAGCTCGCCGACGCCATCCACACCGACCGTGCTCCCGGTCGTTTCGCTTGCTCCGCTGATGTCGAGAGCCTGTCCGGCCGCCAGGTCGGGGTGCTCTCCGGTCACCCGTCCGTACTGCTCCGCGGACACGAACTTGGCGTCCACCAGGCCTACATCGTCTCCTTCTCCCAGGAGGATGAAGTCCAGCGTGTGCTGCTGGTATTCGATGCCGTTGCCGTTCAGCTCCTTCTCTATGAGTGCGATGTCCCCGGCCTCCCTATCGCTATTGCCGAATGCGTAGTAGGTGGCGGCGAAGGGGGTGCTGGCCGCGATATCGGCGCGGACGGACATGGCCAGGGAGATGGATGCGGTGATGGCGCAGAACGCCGCGGTGAGCAGCATGGTGGAGATGAACATGGAGGTCACCCCGCTCTTCAGGCGGTACAGCAGCCCCGAGACCCACAGTGCGTTGCCGCCGCGCAGGTAGCGGCGTGAGTGCTTCTGCATGCCGGTGATGGCCAGGAAGACGAACTGACTCAGGATCAGGAACGTGCCCACCATAAAGCACCCAATCAGTACGTAATTGAGCGTCTTCTCCAGCGCGTGATCGATCAGCGCCGGGGCGGATCCCGCGTAACGCGGGTAGAAGGTTAGCGCGTAGCCGAGGAGCAGCACCACGGCCCCCAGCACCGCCAGCGGGCGGGAGAAGCGCACGCCTTTGGCTTCGTGCCCCTGGGAGGAGAGCAGCTCGAGTACGGGACGCCGGGACAGGCCACGAACCAGGAACAGAGTCACCAGTACGAACACCGCTGCGAATCCGATCGCCGTATCGCGGATCGGCTCCAGGGGAGTCTTCCAGGTGATGTTGGACAGGCGGACGATGCGCGCCATGATCAGTACCGACAGGTGGCCGAACGCCGTCCCCACGAGCATGCCGACCACAATCGCACTGGCCCCGATCAGGGAGTTCTCCGCCAACAACATGCGACGTAGCTGGCGGCGTGACATGCCCATGGCCCGCAGGGTGCCGAAGGTGCGCCTGCGCCGATCCACGAAGGAGTAGATCGAAAGCGACAGAAACACGACCGCGAACACAAGCACGATCACCGAGGCCATCCGCATGAACAGCTGGATGCTACCGCCGCCCTGATCCAGTTCGGGGTGGTCGGCGTTGACGGCGAAGATGAAGAAGATCGTGACGGTGAAGACGCTGCTCAACCAGTAGGCGATATAGGTCTCCGCATCGCGCAGGACATTATGCTTCGCGAACTGCCAGAGGGTCATCGTCCCTCACCGCCGATGAGCTTGAGCACGTTCAGGATCTGGTCGTAGAAGGCCAGTCGGTCGTTCTCCCGATACAACTCGGAGTGCACGGCCCCGTCCTTGATGAACACCACCCGTTTGCACCAACTCGCGGTGCGCGCATCATGGGTGACCACCACGGTGGATACGCCCTGGCGCTCGTTGAGATCGGAGAAGATGCGCATAACGTCGTGCGCGGCCGCGGAGTCGAGGTTCCCGGTCGGCTCATCCGCGAGCAGGAGCTGCGGTCCGTGAACGATCGCCCGCCCAATGGCGGCCCGTTGCGCCTGGCCGCCCGAAACCTCGTGCACCCGGTGGGACAGGACGTCCCCGATGCCGAGCTGTTCCGCTACCGCCCGGGAACGACGCCGCATGCTGGCCGGGCTCTCCTCCGCCGCCAGCATTAGCGGCAGCATGATGTTCTCCTGAATGGTCAGCGTGTCCACCAGGTTGAAGTCCTGGAACACGAATCCCAGTCGCTTCCGCCGGAAGCCTGCGGCCTCCTCCTCGCTCAGGTCGGCCAGATTCTGACCGCCCACGCGTACGGTGCCTGAGGTGGCCGGCAGGATTCCCGCCACCAGGTTCAAGGCCGTGGACTTGCCACTGCCCGAGGGGCCCATGATCGCGACCAGCTCGCCCGCGTCTATGCGCAACGAGAGCTGGTTGACAGCCTTGACCCTGACCGCGTCCCCGTAGATCTTGCTTACGCCCTCCAGCGACACCACAGCAGGTTCGGGCTGGTGCGTTACGGTGTTTCGTATTGCCGTTTCGGTCATTGTTAGCCCCTTTCCTTTGTTCGGCAACTGCTGTCAAAGCTATTGCCCGTACGGAGCGTGAACCATCGAAGTGGGTGACGGCGAGTGACAATCGCTGTCACCCGCGGCATGGTCAGGCAGCTGCGGCTGCGCTTGTACCGAAGCGCACGGTGACTGTGGTTCCCTCATTGACGGCCGAGGTGATCCGCAGCGTGTGCCCAAGCCGCTCGAGCACCTGCTTGACCAGGTACAGACCCACCCCGGAGGACTGAGAGCCCGACCGACCATTAGAACCGGTGTAGTACAGGTCGCATACGCGCGGCAGGTCGCGGGGGCGTATGCCGCAGCCGGTATCGATGACACTCAGCTGTGCTCCCTCCGGTCGGGAGCCTATGCGTACCTCCACCGAGGATCCTGGTTCGGAGAATTTGACGGCGTTGTGGATAAGCTGGTCCGCGACGAAGCTGATCCACTTGCGATCCGTGTTCACCACGACGTCCTCTCCGGTGCAGGCGACGCTCACTTCGCTCTGCTGAAACAGCCGCTGATTCTGGTGCATGACCGCACGCGCCAGATCGTCCAGGTGCACCTGCTCGGTCACCAGGTCATTCTCGAAGCGCTCGATCCGCGCCAGGCTCAGCACCAGGTCTAACTGCCGCTGCAGCCGGTCGAGTTCACACAGGATCGGGAAGGGATCTCGGTTCCCATCGCCGTCCTGCGCCAGCAAACGGATCACACTGATCGGTGTTTTCATCTGGTGCACCCACTGGACGATGTGGGTGCGCCACTGCTCGGTCGCAGCCTGCTGCTCCGTGAGCAGCCCCAGGTAGCGCTGATAACTGGCATTGCCGTGCTGGATGAAGGCATTGACAAGCGGATCGGTGGACTCTTCTCCGAGCAGCTCCTCCAGAACCCGGCCCGGGGATCCGAGCCAGCGATACATCCGCCGACGCCGGAAGTAACGCACCGCCAGGGTAGTGGCCAACAGGAAACCGGACAGGCACAAGAAGTAGACCATGCCGCCGGTGGTGTTGAATCCGCCGACCCCCTGATAGAGCGGCAGCAGTCCGCACACAACGAGGACGAACAGCGCGATAATGCCGAGATGCTCGCGCAGAAACAGTCTCATGCCGTGCTTCCCCCGCCGCTGTCATCCGCCCCGATGACCAGCCGGTAACCGTATCCGCGCACGGCCCTGAGCTCCACTGCTGCGCGACGCCCAGACAGGCGGCCGCGCAGCCGACGAATATTCACGGTCAGGGTGTTGTCCTCTACATAGGCGGCGTCCTCCCACGCAGAGACGAGCAGCTGTTCACGCGAGGCAGCATCCGGATACCTGTGCAGCAGTGCCTGCAGTAGTTTGGTCTCCGTGAAGGACAACTCCACCTCGTCTCCACCTATGACCGCGAGCTGGCGCCCGGGCAACAGCGTCAGATCTCGGGCCGTGAGCGCGTCGTCGGCGTCGGTCGAGCTCAGCTCCCCGTAGGCGCGTCTAATGACGCCGCCCACCTTCGCGAGCAGCAGTTCCGGATCGAAGGGCTTGGTCAGGTAGTCGTCCGCGCCCGATTCGATGCCCCGTACCTGATCACCGGTGGCGTCCCGGGCGGAAACGATGATGATGGGGACCTTGGAGACCTCCCTGATCCGGCGACACCAGTAGAAACCGTCGTAGCGCGGCAGGTTCACATCCAACAGGACGACGTCCGGATCAACCCGCTCGACCTCGCGCAGCAGGTTTCCGAAGTCAGATGCCGCGGTGCAGTCGTACTGGTAGCGCCCCAACAGGCCAACAATGCCGCGAGCGAGTGCCGCGTCATCCTCCACCACCAGAACTCTGTACACGTGATCAATCCCTTCCCGACGTTCTCATGGTCGACCGCGACCGCACTCACAGGCTAGTGGATGGCGCGGGCATAGCGCCGTCGTCGGCCAGTGAGGCCCGCAGCCGGGCCAGGAAGCGCTCCGCGATGGGGGAGAGAACCTGCTGCTTGCGCCAGATGAGGTACATCCGCGACTCGAGGACGGGCTCCAGCGGCCGGAAGACGAGGCCGCTGGACTCGCTCGTGTCTACCAGGCGGTCGAAGGTGAGCAGGTAGCCCAGACCCTCGCGCGCGAACACCGAGCCGTTGTAGGGCAGGCGGAACGTGCCTTCAAGTTGCAGCTCGCCCATGCGGCTGCCGGCCCAGGCCGGGATGTCCCGCTCCCAGGACTGCTCCGAACAGAACAGTGGCAGCCCCGCCAGGTCATCCACGGTGACGGCCGCCTTATCGGCCAAGGCGTCGTCGCGCCGCAGTACCACGCCCCACCGGTCCGCCACGGGCAGGGGCAGCACCTCGTACCGGCTGAAACGGTCGCCGGCGGGATCCTCGACGATCGCGGCGAAGTCGAGCAGGCCCCGATCCAGCTTCTCTGTAACCTGCTCGGTGTCGCCGCTGGTGATGTGGTAGTGGAGTCCGGGGCACTCCTGCTTCAGGCGCTTGAGCTGACGGGCGAGCAGTCCCACCTGGTAGGACTCGGCCAGCCCCAGGTAGAGGTCGCCGCCGGTGACATCGCCCAGGGCGAGGAAGTCGTTCTCGATGCGGTCCGCCAGGCCGATGAGGTCCTCGGCCCGCTCCCGCAGCAGTCGGCCCTCCGCGGTGAGCTCGATGCTGAAGGAGTGCCTGACGAACAGCTTGTGCCCCAGTTCCCGCTCCAGCGCCTTCATCTGCTTGGACAGGGTCGGCTGAGACACGTGCAACTGGGCGGCGGCCCGGGTCATGTTCTCCTCGCGGGCAACGGCGGCGAAGTAGCGCAGCGTGCGAATCTCCACGCCCAGTATGATATGCCGAGCTGGCATATCGAACATGCCGAATAGTCATTAGCGTCATCTCATCCGGGCGGTTAATTTGGATGTCGGAAGCGCCCGAGCATCGTGCCGGAGCGCGCCGACAGCCACAGATCCGAAGAAACGGAGCATCAGGACATGAGCACCGAGAACCTCAAGCTGACTCAGGAGTGGGACAAGGTCTTCCCCCAGTCCGACGCCGTGGACCATGAGAAGGTCACCTTCCACACCCGCTTCGGCATCACCCTCGCCGCCGACCTGTACAAGCCCAAGGATGCGAGCGGGCTCCTGCCCGCACTGGCCGTGGCCGGCCCCTTCGGCGCGGTGAAGGAGCAGTCCAGCGGCCTGTATGCACAGACCATGGCTGAGCGCGGCTTCCTCACCATCGCCTTCGACCCGTCCTTCACCGGCGAGTCCGGCGGCACGCCCCGCTTCATGAACTCCCCGGACATCAACATTGAGGACTTCCAGGCCGCCGTCGACTACCTGTCCGTGCGCGAGGACGTAGACGCCGAGCGCATCGGCATCATCGGTATCTGCGGCTGGGGCGGCATGGCCCTGGCCGCCGCGGCCGCCGACCCGCGCATCAAGGCCACCGTGTCCTCCACCATGTATGACATGAGCCGCGTGGCCGCCAACGGCTACTTCGACTCCGCCGACTCCGCCGAGGCCCGCAACCAGGCGCGCGCATCCGTGGCGGCCCAGCGCACCGCCGACTACCGCTCCGGCACCTACGCCCTTGCCGGCGGCGTGGTGGATCCGCTGCCCGAGGACGCCCCCGACTTCGTCAAGGACTACCACGCCTACTACAAGACGCCCCGCGGCTACCACCCCCGCTCCCTGAACTCAAACGACGGGTGGGCCGTCATTGGTGGGTCGTCCCTCATGAACGCGACCCTGCTGGGCTGCATCGAGGAGATCGAGAACGCCGTCATGATCGTCCACGGGGAGGCGGCCCACTCCTACTACATGGGCAAGGACGCCTTCGCCCGACTCCAGGGTGACAACAAGGAGTTCGTCTCCATCGCCGGCGCCACTCACACCGACCTGTACGACGGCGGCGAGAACGGCGCCATCCCCTGGGAGAGGATCGCGGAGTTCCTGAGCGCCAACCTCGGCTGAGCTACGCTCGCGGTTCGGGGCTGGGAACGACATGGCGTTCGGGGCGGCACACGGTGGGCCGCCCCGAACGCTCGGCCTCGGCCGACGATGCCTTCGCGGAGCTTGTCCGGGGTGACGTGCCGAGAGGAAAAAGTGTCCATCCGTGACCACTTTCACGGTGGAGGGCCTGGGCG
This sequence comes from Actinomyces ruminis, assembly GCF_002154335.2. Classification (GTDB taxonomy): domain Bacteria; phylum Actinomycetota; class Actinomycetes; order Actinomycetales; family Actinomycetaceae; genus Actinomyces; species Actinomyces ruminis. The sequence continues at coordinate 102,521 of NZ_MTPX02000042.1, forward strand.
CTGTTTTGGGGCCCTACGTGGTTGCGCCGTTTTACTTCGGTTTCATAATGAAACTATGGGTTGGTTGCGGTGAAACTGGGCACCGATGGACATCTCTACCGGTGACTCGATGTCTGGCTAGAGCGACTCCCGCGCGCGTGAACGACCTACGGCCAGGCCGACGGCGGCGATCGCGACGGCGAACAGTGCGCACACTCCGCAGTCCCCGATCAGCGGCATGAGCTCCTGCGCCGAGGCCGTGTCTGCGCTGAAGGCGCCGCTGACTGCCTGGGTCGCCCAGTAGCCGGGGGTGAGCCGCGAAACCACGACCACGGCGTCGGGCAGCATGTCCAGGGGTGCCCAGGCACCCGCCAGCGCGGACAGCGCCATGCCGCCGATAGCCGCCACCGCATTGGCGGCGTTCTCTCCCAATCGCAGCTGGCCCACCAGGAAGCCCACGGCGACCCCGCTGAGGGTGTACGCCGCCAATGCCAGGCCGATGACTCCCAGTCGCGGTGCGGAGTCGCCGATGCGGTCGCCGGCGAACACCGCCGTTCCCAGGCAGAAGAACCACGCCCATCCGACCACGCCGATCACCAGGCACGCGCCCAGCAGGCCCAGGCCGCGTGAGCGGCCGGTCACGGGCGCGGCCGATACGCGCGAGTACACGGCGCGCCGGTTCAAAGAGGCCATCAGCATTGCGATTGTCACCACGCTGGACGCCATCAGCGGGAAGAGCGAGAACAGTAGATACACCTTGAGCGTCTCCGGCAGCGGGAGGGACTCTTGGGTGATCAGCCGCGCTGTTGCACTACCCTGCATGGATTGATTCGCCAGGCTCACGGCCCGCTCCGCGCAGTCGCCTGCGGCATCCGCGGTCTGCGTGCCGGTGGAATCGGTGTCCACGGCACTCAGGTAGTCATAGACCTGGTTCAGGTAGGAGCCGGTGCGCACGTTCATGAGCGAGCCCGCGTAGGAGCGGTAGCTGATGACGGTCTGCAGCCTCGGCGGCTTAGTTCCCGCCCGTGCCGCGTCCTGCAGATCCTGACCGAAGCCGGCGGGGATAATCAGGATGTACTGAATACGGTCCTTGGCGGTGGCGTCTTGGAGGGCCACCGGACTGTCCTCCAGGGGCTGCGGCTCGCCGACGGAGCCGACGTAGTCGGCCAGCGCCCGAGAGACCACGGAGTCGTCGCGGTCGATCACGGCCACATCCGCCGTCGGCTGGGTTATCCCGGCCTCCGTCTCGGTGCCGGCGCCGAGGCCCGTGAACAGGCCGCCCACGCTCATCAACACCAGATAAATCAGGACATAGACGCGGTGCGCGGCCACGATCCGCAGCGAGGTCCTAAAGGTGCTCATAGCTCATCCTCCGCATGCGCATCAGGGCGATCAGTAGGAACACGACGCTCATACCCGCCAGCACGGCGCAGCTGCGGGCGAAAGGCACCAGGGAGTCGTAGTACAGCAGCCCGAAGAAGCACTGGGTCGCCTGCCACAGGGGATTGAGCTGAGCGAACAGCGGGGCATTGACCTCAATGGTGCTGGTCAGCCGTTGAGAGGCGGTGCCGTACAGGCCGCAGAACAGCCCCAGCAGGCAGCTGATTGCCGACACTCCGCCCAGCGGCAGCCGCGGGATCGTCCCCAGGGCGGCGCCCGCCGCGCAGGACATGAGACTGGAGACGGCGATGGCCACCAGGCACAGGGCCGCATACGGGCCGAAGTCCACGCCCACCACGAACCGCATGAAGATGAAGGCGAGTACCAGGCAGGCCCAGGTGCACAACCACGCCCCGGCGAGGGTGCCCGCCAGCACCCGCCAGCGTGGCAGCGCCCCCAGGTTGCGGCGCGCCGCCAAAGGGCCGGAGGGCGCGGTGATCTCCCGAATGGCCACCACCGCGATGGTCATGCCCATGCCACTGGTGAAGGCGAGCAGCGCGAAGTAGTAGGGCACGGCGGGCTTCCCTGGTACGCGGGTCACCTGCAACTCCTCGGTGAACTCGTGCCGGAGCTGCAGCGCTGCGGACGCCTGCGCGGGATCGGCGCCCGCAGTGACCAGCCCGGTGAACTCATCACGGCTTTGCACGTAGCGTCCAGCGCGGCACGCAGTACCGGGGTCGTAGCCAGGTCATTGCATGCGGGCGTGAGGTGTAGCGCGGGCCCGCCGTCCTCGACCGCGATATAGCCGACTGTTTCACCTTCCTGAACAGCCGCCGCGGCCTGCTCCGCGGTGTCGTAGGCCACGGGGTCGAGCAGCCGCGGCTCGGCGTCGGCGGCGGATACCGCTGCCAGGGCGCCGTCCAGTCCGGCCTCGGCCGCGTAGGCGTCATCGTGAACGATCCCGACCCGCATGGGGTCGACGGCGTAACCCTCCTCCAGCCCGGAGAACATCATCATGAACAGCAGGGAGAGTGCGATCGGCAGACCGAGCGTCCACAGCAGCAGGATCTTGTCGCGCAGCAGGCGCAGCACCTGGTAGGAGAAGACGGAGCGCATATCAGGCCGCCTCGTCGCGCAGGGCTCGGCCGGTGATCTCCAGGAACACGTCGTTCAGGGTCGGCGGCTCGGAGGTGATCCGCCCACATGACACGCCCGCTCTGGCGAGTGCTTCGAGAACGTCGGCCAGGTTGTGCGCCCCCGGACTGCACTCGACGACCAGCTCGGGCGCCTCGTAGACGACGGTGCGTACATGCTCCGCTCGACGCACCGCCTCCAGTTCACGCTCACCGAGCTCTGTGGGGGAGACGACCTCCACGCGGATACGCTCGCCGGTGCCGATCATCGCCTTGAGCTCGCTGGCGGTGCCGCCGGCGATCTGCCTGCCCCGATCCATGATGCTGATCCGCGTGCACAGCTGCTCCACCTCCTCCATGTAGTGGCTGGTGTAGATGACGGTGGCGCCGCGGGCGTTGAGGCGCTTGATCCCGTCGAGGATGGCGCTGCGGCTCTGCGGGTCGACGGCCACGGTGGGTTCGTCCAGGATGATCAGTTCTGGCCGGTGGGCAATGCCGCAGGCGATGTTCAGACGACGCAGCAGCCCGCCGGATAGCTTCTTGGGGCGGAACTTCGCGAACCGCCCCAGATCAACGAATTCGATCGCCTCCTGCACCAGTTCCCGCCTGTGCGTGCGGTCGGAGACATACAGGGCGCAGAAGGCGTCGATGTTCTCCTGCACCGTGAGTTCCTCGAAGACGGCCACCTCCTGCGGCACCACCCCGATCCGCCGTTTGAGCTCATAGGCGGTGGCCGACATAGGCTCCCCGAATACACGGATCTCGCCCCGGTTGTAGGTAAGCAGTTGCAGGATGCAGTTGATCGCCGTGGTCTTGCCCGAGCCATTGGGGCCGAGCAGGCCCAGGATCTCGCCCTCGGCCACCTCAAGGGAGAGCCCGTCCACGGCGACCAGCTCCCCGTAGCGTTTGACCAGGTTTTTAACGACTACCGCTGAATCGGCCACGTTGTCTCCTTCCGCCCGTCGACCGTGTTCGGGGACATGGTTGCGCGAGGCGGCACGGTGCCGGAAGTGCCTGCTGTCATGAGGCGGCGGCGCGGGCGTGACAAACGTCAGGGGGCAGCCGTAGTCGGTCCACCGGACGGGCTGGCATCGTCAATAATCGAGGCGTGAGGGAGCTGACGGACAGGGCTGTGGTGCTGGGAGCCTGCGTCGTCTTGGCGCTGGGCTCCGGTATGCCCTCGACGACGACGGTTGTGTGGTTCCTGGTCGCCGTCATCTGCGCCGGGGCCTGTGCCGCCTGGGGACGGTGGCCGGTCGTCGGCGCCCTGCCGGCCGCCTACCTGCTGGCGGGATGTGCCGACTCGGCGGCCGTCGTGGGGCTTCCTGTAGCCGTCTACGAGTTGATGCAGGGGACCGCGGGCCGTGGCCGCTGGGTCTGGGGCGGGGCGGCGGTGTGCATGGCGCCGCTGGCGGTGGCGCTGCGGCGCGGTCCTGACGCTGTTGTGTCGGTGGCGGCGGTACTTGCGGCGGTGGCTGCTCTGCTGGCGGTGCGCACCGGCCAGGTGGAGCGAAGCCGTGGTGTCTTGCATGCCGTCCGGGATGATCTGCAGCACCGGGTCACCGCGTTGCAGGAGACGCAGATGCGGCTTGAGGAGGCCCAGGAGCACGAGATGCGTGCCGCCGCCCTGTCCGAGCGCACCCGGATCGCCCGTGAGATCCACGACGGCGTCGGCCACCTGCTGACCCGGCTGCTGTTTCAGATGCGTGCGGCACAGGTGTCCCATCGAGACGCTCCCGATGTGGTCGCCGAGCTGACTCAGATGGCGGATACGGTCGATGAGGCGCTCGCCTCCATGCGCGCATCGGTTCATGCGCTCGCAGACGAGGGCGAGGACCTGGCGGTGGCGCTGAACCGGCTTGCGAACCGCAGCGGCATTGAGACGGTCAGGGTCGACTGTGCGCCAAGCGAGCCTCCGCCGGTGCCGGTGGCGCGCTGTCTGGTGGCGGTGACGCGGGAGGCGCTTACCAATGCGGCCAGGCACGGGCGAGCCGTCAATGCCTCGGTGACCGTCACCGACTTCCCCGGGTTCTGGCGGCTCACGGTCGCCAACGACGGGGTCGTACCGAATCGGAACGAGTCCCGAAGCCCGGCGGAGGCGGCGGAGCCGGACCTGCTTGGAGCCGGACTCGGCCTGCGCTCCATGAGCGATAGGGTCGAGTCCTTGGGCGGCAGTCTGCGCATCCTGTACCACCCAAGGTTTACGGTGCTCGCCACGATCCCGAAGGAGACCGCATGAAGGTGCTCATCGTCGACGACGACCCCCTGCTCGCGCGGTCTCTGGCCACGATCCTGGCCGCGGAGCCGGACATCGACGTCGTCGGCCTGGGATTCAGCGGACCGGAGGCGGTCGAGGCGTATACGGCGAGCCGCCCGGATGTGCTGCTGCTGGACATTCAGATGCCGGCGGGCGACGGGCTCACGGCGGCCGAGCGAATTCTCCGGCTCGACGCGCAGGCCCGGATCGTGCTGCTGACCACCTTCTCCGACGACGAGTACATCGTGCGAGCCCTGCGCATGGGGGTGCGCGGCTACCTGATCAAGCAGGACGTGGCCCAGATCGCCCCGGCGCTGCGCAGCGTCATGGCCGGGGTCAGCGTGCTGGAGGGGCAGGTGCTGGAGCGCACGGCGAGGCTCGGGATCAGCGCGGGAACGCCGTCGGCGCGCACAGAGCGCCCGCCCGTGTTCGCCCCGCTCACCGAGCGGGAGTACGAGGTGGTCGAGGCGGTGTGCGAGGGGCTGGACAACTCCGAGGTAGCAGATCGGCTGCACCTGAGCGAGGGCACCGTGCGCAACCACATCAGCACCGTGCTGGCCAAGCTCGGCCTGCGCAACCGCACCCAGATAGCGGTGCTGTACTACCGCTCCTCCCGCCTGCCCTGACCGCCGCCCCGACCAATGGCGCCCATGCCGGGGCGGCCGTCGGTCGGGGCTCGGGAGGACTTGGCGACTTACTCGAAGTCGCCGAGCGCGGGCACCTTACCGGTCAGCCAGGCCGGGTAGGCGTCGGCCTGCGCCTCCAGGTCGGCGTCGGAGATCGCCATGGCCCCGGTGGTGATGAAGGGCCGCAGGAAGCGGGTGCCGATCAGGTTGCTGGTGGCCTGCAGGGGGCGCAGCAGCTCGGTGACCGTGTAGTGGAAGGCTCCCTCCCGGGTGTAGCGTTCGCCGGCTCCGCCGGGGGAGACGGCGACGCCGAGCTCCTTGCCGTGCAGGGCGGTGCCAGTGGAGCCGTATGCCCAGCCGTGCTCCAGCACGTCGTCCTCCCACTGCTTCAGGAGTGCGGGGGTGGAGTACCAGTACATGGGGAATTGCAACACGATGCGGTCCGCGGCGGTCAGGGCGGCCTTCTCGGTCTCGACGTCGATGCGGAAGTCCGGGTAGAGCGCGTACATGTCGCGCACCTCGACGGGGTGCTCTGGGCGGTTGGCGGCCTGAGCGGCCTGCATCAGGCGGGCGTTGACGCGCGAGCCGGCGGCCAGGCGAGGGTGGAACACGAGGACGGTGGTCTGCATGGGACTCCTTGGATGAAGTAAGGGCTGGATGCAATCGGTCAGGGGCGAGCGGGCACGGACCGACCGTGATGAGGGCACCGTGCCGCGCTTACCGAAGATTCGCCACCCAAGGTAGGAGGTATCGGCGCCGCCTTGCCAGGCACCGGCAGGGCCTGTCAGGGGTGCCGCGTGTGCGAGGGCTTGGACGGCTCACGATCCTGGGGCGGTCAATCGGGTACCGGGCGGCGTCGGCGCGGGCCCCGGGTGTCCGGGTGCGCTCCGGCCGACAGCGGGCCGAGGGCATCTGATCTCACTGTTTGTTGTGACAAGGGTTTCTGGAGGCCGACCCGAGCACATAGGGTTGCCTCATCGCCCGCGCGGGTCGTTGCTGACCGGTGCGGGCGCCGACGGGGCCGCAACCTGCGGGTTCCCAACACCCCCAGACACCCGATGACTACCGAGAGAAAGGCCGCTACGGCACTATGGACCGCAACTACTTCGATCTTTCGGGGCAGGTCGCCCTCGTCACCGGCTGCTCCTCCGGCCTGGGCGTGCAGATGGCCAAGGCGCTGGCCTCGGTCGGCGCGCGCATCGTCGCCGTCGCCCGCCGCGTAGACCGCATTGAAGCCGTCGCCGCCGATATCACCGAGGAGTTCGGCGTCGAGGCCCTGGCGATCCGCTGCGACATCACGGACGCCGCCAACGTGGAGGCGGTTGTTGACACCGTCATGGAGCAGTTCGGCCGGCTGGACATCGTCGTCAACAATGCGGGCACCGGCGCGATCGGCCCGGCGGAGGACATCACCGACGAGCAGTTCCAGCACGAGTTCGACATCGACCTGCTCGGCTCCTTCCGAGTGGCCCGGGCCGCCGCCAACAAAGCCATGATCCCCGCCGGCTACGGGCGCATTATCAATATCTCCTCCATGTACGGGCTGGTGGGCAATATGGTGGCCGGCTCCGCCCCCTACCACGCCGCCAAGGGCGGAATGGTCAACCTGACCCGGGCGCTGGCCGCCGAGTGGGGCAAGTACGGCATCACCGTCAACGCGATCTGCCCCGGCTACTTCTACACCGAGCTGACCACGGACACGCTCGACTCCGCGTTCTTCCAGGAGCACGCCAAACGCACCATCCCGCTCGGCCGCTACGGCGCGGAGGGAGAGCTCGATACTTCTGCCCTGTTCCTGGCCTCTCCCGCCTCCGCCTACGTCACGGGCACGGCCATCCCCATCGACGGCGGCTACACCGCCATCTGATCGCCGGCCAGGCCCGCATTGTCGCAAATGGTCACAAACGCGCCCCGGACACCGGACAGCGGTTCGCGGATCGTTGGAATCATGCGGTTTCGGAATCGGCTCGGGCGGCCGGAAACGACGTTTGTGACCGATTCAGACAATCAGCGAGCGGGAGGCGACATTGCAGGGGCGTCAGTGAGCGGCGTGGTGCACTCCCGCACTCTATGGGCGAGGTGAGGCTAAGCTAACACCTATGAACGATGAGCGTGCCTCAGAGACCGTTGCTTCCTACGCCACCGAACCTGTGACCGCTGGAGCCGGTTCCACCGAACCTGCCCTTCCCTACGCCGACCGCCCAGTGGCCGCCGCCCCCGGCCACTGGGTGCTGGCCCGTGCCGGCAAGCGCGTGCTGCGGCCCGGTGGTGCCGCGCTGTCCGCCACCATGCTGGGGCATGCCGGCCTGAGTGGCGCCGATGTGGTCGAGCTTGCTCCTGGGCTGGGGCGAACCGCAGCGAGGTCATCGCCGCCGGCCCGGCCTCCTATACCGCCATCGATCGGGACCCCGACGCCGCCCGGCGCGTGGCTGCCGTTGTAGGTGACCGCGGCAGCGTCCGCCAGGGGGAGGCCGCGCGCACTGGCCTGCCCGACGCCAGCGCGGACGTCGTCATCGGCGAGGCCATGCTGAGCATGCAGGGGGACAAGGCCAAGGCGGCGATCGCCGCGGAGGCGGCCCGGGTGCTGCGCCCTGGCGGCCGCTATGCCATCCACGAGCTGGGCGTGGTTCCGGACGACATCGACGAGGCCCACTACACCAAACTCCGCAAGGACCTGGCCCGCGCCATCCACGTCAATGCCCGCCCCATGACGGCGGCCGCCTGGAAGCAGCTGATGGAGGAGGCCGGGCTCGTGGTCGACTGGGTGGACACCGCTCCCATGGCGCTGCTCAAGGTCGGCCGCAACCTGCGCGATGAGGGCCTGGGCGGCCTCGCGCGCATCGCCCGCAACGTGCTGGCCGACGCCGAGTTGCGTCGCCACGTGCTGCGCATGCGCCGCACCTTCAAGCGCTACGAGCGGGACATGGTCGGCATCGCCCTGGTGGCCCACAAGCCCGAGTAACGCCCGGCTGGCGACGGCGTCAGTCGCGGTTAGTCACACATGGCTTGGTCGGTCGGCACCAGGCCAGCGGGGCATGTGTTTCCCGGTGGTGGCTCGGGTGTGCTTTGACGACGCTTCGGCACTTGGCATCGACGCTTCGGCACTTCCGACGACGGTTCGGCATCTAGTAGTACGAACCGTCAGGCCACGGTACGAAGCGTCCACTGGAAGGTGCGAAACGTCGTCGTGGGTGACGAATACCTAGCCGCCTTGCGCTTCGGTCCCGGTCCTCTGCCTCGCTCTTGGCGGGCTTCTTCCGCCGCGAGGATTGAGGCCGAAGATGCGAAGTCAAGGACCTTCTGGACTCCTTCCCCTTCGCCGCGAGGATCGAGCACGCTCTGGGTTTCCAGTGGTGTTGCGACGTCGACTCCTCCGGCGGGCCGAGTGCACAAGTTCGCCTCAGGAACACGGGCTGTCCTCAGTGCTGGCGGCGTGAATGCGTGTTGATGATGGACCCGGGCGCGTCTACCCGCGGGCGCACCCGGGACCAACGCCCTGGATACGGGCGGTCGGACGCCACGCGCCACAACCAACCACCTCGTCTCCGCCGCCCGGTTCAGTTGTCGCGGGTGCGTCCGCGCAGGCCGGCCCGCAGCGCCTCGCGGTTCAGCGCGGCGATCGCGGTCAGCGGGATGCCCGCCGGGCAGGCCGGCACGCACTCTTCGTACAGCGAGCAGGGGCCGAACAGTTCGTTAACCGCCTGCGTCATGCGCCGCGCCCGCCGGGAGCGCTCATGGCGGCCCTGCGGCATGAGCGACAGGTGTGCCAGCTTCGCCCCGGCGAACAGCATGGCGGCGCCGTTCGGGCAGGCTGCTACGCATGCGCCGCAGCCGATGCAGGCGGCGAAGTCGAGTGCCTGTTCGGCCTGCTGGTAGGGCTGGGGCACGGAGTCGGCGTCGGGGGCGGTGCCCGCGGCCACGTCCACCGTCCCACCGGAGCGGATCAGCTCGTCCAGGGCGGTGCGATCCACCACCAGGTCGCGGATGACCGGAAAGGCCGCCGACCGCCATGGCTCCAGGCGGAAGCGGGTGACACCGGGGAAGGCGCGCAGGTGCTGGCGGCAGGCGGGGGTGTTGTCCTGCGGGCCATGAGGCTTGCCGTTGACCAGGAAACCGCACATGCCGCACACGCCCTCACGGCAGTCTGACTCGAATACGACCGGTTCGCCGCCGCCTTCGATGATCTGGTCATTGAGGCGGTCCAGCAGTTCGAGCAGGCTCATCTCCGGCTCGGCGTCGGTGACGGTGTAGGACTCGAAGCGGCCACGGGCGCGCGGCCCGTCCTGCCGCCAGATCTCCAGTTCCACTCTCATCGGTAATCCCTCACCTGCATCGGTACCAGCGAGAAGGCCAGTGGTTCACTGCGGCGCGTGTGTCGGCCGGAGGCGTCGGTCAGCCAGGCGGAGACCGTGCACCAGTCGGCGTCGTCGCGCTTGGCCTCGCCCTCGGCGGTGGCGTACTCCTCCCGGAAGTGCGCCCCGGCGGACTCGCGGCGGTCCAGCGCGTCCAGGATCATCACCTCGGCCAACTCCAGGAAGTCGGCCACGCGCAGCGCCTTCTCCAGCTCCTGGTTCAGGCGCTCCGGCCCGCCGATGATCTTCACGTCCGCCCAGAACTCCTCGCGCAGCGCCCGCACCTGCTCCAGGCCGTGGCGCAGGCCCGCCTCGGAGCGGCTCACCCCGCAGTCGGCGTACAGGACTTCGCCCAAGCGCCGGTGGAACCAGACGGGCCGGTGCGTGCCACCCACCGCCAGCAGCCGCTCCACCCGGGCGCTGGCGTCGGCGAGCGTGGCGGTTACCTCCGGGGCGTCGTCGGCCAGCGTGCCGGTGCCCACGAGCCCGGCCAGGTAGTTCGGCACGGACAGCGGCAGCGTGAACCAGCCGTCCACGCTTGCGCTCAGCAGCGAGTTGGCGCCCAACCGGTTGGCGCCGTGGTAGTTGTTGGACGCTTCCCCGCCCACGAACAGTCCCGGAATGGTGGACATCTGGTCGAAGTCCACCACAGGCCGCCCATGGTGAAGTGGGCGCCCGGGGCGATGCGCATGGGCACCTCGTAGGGGTCCTCCCCGGTGGCGTCCAGGTACATGTCGAACAGGTTGCCGTAGCGGGCGGCGATCACCGGCTTGCCCAAGCGCTCCAAGGCGTCGCGGAAGTCCAGGTAGACGGAGTTGTGCAGCGGGCCGACGCCGTGCCCGGACTCGATCTGCTCGCGGGCGTTGCGGGAGGCGACGTCGCGCGGGGTCAGGTTGCCGAAGGCCGGGTACTTGCGTTCCAGGTAGTAGTCGCGCTCGTCCTCGGGGATGTCATTCGGGGGCCGGTCGTCCCCGGCGCGCTTGGGCACCCAGATGCGCCCGTCGTTGCGCAGCGACTCGCTCATCAGCGTGGTCTTGGACTGCCAGTGTGAGCTGACCGGTAGGGCGGTGGGGTGGAACTGCACCATGCAGGCGGAGGCGAAGGCGGCGCCGCGGCGGTGGGCCCGCCAGGTGGCCGAGGCGTTGGAGGCCATGGCCAGGGTGGAGTAGTGGAAGACGCTGCCATAGCCGCCGGTGGCCAGGATGACGGCGTGTGCCGTCCAGGGGCGGATCTCGCCGGTGAGCAGGTCGCGGGTGACGATGCCCTGGGCGCGGCCGTCGGCGACGATCAGGTCCAGCATCTCGGTGCGCGAGTGCATGTGCACGCTTCCGGCGGCGATCTGCTCCTGCAGCGCCTGGGCGCAAGCGACCTCCAACTGCTGACCGGTCTGCCCGCGCGTGTAGTAGGTGCGCGATACCTGCACGCCGCCGAAGGAGCGGGTGGCCAGCTGGCCGCCGTACTCGCGGGCAAAGGGGGCGCCGATGGCGTACATGTGGTCGATGACCCGCACCGACTCCATTCCCAGGCGCACCACGTCGGCCTCCCGGCCCCGGTAATCGCCGCCCTTGACGGAGTCCTTGACGAAGCGGTTCAGGGAGTCGCCGTCGACCTTGCGGGCGCGGGCGGCGTTGATGCCGCCCTGCGCGGCCACGGAGTGGGCCCGGCGCGGCAGATCGTGCAGGCTGAAGCACTCCACCCGGTAGCCCAGGCGGCCCAGGGTGGCGGCGGCCCCGCTGCCGGCCAGGCCCGTGCCGACGACGATCACGGTCATTCGCCGCCGGTTGGCGGGGTTGACCAGCCGGTACTCGTCGCGCCGACGCGTCCAGGCCTGCTCGGGCGGGCAGTCGGCAGGTGCGGGTCCAGGTCGGGGCCGACGTCGTACAGGTCGTCGACCGGGGGCGGTACGGGGCTCATGCGATCACTCCGCTCAGTACCATCAGGGGCAGCATGCCATTGCCGATGGCGATGGCCAGGGCGACGGCGAGGGCGATAACTAGGCAGATGCGGCGCAGCCGCCCGCCGGTGCCACCCAGGTCGTTGACCACCGACCACAGCCCCTGCGCCAGGTGCACGCCGATCAGGAGCATGATCAGGCTGTAGAAGATGGCCATGGTCGGGCGCGACAGGCTGGCGATCAGATTCTCGTACGCGTATGCCGTCATCTGCCCGTCGGAGTGTGTGGCGGCTAGGAAGCCTCCGGGCGACACCAGGCGGCCGATGGTCAGGTCGAGCAGGTGCACGATGATGAACGCGAGTATCAGACCACCGGTGATGATCATGGTGCGGGCGCCGAAGGTGCGCGCACGCATGTTCCGGCGGCGGAAAGCTCCGCGGGCGCTCCGGCCCCGCGACCATAGGGCAATACCGGATGCCACATGTAGGATCAGACAGGTTCCCAGCACCAGTCGCAGAATCCACAGCACGCCCTCGTGGGGGACGAGCGGGTAGCCGATTTCCCGCAGCCACTCGGCGTAGTGGTTGTATGCCTCGGGCCCCTGGTAGGCCTTCAAGTTGCCGATCATGTGGACGAGTACGAACAGTCCCATGATGGGCCGGTGATCGCCATGGTCGTCTTCAGGGCGGTGAAGGACACGCGGTACCGGCGTTGTGGGCGCGGTGCGGGCAGATCGCCGCGCGGCGGCGCTCCGGTCGGCGCGGTGGTGCCGGCGGCCGGGGTGTGGGAGCGGGTTTGTGCGGGCATCAGAGCTCCCCTCGACGACGATGTCCTGCGGGCGTCACCCATGGGTGTTCAGGTACGCGATTATGGTAACGCATGTCACAAAAGAACGGGGGTGGATAGGTGGATGTCTTGTATCGCGGTTCCGTGTGTTTCGAATTATGGCCATGTGTGCTGTGGGCATGGCCTCGGCCTCTGGAGCGGCGTTCGGGGGGGGGGCAGGCCAGATCCCGGGAGGTACCTGGTGCGCGACGTCGGGTCTCGCGTACGACTTTCCGCCTCACGTACGCGTTGTGGAGTAATTCGACCGCCAGGCGCGGGGAAACCTCCAAAACGCGTACGCCAGAGCAATATGGCTCTGCCGGTTTGTGGGCGTGGCGGGGGTGGTTAGTGTTGCCGACCTGGTGGGTTGGAGGCTGGTGGGCGTTGTGTGCCCTGGGCGCCCCAGCCGTGGGGCGGAATGTCCAAATTCGGTACTAAGGCCGTCGATGACTGCTGGAGCCGTTTCTGAAACTGCATGATTCCAACGTTCTGTCTGGGGTCGCGGGCAGCGTCGGAGTCGTTTATGCCGATCCTGGACACTTTGGGCCACCTGGCATGGGACTCGGCGCCCGGTGCGCTGGCTGCCGATGGCGAGGTCCTTGGGGTCCGTCGCCCGCACCTGTCCCGGCCCCCTACTTGGACCGCGATTCTGCGGTTGGACCGCCTGGGAGTGCGTCCGGGGCGGTCCAAGTGCAGCCAGACGGTCCAAGTGCGGCCAGACGGTCCAAGCAGACACGGGTCAGCCGGTCGAACCGCAAACAGCCACATCCCAGACATCACGCCAACCCCACACGCTTAAACCGGAGGAACCAGCAAATCTCGTACGTGAGGGGGCGCAGTCGCGCGTGTGAATGGACGAGTGCCTACAGCCGGGACGCCGCGGCCTGCGGGTCCAACTCAATGCCCTTGCCGCCGCGGGAGAGTGCCTCCACCGCCCCGGACTGGGAGTTGCGGCGGAACAGCACATTCGAGGCCCCCGCCAGCGCACTGGCCGACACCACGCGCGGCTCCTTGAACAGGCCATGCGAGCCGGGCACCACCCCGCCCTGCGGCATCAGCGACACACGGGTGCCCGCGGTGACGAACAGGCCGGCCTCGACCACGCAGTCGTTGCCGAGCGGGATGCCCAGGCCCGAGTTGGCCCCTAACAGACAGCGCTCGCCCAGCGCCACCCGGCGTCCGTCTCCTCCTGCGGGCAGGCCCATGGTGGAGGCCCCGCCGCCGATGTCCGAGCCGTCGCCGACGACCACGCCCTGGGCGATGCTGCCTTCCACCATGGAGCGTCCGAGCGTGCCCGCGTTGTAATTGACGAAGCCGCCGTGCATGACGGTGGTGCCCTCCGACAGGTAGGCGCCCAGGCGCACGTTCGCGGCGTCGCCGATGCGCACCCCGGAGGGCAGCACGTAGTCGGTCATGCGCGGGAACTTGTCCACGGACAGCACCTGCACGGGCCGCCCCAGGGAGGCCTGCAGACGGATGCGCGTGGCCTCGAAGTTCTCCACCGCGCAGGGGCCCGCCGACGTCCACACCACATTGGGCAGGCGGGAGAAGAGGCCGTCCAGGTTGATGGTGTTCGGGCGCACCAGGCGGTGGGACAGCATGTGCAGACGCAGGTAGGCTCCGGCCACCGTCTGCGGGGCGTCGTCCAGGTCGGCGGAGGTGCGCACCACGGTGGTGTGCACGCCGCGGGCCGGGTCGCGGCGCTCCATGGAGCTGAGCGTGGCCAGCAGGTCGGTGTCGCCGTCGTCGGGAGCCTTGCCCAGGACCGGACGGGGGTACCACACGTCCAGGGTGTTGCCGTCGTCGGTCACGGTCGCCAGGCCGAGACCCCATGCGCTGCGAGTCGTCATGGACGCACCATACGGGACGCCGGGCGGTGACGCACGGTACAGAGGGGCGACGGCGTTGTCGGGGTGTGAAGACCGGGCCAGCAGGCGGGCGGACGCACCGGCGGAGCGCACCGCGCGGACGTCGCCGGCGAGATCGCGGCGTGCAAGAATCGTGGCATGGCGCGTACCACCATCCACCTCATGCGGCACGGCGAGGTCCATAACCCCGAGGGCGTGCTCTATGGGCGCCTGCCCGGGTATCACCTGTCCGACCTCGGCCGGCAGATGGCCGACCAGGTAGCCGACGTGCTGTCCGCCTCCGGCCACGACATCGCCGCCGTGATCACCTCCCCGCTGGAGCGGGCGCGCGAGTCCGGCGCCCCCACCGCGGCCGCGTTCGGCCTGCCGCTAACCAGCGACCCGCGCCTGATCGAGGCCGACAACCACTTCGAGGGCGTGCCCGTCAACCGGGACCGGAGGATTCTGGCCCGCCCCGAGCACTGGCGTTACTACGTCAATCCGCTGCGTCCGAGCTGGGGGGAGCCGTACACGCAGCTGGTGGCTCGCATGAGCGATGCCGTCCGGGCGGCCATACCGCAGGTCGAGGGGCGCGAGGCCCTGCTGGTGTCTCACCAGCTGCCCGTGTGGGCGCTGCGTCTGTACCTGGAGGGGAGGCCGTTGGCGCACGACCCGCGGCGGCGTCAGTGCGCGCTCGCTTCGCTGACCTCGCTCACCTTCGATGGGCGCACCCTGGTGGGGTTGTCCTACTGGGAGCCCGCCGGCGACCTGCTGCGTCGCGCCGAGGATATGGTGCCGGGGACCTCCGCCGCCGCCGAGAATGTCGGGGGAGGCCGGGACAGAGACGGCGTGCCGGACCAGGCCTGCGCGCGCGCTGCCGGCTGCGCCTCCCACGACGCCGACGACGCATGACCGGAACACCCGTGTCGTCGGGCCCCGCGCGGCCCGACGACGGCGCTTCGGGAGCCGTCGGCTCCACTGCGGGCGAGTTGGTGCCCGCCCGGGGCGCCGACGTCGTTCCCGCTGCGCCGGCCCGGCCCGCCCCACGCCGCCCCTGGACCGGGCAAGACTTCGTGTGGTGGAACACCGCCGGCGTGCTTACCGCGCTGCGGGCCGGACGCCGCCCCAACCCGGTATCCCCGGTGATTGACCCCATCCGCGCAGCCTTCTCCGCCGACGAGGTCATGCTGGCCAGCTGCGACGCGGAGATGCTGGTGTGGCGGCGCGGCGACGCCACCTACAATCCCTCGCGCGGCTTCTTCCTGGCCGGCGGACCGGTGGGGCTCGCGCTGACGGCCGCCTTCTTCGGTGGACAGGCCTACCTCAACTCCCGCAGCAAGCGGGCCGCCGAGGCCGACGCGTGGAGAAGTGGCGGCATCTGGCCTACGCCCGGCTGACGGTCTCCACTCACGGCATCTACCTGGCACCGGCGAGGGCGTCATGCCGATCGCCTTCGCGACGTGCAGGAGGTGCAGCTCACCGGTGTGGGCGAGGTGGTGATGGCGGCTGCCAACGCCTCCGGGTCGGCGCGGTGGAAGCTGCGCGGCCAGTGGGCCGAGCTGGTGCTGGTCATGTGGGCGGCGCAGTACCTGCCCGGTCACCCTCAGCTGGTGGGCCGCACCTGGCTGCCGGCCGATTGGTTCGTGCATGCCGCCGCCTGGGGCTACGCCGTCGACACCTCCAACTGGCCCCGCTATCAGCCGCGCGCCCTGGACTGAGCCAGGCTGGGTGTGGGATCATGGCAGGGAGCCGAGCGGCGGCAACCGCCCGACTCCCCGGGAAACCGGGTGTCGCTCAGTGCCTTAAGACACTGAGAAGAGCTGTCAGGGCCCAGATCAATGGCGGAGTCGTTTGGACTACGGTCCGCCAAATCTGGGCCCTTTGCTCACCCGTCATCCCCTTCCGCTTCGGGTTATCGGCGCGGACGTGGTGCTTTAGGTCGGCGTGTCGTGGTGTTCTAGGTGGTTCGTCCGGCCCAGCCTTTGCGTTTCCAGAGGCTGGAGTGCTGGGTGTTTTTTGGACTCTCGGTTGTTGTGTGTTTGTCAGGCTGCTTTCGGGGTGGCGGCCTGCTGTAGTTCGCGTTCGAACTGGTTGGGTGTGCGGTAACCGATCCCCGAATGCAGACGCCTTTGATTGTAGGTCAATTCAATCCACGCCGCCACATCCCGTATAGCCTTGTCCCGGGTGGGGTAGACCATACGATGCACGCGCTCATTCTTCAATGTCGCATTGAATGACTCCGCCCACGCGTTATCCCAGCACACCCCCGTACGCCCCACCGACGGCCGAATCCCATAGGACTCCAGGTGGTCGGCGAACTGCTGGGAGGTGTACTGCGACCCGCGGTCGGAATGAAACACCGTCACCCCACGGACCGGTTTGCAGTTCCGCACCGCCATGTCAATCGCCTGGCAGACCAGGTCGGTGCGCATATGATCCGCCAGAGCCCACCCCACGACCTTCTTCGTACGGCAGTCCAGGACCGTCGCCAGGTACACGAACCCCACCCAAGTAGGAATATAGGTAATATCCCCAACCCACTTCACTCCCAGGGGCTCGACAAAGTCGTTGGCTGGTTAGGGGGTTGTTAGGAGTTTGACGGCTTTGGTGGGTCTTCGTGTCATGGCGCGGTTGGCTGAGGCGATGCCGGTGGTGGTGGGGTCGTCGCAGACGGTGCGGATGAGGCTTATGGCCAGGTTCCTTAGGGTCGTCATCACCTGGGGTCCGGAGCCGGTGCGTAGCTGGTGGCGGTCCTCGTCGTAGGTGACGTCTCTTATCCAGTGGAGTCTGTTCTCGATCGCCCAGTGGCCTTGTATCCAGGCGGCCACGGTCTCCGGCGGGGCCTGCTCGGGCGGTATGGAGCAGATGAGGTAGACGACCTCTGTGGTGCGCTTGGTGCTGCGCTTGCTGTTCTTACCGTTGGTGCGGGTGTGGGTGGTGCGGGTGCGGCGCACCTGTAGTACTTGGGCGGTGCCGGGGAAGTCGACCCACTTGGGTGCTTGTACTGCTTTGACGGTGCGGCGCACCCGCCGCCCATGAGAGGTGTCAACACTCGATACTGCGGGGACCTCGGCCCAGGGCAGCGCCTTCAGTCTGGCTCTGAGGCCGGGCTGGTTTCCCTTGACCGTGAGCACATAGTCGGCGCCCCGGTTGCGTATCCACTCGGCCGTGTCGGTCTGGGTGAGCGCTGGGCGTCGGCGGTGATGACGGCGCCGGTAAGGTCGTGGGGTGCCAGCAGCTGTTTCAGGGCGGGTATCTCGCTGGTCTTGTCGGCAACGCGCTGCTGGGCGAGTACCGCCCCGGACTCCTGATCCAGGACCGCCAGCAGGTGCGGCACCCCGCCATCACCGCCGCCACCATCCTCATCGCTGTTGTTGTTCTTGGGTTTGGCGCCGCGCATGGTCTTGCCATCCACGGCTATCACGTGTCTTCCGTCGATGGTGCCGGTGCGGGTGAGCATCCACGACGCCACCCGCGCGTCGAAGTCGTCCGCGTCCAGGCCTTGCAGGGCGCGGCGGATAGTGGACTCCGACGGCAGCGGCCGACCCGGCCCTATTCCCAGGTCGCGCAGCTGGCCTCCGGTCAGGTCACGGGCGTTCTCCCAGATCGCCAGCAGGGTGCGGCACCCGGCCAGTACCCCCACCGCCGCCAAAGCAAGCACCACATCGAGGCGGTGACGGCACCCGCGCCGATCACGCGAGTCGGGGACACCCTTGAACACTCCGGTCAGGGGCTGGCGCGACAAGGGGGCGGTGGGGGGATGATGACATGGCGGCGCGACCTCTCAGCAGTGGCGGATATGTTTGCACCACCTATCGTCACCGGGGAGTCGCGCCGCACCCGCACCAACAAACCGAAAACCCCTAACAACCCACTACCCAGCCAACGACTTTGCCGAGCCCCTGACTTCACTCCGGGAGCCTCGGCAGTGAAGTCGCGCTGGACCAGGTCGGGGCGCTCATCCAGGTCCTCGGCCGGGATGGTGGTGCGGACCTTGCGGCGCGGCCGCGCTGCTTTCAGGCCCAGCTCCCGCATGATAGAGCGCACCGTGTCGGGGTCGGCCGGCACTCCCTGCCAATCCAACGTGGCGGCCACCCGCCGATACCCGTAGGTGCCGTCGGACTCATCGAAGATCTTCCGAATATGCCCGGCCAGCTCCCGGCGCCGAACAGCGGTGGCAGACTCGGGCCTGCTACGCCAGTTGTAGTAACCGGACTTCGACACGCCCGCCCACTGGCACACCCCCGGGCGATCGGATAGTTGCCCTCTTCGCTGTGAATGAACTCGTAGATGCGAGTCACTCTTGTTCCTTCGCGAAGAAGGTCGCCGCTTTCATGTGGGAACTCACTGCTCCATCCGAAGCTTATAGTTCTCCGCCTTCATTCTGGCGAGTTCCTGCGCCTCGGACTCGCTCTTGCGCTCCTGTTCCACGCCGTGCTGCTTCCTGTATTTCGCGACCCAGTTGCCCACGGTCTGGGCCACCAGCCCATAGGAGGCGGCGACCGACGCGATCGACCGGTCCCCCTCAACCACCTCACGAGCAACCTGCTCACGAAACTCCTCAGAGTACTTCGCCTTCGTCATGGCCATCCATCCTTACTATCAGATCACGGGGAACAGTAACCATCCCCCAAGTCCAAAAACAACCTGGCGTTCCAGGCCTTGTTCGGGGGTGGGTGTGGTGCCCCATCCGGCGGGGTGCTGGCTGGTGCTGGCGGGCTTGTTTGTTTTGGGTTTGGGTGTGCGGGTGCGTTCGGGGCGGCGCTGGGCGTGCCAGTCGGCCAGGATGTTGCGGGCGGGTGCGGGATTGTCGGTGTAGGTGTACAGCGTCCACTCGGCGATGGCGGCCTGGTGGTCGGGGGTGGCGCCGCGGTGGTGGCGTAGCCGGTCGCGGACCTGAGCACCGCGGACTCGACGGGGTTGGTGGTGCGCTCGGCGGGGGTGGGGCGGGGCGTACCGTCCGGGCCGGCCAGGTAGGCGAACAACTGGCCTTGCTTGGCCAGGCGTTCCAGGCGCCGGTGGGCGCGGCGCACGCGGGGGTGGGCGTTGCCGCCACTTGCGGCCGGTGCGGGCGGCGGTTTGGGGGTCCTGCTCGGCGGTGGTGCGCTGGTTCAGCCAGTCCTTGTACTGGGTGCCGTAGTCGTTCAGGGTTACCAGCACCTGGTGGCCTGCTCGGTGGTGGAGATGCTCAGCAGCTTGCGGGAGTGGCGTAGTAGGGCCTTGCCGGGGGTGGTCTTGGGGTGCAGTGTCAGGTCCCGGACGGTGTCGCGGTGCACGTGGATCAGGCACCGCTGGATGGGAGTGTCGGGCCACAGGCTGCGTAGCGCTTTGAGGGCGCCGCCGGCCCCGTCGGTGGCGACCAGGTCGGGTGGGGCGATAGGAGCCAGCAGCGCGGCGTAGGCGGCGGAGTTCTCGGACGCGGCCCACAGCACGAGCCGATCACGTGTGTGGGACTGCGGGCCACCAGGAGGACCCATTTGTGGGCCAGCCACACCCCGTCGACGAACACCTGGGAGTGCACCTCGCCAGTAACCGGCGGCTTGGGGACTGGGATGTCCCGGCACCAGGCCGTCCGGCGGCGAAACGCCCTGTCACTACCGCCGGCGGCCTCGGCCTGGGAGCGAGTGCCGGTCGCCCAGTCGATGAACTCGCCCAGCACCGCCCGCTCGGCCCCACCCGGTGAGGGTGGGCGCGGCGCTGTGGTTGAGGACCGGCAGGCGGTGCACTTCCACCGTTGGGTGCCTGCAGCGGTGCGGCCGGACTTCTTCATCGGGGTCTGGCAGATCGGGCAGAGCCTTGCTCGCGTGGACCGTGTTCTCACGGCCCGCACATCTACCCGCGAAAGTCAAGCACCACCCGGGATTGCCTCCCCAGACCATAATCACCCCGACTTTCCCGCACCACACCAACCAAAACCCCGATCTTAAACACCACGTTCACGCCGATAACTCGCTGACGCGCCCGCGCGGGTGAAGCCACGGAGGCAGCAGCCTCACGGGAGTGAGCTATTCGGTCTGGGCTATTCGGTCTGGCGGGTGGCGACGGCACGGCTGCGTGCGGCACTCACCGCGAAGGCGGCCAGGCTAATCGCCAAGCTTGCCGCCGCGATCACGGCCCAGCGCCCCGGGTAGGCACCCGCCCCCTGCCAAGTCCGGATCTTGCGGAGCTGGTACATCTGGCGCCAGTGGTTGCCGACAGGGAGTGGTTGATGCCGGTCCGCTCACAAACTGGGCGTTGCTGGCAGGGGTGGAGTCAAGTAGACACGGTGTCCGGCCGGGGCGTGCAGGTCGATGGCGGAGTGATGACGGGGCGCTCCAACAGATGCGTCCCATTCGGACACAGAGGTCTCTACACGGAGCAGCCTCAGCACATCCACACTGGCGCACTGCGCTCGAAACATGTATGCACCGACAACCATACCACACACAAGGCAGGTCGCAATCTCGCGACATACTGACATAGGTCAGTCTTCACACGACAGTCTGGATTTGCCTACCCTAACAACAAGGCGGAAGCCGATCGAACAAACGAGCGAATCCCATCACGAGGAGGTGAACAAGAATGACTGCGACAATCGAAGCCGAGAAGGCGACGGATATCGAACTCGATATCGATATCGATATCATGCCCACTACGGCAGACGACTCCGTCCCGATGCTCACCAGCATCAGCCTGTGCACCGCTGGTTGCACTAGCGCAGGGGGCGGCAGCATGTGCAGCTGGTGCTGCTAGAAAATAGCCGCACACTATGTAGCATAGTGCGGTCGACGTGGTGGCCCAACAATAAAGCTGTTGGGCCACCACGCCTGTACTGGAGAACGAGAACTCAGGTATACAAAAACGTCGGAGGATGTTCAAGATGGCCACTCCCGCGGGGATGCTGCGTGCGTCAGATGTGTTCATGGTGAGAATTCCGGTACGACCTCTCCGCCAAAACTACGCCGAAGATCAAGTGCTGCACGAAGCGGGAAAGCCGAACTACTTGAGTATCTCGAGTCAACTTATCGTGATCCGATATTCTCCGCCGCCGTCGCGCACGCTGCGCCGACCCTGTGGAGCGCGGCGAATAGTGCAATACAACGGCAATCAACGCCGAAGCAGGCGAGAGTAAGGAAACTCGCGATCGCGACCACCAAATTCCTGATAAGAAGCAGTGCACGCCCAACTCCATTTGGGCTACTCGCGGGCGTGGCTGCCGGCCACTTTAAAGAACAACCGGGGCCGCCGCTATTCATACCTTCGGAAACCGAAAGAGTTGCGGTGGCTGATATGAGGTGGCTAATGCCCTTCATACGCGACGTTGAAACGGATCCCGAACTGCTCAAGCGGGCGAGAATCTACAAGTGGCCGTACTTACGTGACAAAGGCAAGCATATAACAACGTATCTACCGAAGAATAGCCAAAACCAGCTCGCCCGCGTCACATTGACGCGAACACCTGTTGTTGACTATATCTTGAGCGAATGTGGGGAAGAGGGCGCCTCTGTGTCCGCTATCAGTATGGGCGCGGCAAAGCGTTTCGGCTGCGCCGACACGACGGTCGTGAACACAATCGTTCGTTTGATCCGCGCAGGCGTGCTCTACACCAGCATCCGGCCAGCTCTAAACGGAGAAGATCCGCTTCGCGAAATTGTCGACAAAATGAGCGTCGGGCGCAAGTCTGCCGACGCAGTCCAAGATTCTATGTCGAAAATTGATGAGCTCAATGCGAGCCGGGGGGCGCATATAGATCCCGCGACAATTCACCAGGTGTACGATGTCATGTCGCGAGCCAACAAAAGCGAAAACTACCTGCATTTCATACAAAAGACTGGAATCAAACTCGACCTGCCGGAAAGTGTACGTGAAGACGTCGAGGATGCAATGCAGGCAATGCTGTGCCTGTCTCAAAATCGGCTGGGGATGCGTGGCGTAAGAAATTATCACTTAGCTTTCCTCGAGCGTTACGGAATTGACCGTGTTGTGCCGTTGCTGGAGTTGATGGATCCCGACAGGGGTCTTGGAGCTCCAGATGGGTACTCATGGCCACGCCAGGACCTCGGACCAGATTCTAAGTACGATGACGTCGTTAGCGAACGCCGCGAGGCTAGACTGTCGGGGCATTACGTGCAGGCGATACGCGACGGAAGCGAAGAACTACGTCTTTCGGCGGATGACATCAGCGAGCTTGCCTACTCGGAATTCGATGCGACGGAGACTCAGCTCGGCGCTGAGCTGTACTTCAGCATCTCCTCGCCCAGCTGGACAGAACTGGAGCGTGGGAACTACCGGATTGTGTTGGGCGCGAATCCGGGGTCGCATTTCGCTCGTAGTACATCTGGCAGGTTTTGGAGCGTGCTCCCGGAGATCAAGCGTTCCAGCGCTTCAGAGCCAATAGACAGTCCGTCGGAATACACTGCGGTAATCAAGTACATGCCTCGAGCAGACGCAGCGGCGAATCTGCTAAACGTCTCAGAGCTCAATGAGCCGATCATCGACGGAGGCGTCGCTCATGACCCCAACCGGAAATACGTTCCGATGGATCGAATCGGTATTCGCGCAACTACACGTGGACTGTTCCCCGTGGACCTCGCTGATGGGCGTGCCATACGCATCCGCTTGCACGACACAGTCTATGCACCGGCTCAGGCACCCAATGAAGTGCGCCTATTGGTTGACATGGCGTTGGAGTTTCAGCGGATCTGGGAGCCATGGTCCTGGGGGGAGTTAAGGCACGTTCCGTACAGGCCGCGCGTGTCGTACGGCCGGGTGGTGTTGGAATCGGCGACATGGGACTTGCACGAGCTCAGAAGCAAGTTGACGGAGTCCGAAGACTATCGAAGCGTCATAGAACAGTGGCGGTCACGGTGGAGAGTGCCACGTTTCGTGCTGATCGCGAGTAGAGACATGCATCTTACAATTGACCTTGAAAACACCGGTCATTTGCAGTTACTGAAGCGCGAACTGAGAAGCAGCGACGAGGCGCTAGTGATACGCGAGCTACCGGGCGGAGCGCGTACACCAAACGAGGCGTGGGGATGGCTGCGCGATGGCGATGACATATATGCCAGCGAGTTCGTGGTGTCTTTCGACTCCTGCCAGGCGAAGTTTGCACCGGAACGGTTCACTAAAGATACTGCACGTGCTGACGCAACGTCGGTTAGGTTCATGCCAGGTTCTGAGTGGAAATCGTTTAGAGTGTATCTGCCGTCGGATGAGATGAGTGCAATCTTGGGCGCCGAGCTGTACGACTTCTTCAGTCGCTCGCTTAGCAACCCTTACCCGTTGTCCTTCTTTGTCAGATACCGCGACGAGTGGGGGCCTCACTTGCGGTTGCGTTTCCTTGCCACGAACGATCAATTTGATGCGGTGTCATCGGCGCTGCGAGATCTGGCAGCGTCTGGCGTAATCCATACTTACATTGTGGACGAGTATGATCCCGAAATTGAGCGGTACGGCGGGCCTCGCCAGACAGACCGGATGCACCGCGCGTTCGCGGAGGACTCACGTCTGGTTGTCACTGCACTAACTCAGCGAAGCAATGACATGTACTCATCGTTGGAAGAATACGTGTTATTGTCGTGGATTGAAATGATCGTTGAGTTTGGCTCCGGATTTGCGCGTGTATGCTCTCCGTTGAACAAAGACGGTGCCGCAGGCTCAGCGGTCGAACTATGTGCCGTGTGGGCCGAACGCCTAGGACTCGACCGCGCGAAGGACAAGGAGTATTCTCGTCGCGTCGGCGATGGACGGATATAATGCGGGCGAGGGTTGCGGCAGAATTGGGTGCCGACGGACTGCAACATATTGGCCTTGGTAGGGTAGAGCTGCACGAGGCCGGACGTTTGAGCGCGGAATCGTGTGAGAAGGGCGCGAAGTACGCTTCTGCAGAGCGTGTACTTGGAAGTCACATGCACATGACATTCAATCGAGTATTTGGACCCGATCCCGAGAAGGAACGGAGACTGCTACGCGTGCTGCGGTCTGCCTCAGCTCGGTTGGCGAAAGACTACGAGTGGAAGAAATGATGAGCGAGACGACCCAAACAAGCGCGAGTACATGTGACAACGCCACATTCCTGAACGATGATCTTGTGACCGATGCGCGTTATCTCGTTCGAGAGGTAGCTCGCCGTCTTCGAGAGCCTGATGGCGTGGAAGCAATTGTTGAAAGAGACAGCAACCGGGAGCCGGTATACGGGGGCTCTATGTGGGCAGGTGGTTCTTTGAGTCATGGTCTTGCGGGTACCGCAATGCTGTATTCAGTCCTGTCAGACAGTGATGGCTCTTTTCGCGATGTTGCCCGGGTCCACTTGAATGGGGCCGTCAGGCAACTTAGATGGAACAAGCACGCAGGTGTTATGGGCGGTGCCTGCGGTGTCTTGGCGTCCGCTCAGCAAGCGGGAGCGGACGGCCGCAGCTACCGTATTCTGCGTCGCAAGTTGACGGAGTTTGTGGTGAACTCTCAAGACGAGCTGCTACGCCAGTACAGGGGACTTGTCGACGAAGGCTTGCCGTGGTCTGCGCACGACATCATCAACGGTTTGGCAGGACGGCTGCGGGTACTTCTCGACGAGCCGTCGTCGAAGGCGGAAGATATGGTTCAAAGAACGGTCGTGTATCTTCTAGAGCACGTATTGACTACTCGTGACGATGGGCTGCCTGGTTGGTGGGCACCGTCAGAGTCTCAGCCGACCGAAGTAGATCGGAACACGTATACACACGGTGATCTGAACCTCGGCTTGGCACACGGCGTGCCTGGCGTGGTTGCGTCGCTGGTGTCCGTTGCAGAGCGGACCGGCGTTGAGAGTGATGTAAGAGACGCCATAGGACTCGCAACAGACTGGATCCGATCGTGGAGACAGGATGACGGAGAGAAACAGTACTGGCCAGCGCGTGTTCCGGCGGAGTACGAATTGCACCGAGACGCCGCTCCATCGCTGTTGACCCGCGCAGCGTGGTGCTATGGAACGCCGGGCGTGGCGGTCACTGTGATGCGTGTAGGTAAGTTGCTTCAACGGTCGGGCCTAGTCAGCGATGGCGTTTGTACCCTGCTTAGTCACCTTGATATCCCGGATCGGGATTGGCATCTTGACGGACCGACGTTCTGTCACGGATATGCCGGGGTTATTTACGTGTTGTACCGGTGCTGGCTGTTGACGGGCGATGCTCGTCTTAGGGCCCTTGGGAATCGTCTCGGAAAGCGGCTCATCTATGACATGTCGGACTTTGACGCGCCGTTTGTCTTCCGTCATTGGGTCCCGGATAGTCCCGCGGGGTGGAGGGACGCACGTTCTTATCGTCGTCTGGACGGTGCTGGTATTCTTGAAGGCGGGGCTGGTGTGGCTCTTGTTCTCGACGCCGTGAGCAACTCGCGACCTCGCGGTCTGCATCCGGAGTGGGACCGCGTGGTTGGGCTGGTTTAGTAAGGATTATAGTTCGGCTATTGGGGAGAATGAGATGCGATTCGTAGGTCAGTCGGAAAAACTTGAAGCGGACGTTCTACTCGGCTGCACAGGTGCTGCGCAGCTGCTTGCTATAGGTGACTATATAGCGGCCATTAAGGACATAACGGCGGGGAGGTTGGGTATAGTTTTGACACCCACTGCAGCAAGGTTCGGTCCGGTTCCGTTGTTAGAAGCAGTCGCCGACGAGGTAATTGTTGAGATAACGACAGCGAACAACCATATTTCCTTGAGTAGAAAGTATCAACAATTTGTCGTGGTGCCAGCGACGGCCAACTACATTGCCGGCGCTGCGCTTGGGCTTGCTCGCAATTCAGTTGAGCTCCTAACACTTGCTATGGAGCGGCCTACGGTAGTTGTCCCGGCAATGAACGAGACGATGTGGGTGAAGGCTGCGACGCAGCGCAATGTTAGTGCTTTGGAGGGGGATGGGCATATAGTGCTTCGGCCGACGAAGAGTTCTTCGGTGTACGAAGCTGCTTCGAGAAGTCTTAGGTTCGCTCTCGGAGCTGCCGGTCCTATTGAGGTCGCATCAGCGGTGTACACGGCGATTACCGGAGATTGACCACGTTGGATGAAGTAGAGATTCGTAAGTTGCCGGTTGCTTCAACCGTCTCGGCCTGTCTAAGGTGGTTACTTGCTGACGTGAGTCGGTTTGAGCTCGACCGCTGGGTAGATGTACCCGAGCGCAGCGGGTTTCCCTTCGGTCCATTAGTCGAGTTATTGCAGGTGATTAATCGAGTTCCCCACGAAGTGATGGCCAGCATCACAGACGTAGAGGCTCTGCTACGTGTTGCGCATCGAGCGCTCGACGATTTGTCCGTCGTGGGAGTTGAAGCTGCCTTCGCTTGCTTGGGGCGTGTTGAAGCGGAGCGTTTGGGGCGCAATTCGGGCTGCGCATTTCGTTCTTTCCTGCATGACGGGCGCACTGGGCAGGGGTACGTTCATACTGGCGCCGTCCTCGATGATGTTTATCTCTCCGAGGTGGTAACGGGGCAAATTGGAAGTTCCGATTATGATGAAGTATTCACTGCTGGCGGCCTGGCTTCCGCCTCATGCTTGCGTTCGTTATCTTTAGGTCAGGCGTATTTTGCGACGCATTTGGCCTTTTATTCCACGCTGTTCGGTGATCGTCCGTGCGCGCTTTCAGCTGAGAACAGGCTATTGCTTGCTGGCCTTCTTCGCCGGTTGTCTGCGTCGGCTGTCCGCCGCTGCGACGTGGATCTTGCCGTAGAGTGCGAAGCTGGTCTTGCTCTTATTGACTTGTCGTCTGTGAATCAGGATCTTTGCGTTCGGCTGATACTTGAGATTGATCGGTGTGGTTACTTGCCGGGGCTCGGCGACAGCTGTCTCGATGGAGAGGGCGCGGACGGTGCTACGCATTTTGAGAGTAGTTATCACACGAATATAGCATATTTGGTATTGGGCTCCGCATTGTTGAGGGCTTGTGGGTGTGATCCGGAGGTGTAATTTGGTGGAGCTCGGTGTTGTCGATTGGGATTTGACTCCAGTGAGTTGGTTAAGCGATGTTGTTTAGTGTGCCGGGGGCGATTGTGGTCGTGTCGTTGTCGGGTCGACGGCGCGGCGAGGCTCACTTGGTGTCGAATGTGCTTCAAACCCGTGCAATGCGTCGAGCGGTTGGCCGGGAGGAGGTTCAGCCGTCTGTCTTCGCGAATTCATTGCTAGGGATTTGGTTTGATTCTCTCATCCGACATGGTGTAGTGTTGATGTGCGATACTGGTGCGGCGATATTGTCCGTTTGGTGCTGGCGCGCCAAGCCCCGCGATGCTAGCGGAGTCGGGCATGTTAGGTGGGAGGGGGTATCATATACATTTCAGCGCGCTATTGCGCATTTCGTATTGTTCTTGCTTCGTGTTCGTCAGCCGGTGCGGGGTTGCTGTGCTTCAAGTCACGGGCATGGTGGTTGTCGGTTCGGTGTGATTCCGAGCTGGGTGGCTAGTTTGTGCGCCGGGGTTGTGTTCGGAGATGTTGTGTTCCGATTGACCGGGCTTGTGCCAGCCCGTTCGCCGCCTGGCGTGAAGTATTCATTTGCGTGGATGGCTCTGGCTTTGGTGCGGAATGAGTACATTGTTCTGCTTTGCTGAGAATTGTCCTCGTAGGTTTGGTTCGTAACACTTGAGATGGCGATGTTCGGATTGGAGACTATTATGTCGGTGTATGTTGCGGCTCGTCGTGCTGCATTTTGGTTGTTCGTCTCGTTGTCAGCTATTGTGATAGGTGGCTGCGGAATCACCCATCCGGAGGACTATCCAGTCGATGGTCCGACGTTTAAGGCCACGAGCAATCCGGCGGAAGTTCACGCTGAAGATTTCGGTCATTCTTGGAATCTCAATGTCGACAGTGGTGTTGTTGGCTGTGAGTTCGATGAAGACGGTGATCCGGCCTTGACTTTTACTTCCCCTGACGGCACGGTGTATGCTCTTAATGCGGTCGAGGCGAATGACGGATTGCCTGAGATCGGCGATATTGCTGGGGGGTCGGTTGGATACTTGCGTACCTTTGCGTTCACAGTTTGTGAAGCGGGTGATCACGGTTAGACCGTCGTACGTATACGGGGTGGTCTTCTGGCGGATGTCATTGTTTTGGCTGAGGATGGCCAAGGGGATGGTGGAGGTCGCGGTGATTGCGTGCGGGCGGCGGGTTGTTCGTTTGTAGCTGTCAAGCCCCGGGTTTTGTGGAGGGTGTTTTATCTGGCGCCGGCGGTTGCCGGCTGGGGTTGGTTGATGGTGGTCTGCTCGCCGAGGTCCATGGCCTCAGCCTCGGGCTCGGCGATGGTGTCGGTGTCTTCTGGTGGGGTGTAGGCCTGCTCGTGCTGAACAGGGGCGTGCATGTCGATGGCGGAGTGAGGCCGGACGGTGCCAGACCAGTTGCACCCACTCGGCGGTAGCGAACTCCACGTCCTTGATGCCCTGCCAGGGGCCGTTGGCGTCGAGGTAGTGGCGGCCCAAGGATCAGCTCCGCCCTTGTACAGCCAGTATCAGGGCCTCGGCCAGCGCGTTGTCATACCTGACTCGTGCCGTTTTTGGTGACAGCGTGTCATGATCGGGGTTTTTCGTTGGTGTGGCGTGGTTGGGTTGGTCGTTGTGGGGCACTAATCCGGTGGCGGGTAGGGTGTGGGTGTGTGAGCCCGTATGTTCGTAAGGTGCGTACCGCGTCGGGGGCTACGGCGGTGCAGATCGTGGCTAAGGAGCACGGGGTGCGCCGGATTGTGGAGCACCTGGCTCGGCGCACGACGAGGTGGAGCTGGCCGCCCTGATGGAGGCCGGCAGGGAGAAGATCCGGGGCGGTCAGGGCGTTTTGGACCTGGCCGGCCTGGCCCCTCGGGCCGCCCGCCAGGCCGCGCCGGCTGTGGTGGACTCCAAGCGCTCGGCTCTGCTGTGGGACGTGCTGTGTGGCGCGTATGAGGCCCTGGGCCTGGGTGAGGCCACTGGTGGGGATGAGGCCTTCAGGCAGATGGTGCTGGCCCGACTCGTGGAGCCCACCAGCAAGGAGCAAGTACCCGCGTAGTCAGTGAGCTGGGGGTGGGCAGCGTGTCGCGGGCATCCTTGTTCCGGTCCCTGGCCCGCTGCGCGGGTCACGACTGGCGCACCGGCATCCAGGCCGCCTGCCTATGGCACGTCACCGGCCGCGGGGATTTGTCCCTGTGCCTGTACGACGTGACGACCCTGTACTTCGAGGTTGAGAAGGAGGACGACCTGCGGCGGGTGGGTTACTCCAAGGAGCGCAGGGTCGACCCGCAGGTCATCGTCGGGCTGCTGGTGGATAGGGCCGGCTTCCCGTTACGTGTCGGCTGCTGGGAGGCAACAAGGCCGAGACCAGGAGCCTGTCAATGTGTTTGTGTAAGTGGGTTGGGTCACAGGTGGGGGTTGATTCGTTCTGGGTAGGCCAGTGCCAGTTGCTGGAGGGCTTGTTTCCAGTTGGTGGTTACCGCTCCCTCCACGAGCCGGCCCGGCGCTTTGCGTTTGCTGGCGGGTAGGTTCTTCTCCTTCTCGCGCTGTCTGGCGCGCTTGTCCTCGATGTTGCAGATCGCCAGCCACAAAAGCTTCACCGCCGCGGCATCGGAGGGGAACTGGCCCCGGTTCTTGGACACCTTGCGCAGCTGGTAGTTCAGCGACTCGATGCTGTTGGTGGAGGGGGTACCTCCCACGCAGTGGGGGAGAGATGACCCGGCGCAGCATCGGCGGGAACGCCAGGAACGGCTGTGTTCCGCTCCCAGGCGTCGGTGAAGGTCTTGACCGCCGCCGGGTAGCGCTGGCCGAGCTCGCTGGCCTCGAAGGCTGCCAGGGCCTCCAGGGCGGCCTCCTCATTGGCGGCCTGATAGATCGGCCGCAGCGCGGCACACACGGCCTTGCGGTCCTTGTAGGACACGAACCGTGTGGCGGCCCGGAACCGGGTGCTACCCACGCAGGTCCGGGGCGGTGGCCTGCGGCCAGGTCGCCTCGATCGCCTCGGGGAGGCCGGTCAGGCCGCCCGGCACACGATCAGCACGCCCCTAGGACGCCGCGGTTGTGCCGGCACGGGCGCACACCCCGGCCCAGAACTTCGCTCCCTCATGGGCCTGCACCCAGATCCCCAGCACATGCTTGAACCCGTCCATGCCCCGCGCCCTACGGCGATGTGTGCGGCCCGGTTGGAGACATGGGCTCCGTCGCGGATCTTGACCACGATCGCGTCCAGCCAGAATCACCGGGTAGAGAGCCTCCAGCGGCCGGCGGGGCCAGGCCAGCACCTCCTCGCCGATCTGGTCGGTGATCTTGCTGATCGTCTCGTGGCTCAGCTCGGTGCCGATGGTCGAGGCCAAATGGTGCCGGGGTATCGCGCACCGTCATTCCGCCGGCGTACAGGCCGGGTGATCATCCCGTCCAGGCCGTCCAGGCGGCGTTGTCCCTTGGGTACCAGCATCGGGGTGAAGGTGCCGGCCCTGTCCCGCGGCACGTCCAGGTCGACATCCCCGATCCTTAAGTGCTGACCGTCTTACGACTCGTGCCGCCCAAGGGAGTTGGGGTGTGCTGAGGCGTCCGCAGCGCCCTTCTCATAGCCCAAATGGCTGGTCAGCTCGGCCTCAAGACCCCGCTCCAGGGCCGCCTTGAGCACGCCGGTCAGCAGGCCATCCTCTCCGGTCAACGGGGTACCAGCGTCGATCTGGGCGAAGATCTCGTCCAGCGCGCCCGATGCCTTCAGTTCCTCAGCGATCTCACGCTGCCGATCACGAGCCGCAGCCCGATCCTCATTCACACTCACAGTCTCGTCTCCTTACAGGTCAGGCCACACCCCTTACACAAACAATCTGACACCCTCGAGACCAGCACGCTGATCCCCATGGTCGAGGGGTTCCGGAAGGCGTCGGGGATCGAGCACCTGGTCGTGGTCGCCGACGCCGGCATGCTCTCAGCCGGCAACCTTCAAGCCCTCCATGATGCGGGTATGGGCTTCATTGTGGGCTCTAGGGTGGCCAAGGCGCCGGCGGACCTGGCCGCGCACTTCGCCTGGCACGGGGACGCGTTGGCCGATGGGCAGGTCATAGACACCATCACCCCGCGCCGCGGCGCGCGCTCGATGGAGAGGGACGAGAAGCTGCGTGATGAGCCCGTCTGGAGCCCAGCGGAGTTCCCGGGCTCGTGGCGGGCCGTGTGGGCCTACAGCGCTAGGCGGTTCGCCAGGGACAATAAGACCCTGACCGCGCAGGAGAACCGGGCTAGGGCGGTGGTCGCCGGGGATCGGCGCCCCAAGGCCACCCGGTTCGTCACCACCCGTAAGGGAGACCAGGTCCTGGACGAGAAGGCCCTTGCCCGCGCACGCCGCCTGGCGGGGCTGAAAGGCTACGTGACTAACATCCCCGCCACCGTGATGCCCGCCGACGAGGTGATCGCTTCCTATCACGAGCTGTGGCACGTGGAGCCAGTCCCTTGCGCATGTCCAAGCACGACCTGCGCGCCAGGCCCGTCTTCCACCACACCCGCGACGCCATCCAGGCCCACCTCACCGTCGTCATGGCATCCCTCGCGATAGCCCGCCACCTACAAGCCGCCACCGGCATCAGCATCAAACAACTCGTCCGCGAACTCAAGTCGCTTCAAGAGGTAACTATCACCATCAACGGCCACCACATCACCGCCCAACCCCAGCTCACCCAGACCGCACAGCAAATCCTCAACAACCTGAACACCGCAGGGCACTAAAGTGACACGACTCAGGTAATAGGAATCGCCCTTGGAGCCTATCGAGGCCACGGCGTCGCAGTCGGAGGGGCCTGCCCGTAACGTATTGTCCGGTACAGCCGCACCCCGGTCGGAGTGATGAATCAGCCCCTTCAGGTCCGCGCCCTCGCGCTGGCGCTGCCAGATACCCAGTTTCAGGGCGCCCCTGGGCCAGGTCGGTGTACAAGCTCGTAGACGTCTGCCAGCCGACGATCCGGCGGGAGTAGACGTCGGCGAGCGAAGGCAGGCGCACCACCCAGCCCGACAGGGTGCGCACATAGGTGGGGGTACCTCCCACGAAGTGGGGGAATGTCCGCCACCCACAACTCGTTCGGCCTGAACGCGCTGAAGTGCCTCTTGACCAGGCCGCGGGGCACTGCTCCTTGAGCGCGCTGCGCGTGGTACGCGGTGATTTGGCGCGGCCGGTGGCCGTGCAGGCCCATGGCCCGCATCAGACGCTCGACGGTGCAGCAGGCGTCGCATGCCCCAAACCATGTGCAGCGTCAGGCCGGTTCAGCATGGCGTGCATCTTGCGGGCGCCAAGTACGCAGTAGTTCTTCTCATGCACTCTGCTGATTTCGGCCTTGAGGCGTCATCGCGTCTACTCCTTGCCGATGGGGGACGGGACTTGCGGGCCCGGCAGGACGGGTAGGGGCGATCACTGGTGCCGGCACCGGTCAGTGCCTGGCAGATCGGCACAGGCCCCAAGGTCCGCCTTGTTGCCCGTCGATGAATGAATCGATGACCTCTACCGGCGCTCACACTCCGCCCGTGGCGCATATGCGCGCTCGCCTTGCGCAGGATTCCCGTTAAGCCCGCCCCCTGCTCGCGTACTTCCTTCTCCAGCTCCCGAATCCGCTCAGCATCCTGACTGGTGGTCCCCGGCCGGGCGCCCGCGTCAATCCCGGCCTTCTTGACCCAGGTACGCAACGCCTCCGGATGGACGCCCAGCCCCTCGGCGATCCTCCACGTTCACCCCCTTAGACCGCTCAGGGTCCCGACGGGCCCCTGCACAGCCAACCTGGTAGCCCGCTCCCGCAACCCTCTTCGGGATACTTCCTCTGTACACTCCCCGCAGCGATCCCTCCCTGCGTTCACCACCTCCATCAAACACGTTACAGCTCACCCAGGGCACTAAAGTGAGACGACTCAGGCCAAGGTGTGCACGCGGCACTCCACCAGCGCCTCGTCAGGGGTGATCCGCTGGCCCGTGGCAACCAGCCCCAGCGCGTCCAGCCCCAGGAAACAAGTAAGGTCAGGGACCGTGAAGGTAGTCTCAGCCATGCCGAGGTCTCTGCGATCGGTTGTGTTTAGAAGCCCACCAATCATCGGGGACCTCGCCCCGTACCCACCACCCCGACACGCGCACCCGCGCTACCCCTCCACCACACCCTCAAACACGAAGAGCCAGTAAACTGGCACGAATCAGGCTGGAAGGCGGTACAGGTAGCGACCATTCCGACCAACAAGAGAAAGATAACCCCGGCGGACGAAGATGAGCGCCAGCTTGGTCGCACGCCTCGCACTCGGTGCAGAAAACTCAAACGGTCCCGAAAAAAGAGGAGTAACCTACGGTCTCAAGTGTGCTGCCATTAACTCTGTCCGGGACGAATATCCTAAACGGCGTAATAGCTCAGACACGTAGATACGTGTAGTGTTCTCAGAGAGCTCAAGTTGTTGGGAGATTCGACGGTTCGTGTGCCCCTTGATAAGGCACCCATATACATTCCGCAGATGGACCGGTAACTGATCTATCGTGGCTCGTATATGCGAGTCGAGCACTCGCTGCCGTTCCTGCGCCCTGTAGGCGTCGACCAGAAGCTCCATTGGGCGAGACGACATCACGGGATCGCCTCTACTTGCGCGCACTAGCGCGGCGGCTACATCTGCCGCAACCTCGTCTTTAGTGATGAAACCACGAACGCCTTGAGCTAGAATTTCGGCGAAGGAGCTTTCACTCGCAAATACGGTGAGCATTACGACTGTGATATCAGGGTACAACCTGCGAATCTCGAGCGCAGTTCTGCTACCATCAAGGATCGGCATGTCGACGTCAATAAGCGCCACGTCGATTTGGAGCTTGTCTCGCTCTCGACCAAGGAGATCGAGAGCCGCTTGTCCGTCTGGGGCGGTAGCGGCCACTGCAATCCGCGGTTGTCTATTGATCTGTTCGGCGAATACAGTTCGGATCATCGGATCGTCGTCGACGATCATAATGCGCAGGGTTGGGGGTGCGGGATGCATTGGGTGCTCACAATGTAGACTCAGAAGCCGATGGAGGAACTCTCGTCGAGCGTCGGAACAGACGCAATCGGGATAGCGGCTAAGACCGTCCAAGAATCATCAAGCCTGCCCGAAACGAGTACGCCTCCGACCTTATCGAACCTGTCCTTCAATCTACGCAAACCATACCCGCCGTGCAACTCATGCGCGAGTTCGATGTCGCGCCAGGGGGCGGTGAAAGTGATCGACAGACGCTTACCGGTCGCTCGACTATCAGGGATAGCAAGTCGCCGTCATTGTTATACTTGAGTGCGTTCAACGTGCACTCGCGAACCAGTGCTGCGAGCAAGCGGCCCGCATCGGCTCCGTACTGCGGAAGGAGATGAATGGTCTTATCCAAGTCTGCGTCAAGCAGCATAGACCGATGCGCCAAAGCTGTGCGGCTCGTTGCGATAACGTCTTCAACGGACGACTCCTCGAACATATAAGGCCCGGATGTTCCGAGACTGTCAATTAGCGCTCGCAAATGGCTAAGCGCTTGCCGTGCCTCCGCCTCAACCGCCGCGACATTGGCATACTGATCAGGCGCATCGTTCCTTAACTCGCGGGCATGCAGAATCATGTGAGTAAGGTCCGAGGCTAGATCGTTATGCAGCGCATCGGCAATGTCGTTTCGAAGTTGTTGGTTGAGCACGTCAAAAGCCTCACGAGAAGCATTCGCATCGCGTATCAGAGACTCCATGCGATTACGGAGCCACTTCAACAGAATGCCTGTTCCACCGCAGATGAAGGCCCACAATGCCATCGTGTTGATGAGATCTGGGGCTCCGTCAGCCCAAGGGATTTGCGCTGCGTAGAAGATCAGGAAGATGGCGACAGCCGCGTAGTGGGTGCCATGAGCGACAAGATCGATGACGACAACGTACGTAAGCACCGATGCCCACAGCAGATGGACACCGGGCAGCAGCAGAGCCACGACAAGAACTGCTGTGAACCCGAAGGCGCCAACTATTCGGGAACGGATGTAGATGACGAATGTGAGAACCTGTAAGACTTCCCATAAAGGAGACACTGGGCTCGAGAAGGACAAAAGGGAGTGTAGGTCGAGCGCAAATACGAGCAGCGCGCTCAGTGTAAGTGCTAGAACTCGGAAGTGTGGCCTGAACGGCAGATGTCTTGCTGTAATCATTTGGGGTGGCACATAAGTGGGCCCGGCAGGTACCTGCACCAGGGTGGGTTCGTCGATCCGGCAGGGACAGATACAGTGATATTTGCGGCCGCGGGTGTCACTAATGCAACCGAGAGCATTAGAATGGTTAGCAAATGTCGTAGGTGAGATACCGGATTCATCGCTGGGCCTCCTTGGTTTTGAACATGATAGTCGTCGTGGTAGCTACATTGGTACAATGGTTGTGGGTGAATTTGCGGCACCGGCCGTCTCGGATGCTATGCTCCCTCATTCAACATCGCCAACGCCATGTAGCCGTCCTCCAGACTGGGTTCGGCCGGAACAGCGCCAGCCGGCGGATTGTCGGTAATGACACGATATCTCGTTCCCCTTGGCGTCGTTATTGCGTTCACAACGGTGGTTCGTTCTGGAGGTGGCGCAACTTGCTCCGCAGTGATCCAAGTCCTCCCCTTTGCCGCTCCGATGAGCCCGCTAGTAGCGCCGTCATAGCGCAAGTGTCCGTCTCGCAGCACAAAGACGTAGGGACAAGTCTGTGCGACATCATCGAGGATGTGCGTGGATAGCACGACGGTGCGCTCCTGGCCTAGGCTTGCAAGCAAGGTTCGGAACCGTACGCGCTCTTCTGGATCGAGCCCCGCTGTCGGTTCGTCGACGATCAGCAGCTTGGGGTCACCCATCAGAGCCTGAGCAATTCCAACTCGACGTCGCATGCCGCCAGAGAACCCACCAATACGACGGTCTTTCGCGCTGGCCAGACCGACTACAGAAACAAGCTCGGTGGCTTGGCGGCGTCGGGACGACTTACTGTCGATCCCCTTCAGGACGCCTACGTAGTCGAGAAACTCGAGAGGCGTGAGATTGGGGTAGGGCTCGATGTCCTGCGGAAGATATCCGAGTGTCTTCTTCAGCGTGCGCCGCACGCTGGCCTTCGCTAAGTTGTGACCGTCGATGAACACTTCGCCGCGCGTGGGCTGAATGATTCCACATAGGATTCGCATTAGCGTCGTTTTTCCCGCGCCATTCGACCCAAGCAGCCCAATCATTCCTGAGGGAAGATCGAGCGTGATTTCGTCCAATGCGGCAGGCTTGCCGCGGAAGTCTTTGCCAATGTGGTCTAGTGAGATGAACATCCCGGATCCTTTCAGCTTCTGTTTGGCGTGCGTGCGGTTGCTGATCCTGCCGTGAGCAGCGCAGCGATAGTTGCGACCTGAATAAGCAGTGAAATAGTCGCGCTCAGCGCGGACCCATCGAATCCGAGGGGGCCAGTCGCAGGGTAGATCGGATCGGCGTGGAAATAACCTTCGACAATCGCGTCTCCGATCGTCGAGAAGATGGTACCGTTTGGGCTGGGAATAGGTATTAGAGGGCTTGCAAATACCAAGTAGAACCATACGAGTACCGCCGCAATCCGCCCCAAGGCGCTAGGTAGGATGCTCCCGCCAACCCCGAGATCGATATCGCCAGAAGAGCTGCTGGGCACACGATCGTTGCTGTAACAGCAATCGATCCGAACAGCGAATGGAATGTCCCATGCGTAGCTTGAGAAGCTCCCATTATAATAAGGACGGTTGCGGACGGCGCCACTATGACAGTTAGTGTGCCAAGCAGTCGTGCCCAAGCCAAGTTGAGTGCTGCGGCAGGTGTCGACATTTCGAACTCCCTCATTCCGTTATTTGTGCGGGAACTAATGAAGTTGGTGAACGAAGCGGAATATGCGACACCAGTAAAGATGGCAAGTACCTGCCCGGTGAATGCGATGTCCTTGATGTCCCCGGTGCCGGGGCGTGCTGGCGAGACAGTCGCGATCAACGTTGCAAATGCGGTGAGCGGGATGGTCGCAAACCAGAGCGTCCTCTGTCTCGCTGCGATTAGAGCGTGCGTATGTGCTAATTCGAGGTACATCATATTGTTGCGACTTTCCTTATGTTGAGCTCGGTGTTCCCTAACCGCTGCCACGCGAATGGAAGGATCGTCATTATGAATGCCAAAGGAATTCCTCGTTGCGCCGGGAGAGGGAGCACGTAGGGGTCCCAGAGCATTGACAAGAACATCCATGCTGCAATTACGGCTATCGTGGTTACGGTGGTTGTTTTCGAATACGCTGATGTGATGAAAGCGACAGAACTGATGATCATGACTGCACCTATAGGCGAGCCAACGCAGAGCCAACCTTCGTCATGTGGCCAGATGTGCAGCATATGCAGCGGGATGAACATTATGATGGCGCCGACTAGGGATACAATGGTAGGTAGGCTTGCACGGATGGCCTGAACGGTTCTAAACGATGTCTCTGTGGATTCGTGCAACTCGATCAGGGAGTCGCCGGTTACAGCAACCGCGACACACACGCCAACGCAGATCAAGAAGATCTGTGATAGCCAGTTGACGAGTATCATGACTCTAACGGTTGGCCATACGGTTGTCATGAGCCATCCGGCAACTGCGATGGCAAGCCCGGATATTAGCGGTCCGGTTACCACGATGCAGCCGACTTGTCGTCCTTGCGCGCGGACCAGCGCTGTGGCCATTGTTGCTGCCTCCCTGCTCGGACTGATCGGTCTGTACGTATAGTTAGTAGCCAGCGTTTCGTCCTCGGTTCACGGCAGTACGTGTTGATGGCGCGTCGCTGCGGTACGCGCGGACGCAATAGCCGCGGTGAGCACTGCGAGCCCAGCGATGAGGAGTCCTGGGGGTGTCAATGTGGTCCAGAGTATGCCAGTGGCCGCGCCAAGGCTGGTGCTCGCTGCCGGTGATACGAACGGGATCAGCGATAGAGCTAGGAGAGATCCGGCCCACGGTGTGACCCAGATTGCTACGAATGTGGCGGAGCCGGCGATTATTGCTGATGGCGCCATCCAGCCGACGAGCAGGTTTGCAAAAGTGCCCGCAAAACTGTTCGCGGCTACTAGTGCAGACGCGACGACGCCAGTGACCGTATCGACAGTAAGCACGACAACAAGGCGGCTCAGCACGACAACCTGGGGTCCTAGGGGAGTTGCTAAGCACACGGCGTCAGGTTTGTATGTCGATAGTGCAATCGTCACCGTTGCTGCAATGCTCACGAGCATCGTCGAAGCGAATCCAGACAAGCCGGCTGACGTCCCCTGAGTCAATCCGAAGAAACGTGCTGAGTACACCGCCGCGGTGGCAATGCCCAGCGCAACGGGGAAGACTAGCCACGGCACGATCCGCACTTGCGCCGCAGTCAACGCAATTGACAGTCTTAGGCTCCGTCTTGCTGACCAGCGGGGTGCGTTCAGGGGGGATGGTGATTCGATGATATACCGGTATATGGAATTGAAGGTCGGCGTGGTCGGTGCGTTTTCCGCGTCCCAGCGTCTTAGTGCTTCGCGGAATACCTTGCTGTCCTCTAGTCCACCGGTGTTGTCAGGCATCTTGGTTCCTTAGCTGCTCGCGTAACAAACGTCTCGCTCTTGATATTCGGCTTTTGACTGTTCCGATTGGGATGTTCATCAATTGTGCGATGTCCTTGTATGGCAGATCGTGCATCCATGCGAGACGTACGACTTCTGTTAGATCTGTGGGTAAGGTGTTCAGTGCTTTGGTTAACGTATTTGTTGCCTCTGAGGAAATCACCAAGGTGTCCAGGTCGTCGGCAGTTGAAGGGATGTCGTGCTCGTCTTCAAGCGGTATCACCGTCAAATGTTTGCGACGGGTGTGAGTATATATTTGGCGTTTCGCTATCCCTAATAGCCAAGTAAGTACCTGGCTGTCATGTCTGAACGTGCGAGCGGAGCGCCAACATCCGAGCCAAACATCGGCCGTCACTTCCTCTGTAAGGTCGCGGTCTTCTGTGCGCGCTAGCACAAAGGCGAATACCGTCGACGCGTAGCGTGCATACAACTCGGCGAGAGCGCGCTCGTCTCCCGTGCCTATGCGTGCAAGCAGGACTTCGTCGGCGGCGGAGTCCGTGCTGGACTCAGCTGATCTCATATTGTTCCTTTGTGATAGCTCATGGCGTCCGGGCACATTCTCTACACCTCCCAGGTCTTAGTAGCGGGCACGAGCGATCTGGTTCGCGGGAGGGGCGTCTCTGGGCGGCGGGTCGAGCAGCTAGTCGTCGGCGCTTGGCCACAATATGGGGGAACGCCCTCGAGTCATCAAAAGACGGGGGCAGAGCCTGTGTCCACAACGGCTTGCTGGGCCCCGGACCATCCGGAACCACCATCAAGGTAACGGGTGACGTCCTCGATGGCTAGGGGCTCGGTGATATGGTTGGCGGGTTCCGGGGATGGTTGCGGCACTCGCTTGTCATATCGATGGTGGCGGCACGACGTCTGGGGGCGATGGCGCGTTGGGATCCGTCCGCTGACGGACGTTGACGTGCAGTCTCGTGGTCCATACGCCAGCTCGCAGCGTCAGCGGGAAGATGTAGCAGACGACATACACGTATGCACCTAAGAGTTCGCCTCAGTAGGTGTGGTGTGGGAGCAGGGTGTTGGTGCGAGGTCCCGGTAGGAAGGAGGTGTTCAACGCTCGTTCCTACACATGGGGGTCCTCGTGCCCGCACTGCCATCTTCGCTCATAGCTCCGTGACCCGTTGTGGGTCCAGTTCAGCGTCCTGCTGTCCGAGCATGTCGACAACCATCCGCTGGGCTGTCACCGGCCCTGCATCCCGGATCGGATTGTGTCCGGGCAAGCTTATTCAGGTCCTGGTGCTGGGAGTCGCCTACAAGAAGATCACCGACTCCACCTGCTCGGCGGCCACCATCCGGCGCCGACGCGACGAGTGGATCACGGCCGGCATCCACCGCGCCTGGACCACCCACCGCCCGGACCAACGACCCACACGCAAACCATGACCTACCGGCGCGACCTCTTGGCTGAAACCAGTCTTGCGAGTGTGGTCCCTTTGGATAGGTTGCGGAGGACAGTCTGTGACGGCGGTCCTGCTGGACGGGCAGCGGCTCAGGATGGCGTTGCGGTCGCCGTCGGTATCCCGTCTGTCGGGGCCGGCCCCGGGTCTGTTCT
The DNA here is from genome assembly GCF_002154335.2 of Actinomyces ruminis. Lineage (GTDB taxonomy): Bacteria > Actinomycetota > Actinomycetes > Actinomycetales > Actinomycetaceae > Actinomyces > Actinomyces ruminis. Next base: position 142,879 of record NZ_MTPX02000042.1, read on the forward strand.
AGACTCGGGCCCGTGGCCATAGACTTCCCCGCCGAGATCGAGCAGCTCCGACACACCTACGCTTCCGTCGTCGCCGTGACGGACCCGGAGGCGCTGCGCGGGCGCATCGCCGAGCTGTCCGAGCAGGCGGCCGCCCCCGACCTGTGGGACGACGCCGACGCCGCCCAGGCCGTCACCTCCGCCCTGGCGCACGCGCAGGCCGACCTCAAGCGTGTGGAAGCACTCGGGGGGCGCATCGACGACCTGGAGACCATGGTTGAGATGGCGGGGGAGGAGTCCGGCGCGGACGCCGAAGAACTGCTCGCCGAGGCCGAGCGCGACCTGGCGGGCGTGCGCAAGGACCTGTCCGACCTGGAGATCCGCACCCTGCTGTCCGGCGAGTACGACCAGCGCGACGCCGTGGTCACCATCCGCTCCGGCGCGGGCGGCGTGGACGCCGCCGACTTCGCCGAGATGCTGCTGCGCATGTACACCCGCTGGGCGGAGCGCCACGAGTACCCGATCAAGATCCTGAACACCTCCTACGCCGAGGAGGCCGGGCTGAAGTCCGTCACCTTCGAGGTGCACGCCCCCTACGCCTACGGCACGCTCAGCGTGGAGGGCGGCACCCACCGGCTGGTGCGCATCAGCCCTTCGACAACCAGGGCCGCCGCCAGACCTCCTTCGCGGCCGTCGAGGTCATCCCGCTGATCGAGTCCACCGACCACATCGACATTCCCGAGACGGACATCCGCGTCGACGTGTTCCGCTCCTCCGGCCCCGGCGGCCAGAGCGTCAACACCACCGACTCGGCCGTGCGCATCACCCACCTGCCCACCGGACTGGTGGTGTCCATGCAGGACGAGAAGTCGCAGATTCAGAACCGTGCCGCCGCCATGCGCGTGCTCCAGTCCCGCCTGCTGCTGCTCAAACAGCAGGAGGAGGACGCCAAGAAGAAGGAGTTGGCGGGCGACGTCAAGGCCTCCTGGGGCGACCAGATGCGCTCCTACGTTCTCAACCCCTACCAGATGGTCAAGGATCTGCGCACCGGCTACGAGGTCGGCAACCCCGACTCCGTGTTCGACGGCGACATCGACGGCTTCATCGACGCCGGCATCCGCTGGCGCAAGCAGCAGGAGCAGGCCGGCGACTGAGCTGTAGGACCGGAGCGCCATCTCCTGCTGAGCTATTTCGCGGGGCTTGTGCTCCCCGTCTAGCTAGGACGAGACAACGCGGACTTCGCAGGCGTCGATCGCGTCGGCCAGCATGGCCTCGACCGCACGCTCGTCATCGCCGCACGCTAAGACCGCGGCCGGACGCGCGCGCAGTCCGTTGACGGCGTGGACCGTTGCTCCGGGGCGGCAATCCCAGTAGATGCCGACCCCGACCGGGACCTCCCGGTTGAGGCCGGTGCCGACGACGGTACCGGCGGCGGTCTCGACGAAGCGCACACCCGCGTGGCGAGTGTTGCTCGAGGGTGGTGCGAGCGCTCCCCGCGCAGGGAGTCGATCAACTCGCCGTAAAAGTCCAGCCCCGGGCACACCGCAGACACCAGGTCGGGTGCGATGAAGTCTCCACCCTGTCGGACGTGGAACTCGCCCCACACCACCTCTTGCTCAGGTGTAACCCAGAACTCGGCGTGCAGGTGTCCGCACCGGATCCCCAGTGCGTCGATGCACGTTTGGAGCTGCTCCTGCAAGTGGCATGACGGCGGGATGCTGTCCGGCCCGGCCGGCTGGAGGTGGCCGGTCTCGACGAAGCGCTCGTTGGTTGTCTTGGCGGTCGTGGTGTAGACACGGACCCGCCCGTCGACGGTGAGGCCCTCAACGGAGAACTCCTTCCCCGTCACGAACTCCTCCAGACAGTAACCCCCTGCAATGACATCAGGACCGAGAGCGGGCAGTTCGTCCAGCGACGCAATGTGGTGGACGCCTACGCTGCCCATCCCGGTCGCCGGCTTGACGATCCAGCCGCCGGGGGCGGGATGCGGTGCCTCGACTCTCGCGCCGGTCGCCTCGCCGAACCGCGCCGTCCCGTCTGCCGCGGCCCCCAAGATCCGCAGGCTCTGCGGCTGACGCACGCCGGCCTGACGCAGAGCCTCGCGGCAGGCAGGCTTGTCCTGGATCAGCCTGATGCAGGCCTCGTCGTTGGCCATCGTCCCCAGCGCGCGGGCAAGCTGACTGTTGTGCAGTTGATAGTTCTCTCGGAGCGCGGTGGACAGCACCACCTGGCCCGGGCAGCGCGCTCGGATCTCCTGCACCACCGCAGCGATCTGCTCCGCGTCCAACTCGCTCGAGTAGGTACCGGGCACCGTAACCAAACAATCCACCGGGATGGGCGGAACCCTGTGCTGCAAAGGCTCGTGGAAATCCACACCGCAAATGCGCAGCCTCCGCTCCCGGCAAGACTCCAGAAAGCCTTGAAACCAGTGCGCTGAGGCGTGCGAGCCGGAGGTGGTGGCGCCCACAAGCACCGCCCAGGCGGATGAATTGTCAAGCCAGGACACTAATCATTCCTCTCTTCCAAAACCGGCGTGCGCGTAATGGCCGTCGGTCACCTCGATGAGCTTATAGGTTGTGCTGGTGGCGTCGCGTCGGCGCACAACCTCGGTCGCGAGGGGCGATCGCGTCGTCGCTTGCGCTGGCAGACGTGACCGGGTCCTGCGACTCGGCGGCGTTCGGGCCCCGGGCCTCCGAGTAACCCAGCACGATCACCCTGCCGACTGGTGTCGGATCTGGCAGCCCGGTCAGCGGTACACGTCGTGGCGGTGCCCGAGCGTGACCACAACGACGACGAGTCGGCCGTCGTCGATCGTGTAGATGATGTGGTAGTCGCCCACGCGTACCCGCCAGGCGGGGCGGCCCTTGAGGGGGCGGCATCCGGGGGGACGCGGGTCGGTGGCGAGCAAGGCGATCGCTCCCTGGATTCGACGCTGATCCGGCTTGTCGATGCGTCGTAGGGCTTTTAGTGCCGCGGGGCGCACCTCGATCTCGTAGCGCATGGGTGTCCGCTTGCTCCGATGAGCCCGAGGTCGGCCTTGACCTCATCCCAGGGGATGTTGGGGCCCTCCTCGCTCATCGCCGCGTCGTATGCGGCGATGTCCTCCTGGTCCTCCAGCGCCGCGAGCATGCGCTCATAGGCCGCTGGACTGATGAGAACGGCGGCGGTCCGGCCCCGCTTGGTCAGGAAGACGGCGTCCTCGTGCGCCTTGTCCACTAGAGCGGGGAGCTCGGCACGGGCGCGGGACATGGTTACGGTGGTCACGACTGAAATGTACGTTTCGGTAAGTGAGTTGTACAGAGTTCAGCTCGGTTGCCCACGCCTGCCGACCTCTGCCCGGTGAGACAGGAGTTCAGGCGTATGAGGCGGTAATCCGCCGGGAGGCGGCATCGACGGTGAGCGTGCTCCGTGGGGGAGGATCCACTGGGGTCGAGTATGGCCGAAGGGGACTCCTGCGCATACCGGTGCCGCCGTGTTGTAGTGCCGGATGACCTCAAGCGCACTCTGGGTCTGCTCCTGCCGGTATTGCGCACGCGCCTGGGCGTCACGCGAGACCTGGAAGCTGGTTGCGGGCGGCCGGGCCAGCATTACTGCGGCCGCGGCCGCGAGTACCCCGCGTTCTCCCAGAGAGCGCAGCATGCCAGCCACCAGTTCCCGGCCGGGAAGCAACTCGGAGGGTTGTGGGTTCGAGTCCCACCGGAGGTACAAATTCGCCCGGAACCGCAACGAAAGCGGTTCCGGGCGATTCGTCTATTCTGTCTACTCCCATCGAAAACCCATCGGAAACGAACCGGGTTCGACCCGCGTCTAGGCCGTGTGAGATCCATCTCCGAACGCCGCGTCCAGCTGGTCCGAGACGTTCACGGTGGTCGGCGGCGCGACCCGGTAGCGCTCGCGGGTGACGTCGCTGTCGCGGTGTCCGAGGAGGGAAGCGGCGTCCTCGGCGTCGTCGACGACGGTGGCGACGGTCTTACGGAACACGTGGGTTGCGGTGGCGTACTCGAGGCCGGTGCCTTCGAGGGCACGGGACAAGGACTTGCGCAGCGCATTGGTGTCGCGGACCGTGCCGCGGGCGGAAGGGAAGACGAGCACGTCGCCGGCATGGGCACGGGCCTGTCGTTCGAGGAGAATCGTCAGGCCGAAGCGCGGCAGCGGGATGGTACGCACACTGCTTGAGGTCTTGGGGTGGTCCTGGCGGAAGGGGCGCCGGTCTTCGACGCCGAGGGCTACCGTGCCCGTGATCCGGACGGTGCCTGCGGCAAGGTCGACGTCTTCCCAGCGCAGTGCGAGCACTTCCCCGATGCGGGCACCGGTGGCGAGCTGGATCTCGACGACGTCGGCCACGTCGGCCTTGGAGTTGCTTCTGGTCTCGTAGGCGCGTAGGGCGGCGCGCACTCGGCTGATCTCCTCGACGGTGAGGGCGACGACGGGTTTCTTGCGCTCGCGGGGCTTGATGGTGTCGCGTACGGGGTTGTGGTCTGCGGCGCCGTAGCGGACGGCGAGTCCCATCATTCCGGACAGGATGGTGCGGGCGCGGATGCCGACGGAGTAGCCGCGTTGGGTGGCGAGTGTGTCGATGAGGCCTTGGACGCGTTGGGTGGTGATTTCGCGGATGCGGAGGTTGCCCATGGCTGGGCCGACGGCGTTCTTCCAGGATTCCGCGTATAGGCGTCGGGTGCCGGCTGCCTTGCTTTCGGTGGTGGGCAGCCAGGCGTCGTGCAGGGCGGTGAGGGTGGAGTCTGCGGTGATGGTGTCGCCGCCGGGTGTCTGCCTGTTGGCGAGCGCGGAGGTCAGTGCGTTGCGTGCAGCGCCCTTGCTGCTTCCGGTTCGGCCGACTAGGCGGGTGACGCCGTCGGAGTCGCGGTAGCGGGTGCGGGCCTCCCAGCGGCCCGATGGTGTGCGCCTGATGGTGATGCTGCCCCATGTGCCTACGGGCAGGGGCGGTCTGCTCATGGGCGGTTCGCCCGTTCGAGTGCGTCGATCATGGAGACGATGACGGCGCGCTGGTGCGCGGGTAGTGCGGCGAAGCGTAGGGCGATCTCCTCGGCCTCGGCATCGTCGGTGCCGCGGATGGTCTGACGGATTGCGGCGCGGATGGTCGCTTCGGGGACTTCGAGTGCGATGGCGAGGCCGCGCACGGTCCTGGGGGCTGGGGACTGGGAGAAGGCGTCTTGCGCGAGCTGTCCGACTCTGGGCTTGGAGATTCCGGCGCGTTCGGCGATCTGCCGGTAGGTGAGGTCGCTGGCGCGGATGAGCGTGCCGAGTGTGGGTGAGGCCATGCGCAAGACGGTAGCGCATGGCGTCTAGTGTCGTCCAGCGTTCGCGAGCGAGCGTGAGCGAGCTAGTGCGTCGATAGACGCAACAACCGGATAGCGATAGCGCGCGTAGCGCTAGACGAAAGGATCGGCGATGGTCTACTGTGCAGCGCAAGCGCTAGACGCACTAGACGACAGACAGGAGAACATCATGCCCGTTGCCACCCAGCCCTTCCCCACCGACCTCGCCCGGTCGGAGTGCATCACCCTGAAGGAGGCCGCCGAGCTGCTCGGTGTCGCCTCTGTGAACCCCGTGCTCCGCTTGGCCGAGCGGGGCCAGCTGACGATCTACTCCCCCGTCCTGGGCACCGCCCGCCTGGTACGCCGCGCCGACGTCGAGCGCCTGACTGCATAGTTCAAGATGACGGCAGACGATGCGGGACGCCGTTAGTATGCGATCACTCGACCGTGAACACTCACGGAGTCCGCACGTCCCCCCCGAGGTCTCCTTATGGCCCCCTCGCCGCCATCTCAGTCTCCCGTAGAGGAACAGCCTGTTCTCGACGATGATGTCGGTGGAGTCTGGGAGGATCGGAGCATGGTCAAGAAGACGTACAAGGAAGAGGTCGTCTTCGCTTTCCATGGGGAAGCCGTTGACGACGGCACGATGACGGCCGGTGACTACGGGCGCGCACTCATGGGGTACTCCCAGATGGTCCAGGCGGTTGTTCGGGAGGCCGCTCCGAAGGCTGAGAACATCGACCTGCGAGTGACCGCTACCGAACAGGGCTCGTTTGCTACCGAGCTGATTTTGACGATGGACCTCACCTGGGTTGAGGCTGTGAAGCAGTGGTTTCTAAGTGAGGATGTCGCCGCGCTAGGTGCCGCGGTAGGCGTTACCGGGGTAACCTTCGGCTCTCTGATTAAGATGCCTATTGCTGTGTTGAAGAAGCTGCGGGGACGCAAGATCGTCGAACGCAAAGATGTCGGCAAGGGCATGCAGACTGCAACACTGGATGATGGTCAGCAACTCACAGAACCGACCATCGTTTTGAATGTCTCGTCCTCGAATGTCTTCGTCAACGGCGCGCGTGACTTCACGCGTCCAACTACTCGGCCAGGAGTTACCTCAGTGACGGTAGGGGCCGATGACCCGGAGGAGATTACTGCGGCGGACCGCGCCTTCTTCGAGCCTCTTCCGGAGTTTGAAGGCGAGACTGTTGAGGTGAAGCAGATGCGCTTAAAGGTGCTCAGGTTATCGTTCGATGATGGGCCATGGCGCTTCGAAACCACCGATTCCGTCAGCGGGCTTCCTACAGAGTTCACCGCAATGGTCGAAGATGATGACTTCCTCAGCGACGTGGCATCACATGCCACCTCCTTCCAGGCCGATGACGAGATTGACGCGGTCGTAGAGATCGTCTATCCGCCCAAGCATCAAAGAGCGCGCCGCCGATACTGGATTCTGCAAGTACTTGATGTGCATCATCCACACGAGCAACCGGCGCTCTTCGACTAACGAGCCAGCGGCAACAGATCGTCGTCTCGGCTGTCAAGCGTCCTCCGGGCTTGCTCTCTCTTGTAGCGGTTAGCCCAGAGGACGCGGTATTTAGTCGCCCCAGTCGAAGTCCGGCCTGGCTGGTGCCGCAGGTGTCTTGTCTATGTCGGCTTGGGTGGTGGCGGGGCCAAGCCTGGCGTACCCCTCACCGGTATCTGAGGCGGCTTGTATCGATCGGCTAGTAGACAAGGAAGTCGTCGATCACCGGCGCGTCGTTGGTGCCGGAGACGTAGCACTCCATGTTGCCGTCAGCCTCGGCGTTGTACTCGTTGGTAACGGTCACCTCGTACTTGAGATACCAGGAGCCGTCCTCTCGCTGCTCCTCGGCAAGCTTGCGAGAATCGAGTGCAGTTTGAATCCGTAGGGGTAGACCTGCTCGCCGTACATCTCGCAAGCGGTCATCGCGTAGACAGCGTCTAGAGCGTCGGAGTCTTCGGTCTCGGTTGGCTCCGGCTCAGGCTCGGTGGTCTCGGGAGCAGCCTCGGTCGTGACGTCTTCCGCCGCTGTCGTGGTCGTGACGGCGGCAGGGGTGCTGAGCTCGGTCGCGGCCTTGTCTTCGCCGTCGTCCATCAAGGAGCCGATGATCCCGAGCACAAGGATCACCGGGATAGCGATGACCCAGAATCGCTTGTTCTTCCAGAACGGGACGCGGGCAGGCGGGGTGGTGTCGCTCATGGGGAGAGGTTCTTTCCGTGGGGAGTAGGTCGAACCGACGCTCGTTGTCACGAGCAGGTTCTAGATCGCTCATATCTTGCGCCACCCCAGTCTTGACCGGATGGTTTTGAGCGGCCATCACACAACAACCTTGTAACAGTCGAACGCAGGGTGCTCTGGTAGGCGATGACGACCCAGCGCGCGACGTCGAGCTCGACGGCCAGCGCGCCTGGGTGCGGACCCACTTCAGCCTCAGCTCGGCGGTAGGCGTCCGAGGCGATGAGTCTGCATGCGACGAGGCGGTTGATATGCGCCTCGACTACGCCGTCCTGGTGTCCGTCGTCCCCGCGGTCTGCGTGGGCGAGCTCGTGCATCAGCGTTGGTACAGCGAGCCTGTCGGGCATCCCGGTCTGCAGGACGATGGTCCGCGTGACCAGGTGGTAGCGCCCCGCAACCCGGCCGGCATGCGATTCACCCAATCCACGATGATGCCCTGCTCGGCAGCGTCGTCGAGCAGGGCATCCATCGTTGGTCGGCTCATGTCCAGGCACGTTAGCCCAGCCATACGACACGATTGCTAGGGCAGCTCCATGCCTTCCTCCGCCTCCTGCTCAGCGCCAGGTTCAACCTGCGCGGCGAGCTCCCACTCCGGCGGCAGTCCCTCCAGCCAATCGACACGCCGCTTCCCCAGCTCAGCGACGTCACGCTCGCGCTCGCGGGAAAGGCGCTCCTCTCCTCTGGTGATCAGCGCAGACATCTGCAACCCAAATGCGTCCGCCAGGGCTTGAAGTGCATCCAGGCTGATCGCTCGCTCAGCATTCAGCAGCCGCAGCAGCGTGCGCTTCGGAATGCCGGACCGTCCCGCTAACGCCTCCACGGTGAGCTGCTGGGCCGCACGCTCGGCGCGCAGCTCAGCTGCGACTGCGGCATTCAGTCCTATCGAGGGGTCTTTGTCACGAGTAGCCATAGGTCAAGTGTGTCACATTGGGCACCAGGGGTGCCAGTTCGATAACGGAATAGGTGTGTGCTTGTCCGGTGCCCAACTGGGCACCTATGGTGCTGTCATGGTCACCAACCCTCCACCCGGTCGAGTTGCCGAGGTCATCACCTCCGATATGGAGTCTGCGGGGATGTCTGTATTTTCCCTAGCGCAGACGACTCTAATCCCGCGTGCCACCCTGCAACGCCGCCTGGTAGCGGACGGCAAGCTAGAACTGCAAGAGCTTGCCGCCATCGCCTCCGCGCTCGGCACCACTGTCTCCAATCTGATCTCCCGCGCTGAGATCACCGACCACACCACGACTGCGGTGTCCGCGCTCGCGGAGCCGTCCCCCGCCGTCGACGTCGACGGGTCGCCCGCCGCGGAGGCGCACGGCATCGCTGCCGTCACCAATGTCGGGGCGGCGATCGCTGACGTCCCGGTCGAGGCCCTCCTGGAGCACGAGGCCGTGTGCGATTCGTGCTGGTCGCTAGACGACGCGGCCCGGCACCTGTCCGGGGATGAGGACCCGGCCACGCACCGCTCCTCCGACGAGGAGGTCGCGTGATGTCCAAGCCGAGTTTCTTCGACAAACCGATCTACGTCGTGCTGGAGGACGGCATGGTTGATGTGCCGTGTGCCTGCTGTGGTGATCACCAGTCCGTGCCGGTCGACCGGCTGGTGCAGGTGGTTACCCGCGGCCGCGTGTGCTGCGACTCGTGCCTGGTCGCTAATCATGAGGGGCGCCTGCACCTGCACGTGGACGCGGCCAACGGCCTCGTGTGGTTCGAGGTCGAGCCGTCGTCAGGAGTCGTCTTCGTCAAGAAGGACACTGCCGTCGTCGAGCAGGCAGAGGACGGGGTTGACCTGGGATCGGTCGCACTCGTCGATCCACAGCTCGACCTCCTCCTCAAGCCGTCGGGTGGCCGGCGGGATCTTGGGGGCGAGGTCGCCGTCGTAGACGAAGGTGATGTCGGAGTGCCGCCCGCCGTTGGGGACGTGAGCGACCCACTCTCGGATAACGCCGTCGTCGTAGAAGAACCCCTGACGTTTACGGCAGGTACGCATGACGACGGGCAGGTAGCGGGCGGCTTCGATGCTGAGCCGCATGGGAACGTCGTCAATCAGAACTTGGACGTCGCTGAGGATTCCGGTGTCCATGTTGTCTCCTCCTCGGTGGGTTCCGCCGTCGGTTCTCGTGCCGACGGGGTCAGTGGTGCGGAGCCTACCGAGGAGGCCCCGGCCCCGGGTCGGGAAAAGAAGGCCACCTCCTCGGTGAGTGGTGATGGGGATGAGGCCACCGAGGAGGTGCACCCCGCCGCCGGCCGGCCTGACTCCTGCCGGCCGTGCGGCGCTGGGTGCGGGGCGGGGCTGGCGTCTCGTAGCTGTGCCGGCCCCGCCCACCCCACCCCCACCACGGGCGAGGACGCCGTCGTCGTGCTTGACGCCGCCCCATTCACTGTCCGGCTGGTGCGCGATGACGGCGACGTGTTCGCGAACGTCGAGGCGGACAACGACGCCATGACGGACCCGCGCGAGCTCGCCCGCATCCTGCGCGGCCTCGCGGACCGCCTCGACGGATGAACCGGGCCCCGAAAAGAAACGGCTGCCAGCAGTCGCATTGCTGGCAGCCAGTGAGCCACAGAAAGGAAAACAACCAATGGCTCGACCCCAATCTTACAAGCCCCGCCACAAGGCGGACCGGAAGTGTCTGGTCGACGTGCTCCGGGACGTGGCCCGCACCGCGGAATGGGGCCTGGCTGACTGGCTCCTCGCCGACGACGGCGTAGCGAGGAGACCACCAACTACCTGAACTCGCTCACCAACAACGTCATGGAGGAGGTGCCGGCCCAATGAGCACGGAACGGAGGATCACGGTGGGCGCGCTGCTGCTATGCGCCGGCGTGATTGTCGGCTGCGTGCAAGCGTGGCTGGCCGTGACGGGGCGGGCGCCGGCGATGTCGGGCCTGTCGCTGCTGGCCCTGGGCCTCGGTGGCCTGGGCGCCGGCCTGATGCTCACCGCAGACGACCAACCCGACAAATGCGCCGCTAACCCCACCGAAGGACAGGTGCGCTAATGACAGCAGCGGCGAACAACATCTCAGCCGGGCCGCGCCGCAAGACGTGGATGGCCATGACAGACCACCAGCAGCGCGAAGCCCTGCGCCTGACCCTCAACACCCTGTCCGCCGCCGCGACCGGCAGCCCGGCCGGTGTCGCCCAGACCCTCGCCGAGGCCGCCGCCATTGCACCGGCGGTGGAGGACCACGTGGCGTGGGCAGCCGCCTACCTGACCGCGACGCTGCGCCTGACCGTCGACCCGACCGGACAGACCAGCCGCCACCTGACCACCGGCAGACAGCTACGCGCCCAGGAGGCGCCCGCCCAGGAAGGACTCTTCACATGACCACGGCAACAGAGGTGACGCGGGACAAGACCGCGCCCACGATCGACGCCGATGACGAGCAGGCACGCATGGTGGCTGAGCATCTGCTTGCCGCCGCGCCGGCGGGTGAGGAGACGGTGTGCGTCTCCCAGGCGACTCTCGCGGCGACGACGGGGTTGTCGCCCAGGACTCTGCGGCGGGTGCTGGACCGGCTGCTGGAGGCCGGCTGGATCACCGTCACGGTGGCGGCGACGCCGAATATGCCGGCGACCTACGACCTGTCCCGGCTGCGTGAGCTCGGGATCATGCCGGCCTCGCAGCCGGCCCCGGCCGCCGGCGCGCCCGCTGGTGGTGTGCGTGTGCTGTCGGAGGCTGAGGCCCGCTCCCCGCTGGGGAACGTGGTGCCGGGTGAGCGGGTCATGGTCGAGCCGGGCCTGCTGGAGGCGGGGCCGAATATCCGCCGGGCCTGCGGGTGGATGAGCGCTTCACCGCGACGGTCGCGGAGATGGGAGTGCTGAGGGATCTGCACGTGTATCCGACGCTGACGGGCCTGGTGGTGCTTGATGGTCACCGGCGCCTAGCCGCCGCCCTGGAAGCCCAGCTAACGCTGGTGCCGGCACTGATTGTCGAGCCCGCCGACGACGCTGACCGGATCAGCCAGCAGTTGGTGGAGAACGACGAGCACGCCCACACCCTGCCAACCGAGCGGGCGGACGCGATCCATCAGCTGATGCTGCTGGGCATGCCCCGCAAGGACTTGCAGCGCCGCGGTGTGCGCTACACCGAGCTGATCAACGCCAGGGCAATCGCCAACGCCGCAGAGCCGGTACGCGACCTGGGGCGCCGCATGAAGGACATGGACCTGACGGTCCTGGGGAAGATCGCAACCCTGTCGGAGCGGGCAGCCTCGCCGGAGGCGCTGGCGGACGCGGTCAAGGAGATCGAGGCCCACCCCGAGCAGGTGGACCATGTTGTGGATCGCGTCAAGTGGGACGGCCTGTGCGCCCGGGCGCGCCAGAAGTGCACGGATGAGCTGCTGGCCAATGGCGCCCGCCACGTGATCACCCGCGAGAAGTTCGCCAAGGCCGCCGGTACGGCGCGGCCCCTGTTGGACCTGCTGGACGAGCACGGTGAGCCGGTCGATGAGGCCTCGCATGTCTCCTGCCCGGGGCACGTGACCGTCATCGACTACGACTACAAGTCGCTGCACGGCGATGACCCCGGCCCCCGCTACAAGGTGGCCTTCTACGGGTGCATGGACTGGGCGGCCCACGGGCACCGCAACAAGTACGCCCAGCCGTCGTCGGGTGCGACGTCGGGGCCGCAGGACGAGCAGGTGCGGACCGAGCGCGCCCGGGTGCGCCGGCGCAACGAGGACATGGACTCCGCTAACCGGGTGCGGCGGGCGTGGATCCGCGACCAGCTGCTGCCCCGCCGGGTGCTGCCCACCGACGCCCTGGGCTACGTGCTGGCAATGGTGCGCTACGCGCACATGAACGTCACCGGCATGGCTAAGGACAAGGGCCTGGAGCACCTCGGGCTGTCCCCTGCCGGCCTGGACCGGGATGCCGCTGGATCTGTGAGGGAGGCGAAGCGGGGGCTGCTGGCCTGGGCGCTGGCGCTGATGGAGGGAACCGTCTTGCGCGACTCCTGGCGGCAGGACGATCCCGCCGGCCACGGGTATGACCGGATGCTCGCCACCCACCTGGCGACCCTCGCCCGGTGGGGCTACGAGCCCGCCCCGATCGAGCAGGAGCTGATCGACGGGCTCAAGGACAAAGACACCGACGACAAGAAGGAGGGCGAGGACTGATGAGCAGTGTGCATCTGACCGTGCGGGCCGCAGGCCTGCTGGGCGCGCTGCAGGGCCTGGTGCCGCACCTGCCGGCCAGTCAGCGAGATGAGGACCGGCCGGTCGGGGTGGGTGTAGCCCGCCTGACCGTCGCCGGCGACTACCTGCTGTGCCTGGCCGTCGCGAAGGACCGGGCCCGGTATGTGTGTACCCGGGCGCTGGTGGTCGACGTCGACGACGACGGCGTGCCGGACGTGTGGGTGACCCGGCCGGTGCTGGCGGACCTGATCGGCGTGCTGTCCCACGCCGACGCCCAGGACGTCGAGGTCATCGTGGACGAGCCCAACCTGGCGCTGACGGTGCGTGAGGCGGGGGTGCTGTGGGGCGGCCGCCAGGTCACCGTGCGCACCGACCCCCCGCCCCTGGACCCCGAGCGGGCTGATGCGGCGGCCATGCTGGTGCAGGCCTCCCAGGCGAGGCTCGTGGCCCGCGGGCACGTGGCCCTGTGGGCCAAGGACGCCACCGCCATGGGCCGTACCGCCGCGATGGTCGGTGACTCGCTGTCGTGCCGGCTCGGGGTCATGGGCGGCGATCAGACGGTCCTGGTGTGGGGCTACTCCGCCCGCCGCCGCCTGGACGCCAACGACATCGAGGAGGTGGTGCCGGGCTCTGCCTACCTCGGGGTCACCATGGGCTCCCAGGACCCGCTCACACTGCCCACCTTCGTGGACGTGTCCTGCTACGCGGGGGACCTGCTGGAGCCGCTGCTGGACGCCGTCCTGCCCGACCTCGACGGCGAAAACACCGGAGCTGACGTCGAGGCCGCGTTCGTCGCCGAGATCCGCGACTACCTGAGAGGCCAAGACCCCGACGGCCCCGATGACGCCGGCGAGGGCGGTGATGCCGCATGAAGGTGATCGTGCGCATCGAGCGGGACCTGGCCGACCCGATCGAGGTCATCGAGGAGCTGCCCGCAGAGACCGTTGATGAGTCGTCCGGGTCGGATGTGGTGGCTGCCATGGCCCGTGAGGCGGCCTGGGCGGACCGGCTGGTCTCCTGGGCGGCATCCCAGGCCCGCAGCCGCATCAACGCTGGGGGTGAGTCCTGAATGGGTACCCACGACCCCCGCGCCCCCTGGTTCGACCTGTACGTCAAGGACCACTGCCCGCGCTGTGAGCAGGTGATCCGCCTCCTGGACCAGCTGGGGGCCCGCTACCGGGCCCGCCCGCTGGCCGACCATCCCGAGGCCCGGCGCCTGGCAGCCGAGGCCCGCACCATGTCTGCACAATTGGTGGTCGCCATGACCCCTGTGGGCCTGGTCGCGGACGTGTTCGGCGGGCTCCAGCCGCTGCGCATCCGCCGGCACCTGGCCGACTACGCGCCCAGTGTCTGGGACGAGCAGGAGGCGGGAGCATGACCACCAACACAACCACCCCCAGTCGCGGGGTGCTGGCGTGGGAGGCGCCGCTGCGCCTGGCGGCCACCGACGTCCTGACCGGCAACAACCGTGACAGCCGGCGCGAGAAGAACCGGAAGACGAGGGCGATCCGCACGGTGGCTGAGGCGACTGCCCGCTACCGGCGCGCCCCCCACCTTAACCGGGCGCGCGTCGTTATCGACGTCGACTACCCCGACCGCCTCCGCCGCGACATCCACAACTTGCACTGGACCGTCAAGCCCCTGGTCGACGGCCTCATCAGGGCCGGGCTGCTACCGGATGACGACGACCGCCACCTGGCCAGCCTGATCCTCCAGCCGTCCGGCCGGCTGTCCCCCAAGATCCTCGGCCAGCGCACCTTCACCTTCCACATCCACGTCTACACGCCCCAGGAGACCTCATCATGAGCGAGACCATCACCATCCGACCCACGCCCGCCGCCGAGCTGGAGCGGGGAGACCTCATCCGCCACCATGGTGAGACCCGGCAGATCCTGAGGGTCTGCGACTACGGCGCGGAGCACGTCGTCATCTATTTCCACGCGGGCTCCACCATTCGCTGGTCCGACGCGTTAGTCGACGTCGTCGTGCCGCCCGAACCCGCACCCGAGCCGGAGGCCGGCTCCTGGCCGACCGAGCCGATCATCCGCATACTCGACGGCCACCTGGGCAGCGTAGACATCGGCGGCCTGCTCGCCCTGCGCGTCGGCGCGGGAGCCTACCGGCTGTACGACAGTGGGGACGAGGTCGGTCTTCTCCTGCGTGACCAGCCCGACGCGGGGATCGAGGACTTGGAGGGCCTGTCCGTGGTCCCCACCGAGGCCATCCGCGCTCTCACGTCCCGGCTCAAAGAGCTTGACATCGCCTCACCGCTCAGCCACGACGCCGCCATGGCCCGCGTCGTCGACACGGCCGAGGACCTCGCCTTGGTCGCCCACACCGGTCAGGACGCGGACTGATGACCAGTGGCATGACCATCACGGCGGCAGAGCTGGCCGGTCTGATCCCCGCCGGGTCCTCGTCCGCGCCGGTGCCCGACTCGGTGGCCTACGCGCTGTTGGAGCGCCTTGCCGACGACGGCGGCCCCGACACCTGCGCGCACGGCCACGAGTGGACGATCGCCACCGCCCGGGTCCGGGTACGTGACCGCCGCCGCTCCGGCAGAGGCATTGTCATCGAGCGTGACTGCCGTATCTGCAAGCACGAGGCGTACCGCGAGGCCCGCCGCCACCAGCGCCACCAGATGAAGGGCGGGCGGCTGACATGAGGGAAGCCTGTGACTTCGAGCGGTTATGGGCTGATGCCATGACCCAGGTCTCACCCGACTACTGGAAGTGGCCCAACCAGGACACGCCGGCCGCGTACCTGGCCCGGGTGGCCGCCTCCGACGCTATCGGTGCGGGCCTAATGGTCGCCCACTACGGAGCGCAGCGCTCCGCCTACGCGCCCGGCATCGCCGAGTACCTGGCCCGGGTCATCGCCCTGGGCGGGGTACTCGCCACCACCGGCCTACCTACCGGGGCAGCGCGTGTGCGGGCGGCCAGGGACCGGATTACGCAGGTGGCCGCCGTCATCAGCGAGTGGCGCACCCTGGACGCCGACACCGCCCGCGAGGCCGCCATCGACTCCATTGCCGGCCCGGGCACGGGATCGGACCTGTGGTGGTCCAGCCTGCTCGACCAGCACGCCCAACCGCTATGGGTGACCGCCTGTGCCCAGGTGCCGCGTGAGGCCGCGATCCTGTCTGCGGCTACCGCCCTGTGCTGGCTGTCGGACATCTACCGGGCGGGCCGTGTCGCCAGGCACCCGGTCTCCGGCGTCTACCTCACCGTGCACGAGCTGGCCGCCTACAAGCGCGACCGCCACCACCAGACAGCCAACTAGCCGACTAACCAGCAAAGGACCACAGCCATGACAGCACTACAACCACCCGAGCCCAACAACCAGGGACCCGCCTACATCCTGGGCCGGGTCATCGGCGGCCTCATCCTCGCCGGCCTCGGCGCCGTCGTCGTCTCCGCGCTCGCGGCCCTGACCATCGTCATTTGGAGGGCTGTCCTATGACCGTCCCGGGCCGCTACATCAAACGCCCCGTCACCGTCGAGGCCATCCGCTACGACGGCAGCGAGGAGAGCGCCGACGCCATCGCACACTGGGCCGAAGGCACCATAGTGACTGTCTTTCTGAACAGAACGCTAAACATCGACTACCCGGAGGGCGTCATACAAGCCCGCCCTGGGGAGTGGATCATCCGTGACGCGCAGGGCGAGTACTACCCGCGCAGGCCCGACGTTTTCGGCGCCACCCACCGGCCCGCCCCGCAGGGCAGCGCTGCGGGGCTGACAGATCCCGACGCCGCCTACCTGCGCCGCATCGCCGTCCTCTTGCCCGGCAAGCACCGCGACCGCGCCTACACCATCGCCCAGGACATCGAGTTGTTCCTGACCCGTGTCGAGGACGCGATCTACGAGATCGACCACGCCGGCACCACGCCCGAGCGGCGTCTCGCCGACGTCCGGGAGCTGCTCGCCCAATGCCTGGTCGCCGAGGACACCCGCATCAACTCGGGCCCTGAGGACGGCAACCCGCCGACGCCGGACCGGATGCAGGCCCTCGCAGCCTTCCAGGCCGCCGTCACCGCCTGCACTCTCGGCCTGGACGGCGACGCACTCGCCACCGTGCTGTCACAGGCCCTGCAGGCGGCACAGACAGCTGCCAGCTCTCAGCGGTTACGGCGGGGGTAACCAGATGCCGCATACCTGTTCTCGTGGCCCGCCGTGCGTGTGTGGGTAGCTCTTGTTGTTGTGTTTCTTCGGCTGAATGGACTATCTGGATGGCTTGGCAACGCTTTGGTGACACGTGCTGATGACCCTCGTCTGCTCGCGGTCATGGCGTTGCCCGGCGCGGACGATAGGACGTTGAACGAGGTGCGAGGCTTCATCGCGACTTTGTCCGGGGAGTCGGCGAAGTACACCACCGATTACGTCCTGAACTGGGGGCAGGTGGTCAAGGCCGCCGGATCGGTGGGCCGCGCCGGACCGCTCACGGACATGTGCGTCGAGGTCAAGCTCCTGGAGCGCGTCGACGTCGGAGGACTTCCCGGGGTGAAGCTGGTCGAGGACCCAGACTTCATCCACTTGATCAAGAAGGCTGAGGCCGACTGGAACCGGCAGCGCAAACGCGACAACGCCGACCCGAACCTGAAGTGGCCGGTGATCCTGCGCGACGGGGACCACTGCCGGTACTGCCACCATGAGGTGCACTGGACCGGCAAGATGTCCAACCGCAAGGCCACTCTGGATCACCGCGTCCCCGGCCAGCCGGGGACTGTGGACACCCTCGTGGTCGCGTGCGCTCGCTGCAACAGCGCGCGTCGTGACGACGAGGACGGCACCTGGGACCAGGAGAATCCTCTCCTGCCGCCCCCGGCCCGCCCCTACTACGGCAACTGGTCCCGCAAGCACCTGGTCGAGCGCGGGCTGCTAGCGGCCGACGCCCCGGTGGGGGCGGACTCCGACACTATTAGGCAGGTGGACGCCTCCGGCCCTGATCAAGCCGGCCAGGTGGTCCCCGTCCTGGGCACGCCCCCGGCGTCGTCGCAGCCAGCGGCGGCGCGTCCGAAGGGGCTCCAGGGCGGCAACCCCGGCACCGCAGATCACGGTGCGCCCGCGGGTTCCTCGCCAGCCTCGGAGACCGCTCCCGCCCCGGCGCCGGCCAGCCAGCAGCTCCCGCCGCCGCGGCGCTTGCACTGGGGGCCTCCGCGCCGTGCACCCGAGCTTGACCCAGGCACGGACCCGCCACCACGCCCACGCCGTGACCGTGAGTTCACCTTGAGTTCACCGGGAGTTCACCATGAGTTCGGAACTGACTTCGAACTCAGTTCGAACTCCCAGCCTCCGGAGTACGTACTCCCCGGGTCGGGACGGGACGGACTCGGGAAGGGTCCGGGAAGGGACGGGCCAGGGTCGGGCACGGGTCGGGTCCGGGCTCGGGACGGCGCCGGGCCTGGGCCTGGGGCGGGTCTGGGCCGGGACGGAAGCGCTTGCCTGCCTCAGCCCCGCAGAAGAAGGAAGCGGCGATGAGTTCCTGCGTCTCTGGCTGCACGATCCGTGGCATGCACGCCCCGGACTGTGACGGCACCACCACCGACCCGAGCGGCCAGCTGGTGGAGTGCCGGGGTTGCCTGCCGCGGCCTGCTGAGGACGGGCGTTGCCTGTGTCCGTGGTGTGTGGGCCGGCTGACTGCGACGGTGGCGGGCCTGCCTGGCCTGGTGGATCACCTGCTGCTGATGGCTGAGCCGTCGGTGTCTTCCCCGTCGGGCCACACCGACGCCGGCAGCTCGGGGTCGCGTCCAGGTGAGGGGATGCTCTACCCGTCCGCCCTGGTCGCCGTCGATGATCTGCACGCCGTGGTCGCGACCTGGGCGGGTGAGGTCGCCGCCGAGCGCGGCATCGTCTCTCCGCCGTCGGGCCTGTCTCGGTGGACCGTGCCCGACGCCGACGGGGAGGCTGAGCCCATCGGCCCCGCCGAGCCCGGCAGCACGGCGGCGCTGGTGGAGTGGCTGGCCCCGCACCTGGAGTGGATCACCGCCCAGCCGTGGGCAGGGGACATGCTGGCCGACCTGGCGACCGCCACGGCTCGTGCGCTGGCACGCTGGCCCATGGCCGAGCCGGACCGGCGGGTCACGGACGTGCGCTGCCCGCATTGCGGGTGCCTGTCGCTGGTGGTGTCCCCGCCCGCCACCGCCGGCGCCTCTACCACCGTGCGGTGCAGCCTGCCTGCCTGTGGGCGGGTGCTGGGTGAGGAGGACTGGCAGCACACCCGGGCCACCGCACTGGCCCGAGCCCAGGCCACCACAGCGGGGGCGGCATCGTGACCGGCGCGTCCGTGACTGGCCCGGACGGCACCGAGTGGGTCCCCGCCGTCACCGCACTGGACCGGGTCCCCGGCCTGTCGGCTTCCACCTTGCGGTCGTGGGTCCACCGTGGCCGGGTGCGATCTCAGCGGGTAGGCAGGCAGTCGTGGGTGGCGTGGGAGGACGTGCTCACCATGGAGGCGGCCGCCCACCTCGCCGGGTGGCGGCGCGGCGGCTTCCGGCGGCAGCGCGCCGATACTTGACATCGGATGTCATCATTGCAACGCTACTGCCAGCGGGACCAGTACGCCCCGCCACCCGAGCCCCGAGCCGCACCGGCCGGGGCTTCTCAGTCTCCGGGAGCCTCGATCTGGGCGCGGAGTGCGCGGATCTCCTCGCGCAGGGACTCGACCTGCGCTCGGGTGGCTGCCTCCTGTGCGGCGCTCTCCTCGGTGACGAGCGAGACGATCCAGGATGCCAGGGTGGCTGTGACGACGCCGATGAGTGCGACGCCGCCGATCATGAGCAGGATCGCGGTGGCTCTGCCGAGCGGAGTCACGGGTGCCAGGTCGCCGTAGCCGACCGTGGTGATTGTGACCAGTGCCCACCACAGCGCATCACCGAAGGACGTGATGGTCGCCCCGGGCACGTGCCTCTCGGCGTCGAGCACGGCGAGTGCTGCGATGAGAGATAGCAGGGCGACGGAGCCGACGGTGTAGATGGTGATCTTGCCTCGGAGGGCGGTGCCTGCGCTGCGCTGTAGGACTCCGAGGAGCGTGACGAGGCGCAGTAGTCGTAGTGGCCGGAGCATCGGCAGGAGCACGGCGGCGAGGTCGAGCAGGTGGTGTGCGAGCCAATGTCTCCGGTCGGGAGCTAGCACGAGCCGCACGCCGAAGTCGATGACGAAGGCTATCCAGATGCCGTTGAGTATCAGCTCGGCGGTGGCTCGCTGGCCTCCTTGGAGATCCGCGATGACCTCCCATGCGTAGACGACGAGGAACGCCAAAGCGGCTGCTGTGAGCGGTGGCTCTGTGTAGCGTTCCCAGGAGCGGAGCGCCTGGTATCGGTGCTGGCGTCGGGCATGCCCCTGATCGTAGGCACCCCCCAGGCTTCAGCCCCCCTCCCCTGTGAGGCCCCCATCGTGGACCACCCCCCTGGTGCGATACCCCGCCCCCCTCGATGCGCCCTCCCCCGGAGGTGACCATGGTGCAGTCTCGTGGGCACCGCCGACTGCGGCGGCTGCGGGAGGAGATGCGGGCCGCCCGCCCCCAGCCCTGCCGCCGGTGTGGGCAGCCGATCGACTATGACGCTCCACCTGGCGACCCCCGCTCCTTCCAGCTCGGCCATCGTCTGTCCTGGCGGGACCATCCTGACGAGCGTCTCGATCCTGCGAATCTGTGGCCAGAGCACGAGCTGTGCAACAAGCAAGCTGGTGCGACCGACGCTGGCGCGCAGCTCGGTCTTCGCTCGCGCGACTGGTGAGCGGGGAGGGGGTCGGAAATCTCTACGGCGGGGTTGGCGGCGCAGTCCGCCGGCAGTGCTCCTTCTCCCACTGGGATTTGGGGCGGGTATCCCCCAGTTTTCGCAGAATGGCAACGAAAAGTGGCGTCTCAATGTATGACCGTGCAGCGATCCGGGCGCTGGCCGCCCAGGGAAAAACCGCGGGCGAGATCGCCGCATCACTCGGCGCGACCATCACTACTGTGCGCCGGGCACTGGATCTCTCCCAGCCGACCGCCTACCAGCGCGATGCGCTCGCGGATGGTCCAGTCGGCGATCAGATCCGGGCGGTGCTCGCCCAGTACCCGCAGATGAAGGCAACCGGCATCGCGTACCGGATCAGTTGGACGGGGTCCATGCGGACACTCCGCCACGTTGTCGCGCAGATCCGAGCCGAGCATGAGGAGGCGCGTCCCGATGGCTGACACCGAGCCGCCTCAGCATGTAACCGGAGTTGCCGCGCAGGTGTGGCGCGACGTCGTCGCCGCCCACCCAAAGCCTGGCACGCTCGACTCTCGCAGGCTGGAGGCTTACTGCTACGCCGTCGACCATCTACGCCGCGCGCACCAAGCCCTCTCCGAGGAGGGGCTTACCGTCGAGGATGCCCGGGGGCAGGTCGTGAAGAACCCGGCGCTCGCGGCCGCGAAGGACGCTCAGGAGCAGATCCGTAGGTGGGGCGCGGAGTTCGCTCCTCCGCATCCTCCGCGTCGACGTCGGGGCACGATGTACGACGCTACGACGGCGTCGATCACCGCGGCAGACCACCTGAACGACGGGAAGTACCGCGGCGCGTGTGAAGCGGTCAAGACTCTGGCCTGGCTGATCGACGAGGCACAGCGCGCAGGTATTGAAGCGCTGCAGAAGACCGCGTTCGGCGCTATCCCCGCCTATTTGAAGGGATGCGCAGATCTTCAGATTACGCCTGCAGCGCTCCCCGAGGATGCTGCCCGCCCGAAGCGACGCGGAGAAGGCCGACTGAAGGCGTTGCGAGGAGGTTTGGCGAGTGCGTCTGGGTAGTGAGACGCCGAGGATCTTCACGCCGCCGCTTCGCCCGCTGACACCGGAAACAACCTGGGGCTTCGCCGCTGTGGAGTTCGCCGAGCTGCTCGGTATCCACCTGCTGCCATGGCAACGGTGCTGTGCATCCACATGCTGGAGCTGCTGCCTGACGGGCGTCTCCGATTCCGCATCGTCGTGACCCTTGTCGCTCGCCAGAACGGCAAGAGCACGGTCGCGATGGTGGTGCTCCTGTTTTTGATGTACGTCAAGGGCTGGTCGGTGCTGGGTACTGCGCAGGATTTGGAGACGTCGGAGGCGCTGTGGGCCGAGGCCGTCGCGCTTGTAGACCCTTCGGAGCATGAGGACGATCCCGACTTCGTGGACGAGCTCGGTGATGAGGTCCGGCGGATCTCACTCGGCTCTGGGATGAAGGCATTACAGCTGTGGAACGGTGCGACCTACAAGGTGAAGGCCACGTCGCGGCGTGCCGGCCGCGGTAAGCACGTCCAGCTGGTGGTGTTCGACGAGCTGCGCGAGCACCAGGACTGGTCTTCATGGTCCGCCGTCTCGAAGACCACGATGGCACAGGACTCCGGGCTGGTGCTGGCGCTGTCCAACGCCGGCGACCATGCCAGCGTCGTCCTGCGTCATATGCGGCGCCTGGGGCACATCGCCCTCGGAGACCCGGACGGCATCTGGGGTGATGCGCCGGACGACACAACCAACGGGCTGGACGATGACGGCGAGACCGACGCCCTCGCGCAGTCCCTGGGGCTGTTCGAGTGGTCTACGCCGCCCGGCGCGTCCCGTTGGGACCGCGACTCCTGGGCGCAGTCCAACCCCTCCATGAACCACCGCCGGGCGGATGGGTCGATCGGTATCCGCGAGGAGACGATCGCGGCATCAGCCGCTACCGACCCGCCGGGCGAGTTCATGACCGAGGTCCAGTGCCAGTGGCTCTCCTCCTCCGCCAAGCCACCGTTCATGGAAGGCGCCTGGGAGGCCGGCCTCCGCACCGACACATTCATCCCCGCAGAGAAGGTCGTCTACGGCCTCGACGTTTCCTGGGACCGCAGCGCCTCATACGTCGCTGCGGCCGGCATCAACAACCGGGACGTTCCCCAGGTCGAGATCGCTGCCCGGCTGCCACGCACCGACTTCACCGTCGACTGGTTCGCCGCGCGAGCCAACCCCGACGACCCGATCACCGTCGTTGCCCAGGGCAAGGGCGCTCCCGTATCTACCTGCTCCCCGACCTGGAGGAGATCGACGGCGTGAACGTCATCCGCTGGCAGGGAGACAACCTCGGCGCCTGGTTCGGCCGCATGTGGGACCTCGTCGCCGCATCACTACCGGCACAAAGCACCGAGAACCCCGCAGCCACAGCACTCGGGGGCATAAACCACCTGCCGCAGCCCGTCCTCGACGTCGCCGCCGGCACCGCACTCTGGCGCAACGTCGGCGACACCCGAGTCATCGACCGCAAGGGCTCTCCCGAGGACGCCGCCCCGCTTATCGCGGCCACCGCCGCAGTCGGCTACCTCACCACTCCACACGACGAGCCAGATCTGCCTACGACGACACCGACGGCGTCATGTACGTCTAGAAAGGACGACAACGTGCGCACCTATCGCCATCTCATCGCCGCCAACGTCATTATCAACCTCAAAACCGGCACTGCACTCGCGGGCGCGCTGGTGAAGCAGTCGGGGCCGCTGCTCTTCCTGCGGAACGTGACGATCTACGCCGAGGGGCGGGAGCCTCAGCTGGCGGACGGGGAAATCGTTGTTGAGCGCGGCGAGATCGAGTTCATTCAGAAGCCGATAGCGGGGTGACACAACGTGACCTTCGTTGTCTCGTCCTCCGCGGTCCAGGCGCTTGCTCGCCCTATCTCGGCCCCATCGTTGACTCTGGCCGTCACGGACGACTGGCGAGTGGATTACGAGGACATCTGGCGCACCCAGGACGCCGTGCGCACGGTTGTGGACTTCCTTGCCCGCTCAATCGCCAGCCTGTCCCCGCACGTGTTTGAGCGCGTCTCCGATACCGATCGTGTCCGGGTCACGGATCATCCTCTGGCGCGTCTGCTATCCGCCCCGAATCCGCGGACGACCCGCTACCGGCTGCTGAATGACCTGGTCCATGACATCGCCATTTTTGACACCGCCTACTGGCTCAAGATTCGTACCGGTGACGCCTTCGGCCTAGTACGCGTACCGCCAGGATGGTTACTCCGCGTGGCGGGTCATGGATCGCGCCGGAGTATTACGAGCTCCGCGGTGATCGGGGCTCCCGTAAGGTGCCGCCGGACCAGCTGGTGCACTTCCGTGGCTACAGCCCGGACGGCGACCTGACCGGCACGCCTCCAATGGAGGCCCTCCGGCAGGCGCTGGCTGAGGGTTTCGAAGCCGGCCGGATGCGCTCGCAGGTGCTCCGCAACGGCGCCCGCGCCTCCGGCTACCTGCAGCGGCCTAAGGACGCGGCCAGGTGGAGCGACGAGGCGCGGGAGAAGTTCGCTCGCTCGTGGGCGTCGCAGTACACGGGCGCCAACGCGCCGTCGGGCGGCGGCACGCCGATCCTGGAAGACGGCATGACCTTCGTCAAAGTCGCTCAGACTGCCGACGAGCTGCAGTACGTGGAGGTCCGCAAGCTCACCCGCGAGGAAGTGGCGGCGGCCTTCCACGTGCCGGCCCCCATGGTCGGCATCCTCGACCACGCGACATTCTCGAACATTCGGGAGCAGCACAAGCAGCTGTACCAGGACACGCTCGGCCCATGGCTGGACATGATCGAGCAGGAGATCGCCCTGCAGCTGATCCCCGACATCGAGCCCACACGCCGCTTGTACGTCGAGTTCAATATCGAGGCGAAGCTCCGCGGATCGCTGGACGAGGAGGCGCAGTCGCTCTACCAGGCCGCCGGCGGACCGTACATGACCCGCAACGAGGTACGCGCACGCCGCAACCTGCCGGCCCTGCCCGGCGGAGACGAGCTGATCACGCCTCTGTCGGTCACCACGACCGGCGGGGACGCGGCTCCAACGACTGCTGGTGATACGGCGCCTGAGGACCCGCCGGACGACGACGGCGACGAGGAGGACGAGCAGGCCAAGGCGGCCCCGCTGTCTGTGAAGGCAGACACGCGCCGGGCCGCCCCGACTGCTGAGCAGATCCGCCAGGCCCGCGACGCGGCCGAGCAGACCCTGACCCGGTTCTTCCGACGGCAGCGGGCGTCTGTGTTGTCAGCGCTCGGAGCTAAGGCCCCCGACTGGTGGGACACCCAGCGGTGGGACAAGGAACTTGCCGACGACCTTGAGTCACTGGCCCTGGATGTCACTGCCAAGGTCGGGGCCGCCGCGGCGGAGGCGCTCGGCTTCACCGCCGACGTCTACGACGTCGCCAGAACCCGCAAGTTCCTGCGCGCCGTCGCAGAATCCCGGGCCGGAGCCATCAACTCCACCACCAGGGACGCGATCGCCGCTGCCCTCGACCGCGACGACGCCGAGGACGGGCCGTCTCCGGCTGACGTGTTCGATGCCGCGACCGGCGACCGCGGCCACACCGCGGCAGTCACCCTCGCGACCACGCTGACGACCTTCGCGGCGACCGAAGTCGCCCGCCAGGCCGCCCCCGCCACCGCGATGAAGATGTGGACCGTCACCTCCAGTAACCCGCGCGCCTCGCACGCGGCGATGGACGGGGAGACCGTCCCCGTCGACGACCTGTTCAGCAACGGAATGAACTGGCCGGGCGACCCCGTGGGCGGCGCAGACGAGGTCGCCGGCTGCACCTGCACCGTCACCACCATCATCCCCTGACCAACCCGAGGAAGGACCGTCATGGAGTTCAAGGTCACGCCCGTCCGTATCAAGGCCGGCCCCGAGGACAACCTCGCCGAGGGCGAGTTCCTCGTCTACCCGTCCACCTTCACGCGCACAGCCGATGCCTACGGCGACGTCGTCGCCCCCGGCGCCTTCGCCAACACCATCAAGGAGTGGAAGGAGTCGGGAAACAGCCTGCCGGGGCTCTACGGCCACCGCATGGACGACCCCGACTACGCGGTCGCCTACGCCCTCGACATGGGCGAGGACGACCACGGCTGGTGGGTGCACGGCGCCTTCGACCTCGATTCCCCCAAGGGCCCTCAGGTCTACCGGCTCGTCAAGGGCCGCCGCCTTACCCAGCTATCTTTCGCCTTCGACGTCATCGACTCCGGCGCCGTCACCCTCGACGACGGCACCAAGGCCAACGAACTACGCGAACTCAAGGTGTACGAGTTCAGCTTCGTGCCTGTGGGCGCGAATCAGGACACGTCCGTGGTCGCCGTCAAGGACGCCACGACAGCCCTCACCCACAGCCTCAAATCCGGGCGCGTCCTAGCCAGAAGCACATCGACTCCCTCCGCACCGCATGGGAGGCCATCGGCGACGTCCTCGACGCCGCCGAAGCCTCCCCCAACCCCAACGACCAGGAGAAAGCCAGCACCACCCCGCAGGCCAAGCCCGAGGACCCCGCACGGGCAAGAGCGAGGACCAGCAGGCTCCGGTGTCCGCAAGAGCCCTGGCAGCCAGAGCCGCGCTCGCGGCCATCGACACCATTTGATCCCAGGGAAGGGGACACATCATCATGGATAAGCTCACCATGCTCAAGGATGCGGCCAGCAAGGCCGCTCAGGACGCCCAGGACATCGCGCAGAAGGCCATCGATGAGCGCCGGGACCTCACCGACGCCGAACAGAACGATTACAAGGCCGCCATGGCAAATGCCGCCGAGCTGCTGGAACAGGCAAAGGCCGTCAAGAAGGACAACGATCTTCTGGCCGAGGTCAAGGCGTTCGCCAGCGAGCTTGGGGGTGTCAAGGCTGAGGATGTCGACCTGACCGGGGCGATCTCCAACACGCTCCCCCAGCGGGCGAACATCGGTGCCGCGTTCGTCAAGTCCGACGCCTACCAGGAACTCATGAAGACGTTCGGGTCCCGCATCCCCGAGCGTGCGCAGATCCAGACCCCGCCGGTCGAGGTCAAGAGCCTGTTCACCGGTGCCGGCGACACGTCGGCGGGAGCGTTCGTCGTGCCGGAGGACTCCGGCATCATCGAGATGCTCGGCCGTCGGCCGCTCACGCTCCGGGACGTCGTCTCTCGGCGTCGCACCAGCTCCGATGTCGTCGAGTACGTCCGCCAGACCGCCCACACCAACGCGGCCGCCCCTGTGCCCGAGGCAACTACTGCCGAGGCTCCGACGGCGGACACCGTTGCCGGCGGCTACAAGCCCGAGGGCTCCTGGGCGTTCGAGCGAGTCTCCACCGCGGTCAAGACCATCGCTGAGTGGGTGCCGGCCACCAACCGGGCCCTGGCAGACGCCAAGCAGCTGGAGGACCTGATCAACGCGGAGCTGGCCGCCGACCTGGCCGAGACCGAGGAGACGCAGATGCTCTCCGGTGACGGGGCCGGCGAGAACCTGACCGGCATCCTGTCCACCTCCGGCATCCAGCAGCAGGCATTCGACACGGACATCTTCACCTCCGTTCGCCGCGCCATTACGAAGGCCCGCACCGTCGGCCGCGTCGCCCCGAATGCCGTCATGCTCTCCCCCGTCGACGTCGAGACCATCGACCTCGCCCGCGAGAACGGCAACACGGGCAAGTTCCTTGGGGCCGGCCCCTTCGCGATGGGTCCCCGCACCCTGTGGGGCCTGCCCATCCTGGAGTCCGAGGCGATCGCTGAGGCACCGGCCTGGTCGGTGACTTCACGAAGGCCGTCCTGTGGGATCGCGAGCAGACCACGATCGCCGCGTCGAACTCCCACGCGGACTTCTTCGTCCGCAACCTGGTCGCCATCCTCGCTGAGGAGCGCCTCGCGTTCGGGGTTACCCGCCCCGCCGCGTTCGTCCAGACCTCCGTCCAGGCCTGACCCGCTGGTGGCCGCCCCGCAACGTCTCCGGGGCGGCCACCAGCCCCTACCGAGGAGGTACCAGCCCATGGGTAAGCACTCCGCATCCGCACCTGTGGAAGGAGCCAAGGTGACACTCACGCCCTACGCCGTGACCGTCAACGGGACCCGCACGACCCTTCTGCTGTCCGACCGCGATGCCGCCGCTCGCGGGCTCCTGCCGGCCCCGGGGCCCGAGGTGGAGGTCAAGCCCGCCCCGACGCGACTAACAAGGCGCGTAGACCCTCCCGCAAGGCGGTGACCGGCCGTGGCCCTGCCTCCGCTAGCTGAGCCGCAGCAGCTCGCCAACTACACGGCCGGCGCAATCACCGCCTCCGACCCACGTGCGAAGACGCTTCTGGAGGCAGCGTCCGAGGCCGCCCGCCGCTACTGCGGCTGGCACATCGCACCAGTGATCACCGAGACCCTGGTCCTGGACGGCTCCGGCTCCGACATCATCGAGCTACCGACCATGCGCGTGAAGACCATCGACGCGCTCACCGAGCGCCTGCCTGGCCCCGCCGCACGGGTCCACGAGTGGACTCCCGACGAGCTCACCAACCTCGAATGGTCACGGCTGGGCACGCTCCGCCGCCGCCACGGCATCTGGACCGACCGGTACCAGGGCATCACCATCACACTCAGCCACGGCTACGACACTGCCCCGGACGTCGCCCAGACCGTCTGCCAGATCGCCGCCATGGCGCTCGCATCCCCCACCGGCGCCACTCACGAGCAGGCCGGCGGAGTCTCCATCTCCTACGGCACGACCGCCTCCGGCGTCGCCGGCGGTCTCACGCTCCTCGACCGAGACCGTCTAGCCCTCGACCCCTACGCCATCCGGAGGCCCTGATGCCACTGCCTGCCTGGGCGGCCGACACCGTCACCATCATCACGCCCTCCTGGCGTGCCGAGCGGGGCAAGCAGATCCCCGACTACGACAACCCCGCGCAGGTCACTGAGATCACGGGCTGCAGCGTCCAGCCCGCCGGCACCGCCGAGACCCTCGCCGCACGCCAAGCCACAACCATCCGGCTGACCGTCTACCTCCCCGCCGGCACCGTGATCGACGCCCACGACGCCGTCGTGGTCGCAGGCACCCGCTACCACGCCGACGGCGCCGGCCAGCAGTGGCGGTCCCCCACAGGCGCGCTCAACCACACGATCGTCAACCTCGTCGACTGGGAAGGATGAACCGTGGCGACCGCAGTCCGCTTCGAGTGGAACCACGAAGAGTTCCAGCGCATCCTCAACTCCGCACAGATCAGAGACCGCATTAACGCCATGGGCCGCGCCGTCGCCTCCGCCGCAGGCGAGGGCTTCGAGGTCGAGGAGTACACCGCCAACTACGGCGGCTCACCACGCCCCATGGCCGTCGTCCGCGCAGCCACCTACGAGGCCCGCCTAGCAGAAGCGCGGGACAAGGCCCTCACAAGGGCGCTCGGCGCAGCCTCGGGAGCCCGATGATGGAGCGCATCCGCACGATCGACGTCGCCGACGCAATCCGGGCCCGTATCTCTGAGGCGCTCGCGGTGGAGTGCACGGCCGGCACGACGCCGACCGAGTTCTCGTTTAGGTCGGTGCATGTGACGAGAGTCGGCGGGCACCGGCGCGATCTGGTCACCGACGTCGCTACCGTCTCGATCGACTGCCGGCATCTGACCTCCGAGGTCGGCGCGGACGAGCTCTCCCGTGATGTCGACGCGGTCGTGCACGCTGCCGAGGGCACCATGCTCGGCGAGACGTCCTGCTACGACGTCACCACGCTGGCGGGCCCGTACCAGAACCCAGACCCCACGAATCCTGCCCTGTACCGAGTCTCCGCCTCCTACCAGGTGGCGGTCCGCATGTCCACCACCTGACGAAAGAAGGAATACCCATGCCAGTCTCAGCAGCGAACGTAATGGTCGGTGCTGCCGACCAGGAAACCACCGGCGCGATCCTGAACCATGATGTCGGCCAGACCAAGCCCGCTAACGCCCTGGACGTGCTCTCCGGGTACAAGGACTCTGGCTATATCTCCTCGGACGGTCTGACGCTGACACCCGAGTACAACACCACCGATATCACCGAGTGGAATGGTGCCCTCGTCCGCCGCATCATCGAGTCATTCAACGGCACGCTCTCCTGGGCGCACCTGGAGACCGACGAGGAGTCCCTGCGCATTTGGGCCGGAGACGTCAACGTCGAGGAAGCGACCGCGGAGGTCGGGAAGACAATTACGGCCGCTCTCGGCGCCCACGAGCACCCTCACCGGGCGTGGGCGTTCCGCATCAAGGACGGTGAGCGGCGGATCCTGATCTGGGTGCCGGACGGGCAGGTAACCGATGCTGGCGAGGTCACCTTCACCAAGTCAGGTGCGATCACCTGGCCGGTGACTCTCTCCACCTACCCCGACGATGCGGGGAACTGCATCTACATCATTCTCACCGACGGCACCGTCGTCGGCGGCTGACCCCGGAAAGGAGAAAGACTCATGCCGTTTAGGGTTCCCGCCGCGAAGGCGTCGATCAAGCAGAACCTGTTCGAGTTCACGATTCCGGGCTCGAAGAAGGTCTACTCGCTGCCGCTGATGCAGTACATCTCCGCGGACTTCAGTGAGCGCCTGGCCGTGCTGGCCTCGCGAGTCAAGAGCGCTGAGCAGCATGAGGATAAAGACGCTATGCCGCTCGCCATGGCGGAGTCCACATCCTTGCAGCGGGAGATCGTCGAGCACTACTGTCCCGGCCTGTATGAGCGCCTGTCCAATGACCAGATCGGGGCGCTCATGGATGCCTGGCGGCAGGAGTCGAGCGTGGGCCTGGGGGAATCCTCGCCGTCTGCCAAGAGCTGAGCGCCCACAGGGACCCGATCGAGGCTGACCTGCTGCGCTCCGGTCTCCGGCTCTCGGATCTCGGGACGGAGCGCCTGTCCTGGCGGGACCTGTGGCTGTTCATCACCTACTCGCCCCGGGACAGCTCCTTCTCGCGTGCGGTCCTGGGCGAGGAGGCTCTGTGGGGTCTGCTGGAGCACTTGGCCGCAGTGATCGCAGACGGTATCAATATCGGTAACTGGCAGCGCGCCAACGCTGGCCGCAAGGCTCCGAGTCCTCGTCCTAAGCCGATCAAGCGGCCCGGGACCAAGACGGAGGAGAAGCACTTCGGCAGGGGCGCTATACCCATCCGCGATTTCAAGTCCTGGTGGGAGAACGGGTAGCTCGGAGGTGATCGGGCATGGCTGGTGAGGCGTCTATCGCGCAGGCGTATCTGTCGATCCTGCCGTCCATGGCGGGCTCTCAGGGCAAGATCGCATCCGAGATGACCGCTGCCCTGTCTGGCACTGGGTCAGTTGCGGATAAGGCCGGGCAGGCGGCCGGCGGCGCGCTCGGCGGCGGTCTGCTGGCCTCTGCGAAGCGGATGCTCGCCCCCGCAGCAGTCGCTGCGGCGGTCGCCGGGGTCGGCACGGGCCTGTACAACATTGGGAAAACCTTCGACGACATGACCGAGACCATCCGGGTCGGGACCGGCGCCACCGGCCAGAGCCTGGATGGTCTGGTCGACGTCGCGAAGCAGGTCGGCTCCCAGGTGCCAGTCAACTTTGAGCAGATCGGTCCTGTGGTCGCCGACCTGAACACCAGGCTCGGCCTGTCCGGCGACACCCTGACAACTGTCGCTTCCCAATACTTGGAGGCCGGCCGCATCCTCGGCCAGGACGTCGATATCCAGTCCACGACCGCCGCGTTCACGGCGTTCGGTATCGAGGGCGCCAACGTCGAGCAGGCCATGGACTCCCTGTTCCAGACGTCGCAGGCCACTGGCGTCGGTATGAACGAACTCGCCTCCGCCGCCCAGTCGTCGGCGCCCGCTATGCAGAACTTGGGCTTCAGCTTCGAGGAGACCATCGCTCTGGTCGGGTCTCTCGACAAGGCTGGCCTGAACTCCACGCAGACGCTCTCCGCCATGTCCAGGGGCTTGGTCACCCTCGCTAAGGACGGGGAGGAGCCGCAGGAGGCCTTCCGGCGTGTCACCGGTGAGATCCAGGACCTGATCACTGCAGGGGACACTGCTGGCGCGATCGATCTCGCCTCCGGAATCTTCGGCACCAAGGCCGCCAACCAGTTCGTGGGCGCTGTCCAGTCCGGCACCCTCGCACTCGACGATCTTGTCGGCGCTACCGGTGCCACGAGTGACACCATCCTCGGCGTCGGCGCCGACACGATGGACTTCGCCGAGCAGTGGCAGCTGGTCAAGAACAACGCCCAGCTCGCCCTTGAGCCCCTCGGGTCCGCTGTGTTCAGCATGTTGTCGGACGCGCTCGCGGGGATGGTTGAGCCCATGCAGGCGGTCGCCTCGTGGATGCAGGAGCACCCTGCGCTGACGCAGGCTCTGGTCGTAGCGCTCGGGGCGCTCGCTGTCGGGCTCGGCGTGGCTGCGGCGGCCCAGTGGGTGATGAACTCCGCGCTGCTTGCGAGTCCCATCACCTGGATCA
Source organism: Actinomyces ruminis (assembly GCF_002154335.2). Classification (GTDB taxonomy): domain Bacteria; phylum Actinomycetota; class Actinomycetes; order Actinomycetales; family Actinomycetaceae; genus Actinomyces; species Actinomyces ruminis. Next base: position 174,666 of record NZ_MTPX02000042.1, read on the forward strand.
TCGTCGGTATCGCCGCGCTGATCGCCGCGATCGTCGCCGTCGTCGCCAACTGGGACAGCGTTACCGCATGGATTCAGTCGACGGGTGCAGCATTCCTGGCCTGGTGGAATGGCTTGTGGGACTCCATCGGGGCATGGATTTCCAAGACTTGGGACAACATAAAGACCTGGGTGGGCCAGAAGTGGCAGGCCGCCATCGACAAGGTGAAGGGCCTCGGCACAGCGTTCAGCACCTGGTGGAGCAATCTGTGGAAGACCGTAAGCACGTTCCTGTCCAACGCCTGGAACGGAATCATCAACTGGGTCAGGGGAATCCCCGGCCGGTTCATCGCTGCCATCGCCAGCCTCGCTGGCTCCCTTCGCACCACGATGACCAACGCCACCAACGGCGCCAAGACCGCCGTAACAAGCGGATTCAACGCCGTCGTCTCCTGGGTCCGCGGTATCCCCTCACGAATCGTTAGTGCCCTCGGAAACACCGGCCAACTGCTCGTGAACGCCGGCAAGAACATCATCAACGGCTTCCTCAACGGCCTCAAGAACGCGTTCGCCGGCGTCAAGAACTTCGTCTCCGGCATCGGCTCCTGGATCGCGTCCCACAAAGGCCCCGAATCCTACGACCGCCGCCTGCTCGTGCCCGCCGGAGGATGGATCATGTCCGGCCTTGAGCAGGGCCTGCGCGCCGAGATCCCGTCCCTGCGCCGAACCATGGACGACATCACCGATGAGATCCAGGTCGGAGCCCAGATCAGCGTGTCCAGCTCCGATAACAACACGTGGGCCCTCGGCACGAGCAGCTACGCCAACGGCAGCGGACCCACCGTAGTGCTCAACCAGTACAACCCCGTCGCCGCACCCGACTCCAAGATCCGCGACGACGTCGCCGCCGGCATCCGACTCGCAGCAACAATCTAAGGAGGCCACGGGTGAGCGAGTATCAACTCGACGGACACGACCTCGACGACCCCCAGGGCCGCTGGCTCCTCACCGACGCCACCACCCTGCCCAGCTGGGGAGCACCCCGGCTCGTCAGCACCGAGGTCCCCGGCCGCACCGGTGTCCTCCCCACTGTGCCTACCTCCGCCGACCCGATCACCATTACCCTCGGCCTGCTCATCACTGACTCCGGTATGGGGCGCCCCGGACTGGACGCGAACCTGCGTGCGCTCGCAGTCATGTTTCGGCGGCACGATCGGCTACTGACGCTGACGCATTCGCCTGCGGGTGCCCCGGCACGGGAGGCAATGGTGCGGTTGTCTGGCGCGATCGAGCCGGAGTTCTACCCTGCCGGGTCTGCTGCCGTCCTGTTGGTGGTGTTGGAGGCTCCGTCGGGGCTGTGGCGGGACGTGGATGAGGCCGTGGCTCCGGCCACGGACCTGTCCGCTCTGGACGGCGGGGCGATGCCGATCCCGGACGCTGTTTTGCGGGTGACGCCGTCGGCGCAGCGCATCGTAATCCAGGACGCGGTGAGCGGTGACACGCTCGCCTGGGAGGGGTCGCTGGTGAGCGGCGCGACTCTTATCATCCGGCCTGCTGAGTTCGCGGCCGTATGGTCTACAGAGGCGGACGCCACAGCCGGGCTGTCTCTGCCCGCCCACGGCTTCAACCTGACCCCCGACTCGACCGGTCACCACGGCCTGACCGTGCAAGGCGGCGTGGTCGAGGTGGTCGCGCGGAGGTGCTTCTGATGCCGGCCCTTCATGCTCAGATGCGTGCCGTCGCCTACGACATTTTGGGCGACCAGCTCGGGCAGTTGCCGGACGTGCTCTCGATGACGGCCACGATCCCCCGTAACGACACCCCGACGCTCAGTCTCTCCTATGCGCCGGAGCCTGCGACGCGCGGCGATCTGGTGGATCGGGACATTGAGGTGGGTGTGGAGCTGTCCTATGACGGCGTCGCCTGGTGGGAGCCGCCCGGATGCCGCTTCATTACGCTGTCGTCGTCCGGCAACCTGTTGGCTGACGGCACGGAGGCCCGCAGCTAGATGCGGTACATATCTCGCGCATGCTGGACGAGGCCCTGATCTGGGAAGTGCCTCAGGAGGCCCAGGATGCGGACGGGAAATACAACTTCTTGTCGGTGTCCGCCGGCACGATCCTGCGCACGGTCTGGGATGCTGCCGTACGTCGCGGATGGGGCGAGGGGCTGAGCTTGGACTGCACCACCGCAGGAGACAGCGCAGGAGCTGCATGGACGACAGTTACCACCCTGGCATTTGATGCGTCGACCACGATCGGCTCCGTGCTGGGGTCCCTGACCGATCTAGGGATGTGCGATTGGCAGTGGGAAGGCCGAACGCTCAAGGTCTTCAACGCGGACACCGTGCTAGCCGACGAGAATCCTGTTGTGTGGCCGCTGGCTGCCGGCACGACGTCGGCGCCGGAGTCCCGCTCCTGGGCGGACCTCGCGACCGAGGTGCTGGTGAAAGGCGAGGGCAACGCGTCCTGGACTTACCACAACGACGAGGCGCCGGCGTCCCTGCGACGCATCGAGCGCGTGGTGGAGGCCGGAGGCGTCGAACTGGAGTCCACCGCCCGCCTATCCGCCCAGTCGACGCTGAAAGCCGGGGCGACCGCCTCGGAGGAGATCAAGCGGGAGTGGGCGGCTGTCGACGCCCGCTGGCTGCCGTTCACCGACTACAAGGTGGGCGATTGGATGCAGGTGCAGCGAGCCGACGGTAACGATCGCCTGCAGGTAGCCCAGGTTTCCCTCACGTGGGATGACAAGGGGCTGACCGGTCACACCACATTCGGTACCGTCCTGGCGGACAGCCTCTCCCGCCTGGCGAAGCGGACGAAGGGCATCGTCGGCCTGGCGTCTACCGGTGGGAACTCGACTCGGCCGGCGTCGACCGCTGCGAAGCGCACCCCGGCCGTGCCCGCCGGGTTGGTGGCTCGCACCACAGCCTGGACGACGTCGTACGGTTCGACGGTCGCCACGATGGACGCCGCCTGGAGCGCGGTCACCACTGACACGCGCGGTGTGGCGTTGGAGGGGATCGAGTACCAGCTGCGTGTCACCCAGGCGGGAGGCGTACCGCGTATTTGGTCCGTGGGCTCGTCCACGGCTGGCTCCGTGGAGGGTCTGGCAGCTGGGGAGCAGCACACTGTGGAGGTGCGTGCCCACGCCACCCAGGAGGGCACTTATTCGGCATGGGCGAGCCCGTTCGTGTTCGTTACTTCCACGGATGACACTCCGCCGGAGAGGCCCTCCGAGCCATCAGCGCGCAATGCCTTGTCCGTCCTGGTGGTGACCTGGGATGGGTTGGATTACAAAGGCGGTGGGATGCCCTCCGATTTCTCCCACGTGGAGGTGTCCGTGGTCGCACCCGGTGCGACGCCCCGGACTGTGTCCCGCACCTACATGCCGGAGGACCGGGAGGTGCGGATCCCCGGCCTGGACTACACCACCTGGGAGGTGCGCCTGCGGTCCGTAGACAGGTCCGGCAACGCCTCCAACTGGTCATCGGCTGCGCTGATCACGCTGGAGGCGCTGATCGACGTGGACACGATCTCCGACGAGGTCGAATCCCGCCTGTCCTCCAGCCAGGCGTTGCAGCAGGCAGCCGTCGCGCAGACCCTGGCGACGATGACGCAGCTGACCGACGCGATGACTGCGGTCGCAACCTCGCTGGTGTCCACCAGCCCGTACCCGCCGGACGAGGGCACTGTCGACTCCAGCATCTGGGTCTCCCCCGACGCCAGAGTCTTCGTGCTCCGCCAATAGCCCATGTAAGGAGTCAGAATGCCATATACGCGTGCGCAGAACTGGGTCGACGGATACGACGGCAGGACGCCGATCACCGCCGCCGCCCTGAACCACATTGAGGACGGTCTCGCGGCTGCGACGGCTACCGCTGACGGGGCGGCGACGGCTGAGGCGCTCGCGGCCGTGAAGGCTACCGCTGACGGGGCGGCCACGGCTGAGGCGCTCGCGGCCGTGAAGGCTACCGCTGACGGGGCGGCCACGGCTGAGGCGCTCGCGGCTGTGAGAACGACGGCGACGTCCGCCCAGCAGACCGCGGACGCGGCGCTGCCGAAGGCGGGAGTCCGGACCGTGTCGTGGGTGCCGGACGCCTCCGCGTATACGGCTGCGGGGTGGGTGAATCTGAGTATGACGGTGCCCTCGCCGCTCGTGCAGGTGAACGCGAATACGTTCCGAGTCCCCGCAAGCGCTCTCGGGGCCGTGATCATGCTGTCGACCGTCTTTAGCTCGGGTGGTGGCGGGACGACGTCGCAGCAGATCCTGGAGGCGCGATTCGGTGGGGCTGATCAGGGACCCGGAGGCGGTGTCATCGGTGCCCGCACGTCCGCGTTTAATGCTGACAGGCCGACACTGGTTTTTGTTGGTATCCCTGGTAGTGAGTACAGCTTCTGGATCCGGCACCAGACGGGGGCGGGGACCGCTACGCACTTGTGCCGGGCGTTCTTGCTGTAGGGGAGGCGTTCGATGTCTGAGTACATTGAGTGGCCCGGGCCATCCACATTCCCCGGCGCGCACACGTTCCCTGGGTGGGATGACCGCGCCGATGGCGCCGATGTCGTACATTCGCACGACGGCCGGGTGTGGCAGGAGACAACGAATGAGTATCAGCAGCAGGTGGCTGCGCTTGCTGCCGGTGCGGTCGAGGCCGCCATCACCCGGATGCGCACTGTCTTCGGCCGTGTGCACTACATCAAGGGCGGCCCGGACACGATGCCGTCATTCGATGGTGAGACCACGGGTGACACGGTGCGGGTGCAGGACGCTTCGACACTGGACATTGTCGCTGAGTGGCGGTGGACCGGGGCCGACTGGGAGCGGATGCAGGTCTCCTCCGAGCAGATCTCCAATCTGGATGTCGGCAAGCTGACCGCGGGGGCGGCGGAGATTACCGAGGCCGTCGCCCGCAGGCTCGCCGCCGTCACCGGCGAGTTCCTGACCATCAATACGTCCCAGTTGACGGTGTCTGAGCAGGCGTCGATCAATCAGGCGGTGCTGCAGGAGATCTGGACCCGGATCATCACCGCCGATGACGGCGTATTCGCGCGGATTCGGGCGGGGATGCTTGCCGCTAACTCGGTTACCGCTGATGCGATCGCTGGTGGCGCGATCGACGGCATGGTAATCACCGGCGCCGTCATACGCACCGCCGCCACCGGGGCACGCATTGAGCTCACCGAGGACGGGCTGCGGGCCTACAACTCGGCCGGCGACATCACCACCCAGATCAGGGGCCAGGCGGCGGAGATCATCGGCGGCACGATCACGGGCGCGACGATCCGCACGTCCGCAGGAGCCGACCGCACGGAGATGACACAGGCTAACGGTCTGCGGGTCATCCAGAATTCTCGTGTCGTCGCGCAGCTGGCATCCAGTGTCACCAACGGCCTGGCCGTGTACAACTCAGCCGCCGGCAAGCTGGTCTCAGTCGCGAACTCAATCTTTGGTGCCCAGTACAAGGAACAAGAGTTCTCGTCCACCACTAACCCAACGTCTAGCGGGGCGTACACGTGGACAGTCTCGTTCAACGCGGTACCGTCCGGCCGTGGCATCTTCGTGGTGACCGGCGACATGCTGATGGGTGCCCGGTCCCCCGCATGGGCTGGGCTGAACCTGTACAAGACTGACGACACGCGTATCGGTGGAAACTCCCTGATCTACAACGCCGCCGGGTGGGGAGGCGCATCGTTCGCCATTACCGCAATCGGAAGCGGGCTCGCCACGTCAGGCACATTCACTGTCAAAGCGCAGCTGCGTGCCGCGACCCCAGGGCGTGCCAACGCATTCACTGCCTGGAGTCCCCAGAAGATGTCCATCCTGTTCATCCCCGCATAAGGAGGAACCCATGGAATCTCTCGTCAAGGCATACGCGGCCGAGCTTGCCGCGATGACTCACCGTGCGCTGTCCGCTGAGGCACGCGTCCAGGATTTGGAGCGGCAGCTGGCGGAGATGTCATCCGCCGGCGTCGACGGCGACCCACCGCCACAGCAGTAGCCCATCATTCCCTGTATTCCGTTCTTGGCCCCGCCTGCTGGTCGGGGCCTTTCTCGTGCCCAGAACTCAACAGAGAGAGGACGCTATGTCCACCATCTTGCCTAACCGGGCCGTCACCGCGGTCCGGCAGTCCCCGAACTACTCGGCCGGCCGCCCGGCCGGGGCTCCGAACACGATCACGATCCACTGGTGGGGCTCCTACGGGCAGACCCACGACGGCGTCGTCAACTACCTGTGCCGCAAAAACGGGGACACCTCGGCGCACTACGTCGCTTCCTCACAGGGCGTGACTCAGATCATCTCGGACCGTGACCGTGCGTGGCACGCGGGCGCCCTCGGTAACCCACGCAGTATCGGTATCGAGTGCCGGCCCGAGATGACAGACCAGGATTTCGCCGTGGTGGCAAAGCTGGTCGCCGCGATCCGTGAGGAGCACGGCGACCTCCCACTCAAGGGTCACAAGGACTGGATGGCGACGCAGTGCCCCGGCACGTGGTACGCCAACCTGGCCCGCCTGGACCAGATGGCCCGCGGTCAGAAGGTCGCCGCCGCATCCGCCGGCACCACGGCGCTCCAGGCCCAGACCGCCGCCGCTACCACGTCCGCCGAGCTGACCGCCACTGATAAGCAGTTGATGCTCGATGTCGATGGCATCCCCGGCGGCCACACCTACGCCCGCTTCAACCAAGTCATGGGCACCGGCACTCGCGGCTATGCCTCTACCGACATGTGGGCGGCCTTCCAGAAGTTCCTCGGCACCAAGGTGTCCGCCAACGACATCAAGAACCTGACCGGCCGTTCCATCCTGGACGCCGACGGCATTGCGGGCTGGCGCACCTGGAAGGTGTTCCAGTATTGGTCCGCCCACAAGGCGCCGCAGTGGATGAAGCAAGTCGGCGGCCCCGCCGACCTGAACGGCGCCAACTTCGGCAAGTGGGTTGATGGCATCGACGGCAAGATGACGTGGAAGATGCTCCAGCACATGCTCAACAGCTCCTACGCCAACTCCGGCAAGCTGATGGAGAAGTGATCGCCGTGCTTGACCTGATTGACGGAGCTGACCAGCTCACCCTTGCCACCATCGCGGGCCTGGTGTGGCCGCTCGTGCAGGCGGTCATGGACCGCGTAGAGTGGACCGCCAACCGCCGCCGCCTCGTTGCCATCGCGGCCGCCGTCGTTATCTCCCTGGTGGCGTGGTGGATGGGCAGCTACCCGCTCCAAGCGGACATGATCGCCACGCAGGCGGCCGTCGCCCTCGGCTACGCCCAGGCATCCTTCGCCGTCTTAAAGCGGCTCGGCGTCCTGGACTGGGCAGGGGCCGTAACGCCCGGCGGTGAGTCCAAATCGGACTATGAGGCTCGGCACCGCGCCGACGACGGCGCCGAGGGGTGAGGCGGCCATGCGCGCCGCCCCGCTCGCCGTCTCCCGCTCCGTGTGGGGATCGCTCACACCCCCCAGGGTGATATCCCTGCTCGCGGCCGCCACCTATGTGTGCCTGGGCGCGGGCGGCGTGGCGGTCCTGGCCCGTCCCGGACCCACCCCGGCGGACGTGGGTATCGGGGCTGTCCTGATGATCGTGGGTGCGCTAGCGGCCGCGCCGGCGGCGTGGCGGGGCTGGTGGGGCGTGGAGGCTCCCGCCGCCGCACTCACGGTCCTGGGCATGGGCGCCGTCACCGCCCTGGGTATCACCCGCTCCGTGCTGTCCGACAGGTGGCTGTCATGGCACCTGTGGATTGTGGTCGCGGTCGCCCTGCTCATCGGGCAGCGTGTCCTGAGGATCTGGGGTAGGTGGTGGGAGCCGGGATTCGAGCCGCACACGCGGCTCAGGCAGGAGGAGACGCGCCTGCTGGCGGCGCGCGCCATCGGCGCGGACATCCTCGCCGCCTACGACGACGTCGACGCACCAGATCGGGAGGAGTCCTCCCATGACCATTCGGCCTGACCTGCTCGTCAGCGTGATCGTGGCAGCGCTTGGCTCCCCGCTGCTGCTATCCCTTGCCCAGGCGGTACGCCGCTCATGGTTGCAGCGCCGCGACATCGAGACCGAGGTCCAGCGCTGGCGTCGCCAGGCGGCCGCGTGGGAGACCACGTGCTGGGCCACTAGGGCGTTGGCCGTCCAGGCAGGGGTACCGATCGACCGGCTCCCCCGCGGCCCAGGCGAGACATCAGCGACCACCGCAGGCGAGCACCCGCCCGAGCCGAGCAGCGACTGACACGACACACCACGAGGGGCCGACCACCGTTTTGGTGGTCGGCCCCTCGTCGTCGCGTTATCGGCGGGCGAGCGCGCGGGCGGGGATGACCCATTCCCGCCCGATCTTCCGCCCCGGCAGCGTCCCGGTGGCGAGGCGCTCGCGGATTGCCTGGGGGGTCACTCCGAGTCTGCTGGCGGCGTCGGTGACGCCCACCAGGTCGTCGTCTGAGCGGACGTCCTGGTCTGCGCGCCGGTCCCAGGCCGTGGTCGGTACAACCTCCAGGCCAATCATGCCGCCCAGGTGCTCGCCGATCGCCCGGGCGGTGGTCAGCGCCTGCCCCAGGGTCTCGGCGTCGAAGGTGATGACGGCGTCCCAGGCGTCCTCCGCAAGCGGGGACGGGGATACGGCGGGGTGGTAGTCCCGCAGCGCGTCGACCAGGGCGTCGTCGACGTCGTCGCCCTTTGCGCGGATGGTGATGGTCGCGTTGTACTCCATGCTCGGCTCCTTCCAGGCTGGAGGTGAGATGATGTAGGGGACCTGGGGAGGTCGGAGGCACCACATCTACCACCTCCTTTCGTGATAGCAAGAGTCTGACACTACACCTTGCGATAGCGCAAGCCCGAGCGGGTGAGGCAAGACGCGGTAGACACATGCTTCGGCCATGTCTAGCGGAGGCGGCACCCATCGGAAACCCATCGTTTTGACGCCTGCTATCACCGTGCACGTCTAGCCTGTCCGTAGCCAATCGCTAGACGGCACGAGCGTCTACCGGCGTCATACGTGCACCGACAGATTGTGATGTCTAGCGCCGATCTAGCGCGAGAGGCGTTTTTGGGCGTCTCGGAGTTTTCCAGTATCAGAACGCAGCCATCAAGGTCTCTGGCGTCTGCATGGATACGCCCTGCGGCGAGGCCGAGCACCAGCACCTCCAAGCATCCGCCCCAGCCGGGCCCGCTGACTGTTGTGGGAGGCCCGTCCCAAAGCCAAGGCGCCGTCTGCTCGCGGGTCCCGTATTCGCTCAGCGCTTGCGGATCGGCCCAGTCCTTGCCGAAGTCCTCCGACTCTCCCGGCTCGGTGACTTCCAGAGTCTCACCCGTCAGCAGTGCCGCACGCAAGGAGGCGCGATGAACGGTGTCGACCTCGGGCCCGGGTCCCAGGTGAACCTGGGTGGCGCCGCCGTGGAAGCTGCACACGCCGTGCTCCCACAGCCACTGGTGCAGGTTGGTGTTGTCCGAGTAGCCGAGCACCGGCTTGGGGTCTTTCAGGACGGGCTCGGAGTTCAGAAAAGGCAGGATGGACACCTGGTCGTCACCGCCCGCGGTGGCGATGATCGCGCGAATGCTCGGATCGGCGAAGGCGGCGTTCAGGTCATCGGCGCGCTCGCGCGCGCCGGCTCCGAGACGGCGGGTCGTGGGGAACTCCACCGGCACCAGACCGGTTATGGCGTGGAGTCGCTCCAGCGCCTGTTCATGAACAGCGGGACCGATCGCGGGCACCGCCAGCGACGGCGACAGCACCGCAATCTTGTCACCCGCTTCGGCCTTCCGGGGACGGGTCAATTGATCCATGCCTGTGAACCATAGCCGGACGAGCACAGGACGGTAAAGGCCCTCGGGGAGGCCCCGGACGGTTCCCTGAGTCCGCGGCGTGTCGGCCCTGGTTATCGGCACTGGCTCTGGATTAGGTGACCCACACCACTTAGTGTGATCGATATGAGCGCACACGAGATCACCGGGGCAGGAGTCAAAACCGAGGCGGAGCCGGAGGCGCGAGCAAGCCGGCCGGGCCCGGGCGGCGCCGTGCTGCGGGTGGTGATTGCCATCGCGGTGATGCTGCTGAGCGCGACGGTGCCGACGCTCGTCATGGCAATTCCGGGAGTTGAGGCGCTGCTGGACGGGAAGGTCTTCGGCTGGGGGAATACGGGGTTGCTGCTGGTATGCCTGGCAGCGCTCGCGATCATGTCCCTGGCGACGGTGTGCGCTTTCCTGTGTGCCCGGATACTGATCACCCGTCTGGATCACGCCCGATCAGCCGACCTGGCAATGCGCCCGAGCCCGCGTGCGCTGGCCTGGTGCGTCGGCATGATCATCACCGCCTTCATGGTCATGGCCCTGGCCGGTGCCGTAGGTGAAGCGCTCGGCATTGCTCGGGAGGAGCCCGCCATGCCGGGCGACACGTGGTGGTCGGCGATCCTGATTCAGATCGCCCTGGGGTTCTTTCTGCAGGGAATCCCCGAGGAACTGGTGTGGCGCGGTTGGTTGTTCCGCTCACTCGGCTCCACCCGGACGGCGGCGGCCGTCTCGGTAGTTGCCTTCACCGTCATGCACCTGATCTCACAGGGCGGCCAGGAGGGATGGGCCGAGCACGTGACTTATCTGGCCATGCCCTTCGGCTTCGGGGCGGCGGCGATGGCTGCACGCTGGGTGTCGGGCTCGACCTGGGCGGCCATCGGTGCCCACGGCGGATTCCATCTCTCCAACCTGTTGGCGGTTAGCACCGGCGTCCCCGTTGACGAGCCGGTCACCTGGGTTGTCATCGGCTGTCTGTGGCTGGTCGCCGGGGCGATCGTGCTGCTTCTGCACAAGACGCGCGCCGGTCGCGCAATGGCGCGGTAGGTGCCTGCACTCAAACGCCAGGCCGGGTGATCTCTGAACGGTAGGCATTCGGACGGCCGTCATCCGTGCGTGAGTCCGAGCTATATCTGGACACGTCTGTCCCGGCGCGAGCCCCTGGGACCTGGGAGTTCTCTCATCGTCGGGGCGACCGGGCCTCCAGGTGTGTTTCGGACCGCGCCTTGCGACGCGGTCTTGATGTCGATAAACCGTCAACCGATGCTCAGCGGCGGCCGCGCACGTGCACGGCGTCACTGGCCCGCGCCGTCGCCCCGGGTCCGCGGCTCCCGTAGGCTGGGCGGCGGTGCGTGCCGACGACGAGGGCCGCACCCCGGCGCAGTCGGGGGAGCATCGTCGTCGGGGCGCGAGTGAATCCGAGCAACCCCTTTGAAAGGCGTATCAGACCTGTGGCTGAATTCATCTACCAGATGATCAAGGCGCGCAAGGCGCACGGTGACAAGGTCATCCTGGATGACGTCACCATGGCTTTCCTCCCGGGAGCCAAGATCGGCATGGTCGGCCCCAACGGCGCCGGCAAGTCCTCGATCCTGAAGATCATGGCGGGCATCGACCAGCCCTCCAACGGCGAGGCCCGGCTGTCCCCGGGCTACAGCGTCGGCATCCTGCTGCAGGAGCCGCCGCTGAACGAGGAGAAGACCGTGCTCGGCAACGTCGAGGAGGGCGTGGCCGAGATCAAGGGCAAGCTCGACCGGTTCAACGAGATCTCGGCCGCCATGGCTGACCCGGACGCCGACTTTGACTCCCTGATGGCTGAGATGGGCACCCTGCAGGACCAGCTCGACGCCGCCAATGCCTGGGACCTGGACTCGCAGCTGGAGCAGGCCATGGACGCGCTGCGCTGCCCGCCGCCGGACGCCGAGGTCAAGCACCTCTCTGGTGGCGAGCGCCGCCGTGTGGCCCTGTGCAAGCTGCTGCTGGAGGCCCCCGACCTGCTGCTCCTGGACGAGCCCACCAACCACCTCGACGCCGAGTCCGTCCTGTGGCTCGAGCAGCACCTGAAGGCATACAAGGGTGCCGTCATCGCGGTCACCCACGACCGCTACTTCCTGGACCACGTGGCCGAGTGGATCGCCGAGGTCGACCGCGGTCACCTGTACCCCTATGAGGGCAACTACTCCACCTACCTGGAGACCAAGGAGAAGCGCCTGGAGGTCCAGGGCAAGAAGGACGCCAAGCTGGCCAAGCGCCTGAAGGATGAGCTGGAGTGGGTGCGGTCCTCCGCGCGCGGCCGCCAGGCCAAGTCCAAGGCGCGTCTGGCCCGCTATGAGGAGATGGCCGCCGAGGCCGAGCGCACCCGCAAGCTCGACTTCGAGGAGATCCAGATCCCGCCGGGCCCGCGCCTGGGCAACCAGGTCCTGGAGGCCACCAACATCAAGAAGGGCTTCGACGGCCGCACCCTCATCGACAACCTGTCCTTCACGCTGCCGCGCAACGGCATCGTCGGCATCGTGGGCCCGAACGGGGTCGGCAAGACCACGCTGTTCAAGACGATCGTGGGCCTGGAGCCGCTCGACGGCGGCGAGCTCAAGATCGGCAAGACGGTCAAGTTGTCCTACGTGGACCAGACCCGCGCCGGCATCGACCCGAACAAGACCCTGTGGGAGGTCGTCTCCGACGGGCTGGACTACATCCAGGTCGGCCAGGTGGAGATGCCCTCGCGCGCCTACGTGGCCTCCTTCGGCTTCAAGGGCGCCGACCAGCAGAAGCCGGCCGGGGTGCTCTCCGGTGGTGAGCGCAACCGCCTGAACCTGGCGCTCACGCTGAAGCAGGGCGGCAACCTGATCCTGCTGGACGAACCCACCAACGACCTGGACGTGGAGACGCTGTCCTCCCTGGAGAATGCGCTGCTGAACTTCGCGGGCTGCTCAGTGGTCATCACCCACGACCGCTGGTTCCTGGACCGCGTGGCCACCCACATCCTGGCCTGGGAGGGAACCGAAGAGAACCCGGCCTCCTGGTATTGGTTCGAGGGGAACTTCGCCGCTTACGAGGAGAACAAGGTCAAGCGCCTGGGCGCCGAGGCCGCCCGCCCCCACCGCGTCACCTATAGGAAGCTCACGCGCGACTGAGCCGAGTCAAGCCGAGCTTGCTCGAGTTTGCGAGGCGATGGAGTCGCGTTGCAGGTCGCTGGGCGAACACGCGCGACTGAGCCGAGTCAAGCCGAGCTTGCTCGAGTTTGCGAGGCGATGGAGTCGCGTTTGGAAGCGCAGGGACGTAGGTCCGTCGATGGCAGCTGTCGATTCGCCTCTCACGTACGCATTCGCCTCTCACGTACGCGTGAGGTTTCTCCGCGCTAGAACCCCGTAGAACTCCAAAACGCGTACGTAAGACGGAAAACCGTACGTGTGGCGGAAAGTCGTACGTGAGGTGATGCCCGGATGCGGCCACCGGCATCACAGCCCGGTCTGAACCGCCGCACCCTCAAACCGGAAGAGCCAGATCGCCGATGAGTTGGGCGTCCATCCTGAGGTGCGTGTCAGCCGAATGCGGTCTTGCCTGCGGGGACCGTGGATCTCACGGTCGGCACGTTTACCTGTGGCTGTCAAGCACCGTCCCGGAATAATCCCTCTAGGCCATGACCGCCTGAGGTTCCCGCAATACTCCAGCTCCCCCTGGTCTTGCGCCGTGCCCACGGCGACAACCTTCTAATAAGCGGGTGGGGCCACGGATCGGTTCGATCCGTGGCCCCACCCGCTTGCTACCTGGCCGAATGTTCAGCCCGGCAGCCTGGGGCTCAGAGACTCACTCGCGAGCGCGGGCGCGCTGGAGAGCAACTGCGCCAACGATCAGCAGGGAGCCGGCGCCGAGCACCAGCGCCAGGCTGTTGGCGCCGGTGCGAGCCAACGAGGGGCGGGCGGGCGTCGTGGCGGCCGGGGTGGTCGCGGGCGCGGTGGTGGCGCCAGCCGTGCTCGCCGCAGGCGTCGTGGCCGAAGCGCTGGGTGTCGTCGAGGCCGACTCACTCGGAGTTGCGGAGGGCGACTCAGAGGGAGTGGCGGACTCGGTCGGGGTCGGCGACTCGGACGGCGTCGGAGACTCGCTCGGGGTGGGCGACTCCGACGGCGTCGGGGTGACCGGCACGTTGCCGCTGGCGGAGCCGCCGCCATTGCGAAGGACCACGGTGGTCTCATCGTCCAAGGTACGGCTGCCGACGAGGAGCGAGGCCTGGTCCGTCCAGGGGCCGGCACCGGTGAAGGTCATCGGCAGAGTGATCCGGGCGAACTGACCCGCCGGAATCGTGATCGTTCCGGTGATGGTGGTGTCGGTGCAACTGGTGACCGTCACCTGGGCGCTGGTGCCACCGGTGGGGTCGCCCCACACATTACGGCCCGTGTAGGAGTAAGCGGAGGCATCGCACGTGAATGCCTGGTTCGGAGAGGTCAGCGTGTCGGCCCATTCAAGCGTCACGGAATCGGCGCCTGCGGCCATCTCCTCGGTGATGGTGGGAGTCTGAATAGTAACGCTGCCATTGCTCACACCATCTGCGCCAGGATCGGGCGCGGAGCCGAACTTCGCGAGAGCACTGGGCATCTCGGTGCAGTTGCCCTTGCACACGCCGACGGGAACCTCCACGGTTGTGACCTGACCGTTGGCGTTGAAGGTGAGCGTCTGGGTCGTGGACGGTGTGATGACGCTGGTCAGCCGGGTGTCGATCCAGCCGGTGAGCGTGATGTCCTGATGAGACTCGACGTAATCGGTAAGCGTGATGACCAGGCGGCCGGTGTCCGCGTCCTCGTCGGCGACATAGGTCATGGTCGCGGCGGTGAAGCCGTCCTCGGTGTCGAGGTTCCAGGTGGTGCCGGAGTCGAAACGCAGCTCGGCCGGTGTGTCGATCTCATAGGTCTGGCCGGCGCAGTGGCCGTCATTGAGATCGAGGTTGAACTGTAGCTTCAACATTTCCCAGGCGACCGCCGTGTTTTCGGCGGACACCGGCTCGTTGTTTTTGAGAAGCGAGATGTCGGGGGTCTCGGAGGTGGCGGTGCAATTGCCTTCAACAGCACTTGCCTTGGTGTGGAACGCCGCGGGGACGACCACAGCCAGGGCCAGTACTCCCAGGGCAAGCACAGCCAGAAGACGTGAAGCTGCGCGGGAGCGCATGATGCTCCTTCCTAAAGCGGGTAAGGGGGTTGACCAGTAGCCGGACCGGCCGCCACGGAAAATGACACTTCTGCCCCAACGCGCAACAGCGCAGGACAGAGTGATGACGGAACTCCGCGGCGGCAAGTTTCAATTGTGCATCATACTCACCGTCAGGGGTGCGCAACGGCGTTTCTGGACGGATCTTGGTTGTAGCATGTTGCGTTTATCACTGGTTCGCTGACATGCCAGTTGCAAGCGCGACGATCCAAGAGATGGACGTCTCAGAATGAAGGCGTCAGACCCGATGGCCCGCGGGGCGGCGCAGGGGAGGCAACAGCGTCGCATTCAGTAGTCGGTCGGTGGTCGGCAGACGGCGTCAGACCGAGGCCTGTGGAGCCCCGGCGTCCGAAATCGGCCCGCCGTCATCGCCCTCGGCCATGCGGATCGCCCAGTCGCCGCTGCCGTGTGAAGTAGCGGTCGGAGTGCGGATCATGCCCTCCTGCGCGATGGTGGAGACCAGCCGCCCGGCGGAGTCGAACACCTCCGCCCGGGCCATGGAGCGCCCGCCCTGGGAGGTGGGGGAGTCCTGCACGAACAGCAGCCAGTCGCCCGCGTCGACGTCGCGGTGGAACCACTGAGCGTGGTCCAGGGTCGCCAGGCTCATGCCTTCGCTGCGCCACGACAGTCCCTGACTGCGCAGCGCCGGCTCCAGCATGACCTGGTCGCACATGTAGGTCAGCAGCGCCCGGTGCACCGTCTGTGTGGTGTCTGCCGGAAGCGCCCCGCGCGAGCGCACCCACAGGTGCTGTCGGCCCTCCACCTGCTTGCCGGGACGCAGATAGATATTGCCCTCTACGTGACGGATGTCGAAGGCGGTGGTTCGTCCCAGGAACTTGGCCACCGGGTGGTCGATGGAACGGAAGATCTCCAGGGCGCTGGTCAACTCCTCGGGCTGCGGCACGTCGGGTGCCTGCAGTTGCACCTCGGTGCCTTCCTGCTGCTCCTGGAAGGAGGAGATCATCGTCAGGATCGGCACGCCGTCCTGGGTTGTGGTGGTGCGCCGCTGAGAGAAGGAACGGCCGTCATGCATCCGCTCCACCTCGAAGCGCAGAGGCTGGCCCGGCTTACCGCCGCGCATGAAGAAGGCGTGTACGGAGTGCGGCTGCCGGGGACCGTCGCCATCGTTAACCATGGTGGCCGCGGCGGCCAGCAGACCTTGGGCAACCACCTGCCCGCCGTAGATGCGGCCGGAGATCTGGGGAAGCGAAGAACCCGTGAACGCTTCCATCCCGTCCCCCTCGCCGGTCACCTCTTCAAGGGCGAGGATCCGTGTAACGGACCCGAGTGGTTCGGTGGTGGCGGGGGGAACGGGATACGGCTGCGTCAAAGACCAAGCTCCTCCAGGATCGGCAGCTCGGCGCGCACCGCCTGCCGGGCCTCCTCGGCGGTCGCCGAGCTGGTTGCAAGGCCGGCGAGCCGCTGGCACTCGGCCAGATCCACCGACTTCAGGACGGCGTCGACGTCGGGCAGGGCGCGAGCGGTCATGGACAGGCTGGCCACGCCCAGGCCCACCAGCACCGTTGCGAGCGCCGGGTCGGCGGCGGCCTCACCACACACGCCCACCGGGCGCCCGTGCGGGGCGGCACCATCGCAGGCCTGCTTGATCAGGCGCAGCACGGCCGGCTGCCAGGCGGTGGACAGGTCCGCCAGCGAGGACAGCAGCCGGTCGGCCGCCATCACGTACTGGGTGAGGTCGTTGGTGCCGATGGAAGCGAAGTCGGCGTACTCGAACATCTTGTCCGCCATGATCGCGGCGGAGGGCACCTCGATCATCATGCCCGCGGTCTTCAGCCCGTAGGAGCGGGCCTTCTCGGTGAAGGCCTGGGCCTCTTCCGCCGTGGAAATCATCGGTGCCATGACCCACACCTTGGCCTCGGTCTCGGCCTCCGCCTTGGCCAGGGCCTCCAGCTGGTGGTCGAGTACCTCCGGGTCCCGGCGTGTGGTGCGGTAGGCGCGCACACCCAGGGCCGGGTTGGCCTCGGTGGCGTCGGTGAGGAACGGCAGCGGCTTGTCGGCACCGGCGTCCAGCGTGCGCACTACCACCTTCTTGCCGGGGAAGGCCGCCAGAACCGCCTTATACGCCTCGACCTGGTCGTCGACGCTGGGCTCCTCGGGCTGGTCCAGGAAGCAGAACTCGGTGCGGAACAGGCCCACGCCCATGGCGTTGGCCGCTGCAGCCGAACGGGCGGCGGCGCCGTCGCCCACGTTTGCGAGCAGCTGTACCTCGTGGCCGTCCTTGGTGGCGCCGTCCCCGTTGAATACGCGTACACGGCTGGCCAGCTCGCGGGCGCGCCGCAGCTGATCCTCGCTGGGGTCGACGACGATAGTGCCTTGGTGCCGTCCACCAGGACGATGTCACCGTCGGACAGCTGGTCGGTGACGGCGGCGCCGGTGCCGACAATCGCCGGGATGCCCAGTGCGCGGGCGAGGATCGCGGTGTGGGAGGTCGGGCCTCCCTCGGAGGTCACGAAGGCGACGACCTTCTCCGGGTCCAGCAGGGCGGTGTCGGCGGGGGCGAGGTCCTCGGCCACCAGCACGAAGGGCTCAGGCAGGCGGGGGATACCGGGCATGGGGGAGTCGGTCAGCACCGCGACGATGCGGTCGCGCACGTCCTGTACGTCGCGTGTGCGCTCGGCCATGTAGCCGCCAAGTGATTCCAGCATGGAGGCGAGAGTTCCCGCCGCCTCCCACACGGCCCGCTCGGGCACCAGGCGGCGCTCGCGGATCATGGCCTGTGCCGAGGAGGTCAGTGTCGGGTCGGCGGCCATCTGTGCAGTGGTTTCCAGCAGGGTGCGGCCATCACCCTTTGCCTCGGCGGCGGACAGCTCAAGGCTCTTCTTCACGGTCTGCGCGGCCGCGGCGACGCGGTCGCACTCCTTCTCGGTGTCGCGGCTCGGATCCAGAGTGGCGATCTCGGGCTCGGCGATGCCGGGGGCCATGCGAGCGACGGGGCCGGCGATGAGCCCGGGGCTCACGCCAATACCGGCTAGAGAGTTGGGGTTTGCGGCGGACGGGGCCATGCGGTGCTCCTCAACGGCGATGGAGACGAGTGTCACGGCTCATTGTGCACCGACTTGGGCGCTTGGGGAACGATTTTGCCATCGGATGAATGACGATTGACAGATAGGCGGGTCCCGGACCTGTCCCCCGAGCGCCTCGAACTGCGATAAAGTGACGGCGAGCACGAGAACCCCGAGGAGCACGCATGAGTACTGCAGCTGAGATCGTCGCCGGCCTGGGTGGGCGCGAGAACATTTCCGACCTGGAGCCCTGCATCACCCGCTTGCGGGTGGAGGTAGTCGACCAGGAGAAGGTTGACGAGGAGGCTCTACGTGCCACCGGCGCCTTCGGGTGGTCCGTTCCGGTCGTGTGGTGCAGGTAGTTGTCGGTCCGACCGCGGACACCCTCGCACAGGAGATCGCCGAACTCGACTGATTCGGCCGGTCGGCCGCCGCCTCCTTCCCGGTGGCCGACCGTCCCGGCCGCCGCATTGGGCTGCCGCGCCCCGCTCGACGCCAAGTGGGTGGGGTTGAGAAGGAACCCTGGTTGCCGTCGTCGGCGTGGGCGACTGGCGTTAGCGCGGATCGTGTGAAACGCTTGCTGCAAGGGATGTTCCCGTCGCTGCGCCGACCGCGCAGTCGCGTCGGCGCAGCCGACGGGCCGTCCCTTGCGACCACCTTCTTCCTGCGCCCCATGCCACCGGGGACGCCCTCGCGCGCACGCGCGACCGAGCACGAGGCTGAACCGCCATGACCGACTCCAACGCCGCATCCGACATCCCCGACGAGCGCCTGAAGCAGCTTGCCGAGGCCCACGGGGTCTCCACCGAGTACTGGGACTACCACGGCAACCTTGCCGCGCCCTCCCGCACCACCCTGGTCGCCGTCCTGGCCGCCCTGGGCGTCAAGGCGGGCGACTCGCAGGAGGTCGAGGAATCCCTGCGTGAGGTCGATATCGCCCCCTGGCGGCGCACCCTTCCCCCCACCGTGGTGGTGCGGGCCGGCACGCAGTCGACCATTCCCGCGCACCTGCCCGACGGCGCCCATGTCCGGATGCACGTCGATCTGGAGAAGGGCGACACCCTGCAGCTGCTGCAGGCCGACGACTGGACCGCTCCCCGCGAGGTCGACGGCGTGCTCACCGGCCAGGCCTCCTTCGTCATCCCCGACGACCTGCCGCTGGGCTGGCACACGATCATCGCCGACGTCGACGCAGGCCCGGACCGTGGCACCTACTCGGCAAGCGCAGTGTTAGCCGTCACTCCCGATCACCTCGATCTGCCCGCCTCCCTGGGGGGCCGTGGCTGGGGGATCATGGCCCAGCTGTACTCCGTACGTTCCCGCGGCTCTTGGGGGATCGGCGACGCCGACGATCTCACCGAGCTGCTCGGATTCTTGGGCGACGAGGGCGCCGACTTCCTGCTTATCAACCCGATGCACGCCGCCGAGCCCGTCGGCGAGATGACCCCCTCGCCCTATCTGCCGGTCACTCGCCGCTTCGTCAACCCCATCTACATCCGCCCCGAAAACATCCTGGAGGTATCGCGCCTGTCCGGGCCGCGGCGCTCTCTGGTGCAGTGGGCGCATGAGGAGGTGACCGACGCCAACCTCAGCGCCGACGCCATCGACCGCGACACCGCCTGGAAGGCCAAGCGCGAGGCCCTGGAGGTCATTTTCGCCGCCGGCCGCTCCCGCTCCCGCCAGCGCGACTTCGAGCGCTTCCGCGCCGCCCAGGGGGTGGGGCTGGAACGCTTCGCCCTGTGGTGTGCGCTGATGGAGAAGTACGGCAGCTTCGCGGACTGGCCCGAAAACCTCAAGGACGCCTCCAGTGCCTTTGTCGCCAACGAGGCTCGCACGCTGAAGGACCGCATCGACTTCTACGCCTGGCTGCAGTGGATCGTCGATGAGCAGCTGGGACGGGCCCAGGCACAGGCCAAGGCCTCCGGCATGAGCCTGGGATTGATGGATGACCTCGCCGTCGGCGTGCACCCGCAGGGCGCTGACGTTTGGGCCGAGCCTGACGCCTTCGCCTCCGGCGTCGGGGTGGGCGCCCCGCCGGACATGTACAACCAATTGGGCCAGAACTGGTCCCAGCCGCCGTGGGACCCGAACCGCTTGGCGGAGACCGCCTACGCCCCCCTGCGGGAGATGGTCGGCACCGTGCTGCGGCATGCGGGTGCGCTGCGCATCGACCACGTGATCGGCCTGTTCCGCCTGTGGTGGATTCCCGACGGTCTGCGCGCCGATCAGGGCGCCTACGTGCGCTACGACCACGAGGCGATGATCGGTGTCGTCCTGTTGGAGGCACACCGCGCCGGCGCCGTCATCATCGGTGAGGACCTGGGCACCGTGGAGCCGTGGGCGCGCGAGTACCTGGCCAGCCGCGGCGTGCTGGGAACCTCCGTGCTCTGGTTCGAGAAGGATGAGGATGGCTGGCCGCTAGAGCCGGGCGCCTACCGGCACCTCGCCCTGTCCACCGTCAATACCCACGACCTGCCGCCCACCGCGGGCTATCTGGCCGATGAGCACGTGACGTTGCGCGAGCGGCTCGGGCTACTGACCGAGCCCATCGAGCAGGTGCGCACCGAGGCCCGCATTGAGCGCGAGCGCATGCTGACCCGCCTACGCGAGCACAACCTGCTGGGAGACAATCCCTCCGAGAGGGAGACCGTAGAGGCGCTGTACCGCTACGTGGTGCGCACCCCCTCGGCGCTGGTCGGGGTGTCACTGGTAGACGGCGTCGGCGAGCGTCGCGCCCAGAACCAGCCCGGTACCGACAAGGAATACCCGAACTGGAAGATGCCGCTGGCAGACGGATCGGGTGAGGTAGTGCTGGTGGAGGACCTGCCGGACAACGTGCGCCTGGCCAGCTTGCTGGGCGCCGTGCGCGACGAGTTCCGCTGCTGACTGACCGCGATCGGTAGATATCACCGGCGAGCTCGGTTGATATGCCGCGACGGCGGGGCGAGTCGTGCGCTCGCCCGCGTCGCGGCATGGATAGCGGTTTCGGCGGCTACCGGCGCCGGCCACGCCAGTGGTGGCCGCTCAACCCCAGGTGAAGAGGGGCGCGCCGGCCTCCACGTGTCCGCCCGTGGCGCCGGGGACGACTTGCGTGCCCTCGGCCTGTAAGGCGATGACCGGCACGATCGGGTTGCGGCCACCGGCCTCGACGGTGGCCGGGCACCAGGTCACCACGGGATCGCCCGCGGCGACGCCGTCTCCCTCGGCAACATGCAGCGTGAAGCCAGCCCCGTCGAGCTGCACCGTGTCCAGCCCTAGGTGCACCAGGACACTGTGCCCCGCAGCGTCGGTCACGATGAAGGCATGGGGATGAATCTTGGCGACCGTCCCAGCGATGGGGGCGAGTGCACTGACGGTATCCCCGCCCGCGCGGTCCGGGTCGACGGCCACACCGGGACCGAGCATGCCGGTGGCGAAGACCGGGTCTGGCACATCGGCGACGGCGACCACGCAGCCGGTCAGGGGCGCGCGGACGACGACGCTCTCCGGGGCCTGGCTGCCTGCGCCGAATGCGTGGGTGTCGTCGTCCGATCCGGCGGGGGTGCCGACGCCGCTTGAAGCCTGAAACATGTGTGTCCTCCTCGGTGAGCCGCACGTCGGCCGTGACGGTGCGGGCCGGTCGACGGCGCGCGTGTGCCCCATCGCCCAGTCGGCCGGAAGCGACCGGTGCTACCGGCCATGGTAACGGCAGGGGTACGGGCTCTTCCGGGATGAGGATGCGGTGAGCTGGCGGGTAGAGGTCGCCGAGTGACGGTTGATGCGTGGGTCCGGGTGTGTGGCAGGTGGGGCGTGACGGTTCGCCACTTGTCGCGACGGTTCGCGGGGTAGATGCACGATCCTTGACAACCAGCGGTGCAGGGCTTGCACTGGAGACGCCGGACCGGACGTGTTCAAGGGCGAGCCCGCGGACCGGCGATTACACGAGCTGCCCAGGGTGCGGCACCGGTGCCGCACCCTCACATGACTGGAGGGAATTGATCGTGTCTGACAAGAAACAGAGCTCGGGCGGTGCCTTTGCTGTGGCTCAGCGCCTGGGCCGTTCGCTCATGCTGCCCATCGCCACGCTCCCCGCCGCAGGCCTGCTGCTTCGGCTCGGCCAGGCGGACATGCTCGGGGCTGACGGGCTGGCTGCACATGTGGCCTGGATGCAGCCGGTGGCAGACGTGCTGGCCGCCGCCGGCAACGCCGTGTTCAACAACCTGCCGCTGATCTTCGCGGTCGGTGTGGCCATCGGCTTTGCGAGGAAGGCGGACGGGTCCACCGCCATTGCCGGCCTGTTCGGCTACCTGGTGCTTCAAGGGGTGTTTGGCGCGCTGGCGCCCTACTGGGGGGCGGGCGGTGAGACCCCGGCGGAGAACACCATCAACTACGGTGTACTCGGCGGCATTGTCATCGGCATTGTGGCGGCCAGACTGTGGCAGCGGTACTACCGCATCAAGCTGCCGGACTGGCTGGCCTTCTTCGGCGGCCGCCGCTTCGTCCCGATCGTCACCTCGGTGGCGGCGATCGGCGTCGCCCTGGTCATGGGTGCCTTGTATCCTGCGTTCAACTGGCTCATTAACGATCAGCTTGGCGGCTGGCTGATGACCGCCGGCACGGAGGGCGGCGTCGCCGCTGCTCTGGCGGCCTTCGTATTCGGCACCGTGAACCGCCTGCTTATCCCCTTCGGTCTGCATCACCTGCTCAACTCCATCCCGTGGTTCCAGCTGGGCGACTGCACCAATGCGGCAGGTGAGACTCTCCACGGCGACCTGACCTGCTTCTTCTCCGGGGTGGATGGCACGAATGCCTGGACCGGCTCCTTCATGACGGGTTTCTTCCCGATCATGATGTTCGCGTTGCCGGGTGCGGCCCTGGCGATCTGGCGCAGCGCTCTGCCCGCTAGGCGCAAGACCACCGGCGTGCTCATGATCTCGGTGGCGCTGACCGCATTCGTCACCGGTATCACCGAGCCCCTGGAGTACGCCTTCGCCTACGTTGCCTTCCCGCTGTACGCGGTCCACGCCGTCCTCACAGGCACCTCCCTGGCGCTGGTGAACGCCCTCGGCATCAAGGACGGCTTCGCATTCTCGGCGGGCGGTATCGATTACCTGCTGAACTTCGGCAAGTCCGCCGAGCTGTCCGGCGGAACCTTGGCCGGCCCGGTCGCCCTGCTCGGGGTGGGCCTGGCCTACTTCCTCATCTACTACTTCCTGTTCCGCTTCCTCATCACCAGGTTCGGCTTCAAGACCCCCGGTCGTGAGGACGACGGCGACAGCTTTGCGGCCGCTCAGGAAACCGCTGCGCAGTCCACGGGCAAGCGGCGTTCCGACTAACCGTGCCGTGATGGCGGCGGGTCGAGCGCCGTGTGCTCGGCCCGCCGCCATATCAACCGACCTCGGTGGGGAGGACGGACGGGGCGACGCCGGTCAGCTTGCGGTGGAGCGGGTGCATGCCTGCACGCTCATCACGCGGCGAGTGTCATCGAGGTTCTCGCTGACAATGCGGCGGAAGGCTGCGGGCGCATCCGCATGTGCGGCCAGCCAGCTCTCCAGCGCCGCGGCCGGAGCGACGTCGGGCAGCCCCACAGTGGCGGACGACCACAGGCGTTCCAGCAGGTTCTCGGCCATGTGGAAGGTACGCGAGTTCCAGATGCCGTCGGCCTCCTTTACGTACTCCGAGATGAAGGGGACCAGCAACTCGGGGTTGCGCTCCACCATGTTGAAGCCGGCGAGCATCTTCACCTGCGTCTCATTGGGCAGGCCGGCGTTGTCAACCAGTTCGCGCCAGGCGGCCGCCTTCGCCTCCGCGGTGGGCACGGCGGCGCGTGCCTGGGCGGCGCGCTCGCGGCCCGTGGTGGTGCGGTCCCGCGCCTCCTCAGCGGCGATCTCCGGCTCGCCGCAGCGTCCAGCGGCGACCAGGCCCACCAGCAGCTCCCAGCGCAGGTCCTGGTCCACGACCAGGCCCGGCAGGGTGGCGGAGCCATCCAGCCAGGCGGAGACGGCGTCGAGCTGGGAGTCGGCAACGGCGTGGGCGGCAACGGCGCGCACCAGCTGCAGCTGCTTGTCGCTACCGGCCTCGGCGGAACGCGCCAGGCCCAGCAGCGTGTCGGTGGTCGCGGTGGCCGCGTCCCGACGCTCGGCCGGGGGCAGGTAGGCCGACAGGCAGGTCGCCACCCGCGCCAGCAGCCCCTGCACCACGCTGGAATGCGTCTCGGTCTGCAGCGCGCGCAGTGCCGCGGCGAGGAAGTCGGCGGCCGGCAGCTCGCCGTCGCGCACCATGTCCCAGGCGCTGGCCACCAGCAGCGAGCGCGGCAGCGAGGTGGTGAAGGCGTCCACATGTGCCAGTCCGGTGGCGAGCGAGGCGTCGTCCAGGCGCACCTTGGCGTAGGTGAGGTCCTCGTCGTTCAGGATGAAGACGTCGGGACGAGCGGTGCCGACCAGCTCGGGCACTTCGGTGCGTGCCCCGACGACGTCGAGCTCGACGCGGCCGGTGCGCTCCAGTGCGGCCGGGATCTGGGATCCGAGCGTGTAGGCGCCCAGCACCACCCGGTGGGGGCGCAGTGAGGCCGGGGAACCCGCAGGGATCTCCTGGACAATCGTGGCGGAAGTGATCAAGCCGTCGGCATTGGCGTCCAGCTCCAGGCGCAGGGTGGTCACGCCCGCCTCCTGCAGCCAGACCCGGGTCCAGGCCGACAGGTCGCGGCCGGAGACTCGTTCCAGCTCGCCGAGCAGGTCGGCCAGGGTGGCGTTGGCGTAGGCGTGTGCCGCCAGGTAGTTCTTGATGCCCGCGAAGAAGGACTCGCGGCCCACATACGCCACCAGCGCCGACAGCACGGAGGCGCCCTTGGCGTAGGTGATGCCGTCGAAGTTGACCTCCACATCGTGCAGGTCGTTGATGTCCGCGGCGATCGGGTGGGTGGAGGAGAGCTGGTCCTGGTTGTAGGCCCAGTTCTTCTCCAGCACCTGGAAGGTGGTCCAGGCGTCCGTCCAGCGAGTGGCTTCTGCGACGGCGAGGGTGGAGCAGTACTCGGCGAAGGACTCGTTCAGCCACAGGTCGTCCCACCACTTCATGGTGACCATGTCCCCGAACCACATGTGCGCCAGCTCGTGCAGGATGGTCTCAGCGCGGCGCTCGACGCGCGCCTGCACCGGCCGGGAGCGGAAGATGTAGTCGTCGCGGTGGGTGACGATGCCGGCGTTCTCCATGGCGCCGGCGTTGAACTCGGGCACGAAGGCCTGGTCGTACTTGGTGAAGGCGTAAGGGGTGCCGAACAGCTCCTCGTAGTAGGCGAAGCCGCTCTTGGTGATCGATAGGATCTCCTCGGCATCCATGAACTCTTCCAGGCTCTTGCGGCAGTAGACGCCCAGGGGAACGGTGCGGCCGTCGGCGGCGGTGTAGACATCGGTGGCGCCCACATAGGGGCCGGCGACGATTGCCGTGATGTAGGAGCTGATGCGCTCGCAGGGGGCGAAGGCGAAGGTGTGCGTGCCGGCGGCGGCAGGCGTGGGCACGGGAGTGGGGGAGTTGGACAGGACCGTCCAGCCCTCGGGCACGGTGACGGTGAAGCGGAAGATCGCCTTCAGGTCGGGCTGCTCGAACACGGTGTACATGCGGCGGGCATCGGGCACCTCGAACTGGGTGTACAGGTAGGTCTCGCCGTCGGCCGGGTCGGTGAAGCGGTGCAGGCCCTCGCCGGTGTGCATGTAGGCGCAGTCGGCTACCACGGTCAGCTCGTTGTCCGTCTGGAGGTCCGCCAGCGCGATGCGCGAGTCAGCGAACACCTGCCGCGGGTCGAGCTCGACGCCATTGAGCGTCACCGCATGCACGGCTGGGGCGATCAGGTCGATGAAGGTGGAGGCTCCCGGGGTGGCGGTGAAGCGGACCGTCGTGGTGGAACGGAAGGTGGCGTTGGCGGGGTCCGCGGCGCCGGACAGATCCAGGACGACGTCGTAACTGTCGGTGGAGACGACGGCGGCGCGTGCCGCTGCCTCCTCGCGGGTGAGGTTCTGACCGGGCACGAAAGCTCCTTCAGTCGTAGTGGCAGATGCTCTGGGAACCGCGGTGCGAGCCGCGAGGTCCCGGGCGATTGTCCCACTGCGCGCCGAGGGCCAGAAATCGGGGCGCGTGACGTAGCAGTGGCCGGGATGCGGCGAAGGGAGGGCTCGACGCCGATTGATCGTGAGTTAGTACCAAAGGCCCAGGCGTGGGCGAACGGGATGATCGAAACGTTCAATATAGAGATCGATTCGATCGAACACTCTTGACGAAGGCGTGCGAGCGCCGCATGCTTGTTGTGTCGGAATGATCGGCGTGATCGTTCGCGGTTCCTCGCGTGAGTGAACCGTTCACTATCGAGGTACAAGGAGGTATCCATGACGGCACCAGCAGACATCCGGGTGCGCAGGCCCGGTAAGACCAACTGGCGGTGGATCGTCGCCGTCGTCTGTGCCCTCGGGCTCGCTATCAACTACATCGATCGCTCAGCGATTTCTGTGTCCTTGCCCTACATGACCAAGGACTTTGACATCACACCGGGTGAGCAGGGCCTCATCCTCTCCGCGTTCTCCTGGTCCTACGCGATCATGCAGATTCCTGCGGGATCGCTCATCGACAAGTTCGGCGAGCGCGTGATGTTCGGCGCCTCGGTGTTCGTGTGGTCGGTGTGCACCGGCGCCACCTTCCTGGCCAGCAGCTTCGGCATGCTGTTCGGACTGCGCCTGGGACTGGGCATCGGCGAGTCCGGCGCATATCCGGCTTCCGCCAAGACCGTGTCTCGGTGGTTCCCCCAGCGGGAACGTGCCCGCGCCACCTCCGTGTACGACTCGGGCGCGCGCATCGGCTCGGCCATCGCCACCCCCGTCATCGCCGGAATCATCGGCCTTTGGGGATGGCGCTGGGTGTTCCTGATCGCCGGGGTGCTCGGGATCCTGTGGGCGCTCGGTTGGTGGACCCTATACCGTCGCCCGGAACTCGTTGGTCGCATCGGCGAGGAAGAGATGGCAATCATCAACGAGGGCCGTGAGCAGGAGGCACGCGAGGCGGCTGCGGCCGGCACCGAAAAGGCCATCCCGGTGCTCGTCCTACTGCGCAAGCGGGCCGTGTGGGCCATGATGATCGGTTTCTTCTGCGTCAACTTCGCGGTGACCTTCTTCCTCACCTGGTTCCCCACCTACCTGGTTGACGAGCGCGGTTTCGACCTACTCAAGCTCGGTCTGTTCGGGGCGATTCCCCCGATCTGCTCGATCATCGGGTCCTGGAGCGGCGGCCTGGTCAACGACGCCCTGCTCAAGCGCGGTTGGTCAGTGACTCGTGTGCGCAAGACCTGCCTGGTGGTCGGCATGCTGTTGTGCGCCGTCATCGGAGCGGCAGCATTCGTCCCGACGGCGGGCCTGGCACTGGCGCTCATGTCGGTGTCCTACTTCGGCTCCGCCTTCACTATCGTCACCATCTGGTGCCTGCCCGCGGACTTCGTGCCCGCGTCCACCGTCGGTGTGCTGGGCGGTACGCAGAACTTCTTCTCCAACATCGGCTCGGCGCTCAACCCGATCGTCATCGGCTTCCTGTATGGAGCCACCGGCACCTTCGGGCTTCCGCTGCTGCTGTCCGGCGGAGTATGCATTATCGGCGCACTGGTCTTCGCCCTGATGCTCCCGAAGGTAGAGCAGATCGACTTCTCCCGGGACGTGATCACCGTGTGAGAACAGGAATAGACCGCGCCAAGACGGGGACAGGGAGAACGGCCCCGTTGGCTTGGAATCCGCAATTCGGTGGGCGCGCTCCACACGGGTCAATCGCCACTCACACCACACGACACCGCCACAACGACGAAAGGAGGTGGGACGATGCATTCAGAAGCGATT
This sequence comes from Actinomyces ruminis, assembly GCF_002154335.2. Lineage (GTDB taxonomy): Bacteria > Actinomycetota > Actinomycetes > Actinomycetales > Actinomycetaceae > Actinomyces > Actinomyces ruminis. The sequence goes on from NZ_MTPX02000042.1 coordinate 202,472, forward strand.
CTCAACGATCAGGGAGGCACCATGGCCATCACCGTTCGCTCCGGCGTCACCGACGAGCCCCGTACCAAGGGGGACCGGCGGCGCGCCCGGCTCGTTGAGATGCTCGGCGAGGGATCGGACAAGCGTGCGTCGGTGAATGAGCTGGCTCAGGCCCTGGATGTATCCGTGGTCACCATTCGCCGCGATCTGGCCCTGTTGGAGAAGGACGAGATCATCTCCCGCACCTACGGGGGTGCCTCGCTGGCCCCCGGCAGGCGTGAGCTGACCATGGCGCAGCGTCAGGTGAGCAACGCCGTTGAGAAGGAGGCGATCGCCCAGGTGGCAGTTTCCCTCATCAATGAGGGTGATCTGGTGATCCTCGATGCCGGTTCCACGGCGGAACGTATTGCCACCGCCATCGACAACCGCTTCGAACTCACCGTGGTCACCAACGGGCTGCGCTGCATTAACCAGCTCGTGGGACAGGACAAGGTCCATGTGCTCGTTCTCGGCGGCAACCTGCGTGGCATCAACGAGACCATCTGCGGCGGTGACGCCGAGATGACCTTGTCCCGCATCTACGGGAACATCGCCTTCGTCGGTGCCGACGCCGTAAGCGCCGAGCGCGGCATCGCCTCGCGCACCTACGACCAGTCCCGGCTGAAGTCGATGATGCTGCGCCAGGCTTCCCAGGTGTATGTCATCGCCGACTCCTCCAAGCTTGACGACGACACCGACTACCCTTACTGGTCCCCGCTGCCCCACGAATGGGGACTTATCACCGACGTCAAAGCCTCCTCCGAGCAGATCGATGCCCTCGAGGAGCGCGGCGCCACCACCATTCTGCTCGCCGGCGAGCAGAGCCCCAAAGACTCACGTAATTCCAAGGAAGAACCATGACCAGCAATGCGACTGTCAACACGACCGTCGATCTAAGGGCCACCATGCGCAAGGCCGTACTGCACGCTCCGAACGACATGCGGATCGAGCAGGTTCCGATCCCCGAGCTTGAGCCGGGTGACGTCCTGCTCAAGGTCACCGGGGCCCTGCTGTGCGGGACGGACGTGCGCATCTACACCGGCCGCAAGACCCGCAACGTCTCCCTGCCCTCCACGCTGGGGCACGAATTCGCCGGGGAGGTGGTAGCCGTGAATGGCGACCTGCCCGAGGGCGTGTCCATGGGCGACCAGGTCTGCGTCTACCCGCTGGTCCCGTGCGGGACTTGCTCGGCCTGTTCCAAGGGCCACCCCAACATCTGCCGCAACCGCGTCGCCTTCGGCTATCAGCTCGACGGCGGGCTGTCGCAGTACGTGCGGGTCCCCGCCCGGGCCCGTGAGAACCTCATCCCGATCAACCATGTCTCCGCTCTGGAGGCCGCCATCGTCGAGCCGGTCTCCTGCGCCCTGAACGGCCAGAACCTGGCCAAGGTCGCCGGGGCGGACACCGTGCTGGTGGCCGGGGCGGGCCCACTCGGCCTGATCCACATCCGTCTGGCCAAGGCCCAAGGTGTGCGCCAGGTCATCTCCGTGGAGCCCAACCAGGCCCGCCACGATATCGCCCGCGCCTCCGGAGCCGACCTGGTGCTCGCCCCGAGCGACGACATCGCCGACCGGATTCGTGACTTCGCCCCCGACGGCATCGACGTGGTCATCATGGCCATCGGCCGTCCCGAGGCGATGACCCCCTACCTGGGCGTGCTCGCCCCCGGCGCCCGCATCTCCGTGTTCGCCGGCTTCAACTCCGAGGCCAAGCTCGAGTTCGTCGCCAACGACATCCACTACAACGAGTACGAAATCGTCGGCGCCTCCTCCTGCCGCCTGGAGAACTTCCAGCAGGTGGCTCCGATGATCGACGACGGTCGGCTGAAGGTGGCCGATCTGATCGGCACCCAACTGCCGCTGGACCGCGCCGTGGAGGCCATCGACCTGGCCGCCTCCGGTGCCGACATGCGCGTCGGCGTCGACGTCTGGGCCTGACGCCCGGCGACTCCTCCCAACCGCCCTTCCGGCTCGCGTTCACGCCGCGAGTCTCGGCCAGTACACCCTTTTGCGACTCACTGACTGATTTCACCCGAGTGGCCCGGCGCAGGGTCGAGCCACGCATCAACACACCGACAAGGAGAAAGAACCATGTCCGTCTACTCGCTCAACCCCGTCGGCACCACTCCCGCCCTCGGCCGCCAGCTGCGCCTGCGGCGCCTGCTCGGCGCGGACGGCCGCATGATGTCGGTGGCTCTTGACCAGGCCGTCCCCCGCGGCGTCGCCCCGCGCCTGGCCGACATCAAGAACACCTTCAACCGGATCATCGAGGGCGAGCCCGACGCCTTCACCGTTTTCAAGGGCATTGCCGGCCACCTGCTGTGGGACAACGACGTCACCGTGCCGCTCATCATCAAGGGCTCCACCTTCTGCGTCGACTTCCACCCCACCTACGACGCCACGGTCGGCAACGTTCACGACGCCATCCGCCTGGGCGCCGACGCACTCGCCATTGGCATCTCCGCTGGCTCGGAGAACCAGGTCGCCATGCTGGAGATGATGTCCGCGACCACCGAGGAAGCCCACAAGTGGGGCATGCCGGTCATCTGCCACGCCTACCCCTCCGGGGAGCTGTGGGGCGACCGCAAGGGTTCCACCGAGTCCGTCGTCTACGCGGCCCGCGCTGCCGCCGAATGCGGCACCGACATCGTCAAGACCTGGTACACCGGCTCCGCGGCGGAGTTCAAGCAGGTCGTCGACGCCGTCCCCACGCCCGTCGTCGCCGCCGGCGGCGCGCCCGCCCCCAAGCCCATCAATGTGCTGGAGCAGGCGGCGGCCGTCATGGAGGCCGGCGGTGTGGGCATGACCTGCGGGCGCAACATCTGGCAGGCCGAGGACCCCGCCAAGATGGTTCGGGCGCTGCGCGCGGTGGTGCACGACGGCGTTGTTCCCTCCGAGGCCGTCAAGCTGCTGGACTGACGGCCGTCGGTGCCGCCAAGACGAGAGGATGACGGAGGTTCAATGATGAGCACATTCGTCGGAATCGACCTGGGGACCTCGGCCACCAAGGCCGTCGTCGTCGACGCCGGTGGGGAGGTGATTGCCCGCGCCCGCTGCGCCCACCCGCGTTCCCGCTCCGTGCAGGGACGCGTGGACCCGCGGGCCTGGGAGCAGTCCATCCGCGGCGCGCTGGCCGAGCTGGGACCGACCCTGGCCGGCGCCGCCGGCGTCGGCATCGACGTCCACTGCCCGGTCGCCGTGCCGCTGGACGACGTAGGAAGGGCCTGCGGCTTGGGAGTGGTGTGGGACAACAACATCCTGCGCTACTACTTCAACCAGTTCTCGGATCAGCGCTCGGAGCAGGCACTCGCGGCCACGGGGAATCACCCCTCGCAGTCGACCTTCATGGCCCTGGCGCACCCCTACCTGCGCAACCACGACGCAGACGCCTTCGCCCGCATGGCCACCTTCGGCATGGCCGGCACCTGGCTCGGCGCTCTGCTCACGGGGCGCACCGCCCTGGACCCCACCCAGGCCTCCTACTCCGGCATCTTCAACACGCTGGAGCCGGAACGGGGATGGATTCAGGAGACCATCGACCTGCTGGATATCGACCCGGAGTCGCTCCCGCCGGTCAAGCACGCGGTGGAGATCCTCGGCACGGTCACCGCGGAGGCGGCCGCCGAATTCGGGCTGCCCGAGGGTATTCCCGTGTCGGTCGGCTCGGCCGACACCCCCGCCGCCTCCTATGCCCTGGGCACCAGACCGGGCACCAAGCCCTTCTTCATCATGGGCACCACCCATGTGATCAACTCCTGCCTGGACGCCCCGGACACGCGCGCCACGGCCCTGCAACGCTGTGGCAACCGGCCGGGGGAGTGGCTGATCAACGGTGTGACCAACGGCGGCGACGCCCTGGCCACCGGGGCGCTGGTGGCCGGCTTCGGCGAGGCCGGCGGCGGCGTCGCCGAGATGATTCGCACCGCCTACGACATCTCCCGCGAGGACGCGGTTACCGCCCCGTTCTTCATCCCGCACGTCATGCGGGAGCGGGGACCGCTGTGGTTCGAGGCGCCTTGCGCCCGACTGGTGGACATCACCCGTGAGACCAGCCGCGCGCAGGTGGCCCGCGGCATAGTCGACGGCGTCCTGCTAGTGGACCGCATGGTGCTCGGCTCCTGCGTGTCCAAGGGCTCGGGCTCCATTTACGTCACCGGCGCCTTCGGGGCCGACGAGGCCTTCCCCCAGATGCTCGCCGACATCCTCGACGCCGATCTGGACCTGGTCGACGAGTCCTACCTGCCGGCCATTGGGGCGGCGGGCATGTGCGGCGCCACCGTGGCCGGCCTGGTTCTGCCGGAGGTTGCCTCCCGGCGGGTCAGCCCGCGGCCGGATTGGGTGGCCATCAACGATGACCGCTGGGACGCCTTCCGCGCCTCCTGGACCGACGCGACCGGACGCGAGCCGCTGCCGGAGATCTGACTGCCGCGGCCGCCCATCTTCAACTGTCACCTCTAACGAAAGGCAATTCCATGACTACATCTACAAATAGTGTGGAGGCTGTGAAGCCGTCCCAGTCCGTGTACGTCGCCCGGCTGCTGACCGACGCCGTCACCCGTGAGCTGGACTCCCATGCCGGGGTCAGCTTCGACGTCGGCCAGGAGGCGCCGCCCGCTCGGGCGGAGCTGCTGGAACGGGGTGGCCGGGAAGGACGCCGCCATCGTCACGCTCACCGAGCGCATAGACGAGGAGTTCTTCGCGGCCGCCGGGCCGAGCCTGAAGGTGGTGGCCAATGTGGCCGTCGGCTTCGACAATATCGACCTTGCCGCCGCCGCCCGCCACGGCGTCACGGTAACCAACACCCCCGGGGTGCTGGACGGTGCCACCGCCGACCACACCTTCGCCCTCATCCTGGCCCTGGGGCGGCGCATCGTCGAGGCCGACCGCTTCATCCGTGAGGGCAACCAGTGGGTGTGGGGGCCGCGCATGTTCGTCGGACTGGACATCTCCGCCGGTGCCACCCTGGGCATCATCGGCCTGGGGCGCATCGGCATGGCCGTGGCCCGGCGCGCCCGTGCCTTCGACATGCGTGTCATCGCCACCGATGCCACCCGCCCGCTGGGTTCCACGGTCGAGGGCGTCGAGATCGTCAGCCAGGAGGAACTGCTGGTGAGCGCCGACGTCGTCTCTCTGCACGTACCGCTGCTGCCCTCCACCCGCCACCTGATCAACCGGGAGGCACTGGCTGCCATGAAGCCGGGCGCCTACCTGGTCAACTGCGCGCGCGGCGGCATCGTGGACGAGCAGGCGCTGATCGAGGCGATCGACTCCGGGCACCTGCGCGGCGCCGCCATCGACACCTTCGAGGGGGAGCCGCACGTCAACCCCGAGCTGATCGCCCGGCCGCAGGTGGTGCTCACCCCGCACACCGCCAGCGCGGGTGAGGCGACGCGTGACCGTATGTGCCGGCTCGCCGTCGACAATGTTCTCGCCGTGCTGGCCGGGCGTGAGCCGCTCACTCCGGTGAAGACTGCCTAAGGCGTACGCCGAGGCCCCGCCGCGACCGGAGAGGAAGGACAGCACCGTGAAGATCGTTTTGGCGCCCGACTCCTTCAAGGAGAACATGACGGCACTGCAAGCCGCCCGGGCCATGCAACGCGGCGTGCACGACGTCTACCCCGAAGCCGAGACGGTCATGGTGCCCATGTCCGACGGCGGGGAGGGTTTCGTGGATGCCATCGCCGCCGCCTGGGGCGCCGAGGTCGTCACGGTGCCCACCGTCGACGCCCTGGGGCGGCCTATCCGGGCCGCCTATGGGCTCGACGGTGACCGCGCTGTCATGGACGTGGCCAGCTGCGCCGGCCTGGAGCTCATCGACCCCGCCGACCGGGATGTCCTGCACTCCAACACCGCCGGACTGGGGCTGCTCATTAAGGACGCCGTCGGCCGCGGAGCCCGGCGCATCATCCTCGGCATTGGCGGGTCGGCCACCAATGACGCCGGCCTGGGCATGCTCACCGCCCTGGGGGCCCGACTCCTCGACGCCGTCGGCGAACCCGTCACGCCCTACCCCGAGCAGTTCGAACGGATAGCCGCCATCGACCTGGACGGCCTGCTCCCAGAACTCGCCCGAGTCCGCTTCCAGGTGGCCTGTGATGTGACCAACCCGCTCGCCGGCCCCGACGGCGCTACCGCCGTATTCGGGCCCCAGAAGGGCGTGACCCCCGAGTGGGTGTCGGTTCTGGACCGGGCCCTGGCCCACGTAGCCCGGGTATCTGGACACGGGAAAGAGGCGGCCGTGCCCGGGGCCGGTGCCGCGGGTGGACTCGGCTTCTCCCTGCGGGTCTTCCTCGGCGCCGAGCTCGAGCCCGGGGTCGAGTTGGTGGCGCGCGCCGTCGCCCTGGGCGACGCCGTAGTCGGAGCTGATCTGGTGCTGACCGGCGAGGGATCCGTGGACGCCCAGACCCTGGCGGGCAAGACGCCCGCCGGGGTCGCCCGCGTCGCCGCCGGGGCGGGCGTGCCCTGCGTCGTCTTCGCCGGGCGCATCAAGGACGGGGCGGAGAACCTGCTCGAGCACGGGGTGCGCGACCTGGTCAAGGTCGGCCCGCCCGACGAGCCCCTGGAGCAGGCCCTGCGCCACGGCCAGGAGAACCTGCGCCGCGCCGTCGGCGACTACCTGCGCCGCTGATCCCCAGCCGGTGCGGGGCCGCCATGCGTGGTTTCTACCGATCTCGGCGAGTCAGTCGGCGGGGGTGCAGGCGCCGGGCGTGTACCCGTAGGCGGCCAGGGTGGCATAGGTCTGCTCCGTCGGCGGTGCCGCGAAGCCGTCCTCCACGGGCCCTGCCGGAACCTCCACCAGGTTGACGGCGGTAGCGCCCTCGCCCGAGCCGCTGACGGCGCGGGCAAGTCGGGCCAGGTCCAGCAGACCGGTGCCGGAGTCGACCCCGAGGTTTCCGGTGAGCGTCCATGCCAACGACTGGAGTGCCAAAGGACTACGGGCTCGCTCCGACAGGGCGGACATGACGGCGCGCATCACGACGCCGGTGAAGCGGCTGCGTCGTTCTGCGCCCTCCTGCTCCGACAGCGCCACCCACTGCCCATTGCGCTGCACCTCCGGGTGGCGGGAGCGTACCAGTGCCAGGGCATCCACGCCGTTTAGGCGCTGCGTGCCCGCGGCATCGATCTCAAGCCCGGAGTAGGCGTCGCGTACGGGCTCGTCGATCGCCACGTCGACCCCGCCCAGGGAATCAACGATGTCGGCGAACTGGGCCATATCGACGGTGACCACGTGGTCGGCGGCCACACCGTAGGCGGAGCACAGGGCATTAACCGTGTACTGCGGCCCCTGCAGGAAGGACGTGGCGAGGCGCTCCGCGAACAGCTGGCCCTGCGCCACAATCAAGTCACGCGGCAGCACCAGTACGTTCACACCGGAGGCGGCCGGCTGCACCAGCACGACGACGTCGGCGCGCGCTCCTTCGCCCACCTCCTCGACGCCGCCGTAGCGGGCGGGCCCGTCGGGCAGATCGGTGCGCGAATCGGTGCCGATCACCAGCCAGGTCTCCGCTGCGTCCCCCGTGGCGGTGACGCTCCCGGAGGCATGGCCGGGCAGATCGACGTTGAAGCGGTCCAGGCGGGTCCACAACACGCATAGGTCTCCCACTCCGAGGACCAGTAGCACAGCAAGGACAGTACAGACGGCGGCACGCAGCGGACGCCTGCGCCCCCATACACGCACCCGCGCCCACCAGGCGGAAAGCGCTTGGTGCGCGGGCGAGTATGCCTGCCGTTGTGGGCGAGTTAGCGAGGAGGTCATCACCCGGGCAGACTAGCCACCAGTCAGGCGTGACGGCGGCTGCGCAGCAGCACGGCGCCGGAGGCGAGCAGGCCGGCCGCGAGGATGACCGGGGCCAGGCCCTCACCACCGGTCTTGGCCAGCTCCTTGCCGGAGGCCTTGGCCGGAACAGCGACCGCAACGGTCGCGGAGGTGTCATCCGCCGTCGTCGTGGTGGGGTCGTTCTGGGCGATGGCGGTGTCGTCGGAGCTGTCATCGCGGGCGGAGAGGTTGTACGCGCCGTTAGCGACGGTGATCAGGGAGGTGGAGTCGCCGCCCTCGCCGTAGCGGGAGCCGGTCACGCGCATTACGTAGGTTCCGTCGGGGACGGAGGGCGCGGGGAAGGTGCCGTTGAAGTTGCCGTCGGCGTCAACGGTGCCGGAGCCGATGGTGGCCACAGGGGTGGCGTCGGCCGACTCGGCGTCGGCCTGGCGGATCAGGACAGCGGTGGCGGTCTCGCCCGGGGTCAGGCCCGAGGCCGTGATCTTGAAGGTCTGGGAGCCGGCCTCGCCGCTGAGCGTGTACTTGCCGGTGAAGTCGGTGCCGTCCAGGATGATCCGCTCGCCGGCCGTATCGCTCGTGTCACCGTTGTAGGTGGTGCACTGAGCCGCGATGTACCACGGGTCGACGTTGGGGTCGCCACCGACCTCGGCGACGGCGGCGGACAGGTCCACGGTGGCGGTCCAGGTGCCGTCGGCACCGGCGTCGACCGTGACGGGCGTGGAGTAGGTGGAGCCGTCCACATTGTTGGTGAGGGCGACGGCCACTGCGCCCGGGTTCTCCGAGGTGCCGCAGCCGGAGCCGGTTACGGTGATAGACGAGTTGGGGTCGACGACGCGGCTGTCGGGGGCGTCGAGCGTGAAGCCGGAATCGGTGGTGTCGGCGAATGCCGGAGTCGATACGACGGCGCCGGCGGCAACGAGTGCGGCGGTACCGATGGCGGTGATGGAGCGTCCGAGACGCATGGAACCTCCAGATGGGATAGACGGTTACGGCGCGGGGCGGCGCCGGACTGAGCCCAGCCTTCCTGGATCTCGGTTTGGAGACAAGCGCTTTTTGTGTGATCTGTTTGTGATTCTGGTTCCAGGCGGCATCACGCGTGTCGCATCAGTCTCAAAGCTAGGACCTAGGGCCCGCCGAGCCTGGCTCTTCGTGTTTGAGGCTGTGGCGGCCGACGGGTGGCGGTTCGCCGAGTGATGATTGGCGCGCGCATCCTGGTGGCGCGATGGGTGGGGTGTTCAGGGTGGAGCCTGGTGGATCAAGGACGACGTCCCTGCCTGCCCGGCACCGACCTTGTCAGCCCGAGAACGCCCTCGCGAGCCCGAAGACGTCCTCGCAAGCCTCAAAACGACCCGGCCAGCCGAGTACGACCTCCTGCGCCCGAGCACGACCCTCGCAGCGTAGCTCGTGCCGAACGATCACGGGTTGTTGGCGCGAGCGTGGTGCTTCGCCTCGGTTGTGGGGAGGCCTGTTGTCAACCCCTCGGTGTTTGGACCGGGTCCCCGCAGTTGGACCGGGTTCCCGCGCTTGGACCGGGTTCCCGCGCTTGGACCCTCTGAGAGTGCGTTTGAGGCGGTCCAACCGCAGACAGGCGGTCCAACCGCAGTTAGAGGGTCCGACCGCAGTTTGGCGGTCCAAACCCGGGGAAGAAGGGGGCGCCGACGAGCGCCTGGGATGCACGCCTTGCCGGCAACGGGCGGGCGGGGGCGGGAACATGCCGACGCCCGGCACCCCGGCGGCGAAACACCCCTGCCGCCGAGGCAGCCGACTGGTCGGCCCAGGACTGCTTACCCACGGGACACCGTGCTCCCACAGTCCCCTGTGGCCATACAGAACCCGCGAACACCAAGCACAACACCGACTTATCCGCCAGACCGTAATCACCCCGACATCCCCGAACCACACCAACCAATAGCCCAAGCTCAGACACCACGATCACGTCGACAACCCACCACCACACCCTCAAACCGGAAGAGCTGCGAATATGTGTCTAGGCCAGGTGGTGGCGGGGAGGAGTCCTCATATGTCGGTTCCCATGGACATGTGTTCCTGTCGACTCACGAGCCGCGCGGAGGTCACCGTGAGCCGGTCACACGCCGATGCATGGCCCGGGGCCGTCGACCGGCAGAGGCGGCGTGCCGACGTCGTCATGCACACTGCCTCTCCCATCCCGAAGCCTCACCAGATGGTCACGCGCTCCTCGGGTGGCAGCCACAGCGCATCGCCCTCGGTTACGTTGAAGGTCTCGTAGAAGGCGTCCACGTTGCGCACAATCCCGTTGCAGCGGAACTCTGCGGGGGAGTGCGGGTCGATCGTCAGCAGCAGTTCGGCGTAGTCGTCTCGGCTCTTGTTGCGCCAGATGCGTGCCCACGAGTAGAAGAAGCGCTCCAGGCCGGTGAGATCGTCGATTACCGGCGCCTGCTGCAGCGACTCGATCCCGGCGTCCGCCAGGGCCAGCGCATAGGCCTTCAGCGCGATGCCCAGACCACCCAGGTCGCCGATGTTCTCCCCGATCGTGAGTTCCCCGTTGACATGCGGGACGCGTCGGCGTCCTTGCCCTCGGCCTGCGCGCTGGCGACCAATGCCTCCGGGCGGTAGGCGTCGTACTGAGCGATCAGTGCATGGGTGCGGGCCTCGAAGGCCTCGCGGTCGGCCTGGGTCCACCAGTCGGTCACCTTGCCGTGCCCGTCGAAGGTGGAGCCCTGGTCGTCGAAGCCGTGGCCGATCTCGTGGCCGATCACGGCGCCGATGCCGGCGTAGTTGACGGCGTCGTCGGCGTCCGGGTCGAAGAAGGGCGGCTGCAGGATCGCGGCGGGAAAGACGATCTCGTTCATGGTCGGGTTGTAGTAGGCGTTGACCGTCTGCGGGGTCATGTGCCACTCCTCCCGGTCCACCGGCCCGCCCAGCTTGCGCAGGGAGCGGGCCAGCTCGAAGGCCTCCACCGAGCGCACCGAGCCGACGACGTCGCCGGGCGTCACCGTGACGGCGCTGTAGTCGCGCCACTTGCTCGGGTAGCCGATCTTCGGGGTGAACAGGGACAGCTTTTCCAGGGCGCGTTTGCGGGTGGCCGGGCTCATCCAGTCCAGGGCGGAGATCGACTGGCGGTAGGCCTCGATCAGGCGGGCGACCAGCTGCTCCATGCGCGCCTTGTGGGCGGGCGGGAAGTGCCGGGCGACGTACCGCTCACCCAGGGCCTCGCCCAGCGTGCCCTCGATCAGGCCGACACCGCGCTTCCAACGGGCCCGCAGCTCGTCCACCCCCTGGAGCGTGTGGGAGTAGAAGTCGAAGTTCTCCTCCACGAAGTCCCGCGAGAGCAGGGTGGCGCGGCCGTGCACCAGATGCCAGGCGGCCCAAGCACGCAGGTCGGCCAACGGCATCTCGTGCCACACCTGCGCCAGGTGCGACAGGTAGTCGGGCTGCTCGACGATGGTCTCGGCCAGCAGCATGCCGGGCTGCGCGCCGGCGTCCGCCACCGCCGCGTTCACGCCCTCGCGCCAGGCCTGCCATGGGAACAGCGGCGCGGAGGCGACCAGGTCGTCCCAGGCGGTGGGGTTGTTGATCTTCTCGATGTCCCGGCAGGCCACCACGTCCCAGTGGCCCTTGGCCAGTGCGGTCTCCAACGCCATGATGCGCCGTGCCAGTGCGTCGGCGTCGGCCCCCAGCTGCTGCGGCAGACCCGCCAAATCCAGCATACGTGCCACGTGGGCGACGTACGCCCGGCGGATCTCGGCACGGTCCTCCTCGCGGTAGTAGGACTCGTCGGGTAGGCCCAGGCCCGACTGGGCCATCCAGGTGGTGTAGCGGTCCGGGTCGTTAAGGTCGACCTCGACGTCGATGGCTACCGGCCCGGTGAAGCCGGCGGCCAGGTGGGCGCCCAGGGCATGGGCAAGCGCCTCCTTGTCCGCCGCCGCGAGCACGGGCTCCAGCTCGGGGATCAGCGGGTCGGCACTGAGCTGCTCCACGTGCTCCTCGTCCAGAAAGGCGGCGTACAGCGCGCCGAGCTTGCCCGCGGAGGTGGTGGGAACGTCGTCGTGCGGGGCGTCGGCCAGCTCCTCGAGAATGTCACGGCAGGCGGCCTCGGCGGCGTCGCGCAGCACCAGGAATGAACCGGTGGCCGGACGGTCGGCGGGGATCGTCGTCGTCGCCAGCCACGTCCCGTTCACATGGCGGTACAGGTCATCCTGCGGGCGCACGGAGGCATCGGCGGCGGCGGTGTCATACACGCCCGCCAGCACGGCGGCGTCGGAGTCGGTGGGCGCCGTCGGGGCGTCGGCGGGAGAAGCGGTCGGTTCAGTCATGGCGCAACGCTAGCCCGCGGGTGCACATCCGCCCGTATCCGCAGCTGGAGGGCGCCGGATTTGTTCGCGTGAGGCACAATTCATTCATGCGCATTCACATCGGCACCGACCACGCTGGATTCGAACTCAAGGGCATTCTCGTCGACCACTGGCGGCAGGCCGGCCACGAGGTCATCGACCACGGCTGCTACGTCTACGACCGCATGGACGACTATCCGGAGTTCTGCATCGCCTGCGCCGAGGCGGTGGTGGCCGATCCGGGCAGCCTGGGCGTGGTGCTCGGCGGCTCCGGCAATGGTGAGCAGATCGCCGCCAACCTGGTAGACGGCGTGCGCGCCGCACTGGTGTGGAACGAGGAGGTCGCTCGGCTCGCCCGCCAGCACAACAACGCAAACGTGGCCGGGCTGGGCGCCCGCATGCACAGCACCGAGGAAGCGGTGCGGATCCTGGACGCCTTCATCTCCGAGCCCTTCAGCGGCGAGAAGCGCCACCAGAACCGCATCGACCAGATGGCCGCCTACGAGGCACACCGCAACCATCCCCAGGATTGAGATCACCCGCTACGCCGCCTTAGTCGGCAGGTAGCGTTCCCGGTATGCCCGAAGGTCACACCGTCCACCGCCTTGCAGCTGCCCTCACCGAGTTGTATGGCGGCCAGCGCCTGGAAGTGTCCTCGCCGCAGGGACGCTTCGCCGCCGGCGCCGCCCGCCTGAACGGGCAGGTGCTCCTGGGGGCGCAGGCACACGGCAAGCAGCTGTTCGTGGCCTTCGCGCCGGTAGCCGACCTTCCCCAGGATGCCCCGGACGTGACCTGGACGCGCATACACCTGGGCCTGTACGGCTCGTGGACCTTCGCCGGCGACAGCGCCTTCACCGCGCCCCACTCCATCGGCGCGCCCCGCCGCAGAGTGGGGGAGCGGGGCGAGCAGCCCCTCGCGCACGGCGGCGGCTCCGCCTTGTCCGGCCTCGACGGGCAGCAGCCGGCCCCCGCCGCGCCCGGAGAGTGGACCCCGCCCGAACCTCGCGGCGCCGTCCGGCTGCGGCTCGCCGGGGAGCACGGGGTGGCGGACCTGACCGGACCGACCGCCTGCGAACTGTTGGATGCCGACGGCGTGGCCGCGGTGCGCCGTCGCCTGGGGCCGGACCCGTTGCGCCCCGATGCCGATCCCGAGGCGTTCATCGCCGCCGTTCGCCGCCGCAAGCGGAACATAGGTGAGCTGCTGATGGACCAGTCGATTCTGGCCGGGGTCGGCAATATCTACCGTGCCGAGGTCCTGTTCCGCGTCGGCCTGTCCCCATTCCGGCAGGGCAAGCGGATCAGTGCCGCGCGGCTGCAGGAGATTTGGGACGACCTGGTGCCACTAATGGAGTACGGGGTCGCCACCGGCTTCATCACCACGGTCGACGCCGCGGAGGTGCCCGAGCCGTTGCCCGAGGGTGATGCGGAGGCCGGGCGCTGGTACGTCTACCACCGGGCCCTGCGGCCCTGCCTGCGCTGCGGCACCTGCGTCGCGGAGCGGGAGGTTGCCGGGCGGCGCCTGTTCTGGTGTCCGGCCTGCCAGGCCTACTGACTGCTACTGCCCGTCTGCCCTGCGGTGCGGCAGCAGCGCAGTGACCAACAGCGCCACGCCGATTCCCGCCAGCAGCACAATCACCGCGGTGACCGGGTCGACTTGCACGCCCACGGCGACGGCGAGCAACAACCCTCCCAGCACCAGCAGGATCAGCCCCCACACCAGGGTGCCGGCCCGCACGCCCCGCGGTGCGCCCGGGGCCGAGCCGGAGGTGACGCCGTTGTCCTGTGCGTCGGTGTGCTTGCGCGGCGCGCTCCAGACGTCGCGCTCCGGGGTGAGCGGCGGCAGGTCATGAGGCGGTTGCGGGCCCGGGGACTCGGGCGGCTTACCCGCCGGCAGCTGCCAGGTGGTGGCCGGGTCGGGTGAGTCCGACGCCCCCAGGGGCAGCGGGGCGGTAGGGGGAGCGTCGGGGGAGGTGGCGTCCAGCTTGCGGGTCGCTTCCGCTGGGCTCACATCCAGGACGGCGGTGGTGTCGTTGTGCTCGGTTCCGGTGGTGTCCGCGACGTCGGTTACGTCCGCGGCCGCTGCGGGCCGGCCGTCCGCGTTGCTGGTGTTCTCGCTCATGGTTATCTCCTAAACAGCTGGTCGCAAGTCAGTCAGTCGCGGTCGGCGTGGCCGTGGCGGCTGCCGAAGGCTCACCGGAGGGCTGCGCCGAGGGTGAGGCGGATGCCTCGGCCTGCGCGTCGGCGATGGGGCTGGAGCCGGACTCCAGGGCCTCGCTCACGCAGTTGTCCCAGGCCTCCCGGCCGGCCCCCGTCAGGCTGGAGACGTCATACCAACTGCCGTCCCAATAGTCGTCTTCATAGGGATCCTCGTCTTCCGCGCCGTCCTCCGTGGCGGCCTCGGTAGCCCGGGCGTCCGCCGCGGCGTTCGCGCAGATAGAAGCAGTGTCGTCGTCGATCGCGTCGTGCGTCATGCCGGGAACCGGGAGTTCCTCATGGGAGTCGCCGTCGGCGTCCACCCAGTACCAGACGATCCACACCTCGTTGTTCTGGTTTCCGTACCAGGTAACTTCGCTGGGTTGCTCGTCTATGCGAACGTTTCCCGTGCCCACCTCGATGTCTAGCATGAGGGCGGTTCCGGAGGTCCGGGCGGCCGGCGAGGTGACCGAAGTGGTTTCGTCCACCTGCCAGTGGGCGACGCCGTAGTTGTTGATGCTGGTTCCATCGACCCGGTAGCGGTCCTCCTGCCAGTAGCCGCCGTCGCTGACCGGCTGGCCGTCGGCGAGCCAGTTGTCCTTGAAGTCGGCGGTGAACTCACCCATGCCCACCTCCGCGTCCACGGCCAGGTTCTGGCCCGTGGCCGTGCGCACCTTGACGTCGCCGACGCCGACGCTGAGTCGCGCCCGTGTGTGCGGCTCCGCACCGGCCGGCATGTCGCGCAGGTCTAGGACGACGCTTCCCACCGCGTAGTCGCCCAGGTCCACCACCATGTCCGCGTTGCCGTCGCCCGCGGCCAGTTGCGGTTCCAGATCGTCCCAGGTCAGCGTGACGGTGTTGTTGGGGGCGCCGTGCGTGAAGTCGCGCGCGCTTAGGACAGTTCCGGACATGTTGGCGCCGATTGCCACTGTGGGCAGGGCCACCAGTACGGCGAGCCAGCCTGCGGCGGTCATCCAGCCGCCGCGGCGCCCGCGCAGGGCGCTGATGACGATGCCTGCCCCCAGCAATGCGGTGATGGTGCCGACGATGGCGACCCCTGCCGCCAGTGGCCCCATGCGGCCGGTCGAACAGATCAGCACAATCGCGGCGATGCAGCAGCAGGCAATGCCCACAATCGCCAGTCCCAAGCGTCGGCCCGGCCCGGGGCGACGGGGCCGCGGGGGGCTGACAGGCCTGGGCGTGGGCGGCGCGGGCCGCACCGGCGGTGTGGGGGGTAGCGTCCTGCACGGGGTGCCGCAGGCGCGGCCGCCGCCATGGGGGGCGGTGTGATTGGCG
>NZ_MTPX02000033.1 GCF_002154335.2 Actinomyces ruminis
CACCGGGCCCGCAATGCCCGCTGCCGCCTGACCGCCGCGGCGGTGCCCGGGGCCGTGGCCGCCTGCCGCCTGACGACGGCGCTCGGCGCCCCGCTCGCGGGCGTGTTGGAGGCCGTCGCCGGGGGAGTGGCAGAGTCTGGACACGCCGACGCATCCCGACGCACCGCCCTGTCCGGGCCGCGCTCTACCGCGCGCCTGCTGGCCCTGCTGCCACCGGTCGGGCTGCTGCTCGGCTCCGCGATCGGCGCCCAGCCCGGGCGGATGCTGCTCGACGGCGGCTGGGGCAGCGCCCTGGGGGTGGCTGGCGTAGCCTTATGGGCATCGGCCACTGGTTGACCGGCAGGCTGGTCGCGGCGGCGGCCGCCGCCCCGGAGGAGGTTGACGAGGCGCTCGTTTTGGACCTGGCCGGGGCCGCGCTCGCGGCCGGCGCATCGGTGCCGGGGACGCTCCAGGCACTGGGGCGGGCGCTGGACGACGAGGCTCTGGAGGTGGTCGGTCGGGCCCTGCTGCTGGGGGCCGACTGGGACGAGGCCTGGCGGGCGGGGCGCGGGGGAGCGGATGCTGCTATGGACGGCGTGCAGGAGGACATCGGGGTCGATGGTGCGACAGGGCCGCGCCGGCGTTGGTGGAACCGGGCGGAGTCGCGAGCCGGAGTTCGTCATGCCCGGCTCGAGGCTTGTCTGCGGCCGGGCTGGGAGGACGGCGCCTCGCCCGCGCCCCTGCTAGCCGGCACTGCCGCCTCCCTGCGGGCGGGACGGCAGGCCGCAGACGCGGAGGCCGCCGAGCGCTTGGCCGTCCGCCTGGTACTACCGCTGGGTACCTGCTTCCTGCCTGCCTTCATCATCCTGGGCATCGTTCCGGTGGTGATGAGTGTCGGCATGGACATGCTGGCCGGATGAGCTCTCGCGGTAAGGCGGTACGGTCACCTCTATGACCGCCGCCGTCCCCACCCCTCCGGCTGGGCTTGCTCCCACCCCTCCGGCTGGGCTTGCTCCCACCCCTCCACCCATGGCCACCCCCGCCCAGGCGGCAGCCCTGCGCGCCGACCTGGAGGCGTCCGGCTGGGGTGTGGACGCCGTCGCCGAGCTGCTCGGTCCCGCCGCCGACGCCGCCCTGCGCCGCGAGCAGCGCTATCCCGCCCTGCGGCGGGTGCGGGAGGTGCTGAGTGCTGCGCGCACCGGTGCCGATACTGGCAGCGCGGCCGACCCCGTCGCCGTGCTGACCGCGCTGTTCATGCTCGGAGAGTCGGTGCCCGCCGCCGAACTGGATGCCGCACTGCCGCGCACGGGTGCCGCCGGCGCCCAGGACATGGGCCTGGTGGTCGCGGTTGACGACCGAGTACGGGCCGCCGTCGATCTGCGGCCCCACGAGGCGCACGACGACGCTGGTGAGGTGCGCTGGTGGGTCGCCTCCGACCTGGGGGAACTGGTCTCGCAGGGACAGCTCGCCCCCGATCATGTCCTGGGCATCGGTGGAGCCGGGCTGACGCTGGCAGGCCTGACCCCGCGCACGCCCGTTGACGCCGCTCTCGATCTGGGCTGCGGCTGCGGCATCCAGACCCTGTACCTGCTGCGGCACGCGGACCACGTCTCGCCACCGACATCTCCCACGGGCGCTGGCCTTCACCGCCTTCAACACGGCCCTGGCCGATACGGATCCCGCGCGGTTGGAGCTGCTGCGTGGCTCCTTCCTGGAGCCGGTGGCGGGGCGCCGCTTCGACCTGATCGCCACCAACCCGCCCTTCGTTATCACGCCGCCGGCGGTGCGGGAGGCGGGACTGCCGCTCATGGAGTACCGCGACGCCGGCGGCCCCGTCCTGCCCACGCTCCTGCCCGCCCTCGGGGAGCACCTGACCGGCGGCGGCATGGCCGTCATGCTCGGCAACTGGGAGCACCACGCCGGGCAGGACTGGCGCGAGCGCGTAGGCGGTTGGCTGCCCGACGGGGTCGACGCATGGGTCATTCAGCGGGAGGTGCAGGACCCGGTCGAGTACGCCACCATGTGGCTGCGCGACGGCGGCACCACTCCCGAGCGGGACCGCGCCGGCTTCGAGGCCGCCCTGGGGGCCTGGATCGACGACTTCGCCGGTCGGGACGTGGAGGCGGTCGGTTTCGGCTACGTGGTGCTGTACCGTCCCGAGGACGCCGATGATGCAGCGAGAGCGCCCTGGCGGGTCCTGGAGGAGATCACTACGCAGCCGACCACGCCGCTAGGGCCGCACGTGGCCCAGGTGGTGCACTCGCGCAGCCGCCTGGCCGGCATGAGCGATGCGGAGGTGGTGTCGCTGCATCCCGTCGTCGCCCCCGACGTCACCGAGGAACGCCACCTGCGTCCCGGGGACAGCGAGCCCAGCGTGATCCTGCTGCGTCAGGGCGGCGGCTTCGCCCGCAGCGTGCGGGCGTACACGGCGCTGGCGGCGCTGGTGGAGGTGGCCGACGGCGAGTTGAGCGTGGGGCAGATCGCCACTGCTGTGGCGGCGCTTACCGACGCCGACGCCAAGGCGCTCACGGCGCGCATGGTCGCCGATGCGCGCGCCCTGCTGGCTGATGGCCTGCTGCTGTGGGAGTAGAGAGGACGCATCGCATATCGGGCTTGCCGATCGTGCGCCTGTGTCCTCATAATGGTGGGGAGTCGAGCGGCGGTAACCACCCGACTCCCCGGAGACATCCGGGATGTTGATCTCAGCGGCCCAGTAGGACGCTGAGCAGAGCCGCAAGGGCCCAGATCATCGGCGGAACAGTTTCGATCGCAGTCCGCCAGATCTGGGCCTTTTGCCTGCTCTTCATCCCCGTGGGCGCCTTGGCCTGGCAGCGTCGGCGCTTCCGGTTCTTCGACATGCCCAGAGCTCACCTCCTCTCGGTGCACACTCCCCGGCAGAGACATCTGCGTTGATCCGGGGTTGCGCCGTGGAGGCCCCGCCATCATCGCATGGATCGAACGAAGACAAGTGGCCCGTTTCCGGGGATGCCGGGTGTATGCGGCGGGGTCTGGGTAAAGACGGTTCTCGTCTGGGGCCCGGACCCTGCGTGACGCAAGTTGGTTTACATAGTTGACCAACCTGAACCAGGTGGGGATGCTCGACAGTATTAAGACCGTGAAGGTTCAGTAGGTGAAGACTCACCTGTCGGCGCTGCTGGCGGAGGCGGGGCGTGGCTTCACCATCAACAATGCCCGTGGATCGCGAACTATTGTGCGACTGATCCCGGCTGTGGGCGTGAGAGGGCGAGTGAGCGATTTCCTGCTCGACACCCATGCCCTCATGTGGGCGATCAATGAACCCAACCGGCTGGGGCCCGGAGTCGCGCAGGCGTCGCGGGTGTTGGAGAATCGCCTTCTGGTGTCCGCGGCGAGCTCCTGGGAGCCGAAGTTCTGCCGATGGGCTGGAAGCATGGCCGGCTGAGTGGTCAGTTGGAGTGGGCGCATCGTGATCCCTTCGACCGGATGCTCGCGGCTCAGGCGATCAGCGAATCGTTGATTCTGGGCGCCGTTGACCCGGCATCCTCGGGGCTCTCCGGCCTCAATGGTCTCTGGTGAGGTGACCAGGCGGCGCGTCCAACGCCGTTGAGCCGGTCGCTCAGGCGTGGGCAGCTTGCGGCTTGGGAGCAGGACGGCTGTGTCGGGGTGTGTGTGCTGGATGACTGTCTCCGCGTGTCCGGCACGGTACTCACGCACCTCCTGCATGCTGGCGGTGTTCCCTTCGGCGGTGGACTGAGCACTCCGGTTCTCTGGCGAAGGGGCGCGCCGCAGCGCCCGAACGCCAGATTGTGGCGATGTTTTCTTAGCGAGATGCGGATTATGCATATTTGGGTATTAATCGCGATCCAATCGTTGTGTCTGCGTGGCGATTGTGAGGATCGTGCTTGAAATGTTGCTGCAAAGACAGTCAAACGTGAGTCATAGGCGGAAGTAACGGGGTACTGTGTATGACCCATGCGGGAGCGATGTGCCCACGCATGCTGTCGGTCAGTTTTCATCTGCACGGAGAAGTTGTCAATGCGTCACGCCGCACGAACCCGCAGTAGACGGGCGCACAATCGCTCCAGGTTCACGGCGGTGCTCACCGTCTTGACTCTGTTCGCCAGTGCCTTCATCGGTGGTGCGGTGCTGCCGATTCAACCTACCGCGCAGGCGGCCGAGGTTGTGGTTAACCTGGGTGAGGCCACGGCAATTCAGCATGACGTTACGACCAACTCCTATACCACCGCCGCGTCGGCGTATAACTCCGCGTGTGTGCGTTACTCCCCGCAGGGGAACGGTTACACCACTTCTACGGTCAGTTCTTCGGAGAATATCTTCGCGTCCTTCGGCTACGGCCGCGCGCAGGGAATGGCCAACTGTCCAACTGCCTACAATGACGCGATTCAGAGCACCGTCGGGTTAAAACCTGCGGCGACGGACAGTGTCACTGCTGGCAGCCCCTTCCTGGTGGCCACCATGCGTCATCACAACAACCCCGTCGTCCAGCTCGGTCAGATCACCCCCACGGTCGTCAACGGCACCATGGACCTAACCCTGGGCAGTGCCATTAGCTCGTCCTTCCCCTGGACACTGACCGAGACCAGCAACACCTGCCGTTCCACCTTCGACTCCGAGGGCCACTACGTCTCCGACGGGAGCGGTCAGTACGCCTATGACGTGAATGGCAACATAGGGCTCCGTTCCACAGGGACGTGGTACTGGAATGGTCGGCAGTACGTCGGGTATTGGAATGGTCCCTACCACTACGCCTACAACCGTAGTGGCAGCCTTGTCTCCCTTCCCAACGGCGACGTCGCCGTGGCTGGCGACTCCGGTGGCGCCATCTATGACGTATTCGGCCGCTCCTGCGAGGATGACATCCTAGAGGTGGCCTCCGCGACCGAGTCGACGGCATGGACCGACACCACCACCGGCATCCAGTACAAGCTGAAGCTATGGGGCTTCGTCAACAACGGCACCAGCGGTACCTGCTCCGCAGACCTGTCAGGCAGTGACAACCTGGAAGACACCTTCATCACCAAGGAGAATGCCGAGACCTACGGCTGCCTGTACGGCTCCCTGGAACAGGTGCGCGCCGTCACCTTCGCCAAGGACGTCACTACCGACCCCTCGCTCGAGGACTCGACCACCATCCCCACCTTCGACTATGAGAACGTCTCCGCCGAAGGATCCACGGCGCTTGACGACTGGGGCAGTATCAGCTCCCTGACCCCCACCGACTGGGGCGAGGCGGGCACCGCGCACGACTCCAAGCGCTACGAGCTGCTGGCCCCGGACGATCAGGCCATTATTAAGGAGTCGAATGCCAACACCGTCACCGACTCCACCTCCGGCTGGCGGCTGACCGGGGTCACCTGTGTTACCGACGGCAACGGGCAGCCCCTGATGAACCGCAACGGCGAGGTGCTCACCGACTCCGCCGTCAACCTCTCCGAGGGGACCCTGAACCTGTCCAGCTCCGAACTGGCGGACACCAAGGAGAACACCGCCATCACCTGTACTTGGCACAACGAGTACGTCGGCCGCTCCCAGCTCACCCTGGTCAAGGAAATCGACGGCATGACCTTCCCCGCCGTCAGCGAGAAGAACTGGACGCTCACCGCCACCCCCACCCAGACCTCCGAGGAGGGCACCGCCTTCCCGTACCGGACCATCTCCGGCCTGTCCGGCGAGGAGTCCGTCACCGGCCAGTGGACCCGCTCGGGCACCTACACCCTGTCCGAGGCCACCACCGGCGACGTCGAGGGCTTCTCCCAGCAGGGAGACTGGAGCTGCGTGAACCAGAACGGCGACGCCGTCGCCGTCACCGACTCCCAGGTCACCCTCGGCGTCAACGAACAGGTCACCTGCACCGTCACCAACACCTTCAAGACCGGCTCCATCCAGATCAACAAGACCGTCTCCGACCCCGACGGCGGCCTGACCGACCAGAACAAGACCTACACGGGCACCTACGACTGCGGCAGCGCCAACGGCCGCGACTTCTCCGGCACCTGGTCCGCCACCACCTCCACGCCCGCCGTCATCTCCGACCTGCCCGTAGGCGCCAGCTGCACGATCACCGAGAACGCCCCCAGCGGCGACCTCAAGGACGACTCCTACGAGTGGACCACCCCCAGCATCGACAACCCGTCGGTCGTGGTCCCCACCGCCCCGGCCGCGGGCCAGGTGAACGTCACCAACACCATTGTTCGCAACACCGGCACCATCGACGTCAGCAAGGTTGTTGAGCCGGAAGACGAGATCGCCGCGGGCGGCTGGACCGGCGGGGCGGATCGTACTTTCCAGGTCGACTACACCTGCACCGGCGACGGCGGCTCCGGCACGCTGGACGTCTCCACCGGAACCCCGGCGACGCTCACCGTCCCCGCGGGCACCACCTGCTCCTTCACCGAGGCGGCCCCCGAGACCGCGGACGGCGACTTCAAGGACTCCTCCTACGAGTGGACCGGCGCGGGCACCTTCGACAACTCCAGCGTCACCGTCGGCAAGGACACCTCCAAGACCATCACCGTCACCAACACCTACAAGCGCGTGCTGGTGGACCTGAACCTCGCCAAGCAGGTCGATGGTGACGGCTACAACGGCGGCGAAGCCACCTTCGCCATCGACTACGACTGCGGGGCCGACTACTCCGGCACCGTCGAGGTCGTCAATGGCGCCTCCGCCACCGTGCAGGTGCCGCGCGGCGCCCTGTGCACCGTCTCCGAGCCCGCCTCCTCCCTGAACGAGGACCTGCTCGCCGACGCTTACGACTGGGGTACCCCCAGCTACGAGGGTCTCGACGCCGCCGAGGGCACCATGGTGAACGCGGCCGACGGCGGCAAGACCGTCACCGTCGTCAACCCCACCGAGGCCGCCTGGGGCAAGGTTGCCGTCACCAAGACCGTCAGCCCCGACGCCGGCCCCGTGACCGCAGGCACCACCTTCCCGGTGACCGTCACCTGTGACGCCCCCGCCCAGGGCGAGACCGAGAACTACACCGGCACCTTCGACCTGGCGGCCACCGGCTCCACGGCCACCGCCACCACGCCCTACATCGCCGCCGGCGCAAGCTGCACCGTCAGCGAGACGGCCCCCACCGGCTCCGAGGGCCTGACCGACGCCTCCTACAAGTGGAACGTCGGCCCCGAGGACCAGACCGTCACCGTCCAGGGCGACCACACCGAGCAGGTAACCGTCACCAACACCTGGCAGCGCGACCATGGCGACTTCACCATCACCAAGCAGCTGACCGACCTGGACGGCCAGGGCGCCGACAACACCTACTCCGGCACCTGGACCTGCACCCACCCCGGCGACGAGGACGCCACCGGCACCTGATCCGTGACCGGTGGTGGCACCGCCGTGCTGAGTGTGACCTCCGGGCCCGCCACCAGTAACGGCAACAGTGCCGCCGTGCTGCTCGGCTCTACCTGCACGGTCACCGAGAACGACCCCGGCGCCCCCAACGACGCCGACCCCTCCTACGTGTTCTCCACCGCCGGCACCACCTCCGGCCCGGTCGTCATCGACCCCGACACCCGCACTGGCAACGTGGATGTCACCAACGTGGTCGCCCGCACCACCGGTGGACTGACCATCACCAAGAGCGTGGAGGGCGCGCAGGCCGGCACCGGCTTCGCCGACACCGACTTCACCTTCACCTACACCTGCACCCCGCTGACCGGCGAGGCCATCACCGGCACCGCCACCGTGCGCGCGGGCCAGACCAGCGAGACCATCACCGGCATTCCCGAGGGCTCGTCCTGCACCGTCACTGAGGACACGGGCGCTCTGCCCGCGGCCATCGACCCCTACCGCTGGGACGAGGACGGCACCTCCATGACGGCAACTCCGTCGAGCGGGGCGGCGGTATCCGCAGACGGCGCGAGCATCTCCTTCACCATGCCTGGCGGCGAGGACGCGGGCGTGGCCGTGGCCGCCACCAACACCATGAGCGAGCGCTACGGCTCCATCCAGGTCACCAAGACCGTCGCCGAGGCCAACAAGGCGAACGGCTTCACCGGTGCGGGGGAGAAGCTCTTCCCCGTAACCGTCACCTGCGGAGACGCCCAGGCCTACTCCGGAACCCTCGCCGACGGTGAGACCGTCACCGTCGAGGGCATCCCGCTCGGCCGCACCTGCACGGTCACCGAGGGCACCATCAGCGGCGGCCTTGCCGACGGCTCCTACGCCTGGGGTGAGCCCACCATCACCGACCCGGTTACGGTCACCAGCGAGGACGCCTCCTCCGGCACCGTCACCGTCACCAACACCATTGAGCGGGTGCGCGCCGACGTGAACCTCACCAAGGTGCTGTCCGGCGAGCTGGCCAGCCAGTTCGGCGCCGACAACTCCTACTCCGGTTCCTTCACCTGCACCCACGACGGCGACGCGACGTGACCGGCACCTGGAGCGTGGACGGTGCCGGGAATGCCGCCATCACCTATGACGGCGGCCAGGCCCCTTACGTCGACTCCACCTGTACGCCCACCGAGGACCTGGACGCCTCCGGCGCCCCGGACACCGACCCGTCCTTCTCCTGGGGCGAGCCCACATACGACCCCACCACCGTGACCGCGGACGGCACTGCATCCATGACGGTCACTAACACCGTGAACCGGGACATGGGCTCCCTGACCGCTGCGAAGACGGTTATCGGTGAGACGAACGGCCTGAAGGACGGCCAGACCTTCACCCTGAACGCCACCTGCACCGCCCCCGGTGTGGATGGTGAGCTCACCGCCACCGCCATCGTCGCGGACGGCGATTCCGGTGTCGCCTTCGACCGGGAGATCCCGGCCGGCTGGACCTGCGCCATTAGCGAGACCAGCCCCACCCAGGACCAGCTCAAGGACTCCTCCTACGCCTGGGAGATGGCCACTGTATTCCCCGACGAGGTCACCATCGCCAAGGACGAGACTGTGGAGGTGTCCGCCACCAACACGATCCGCCGCGTCACCTCCGGCCTGAGCCTGAACAAGGCCTACGGGGACGGGCTGTCCGACGGCGTCGTCGTCGACGAGTCCTTCTCCGGCGACATCGCCTGCCACTACGACGACGACCAGGGCACCACCCAGGATTGGAACCTGACCTGGACGGCCGACGGCGCCGGCGCGGTCACCATCGACGGCCTGCCGGAGGACGGCCTGCCCCTGGGCACCGTGTGCACCGCCACCGAGAACGCCCCCACCCAGGACCAGCTGAAGGACATCTCCTACCGCTGGGCCGATCCGGAAGTCTCCGACCCGGTCACTATCGGCGCTGACTCCGCCGCCAACACGCTCACCGTCACCAACGACGCTGAGCGCGCCGCCCAGCCGATCACCGTCACCAAGGCCTACGCCGGCGTCGACGGCGCCCTGACCGACGGCGCCACCGTGCGCGGCGGCTGGTCCTGCACCCAGGCGGACGGCAGCGAGGTCGGTGGGCGCTGGGAGCTGCCCGCCTCCGGCGGCTCCGTCACCATCACCGAGGGCGCCGCCGGCGCCACCCTGTACGCCGGCTCCGACTGCACCCTCACCGAGGACACACCTATCGACACCTCCGGGCTGAGCGACGCTTCCTACGCGTGGAACAACCCCGTCTACGCCGTCGCTGCCGACGGGCAGACCTTCACCGAAGGCAACACGCTGACGGGCATCGCCCAGGACTCCGACCCGGTGCTGCGGGTAACCAACTCCACCCAGCGCATCTACGGCGCCCTGGCGATCAACAAGCTCGTTGACGGGCTCGATGGCGTCATCGCCGCCACCTCCAACACCTACGCCGGCACCTGGTCCTGCACCGCGCAGGACGGCACTCGCAACGAGGGCACTTGGCGGGTCACTGGCGCCGGCGCCGCCACCCTGACCGGCGACTACACGCAGATCCTGGTCGGCTCGACCTGCACGGTCACCGAGACCGGCCGGCCCACCGCCCCCGCCGGTTCCGACCCGTCCTACCAGTGGACGGACCCCGAGCTGGACGGCGACTACGGCACCGTGCCCAGGCGCAGACCATCGCCCGAGACGCCACTTCCACCGCCGAGGTCACCAACGCCGCTTCCGAGCGCACCCTGGCCACCGGCTTCACCGTGAACAAGGCCATCTCCGGCGCCACCGACGGTGCCACCGGGGAGAGCTACACGGTCGACTACACGTGCACCGCCGGCCAGGACACCTTCACCGGCACCCTCACCCTGCCCGCCGACGGCACCGCCGTCGCCGTGGAGGGCGTGCCCGTGGGTGCCACCTGCACCCTGACCGAGACGGCACCGGGAGACGACTCCCTCGCCGCACCCGCCGACGGCTCCTTCACCTGGACCGACCCCATGACCTATGAGGTCCAGGGCGCCGACGCCGACACCTCCACCCCCGGAGCGGTCACCTTCACCCTGCCCGCGCAGGCCGACGCCGCCGTGACCGCCACGGTCACCAACGACGTCGCCCCCCACGCCGGCGTGAACAAGACCTTCACCGGCACCAGCAAGCACCTGGACGCCGACGGCAACTGGACCGGCGAGACCTGGGACGTCACCTACGAGGTGAGAGTCACCAACCCCTCACAGGTGCAGGAACTCACCTACGAGCTGGTCGACACCCCGACCGTCCCCGAGGGCACCACGCTGAACTCCATCACCGTCACCGGCGGCGCCCTGGAGGAGGCGCTCACCCAGGAGACCGGGCCCGTCACCGTGGTCACCGATGCGACCCTGCCGGCGGGCACCACCCACACCTACACCGTGGTGCTGAACGTAACCGCTCCCGACACCGGGCTCCCCGGCGTCGGCGAGGGCGAGTGCAGTGCGCAGGCCGCCACCGACGGCACGGCCATCCACAACACCGCCTCCGTCACCTCCGGCGAGGTCACCGACACCGCCGAGGACTGCGGCGACGTCCCGATCAACCCGAAGTTCTCCGTCCGCAAGGACGGCGTCGACGTGGTTCGCAACGGGGACGCCTACACCGCCACCTACACCGTGACCGTGGAGAACACCTCCCGCGCCGACAGCCGCATCATCGCCGACGTCACCGACACCCCGGCCCTGCCGGAGACCGCCAAGATCACCGGCGTCGCCGTCCTGGAGAACGGTGGGGCGGCAGCCGACGCCGAGATCCCGGGCATTACCGACGGCGTGCTGGACGGCCCCATCACCCTGGCCCAGGCCGACTCCGGTCCCGTGCTGGCCGGCGGCACCGCCGGCGAGGACGGCGCCATCACCGGCGGTGGCACCCGCGTGATCACGGTGCAGATCGCCTTCACCGTCGACTCCGCCGCCGCGGACTTCGAGGACACCGACTACCAGTGCGGTCACGAGCGCGCCGACGGCGCCCCCTCCGGCCTGGTCAACACCACCGCCATGACGGGTGACACCGACGGCGATGAGAACAACACCGCCTGCCTGGACCTCACGCCCCGGCTGACCGTGTCCAAGTCCGTGGCCACCACCGGCGTCGGCACCACCTCCAGCTTCGAGGTGTCCTACACCATCACGGTGACCAACGAGGGCGAGCTGGCCCAGTCCACGGGCCTGCTGCGCGACAAGCCGGACTTCGCGCCCGGCCTGGACATCGATCAGGTGACCATTACCGCCCCCGGCGGGGAGCCGGTCGTCGCCGAGGCCGACGCCGAGGCTACTACACCCTCACCGACGGCGACGTGGTCGCCCCCGGCCAGACGCTCCAGTACACGCTCACCTTCGCGGTGACCGTCGACCCGAGCAACGCCGACTACTCCGAGGAGCTGCTGGAGTGCTCCGTGGAGGCGGACGGCACCCGCACCCCCGGCCACGGCCTGTTCAACGAGGTCTACCCGCTTGATGGGCGCGACGCCTCCGGACGCAGCGACAACACCGCCTGCGAGCCGGTCACCCCAGACGCCGGCAAGCGCATCATCACGCTGCGCAAGACCGGCACCCAGGTACAGGCGGACGGCACCACCAACCTGCCCGGCGCCGAATTCGCGATCTACGACGTCGACCCGACCACGGACGGCGCCACCCCGATTGAGAACGGCGTGAGCGTGGACCCGGTGGACGGCTCCCTGTTCACCTCCGCGGGCCTGCCCATCAACCACGACTACTGGGTGGTGGAGACCAAGGCGCCCGCTGGACACAGCCTGCTGCCGCGGCCCATCCAGTTCCACCTGGGTGTGGACGCCGACGGCAACACCACCATCACGCTCGCCGAAACGAACCTGACGTCGGACACCATTGCGGTGATCCCCGCCGTCACCGATGCCGACGGCAACGTCATCACCGCCATCGGCATCAACATCCACGACGTCGAAACCGGCACGCTGCCCCTGTCGGGCGGTCGCGGCATCGGCGTGTACGTGGCCTGGGCCGGACTGCTGCTCACGGCGGCACTGGTCCTGACCATCACCCAGACTTCCCGCCGCCGGGCCCGCAGGGCCTGAGTGACCGGGGAAACCAGGGGCCAACCGGGCAGCCGGGTAACCCATAACCACATCAACGAGGAGAACCCATGACATCCCTCACCAGGCGCCGTGGCGCCGGCCTCGCTGCGGCGGTGGCCCTCGCAATCGGTGGTGCGGTCGCGGCGCCCGTCGCCACGGCTGCCCCAGTGCCCGCTATCGTCGCCGCCGACACAACCGACACGGTGAACACGGCCACGATCGATGCCAATGCGACATCGACGCTGACCATCCACAAGCTCGCCCAGACCGAGTCCAACGGCACTTCCGCCGGCAACGGACTGGAGGACTCCAGCGCCACCGGCACTCCGGTCTCCGGCGTCACCTTCACCATCACTCAGCTGGACTTCGACCTGACCACCCAGGCGGGCTGGGAGGCTCTCGCGGCCCTGGACGGCGATGTCTCCGCCGCACGCAGCCACACCACCGGTACCCCGTCCTCCCAGACGACCGGTAGCGACGGTCTGGCCTCGTTCAGCGGTCTCCCGGTCGCGGCTTATATCGTTTCCGAGACGTCCACCCCGGCGAACGTCACCCCGGCGGAGGACTTCATCGTCACCCTGCCGATGACCAACCCGACCGACCAGGCCTCCTGGAATTACGACGTCCACGTCTACCCGAAGAACTCGATCGTCGATTCGACCAAGGAGGTCAGCGACTCCACCGCCCCCTCGGTCGGGGACACTCTGACCTACACGATCAAGGCGGACGTGCCCAAGCTTGACGTCGCCGGCGGCGCCACGATCAAGAACTACCAGATCGTTGACCCGCTCGACTCCCGCCTGGACTACTCGAACGCAACGGTCTCCATGATCGGTGCCGAGGCTGCCGAGCTGACCGAGGGTACGGACTACAACATCGTCTCCGCCGCCGGTGAGGACGGCAAGACCTACGTGACCGTCACCTTCACCGCGGCCGGCCGCGCCAAGATCGCGGCGGCCCGCGCGGCCGGCGACGCCACCACCCAGGTGCAGGTGGTCATCAACGCCGTAGTCAAGGAGGTCAACAGCGGCTCAAGCGAGATCAGCAACGAGGCCTACCTGATCCCCAACGACTCACAGGCCACCTGGGACCCCGAGAACCCGACCCCGGAGGTTCCCGGTGAGCCCAGCGACGAGGTCAACTCCTACTACGGCAAGGTCGCCATCACCAAGACCGGTACCGACAACGCTGCGGCTTCCAAGTACGCCGGTGCCGAGTTCCAGGTCTACCAGTGCACCCCGACCGGCGCTCCCAGGGCGGCGTGGTTAAGCGCGCCGACGCCGGAATCAGCGGCGACGCCCTGACCGCCACCGAGGTCTCCGGCGGCACCACCACCGCGAACCAGGCCACCTTCACCACCGGCTCGGACGGCACCGTGACCATCGATGCCCTCCAGACGAACGACTTCATCAACAACGCCGACGTCACCAACCCCGGCTGGTACTGCCTGGTTGAGACCAAGGCGCCCGAGGGCTACGAGCTCCAGAGCGGGGTGATTACGTTCCAGGTGCTCAAGGCCAATGTCATTGCCAACACCGACGCTGACGGGAACGTTCTGACCTACACCCTGGACCTGACGGTCACCGACGTTCCCTCCAATGCCGGCTTCCGCCTGCCGCTGACCGGTGCCAACGGCATCCTGTTCCTCACCATCGCCGGCGTCCTGCTGGTCGGCGGTGCGGTCCTGCTCGCGGTGCACAACAAGCGTCGCAGCGCCCAGGCTGAGCGTACGAATGCGCCGGTAACTGAGTGCCGGTACAGTTCCACCACACGCGGCGGCGTGTACGAATCGGATAACTCCGGACGTACACGCCGCCGTCGTCCCGCCGGGCGGAGCGCCAACCCTCTACCTTGATGTCAGGACGTCGGCAGCCACAGGGGCAGAAGCCGACTCATCACCGCATTTACTCCGTATTTGCTTCGAAACACTCAGCCGCGCAGAAGGAAAGTAATGGGCCAGACTCCGTCAGTCGCCGATGTCCTAGATGAGTCCCGCCGCGACTTGGGCGACGCTTCCGGCGCCACATCCGCGGAGCCGGCCGCCGCACACGATGGTGCCGAGCCACCCAGTGTGGGCTCGGGAGACAGATCGGGCCAGCCGAGTCGCAAGCCCAGCCGGGGCAGCCGTCTGCTGAGCTTGCTCCCCTTCATTCTGGCGTTGGCCGGCGCATGGTGCTGGCCTATCCGGTGCTCGCCACGCAGCACAACAACGCCCGCCAGCAGGCCATCGCCGACCAATACCAGGCGCAGATGGACACGGTCAGCCCCGACGTGCTCGCCGCCGAACTCGCCAGCGCCGATGAGTACAACCAGGAACTGGCTTCCTCGCCCATCCTTGACCCCTGGCTGGACCAGCAGCGCCCCGACACCCCCCAGTACCAGGCCTATCTGGCCGAGCTGGATCTGGACGACGTCATGGCCCAGATCGTCATCCCTAAGATCCACGTGGACCTGCCCATCTACCACGGCACCGACGCGGACACCCTCGCCCACGGCGTCGGCCACCTGTTCGGCACCGCCCTGCCCGTGGGCGGCTCCTCCACCCACTCCGTCCTCACCGGTCACACCGGCCTCGGCTCGGCGACTCTCTTCGACGATCTGACCGAGTTGGAGGAGGGCGACGCCTTCTACATCACCGTCGCCGGCCGCACCCTCAAATACGAGGTCAACGACATCCGCGTGGTGTTGCCCACGGAGACCGAGTCGCTGAACAAGGTGCCGGGGGAGGACCTGGTCACTCTGATCACCTGCACCCCCTACGGCGTGAACACCCATCGGCTGCTGGTCACCGGCACACGTGTGCCCATGGACCCGGTCCAGGCGGCGGCGGAGCAGGCCGCGGCGACGCCCGCGCCCATGCGAGCGTGGATGCTGTGGCTGATCGTGGCCGTGGTCGCCATTCTGGTCGTACTCGTCGTCGCCGCCGGGCGCGTCGTGTGGCGGCGCTTCAAGCGTTCGCGGACGGTGAGCGATACCCAGCCAACAGGGACCGCAGTTTCCAGCACACCGCCGACTGGGGCTTCCACTCATGAGCAAGCGGACGGCACCGTACCGGCGGACCTCGCCGAGTCGCTATCGCCCTACCTGGAAGCGCTGAACTCTTCGCAAGAGTCCTCAGCAACCGCCCAGTCTCAGGACGTATCATCCCGGCCCAATGACGTCTCGCAACAATCCCCTGACACAACCTCGTGACTCCGGGCGGCGCCGGCAGCGGCGCTCGCGTCTGCTGGCGGGCGCGCTAGCCGTCGTCTGTGTGGCCGGCGTGGTCCTGACCTGGTGGCTGCTGGTGGTGCACGTGACCGGGCAGGCCATGGAGCAGGCGGCCCTGGATGGCTCCCGCATCGGCGCCCGTTTCGTGTCCGACCACGCTCGCAACCTGCTGCACGTGGTGTCCCTGCCGGCCGCAATCGGCCTGGTACTCGTCGTGCTGGCCGGTGCCTTATGGCGCGGTAGCCGCCGCCGGGCACTGTGGGCGGCGGGCGCCGTCATCGCTATCAACGTCTCCACCCAGGTGCTGAAGTATGTGATCCTGTGGCGTCCGGACTACGGGCTGTTCCGGAAATTCGGCGGCATGAACACCCTGCCCTCGGGGCATACCGCGGTGGCCGCTTCCGCCGCCGTCGCCCTCATCCTGGTCACCGGACCGCGGTGGCGCGGGGTCGCGGCCTGGGCGGGGGCGGCGCTGGCCGCCGCCATGGGCTACTCCACCCTCGTGTGCCAGTGGCACCGTCCCGGCGACGTAATCGCCGCCCTGCTGCTGGCCATCGCCTGGGGCGCAGTGGCGATCGCCGGCGGCGCCTGGGTGGATGAGACACAGCCAGCCGACTCCGAGTCCGCCGGCCGAGCACACGCGACACCACCGCCTCCCGCCGGGGTGGAGGGCGCCAAAGTTGGCGAACCGCCATCCGCGCGCCTGTCGTCCGCGGCCGTGCTGGGCGGGCTCGGGATCCTCGCGGGTGCGGCGGCCTGATGCTGGAGGTGCTCACCTGGCGGGGTGTTGTTGACGCCGGCGGAGCCGCCGCGCAGCTCAGCCGCACCGCTGTCTTCATCGCCTATGCGGCTGGGGCCGTCGGCACGGTTGCCGTGGCCAGCATGGGCATGGCGGCGTTGGCCTCATTCACGCCGCGCACCACCAGCCGGGCGGATTCGATATTCCGCGCATAGGTCGGTTATGCGGCGCGCGCCCGAGCCGGGGTGGCACACTGGGCGCATGGCTCTACCCCAGAAGCTACTCAGCAAGGACGAGATCGTTGTGCGTCATATGCGCACCCACCCCAAGATCCTGCTGTGGCGCTCCCTTGTAGTGATCGCTCTGCTGGCCGTAGGCGTGGTCGCCTCCATCCTGTTCCCGGATGCCAACTGGCGCACCGGTGCCGTCATCGTCGTGTGGGTGTTGATCGTCATCGCCGCGCTGCCGGCCTTCGTGGTGCCCTGGCTGCGCTGGCTGACGACGACCTACACGGTTACCTCCAAGCGCGTGATCACGCGGTCCGGCATCATCAACAAGACCGGCCACGATCTGCCGCTCTCACGCATCTCCGACGTCCAGCAGGAGCGGACCATCACCGACCGCATGTTCGGCTGCGGCAGCCTCTCCCTGCAGACCAGCGCGGATGAGCCCCTGGTGCTGGTAGACGTGCCCGACGTCGAAATGGTGCAGGTGGAGATCTCTAACCTGCTCTTCAACGACGTTGAGGGCGCCGTCAACGCCGACCCGGACGACTGAGTGGTCGCCGGCCTTTCGGTGTGCGGCGCTGGCGGGTCGGTTGGGCCGCGTCGAGTTCTGCCGTCGTAGGGCGGTCTGCCCTCGGCCGCTGGGCGTCGTCTCGTACACGAGTTCCCTACAAAGACACGAGTTTTGGCGGTTTGCAGGCGCAGGGCACGTGCAAAGCTCTAAAACTCGTGTTCCTGACGCAAACGCGTGTTCGTGGCGCGGCTGCACCGGCGATCGGCGTCAGGCGGCGTGCGCAGGAGTCGGGATCGCCGGCAGGGTCACCGTGAAGGTGGTGCCGTGGTCCTCGGCGCCGGTACGTGAGTCCACGGTGAGGGTGCCGTGGTGGGACTGCACGATCGCCAGGGCGATGCTCATGCCCAGGCCGGTGGAGCCGGTGCGCCGCTCGCGGGAGGCATCCCCGCGGGCGAAGCGTTCGAACAGGCGGTCGCGCACCGCGGGGTCGATGCCGGGGCCGTCGTCGGCGACGCTGATTGCGAGCGCCCCGTCCTCGCCCCGGTACAGGGTCGTGGTCACGCGACTGCCTGCCGGGGTGTGCACGCGGGCGTTGGCCAGCAGATTAACCATCACCTGCCGCAACCGTGCTTCATCTCCCACCACCAGCGTCGGCTCGGGCACGAACTCCTCCGCCGCGTCTCCGCTCAACCCGGCGGGCGGCTCGAGCACTGCCAGATTCAGGTCCCAGATGTGATCGGGACCGGCGGCCCGGGCGTCTGCGACTGCGTCCACCACGATCTCCACCAGGTCCACCTCCTCGTGCTCCAACTCGCGGCCTGCATCCAGACGCGCCAGCAGCAGCAGATCTTCCACCAGCGCCGTCATCCGCACCGACTCCGAGTGCACCCGTTCCAGCGCGTGGACGGCATCCTCCGGCAGCACGGCGTCGGCGCCGCTGCGACTAATCAGTTCGGTGTAGCCGCGGATGGAGGCCAGGGGTGTACGCAGCTCGTGAGAGGCGTCGGCGACGAACTGGCGTACCTGCGTCTCGCTGCGCTGCCGGGCGGTGAGCGCGTCGTCGACGTGGCCGAGCAGGGTGTTCAGGGCATTGCCGACCTGACCGATTTCCTGTGAGGAGGCGACGTCGGCAGCGGAGACCCGTTCGCGGATACTCACCTCACCGCGGGACAGCGGCTGAGAGGCGACTCGCTCGGCCGTGTCCGCCACCCGCTCTAGCGGCGCCAGCGAGGTGCGCACCATGGCCCGGCCGGCGACGGCGGCAATCAGAGCCCCGGCCAGGGCGATCCCGAGTTGGGCCAGCAGTTGGGTGCGGATCAGCTTCTCGTCCGCGGCGGTCGACAGGCCGGTGATCACCACGTCTCCGCTGGCGGAGTCCTCGGTTACGAGCACCCGGTAGTTGCCCAGGGAATCAACCGACACCGTTACCGGCTCACCGGTGACCTCCAGCGAGAGCAGAGCCTGGCATTCGGCGTCCGTCAGGGTGCGGTAGGTGCCGTCGTCGTCGATGTAACCGGCGGTGATGGTGAGGGCGGAAGTCGAATCGGACTCGTCTGTGTCGCGCGCTCCCGAGGCGATCAGGGTCAGTGTGCCGATGGACTGCCCGACGGCGTCCAAGCCGATGGGCACATCGTCGTTTGGTGCTGCGGGCGGCGCCCCGTCGGCCCCGGGCCAGCTGGTGTCCTGGTCCGAGTCTGAGCTCCGGCTCCCGGTCAGTCCGGTGGGGGCGGCGCCGTGACGTCGCGCCGCGGCGCGGTCGGAGGCGGCCGTCAACTGCTCATCGAGCCGGTCGACCAGCGACTGGCGCAGCATCAGCGTGGATAGGGCCCCGATACCGGCGGCCATGACCAGCACAATGCCGATCACGCCGACCACCAGCCGGGTCCGCAGGCTGCGAGGTGAAAGACGCACGGGTCTCACGCTATCTGTCGGCAGGCTAGCGGGCCGCGCCGGCTACTGGGCGCCGACGGCGGGCTTGAGGACGTAGCCGACCCCGCGCATGGTGTGGATCATGGGTTCGCGGCCCTTGTCGATCTTGCGGCGCAGGTAGGAGATGTACAACTCGACGATGTTGGCCTGCCCGCCGAAGTCGTAGTTCCACACGCGGTCCAGGATCTGCGGCTTGGACAGCACGCGGCGGGGGTTGCGCATCAGGTACCGCAACAGCTCGAACTCGGTAGCGGTCAGATGGATCTCGTCCTCTCCGCGCCACACCTCGTGGGAGTCCTCATCCATGCGCAGGTCGCCGACCTCCAGCACGTTCGCCGGCTTCTCCGTGCTGGCACCGGAGCGCCGCAGCAGGGCGCGCAGCCGGGCGACGACCTCCTCCAGGGAGAAGGGCTTGGTTACGTAGTCGTCGCCGCCGGCGGTCAGGCCCGCCACCCGGTCCTCGACGGCGTCCTTGGCGGTGAGGAACAGCACGGGGACGGTGGGCTGGTGGCCGTGGATGCGGCGCATGACCTCCAGACCGTCGAAATCGGGCAGCATGATGTCCAGCACGATGATGTCGGGCGTGATCTCCTGGGCGAGACGCACCGCGGCCCGGCCGGTGCCGGCGGTGGTCACTTCCCAGCCTCATAGCGCAGTGCGGAGGCGAGTAGGTCGGCGAGGGTCTGCTCGTCGTCGACCACCAGGACGCGTATGGGGGAGCCGTCAGGGCGGGTGAGGGTCTCGGCGGGAGTACTCATGGGACGCATTGAACACGCTTAGTCTGTGGTAGAGCTGTGAATTTCTAGAGGTTCGCGGCGGGTGGGGGCCGGTCGGGGCGGAAGCGTGTCGGGCAGGTGCGCTACAGTCACGCTCGCAGTCTTAATCCGCCGCCTTCACCCCTCCGGCGCGCCCGGCTACGCCGCAGCGGTCTACCGCGATCCGTTGGGGCAACGCCGCACAAACGCCATCAATCCGAAGCACTCGAAGAAGGTCTCCGTGTCCAAGAAACTCGTCATCGTCGAGTCCCCCAACAAGGTCCGCTCCATCGCCGGGTACCTGGGCAAGGACTTCGACGTCGAGGCCTCGGTCGGCCACATCCGCGACCTGGCTCAGCCCTCCGAGCTTCCCGCCGCCGAGAAGAAGGGGCCCTACGGCAAGTTCGCCGTCGACGTGACCGATGGCTTCAAGCCCTACTACGTCGTCAACCCGGACAAGAAGAAGACCGTCACTCAGCTGCGCAAGGCCCTCAAGGACGCCGATGAGCTCTACCTGGCCACCGACGACGACCGCGAGGGCGAGGCCATCGCCTGGCACCTGCTGGAGGTGCTCAAGCCCAAGGTGCCGGTGAGGCGCATGACCTTCACCGAGATCACCAAGGAGGCGGTCACCCGCGCCCTGGACCATACCCGCGACCTGGACACCCACCGGGTGGATGCCCAGGAGACCCGCCGCATCCTGGACCGACTGGTCGGCTACGAGGTCAGCCCGGTGCTGTGGCGCAAGGTCCGCGCGGGGCTGTCCGCCGGGCGCGTGCAGTCGGTGGCCACCCGGCTCGTGGTCGAGCGCGAGCGCGAGCGCATGGCCTTCAAGGCCGCCGGCTACTGGGGCGTGGAGGCCCAGCTGTCCACCGACCTGTCCGCCGGCAGCTCGCTGCGCCCCGCCGCCGCTGCGGACAGCGCCTTCGTCGCTCGCCTGACCGCCCTGGACGGGCGGCGCGTGGCTACCGGGCGGGACTTCACCGACGCCGGAGCGCTGCGCCCCGCCGCCGTGAAGGCCGGCACGGTGCACCTGCACGAGGGGGCTGCCCGTGCCGTCGCCGAGGCCATTACCCGGGCGGTGCCGCGCGTGGCTGAGGTGGAGGACAAGCCCTACCGGCGCCGTCCGGCCGCGCCCTTCACCACTTCCACGCTGCAGCAGGAGGCGAGCCGCAAGCTGCGCATGAACCCGCGCGAGACCATGCGGGTGGCGCAGGCCCTGTATGAGAACGGCTTCATCACCTACATGCGCACCGACTCCACGGTGCTGTCCGGGCAGGCGATCGCCGCCGCCCGGGGGCAGGTGGCCGAGCTGTACGGGCCCGAGTACGTGGCGCCCAAGCCGCGCATGTACGCCACCAAGACCAAGGGCGCCCAGGAGGCGCACGAGGCGATCCGCCCCGCCGGTGACCACTTCCGCACCCCCGCGCAGGTCTCCGGGCGGTTGACCGGCGCCCAGTTCCGTCTGTACGAACTCATCTGGCGGCGCACCGTCGCCTCCCAGATGGCCGACGCCACCGGCTCCACGGCCTCGGTGCGGGTGGACGTGCCGCTGCGGCCCGCCGACGGCGGCTCTCGTGACGCCGGTATCACCTTCAGCACCGCCTCCCTGAGCGCCTCGGGCACCGTCATCACCTTCCGCGGTTTTCTGGCGGCCTACGAGGAGGGGCGCGACGCCGAGCGCTATGAGGCCGAGACCGTCACCGCGGTGACAGGCGGTTCGGCGTCGACGGCGACGTCGGACAGTGGCTCCGCTGCGGGGCCCGGTGCGGGCGCCGGCCGGGACCGGGATGTGCGCCTGCCCGCCATGATCGCCGGCCAGGAACTGGTGGCGCTTTCGGCGGAGGCCGCCGGGCATGAGACCACGCCGCCGCCCCGTTACACCGAGGCCTCCCTGGTTAAGGCGCTGGAGGAGCGGGAGATCGGCCGTCCCTCGACTTACGCCTCCATCATGTCCACCATCTCCGACCGCGGCTATGTGGAACACCGCGGCCAGGCGCTGGTTCCTACCTGGTTGGCCTTCGCCGTCACCCGACTGCTGGAGGAGAACTTCAGCGAGCTGGTCGACTACGACTTCACCGCCTCCATGGAGGCCGACCTGGACCGCATTGCCGCAGGCGAGGAGGACCGGGTCGACTGGCTCACCCGCTTCTACTACGGCCCGCAGGGGCAGGTCGGTACCGCGGCGGTCGCGCCCACCGCCGAGGACGGTCTGGGCCTGAAGGCCCTGGTGGACGGCCTGGGGGAGATCGATGCCCGCGCCGTTAACTCCATTGACATCGGGGAGGGCATTACCCTGCGCGTGGGCCGCTACGGCCCCTACCTGGAGGATGCCGAGGGCAAGCGCGCCAACGTACCCGGGGATCTGGCGCCCGACGAGCTGACCGTGGCCAAGGCGCGGGAGCTGTTCACCCGCGCCGCCGACGATGGCCGCGAGCTGGGCACGGACCCGTCCACCGGGCACACCATCGTCGTTAAGGATGGCCGCTACGGCCCCTATGTCACCGAGATCCTGCCCGAGCCGGAGCCGTCCGCGGACGAGGCGGCAGGGGCAGGAGACGGCGCCGCGGCGTCGAGATTGGGTGGGAAGAGCTCCACGCGCCGGTCCCGCAGGGGTCCCAAGCCGCGCACCGCCTCACTGTTTAAGTCGATGGACCTGGCGACCGTCACCCTGGAGCAGGCCCTCGATCTGTTGAGCCTGCCGCGGGTGGTCGGCCAGGACGCCGACGGCGTGGACATCACTGCGCAGAATGGCCGCTACGGCCCCTACCTGAAGAAGGGCACGGACTCCCGCTCCCTGGAGAGCGAGGAGCAGCTGTTCACGGTGACCCTGGAACAGGCCCTGGAGCTGTTCGCCCAGCCCAAGCGGCGCCGTGGCCAGGCGGCTGCCCGCGGCCCTCTGCGTGAGCTCGGCACCGACCCGGCCACCGGCCGGCCGGTGGTGATCAAGGACGGTCGCTTCGGCCCCTACTTCACCGACGGGGAGACGAATGTGACGCTGCGCCGCGACGACGACCCGGCCACCGTCACCCCCGAGCGCGCCTACGAGCTGCTCGCGGAGAAGCGCGCCAAGGGCCCTGCCAAGAAGCGCACCGCCTCCAAGTCCGCCACCAAGAAGACGGCGGGGAAGAAGACGGCCGTCGGCAAGTCGACCAGCCGACAGTCGACCACGCGCAAGGCGACCAGCTGACCCGCCGCCCCGCATATAGGTGACCGGAGGCACCTGAAGTGAATCGGGTTGCGTTGGCTTTCATCGGCCGACGCACATATGCGTCACTCGGTCCGAGCCGACACAGCTTTATGCTGCTTCCACTTCTTGACGAGTAGCACCAGCATGATGATGAACTGGACGGCCGTCAGCACCCCCATGGCGGAGCCGATCACGGGCAGCTTGTCGGCCGCCCCGCCCACCAGGACGTAATCCCACAGGAAGTGTTGCGTGATCATAAGGGTGATGCTCTTTGTGTAGTCGTACATGAGGGCAAAGAACAGGCCTGCCACAAAGGTGGCCCCGAGCTGTCCCAGCACTTTGGTCAAGGGGGCGCCGGCGAACAGGTTCACCGCGTGAAGCAGACTGAATATGATTGCGGAGACGAGCAGTGCTCTGTTTGCTTGGGCTCCGTGGCGCTCCTGTGTCAGTCCCACGTAGAGAATGCGTCGGAACATCATTTCCTCCGCGATTCCCACTAGCAAAGTGGCGGCCAGTGGTGTGAGGAATGCGGCAGTCAGGCTCCCATTGGTGAAGATGTAATACAGGGACATGCCGACTAGTGGCACAAACAGAATGAGGAACAGGGGGTATTTGCCGGGGCCGGAGTGCATCGGGGCAAGCTGTTCGCGCAGTGCTGCGAAACAGGCCAGCGTTCCTAGTGTGAGCACGAAGAGGAATGGCAGTAACGCCTTGGTGTAGCCTGCGTCGTAGTAACTTACGTGGGAGAAGTTGTAGACGATGACGTTGGACGCCCCCATTCCGATAATGTAGGTGATGGCGCTGATCAGTGCGATTCGTGCTATTCTGGTCGTCGGCATGTCGCCTCCTTGTTGGAATGGTGATTCCGACTGGATCGGATGTAGCCCTTTTGGGGCCCGAGGTGTTCAGAGCGCGTATCGGTTTGCGTATCGGCGCGAGCTGTCACGTCGCAAGTGCGGACGTTAGCACGTGCTTGCCTGATAACCGGAGCCTTTAAAGTAGAGACTCGTGTTTCAGCACGCGGTTGCGCGGGTGTCGGTGAGGTTCGCGCAAGGGGCGGAGGGTCCAGATGGGTCCGCCTCGTCGTCGAGGGAACGCGTGGGAAGAGGAGGCTTGTGTGCGATGCGTGTATGGAACTCCTCAGGGGTGATCGTGGTGAGCGCGGAAGAACTCAGCTCCGAGATCTGTGCCAGGCGACGTAACAGGGCGAGTGCCGTGCTGCGGACATCGCCGCGTTCGGTCAAGGCAGTTACGGCGGCGCCATCGACCGTGGCGATGACGGTTTCCGCAGTGAGGTACAGCCCGAGCCCTCAGTCCGCGTTTGTCTCCTGCCCGTGGACGGCGACGGCGTTGAGGCATAAGACACCGAATCCGGTCAGCACGGCTCCGCGGTGGTGACGCAGCAGCTTGCGTAGGGGCTGGATGCCCGACGACGATGTGCCACCCGCAGGCTTGTTCGCCGCCGTCTTCTGACTCTGACGTAGATGCTGCGGCGCACCGACGGGGCGTACTCCGCCAGGAAGGTGGCGGCCCCGGCGTATTCGCCGGAGGCGGAGAAGCCCTGGAGCGTGCGCGCCAGGAGCAGCGCGATAGCCGCCCAGGTACCGTCCGGTCGTATCTCGCAGGCAGCCCACGAGCATCGTGGAGGCCGCCATGATGGGAATTGACCGGCTCAGTGCCCACTTGCAGCCTCTGCGGTCGCCCCACGCACCCCAAACGATCGCGCCCACGGGGCGCAGGGTGAATGACGCGGCGAAGACGGCGAATGCCGCCAGCAGGCGCGTGTTCGGGGCGGAGGCGGGGAAGAAGACTTCGCCGATGGTGATCGCCAAGTACCCGTACGAGGCGTAGTCGAACCTTTCAACGAAGTTGCCGATGAAGGGTGCCCAGGCGGCGCGTCGTTCCACGTGTGTGGCGTGGTGGCGGTGTCTGGCGGTGGCGCGCAGTCGCGTGTGTCCTGTGACCGGATCGCAGGATTGCGACAGGGCAGCGACAGCCTGGCGGTATGCGGGCCTGTAATCTTCCGGTACACGATTTCTTGAACCCCGGAAGGAACATCCCGTGCGTATCCCCAACAAGCTCCTGGTCCCCGCCGCCGTCCTCGCCCTGGGCGCCTCCCTGGCCGCCTGCTCCATCAGCGTCGGCGGCTCCGACGGCGAGTCCGCTTCCTCGCCGCAGGAGACCACCGCCGTCGTCGCCACCGAGGAGGCCACGCAGGAAACTGATGACTCCGAGGACACCGACAGCGACGACACCGCCATCGACGACGCCGAGGACGCTGACGCCGACGAGGCCGACGGCGACGCCGCGGGCGCGGGTGCCTCCGGCTCCTCCACCGCGGACATCACCAACTCCGACTGGCTCGGGGTCATTGCCGGCAGCACCCAGGAGAACGTCTCCGGCGATTACGCGATCCAGAGCTCCGGGGGCACCTACAACCTTGTCGGTGAGCTCGACAGCCTGACGATTCAGGGGTCGGAGGTCACCGTTTCCGCGGAGAGCATCGGGACTCTGACCGTGCAGGGCTCGGACGTGACCGTCTACGTCCGCGAGGTGGACGACGTGCTGGCCTTCGGCTCGGATGTGAAGGTCTACTACCTCGACGGCGACCCGACCGTGCAGGACATCGGTGCCGACAACACCGTCGAGCAGCTGAGCAACTGACCGGTACACCCGGACTCCCACTAGCCCCGGTCCAGAACCAATGCCCCGGCCCCGCTCCCGCCCCGCCCGCCGCCTCCCCGGCGCCGCCCAGCCCACCGCTACCGTCCTGCTCGTCGACGACGAGGCCCCCATCCGCACCTCGCTCGGCTCCTACCTGGAGCGCAGCGGCTACCGGGTGATGCGCGCGAGCGACGGCGTGGAGGCACTCGACCTGCTCGCCGCCTACGACGTCGACATCATCGTCAGCGACGTGCTCATGCCCCGCATGGACGGGCGCGAGCTGGTGCGGCGGGTGCGGGCCGGCGGCACCTGGACCCCGATCATCCTGCTCACCCAGGTCGACGCCTCCTACGAGCGCGTCTCCGCCCTGGACGATGGCGCCGACGACTACCTGTCCAAACCCTTCGACCCCGCCGAGCTCGCCTCCCGCATCCGCGCCGTCCTGCGCCGCACCCGCGGGTCGGGACAGCCACTGACCGCCGCCTCCCGGCTGGTGTCGGGGGAACTGACTCTGGACCGGGCCGCTCGCCGCGTCACCCTGGCGGGTAGGGAACTGGCGCTCACCCCCAAGGCCGTCACCCTGCTCGACTTCCTCATGAGCCATCCCGGTGAGCTGCACACCCGCGAGGCGCTGCTGTCCGCCCTGTGGGGCATCGACTTCGCCTCCTCCACGCGCGCCGTCGACCACCGCGTCCGCGAGATTCGCCGAGCGCTGGGCGACGACGCCACCAACCCGACCTTCATCGAGACCGTGCCCCAGGGCGGCTACCGCTTCCGCGCCGAGGTGCATGCATGAGCGCCGCCGCGCCCCGACAATCGCGCGGGACACCGCCGGGAATCGGACGGCCCGACGCCGGCCCCGGGGGCAGCCGACGGGCCGGAGGCGGCCGAGTCCTGTGGCTGTGGTGGGGGATCGCCGTCGTCGTGGTCGTGGCGCTGATGATCCTGGCGCAGGTGATCTGGGGCGGCTTGAACCTGTATGTGACGGTCGGCGTACCCGCCGCCGTGGGGGCGACCGGCACGGCGCTGCTCCTCGCCGTCGCGCTGGTTGCGCTCGCCCGCACCCGTCGGCGCATTGCCGAGCAGCGGCTGCGTGAGGCCGTGCAGGAGGAGTCCCGTAACCGCCACCGCCAGTTCCTGCAGCGGCTGGACCACGAGCTGAAGAACCCGCTGACGGCGGTGCGCGCCGCCGTCGCCGACGCCTCCCGCACCGCCACTCCGGCCGTGGCCGCCGACCTGGAGGTGGTGGACGCCCAGTCGCGGCGGATGAGCCGACTGCTGACCGATCTGCGCAAGCTCGCCGAGCTGGAGACCGCCCCGCTGGCCCTGGAGGACGTCGACCTGGCCGAGACGGTTCAGGACGCGGTCTCCGCCGTCATCGAGGAGGCCGCCGGGCGCGGCGCGGCGGTGCGAGTGCGGCTGGACCTGCCCGCCGTGCCCTGGCCGCTGCCGCATGTGTGCGGCGACGGCGACCTGCTCTACTCCGCCGTCTACAACGTCATCGCCAATGCCGCCAAGTACACCCCGGATGGCGGCGCCGTGGAGGTACGCGGACGAGAGGAGGCCGGTGCCGTCACCATCGAGGTGGCAGACACCGGCATCGGCGTGCCCGAGGCGGACCTGGACCGCGTCTTCCACGAGCTGGAGCGCGCCGGCAATGCCCGAGCCCTGCCTGGATCCGGGCTGGGCCTGGCCCTGGTGCGCACGATCGTGAGTAGGCACGGCGGCCAGGTCCGCATGGCCTCCCGCGAGGGCGTGGGCACCCGGGTGTGGCTGACGCTGCCGGTCATGGGGCCGTCCGCCGATGGTCCCAGCACTCACGCACGCCAAGGATGAACACTCAGCCGGCTCCCGGACCGGCAGCCACCGGATCACCTGACAGACAACTCGACAGACAACTCGACAGACAAGGACTCGCCCCGTGTACTCCCAACTCACCTTTCCCCAGCACCACCGGTTCCCCCGCATGTCGGCGGCGTTCGCGGCCGCCACGGCCCTCGCCCTCGCCCTGGCCGGCTGCGCCGGCACCGGCACCACGGCAACCACCTCCGCGGCAACCGCCGCCCAGGAGCCCACAGTACAGGCCTCGGTGACGCAGTCCGCGCAGGCAGCCGCTTCCCCCGCGACCGACTCCGCCCTGGCCGTGCCCGGATACCAGGTCGGCGAGATTCCGCCGGTCCCGCTATTCGCGCTGCCGGACCTGGGACTGCTGACCGCCTCCACCGGAAGTCTCACCCCGGATCTGACCACGGACCTCACCTCCCGGCCGGGCATTACCGTGACGGCGGCGCGCTGTGATGAGGCCGGAATTCTGAACGGGGGACTGACCGTCGTCGGCGCAGACGGCTCCGTGGTCACCTCGGACGGCGATTCCTCCGTGGTCAATGACGGCGAGGGTGCGGCCGTGTATGACGACGGCAACGTGAGCATCGTCAACAACGGCGACGGCTCGGGCACCTACGACGACGGCACCACCAGCATCGTGGTTAACGGCGACGGCAGCGGCACCTACACGGACGCGACGCTCAGCGTCGTCGTCGGCGGGGACGGCGCCGGCACCTATGAGAACTCCGCCACCGGCGAGTCGATCGTGATCGGTGGCGACGGCACGGGCGTGTACTCCACCCAGACCGTTAGCATCACCAATGACGGCGACGGCTCGGGCACATACAGCGATGCCGAGACCGGGCTGAGCATCATCAACGACGGCGCGGGCTCCGCAACGGTCAGCCTGGAGGACCGCAGCGTGGTCGTCGACGCCGAGCCACTGACCCCGGTGGGGAGCCTCGGGTCCTTCCCAAGTATTGATGCGGCCCAGCCGGTTGAGTCCTGCGGGACGGTCATCACCCTGGAGGACGGGATCCTGTTCGACTTCGGTTCCGCCGAGATTCGCGCCGAGGCCGCCGACACGCTGCAGGAACTTGCCGAACTGCTCAACGAGGCGGAGGTACCGACCGCCTACGTGTACGGGCACACGGACTCGATCTCGGATGAGGACTTCAACCAGACTCTGTCCGAGCAGCGGGCCCAGGCGGTGCTCGACACCCTGGTTGCCGACGGGGTGACGGCGCAGCTTCAGGCCGAGGGCTTTGGCGAGACGCGCCCGGTGGCGCCCAACGAGAACGAGGACGGCTCGGACAACCCGGCCGGGCGCCAGCTCAACCGCCGCGTGGAGATCTACGTGCCGGCCTTCTGAGGCGGCCGGGTGTGGCGGCAGGCGCTCGGTGGTGTCATGGAATGCACCACTTTGGGATTTGCTGCCGC
This sequence comes from Actinomyces ruminis, assembly GCF_002154335.2. Classification (GTDB taxonomy): domain Bacteria; phylum Actinomycetota; class Actinomycetes; order Actinomycetales; family Actinomycetaceae; genus Actinomyces; species Actinomyces ruminis. The sequence continues at coordinate 28,850 of NZ_MTPX02000033.1, forward strand.
CGGCTTCGCCAACTGCGCACGCGGAATCATGCGGTTTGTCGGCTCCGGAATGCGGTTGGCACTTGGAAAGTGGTGCATCTGGTGACATGGGCGGGTTCGGTGAGCGGGGAGCCGCCCCGGCCCGGCGTGGTGTCCGGCTACGCTGATGCCGTGAACTTGTCCGCTTTCGCTCCGGTGCCGCCTGCGCACGCCTATCCCGGCCTGTTCATCTCCTTCGAGGGCGGCGACGGTGTAGGCAAGACCACCCAAATCGAGCGTCTGAGCACGCTGTTGGTGGCGGCCCGCATCGCCTACCGGCGCACGCGCGAGCCCGGCGGTACCGAGCTGGGCGGCCAGATCCGTGACCTGCTGCTGCACGGCGGCCAGGTGAGCCCGCGTGCCGAGGCCCTGTTGTATGCCGCCGATCGTGCCCATCACGTCGCTACCGTGGTGCGCCCGGCGCTTGCACGCGGCGAGGTGGTGCTTACCGACCGCTACCTGGACTCCTCAATCGCGTACCAGGGCGCTGCCCGTGCCCTGGGGGCGCAGGAGGTACGCGACCTGTCCCTGTGGGCCACCGAGGGCCTGCTGCCGGACCTGACCATCCTGCTCGACGCCGACACCGCCGTCAGCGGTCGGCGCGCCGGTGCACGCGGGCGGCGGGACCGCCTGGAGCGGGAGCCGGACGCCTTCCATACCGCGCTGCGCGAGCAGTTCCGGGTGCTGGCGCGCCAGGAGCCCGAACGCATCAAGGTTGTCGACGCCGATCGGCCCGTGGGGGAAGTGGCCGCGGAGGTGAGCGGGCTCGTCGAGAGCCTTATCGTCGCCCACGGAACGGACGCGCAGTTGAACGCCTTCCGCACCGCCGTCTCGCGGGCAAGCAGGCCGGCGCTCCACGGGCCTCGCGGCTGAACACGTCGGCAGTTACCGCTAGCCTGGTGCCGTGATCCAGTCCGCCTCGACGCCGCCAGCCGGCGGCTCGTTTTCTCTCCCCCGGATGCGCGCATGAGCGTGTGGGATGACGTCGTCGGACAGGAACGGGTCGTCAACGTATTCCGGGCGGCCGCAGAAGCCGCCCGCGTGGCCGTCGCAGCCCGCGGGCGTGGTGGTTCCGGCGCCGCCGAGTCGGTCGGGGCCGGTGACGGCTCGGCCATGACCCACGCCTGGTTGGTGACCGGCCCACCCGGCTCCGGCCGCAGCGTCGCCGCCCGAGCCTTCGCCGCCGCCCTGCAATGCACCGGCGAGGTGCCCGGCTGCGGGGAGTGCAAGGCCTGCCGCGACGTGCTCAGCGGCGCCCACCCGGACGTGGTGCGCATGGCCACCGAAAAGCTCCTGATCACCATGGACGAGGTCAAGACGCTGATCGGGGAGGCGCAGCGTCGCCCTTGGACCGGCAGCTGGCGGGTAATCCTGGTGGAGGACGCCGACCGCATGGCCGAGCGCACCACCAACGTGCTGCTGAAGTCGATCGAGGAGCCGCCGCCGCAGACCGTGTGGATCTTGTGTACGCCCAGCGCCGACGACGTGCTGCCCACCATCCGCTCCCGCTGCCGGCTGGTGACGCTGCGAGTCCCGCCCGCCGACGCCGTCGCCGAGCTGCTGGTACGCCGGGACGGCGCCGAGCCGGAGCTGGCCACCCGCGCCGCCCGCGCCAGTCAGTCCCACATCGGGCTCGCCCGTCACCTGGCCACCGACCCCGGTGCCTGGGAACGGCGCCGCCGCCTGCTGCTCGCCCCCATCTCCCTGCGCAGCGTTGGGGATGCGGTGCTGGCCGCCGCCGACCTGGTGGATGCCGCCGAGACGGAGGCAGCTGAGGCCACCGCGGAGCGGGACGCCGCCGAGAAGGCCGCCCTGCTGCGTGCTCTCGGCCTGGAGGACGGCGGTCGTGTCCCGCCCTCGCTGCGCGCCCAGGTTCGGCAGTTGGAGGAGGACCAGAAGCGCCGCGCCCGACGTGCCCGCACCGACGTGCTCGACCGGGCCATGATCGACCTGCTGTCCTTCTACCGGGACGTGCTCGCGGTGCAGCTCGGCAGTGACGTTGAGCAGGTGAACATCGATCTGTCCGACGTCGTGGCGCGGGTGGCCGCCTCCACCGGGCCACGGCAGTCGCTGGCGCGCATCGGTGCCATTGAGGAGTGCCGCACCCGGCTGCGCTCCAATGCGGCACCGCTGCTGGCGGTCGAGGCTCTGATGGTGCGGCTGCGTCCCCAGGCCTAGACGCAGCCGGGAGCGCGAACCGATTCCGCCCGGACTGGTGCTAGCGCGGCGCGGCCGGCTGGGATGCGGCCGTTTCCGTCGGCGTCAGCTCGGTGGCCGCCCAGGAGGACAGCAGCCGCAGCGCCTCCGCGCTCGGGCTGCCCGGCTCCACGCCGTAAATGAGCATGGTCATTCCGGGGGTGGTCGCCATGGCGGCCGGCTCGTAGCACAGATGAATCTCGCCAACGATCGGGTGGTTCACTACCTTCTCGCTGCGGCATACGTAGCGGACGTCGTGGCGTGCCCACAGATCGGCGAACTCGCGGCTGCGGGTGCACAACTCGCCGATCAGCGCCTGCAGGCACGAGTCGGTCGGATCCTCTCCGGCGCTCAGACGCAGCATCGCCACCAGGTCCTCCGCGCCCGCCTGCCAGTTGGGGAAGAAAGTGTGCGCGCGCGGATCCAGGAAGACGAAACGCGCCATATTCGGGTGCTTGGCGGCCACCTCCGGGAGCGGGTCTACGAACATGGGGGAGTACAGCGCTCGCGCCATGGTGTTGGCCGCGACGTAGTCGCCGGAGCCATTGCGCACCGCGGCCGGCGTGGGCATCGCGTCCAGCAGCCACTGGGTGTCCGGCCGTACGGCGCAGCTCTTGGTGCGCCCACGACGGCGTCGCATCCGCCCCGTGGGGGCGACGGCGCGGGCGAGGTCGACCAGGTGCTGCCGCTCGGCGTCGTCCAGCAGCAGCGCGGAGGCAAGCGCATCCAGGACCTCCTCCGAGACTCCGGCCGCATTGCCGCGCTCCAGGCGCGTGTAGTAGTCCACGCTCACCCCGGCGAGCATGGCGACTTCCTCACGGCGCAGCCCCGGTACCCGGCGGTGCCCGGCGACGACGGGCAGCCCCACCATCTGCGGGGTCACCTTTGCCCTGCGGGTGGTCAGGAAGTCTTTGATCTCGGCCCGGGCGTCGGCGGAGTCGGGAGGAGACGGCTGGCTCATGGCGAAAGGCTATGCGCTGCATAGAAGATATGGGAGGCCCGCCCAGTTCCCGGCAGGCGGGACAAGCGGGGCTCTGCCAGGCACTGGAAGGTCGTTGGGCGACCTGGTGAACTGGGCTGCGTCCAACACCTCGGCGATTCCCGCCCCCGGTGCGGACATACATCGGCCGGCTGCTGGAACTGGTCGTCACGCGGCAGGCCGATTCCGGCGTCGTCTTCGACCTCGAACTGCCGCTCGTCGAGGTCTCCGAGGTCTACGCCGCCATGGACGAGCGGCGGGCGACCAAGGTGCTGGTGCGCCCCTGACGGGGCTGCCGGGTCACGCTGTGTGCAGGGCGGATGGTCTTTAACAGGTGCGTCGCAATGGGGAGGACTCCACCCGTCCAGCACCCGCGCGGGGCGTGGCCGTCTCGTAGGCTGCATGGGTGAACCTGCTCAAGCTACCTGGTCGCCGCACGCTCGCGGCATTGACCGCCGTGCTCGCTGCCGCTGGTCTGGTGGCGTGCGACAGCCCGCTGCCCAGTTCGGCCCCCGAGCCGTCCCCCGCGTCCCGGGCGACGACGTCGACCGCCACCGTGCCCGCGGGCCTGGAGGAGTTCTACAGCCAAGACGCCGACTGGTACCCGTGCGCCGACGCGGGGATGGACAAGGTAGACGGCGACGCGAACTACTCCTGCGCCTACGTCACCGCGCCGCTGGACTACGACGATCCCGATGGGCAGACCATCGAATTGGCCATGAAGCGGCGTGCCGCGACCGGCGACGCTATCGGTACCCTGTTCATCAACCCGGGCGGCCCCGGCGGTTCGGGGGTTGAACTCGTTGAATCCGCCAAGGGCTATTTCTCCGACGATCTGATTGCCTCCTATGACGTGGTCGGCTTCGATCCACGCGGGGTCGGCAATTCTACGGCGATCGACTGCTTGACCGACGCCGAGCTGGACGAGGACCGCTCCGGCTCGGAGATTGCGCAGGCCACCGCGGACGCGGACGGCGCTGATGGCGACGACGCTGCTGCCGCCCAGAAGGAGATAGCGGAGTACGTCCAGTGGTACGAGGGCAAGTGTGAGGCGAACACCGCCGCCGGCCTGCTGGACCACGTCGACACCGTCTCCGCCGCCCGCGATCTGGACATGCTGCGCGCCGTCGTCGGTGAAGAGGTGCTGACTTATCTCGGCTACTCCTATGGCACCTACCTGGGGGCCACCTACGCCGAACTGTTCCCCGGCAACGTCGGCCGGATGGTGCTGGATGGCGCTATCGAACCGACGCTCAGCGCCGGCGAGATGACCCTGGGGCAGGCGGCCGGGTTCGAGAGCGCCCTGCGCACCTACGTGGCGGACTGCCAAAGCGGCGACAAGTGCCCGCTGCACGGCGACGTCGATGCCGGCGTCGCCCAGATCCAGGACTTCCTCGAGGTCACCAAGGGTGCGCCGATTCCCACCTCCGACCCCGACCGGCCCCTGACCTATTCCCTGGCCGAGTCGGCGATCCTTGGAATCATGTACCAGTCGGAATCCTGGAGTGTGCTCAGCGAGGGACTGGATCAGGCCATGAACCAGGACGATGGCTCGTTGCTGCTGCTCATTGCCGACCTGTTCGCCTCCCGGGAGGACGACGGCTCCTACTCCGGCAACGGTGATGAGGCCATTAACGCCATTAACTGTCTGGACTACCCGGTGTCGGGCGACGCCGACAGCTGGGAGGTGGAGCGCGAGCAGATCCAGGAGGCGTCCCCCACCTTCGGCGCCGACCTGGGCTACTCCGACCTGTACTGCCAGGCCTGGGGACATGAGTCCACGCGCGAGCGCGCCGCGATCCACGCCACCGGTGCCGCTCCGATCCTGGTGATCGGCACCACCGGCGACCCGGCAACCCCCTACGCCTGGTCGCAGTCGTTGGCCGAGCAGCTCGACGACGGCCACCTGGTCACCTGGGAGGCAACGGACACACCGCCTACGGACGCGCCGGCGAGTGCGTGACCACCGCCGTCGACGACTACCTGCTGGCCGGGGTCCTGCCCGAGGAGGGGCTCACCTGCAGCGGCTGACTATTGGACCGTGAGCTCGCCGGCTAGGTTTCGGCTCATCCAGGCGCTGAGCTCCGCCCCGCGTAGCCCCTGGGAGGCCAGGAACTGCAGCTTGGCGTAGGTGGCCTCAAGCGTCATGTCACCGCTTCCCACCGCGCCGGCCGCCGCCAGCCCGTCACCGGCGGCATACCGGCCGAGTGCCACTTCGCCTTGCAGACATTGAGATGAGACCACCACCGCCACACCCCCCGCCACTGCCTGCGCAATCACGGCGGTCAGTTCCGGCGCCAGATTGCCGACGCCGAAGGCCCGCAGCACCACCGCTACGGGGGGCGGCGTCAGCAGCTGCTTCAGGCGGGTGACGCTCAACCCGGGAACGGCGTCGACGACGATCACGTCGTGCTCGTCAAAGGGGGCTGGCTGCGTCCAAGCGGCATGGGGCGCGGTTGCTGTCGCAGTGGCCGCGGTACTGCTCCGCTCGTTCCAGTGCCAGGGGGCTCCGGCCAGGGCCAGCGGCGCGGTGCCGGGGGAGTCGAACCCCTCCAAGCTCCAGGTAGAGATCTTGGTGGCGCGGTTCCCGGCGAGCAGGCGCCCGCCGAAGAACAGGTGCACGCCGCGGGGCGCCCCCTGGGCCAGGGCCTGCAGGGCGCCGACGACGTTCGCTGCGGCGTCGGAGCCGGGCGCCCCCAGTGGGAGTTGGGAGCCGGTGACGATAACTGGCTGCTCCAGTTCCGTTAGGGCGTAGGACAGGGCGGATGCGGTGTAGGCCATGGTGTCGGTTCCGTGCAGGACCACGAACGCGTCTGCTACATCGGCATAGGCATGCAGGTCATTGACAATCGATTGCCAGGTTTGTGGCGCCGCCTGCGAAGAATCGAGCAATGGGTGCAGCGTCGTCAGGGACGTGTTTAAAACCTGTACGGCAGCGCAGTCCGGGGCTACCCGCTCGCCGTTGCGCGGGGGTACCGGCACGTGCTTCGGGGCGGGCAATGCCGTGAGCAGATCGTTCAGCCAGGCTTCCAAGTCGGCGCCTGGTCGCAGCCCGTGGGGGGAGTCGACCATGCCAATGGTTCCACCGGCGTAGGTGAAGTGAAGGTGCATATGGCCAGCCTACGCAGACGATGCGGTTGTGCTGTAAACCACCTGGCGCGATTGGGGTACTGGATTGCGTGGCCACGCCGACAGGCGGTAGCCTGCGTTCCGCCGCTTAAGCGGCAGGCCACCTTAGCTCAGTCGGCAGAGCGATTCACTCGTAATGAATAGGTCGTGGGTTCGATTCCCACAGGTGGCTCCAGGGGCCCCGCGCGCCGGGGCCGCACGCACGCTCGGTTGGTCGGCGCGCCGTATTCGCCAGATTTCTTGCTTTAAATGCGCCGATATGCTTATCCTGTTTCACGGGTGATTCCGTAGTAGAGGCGGGACCCGCAAATCTGTGGCAAGGAGGACCAATATGGCGCAGAAGACGCAGATTGTTCTAGTTGATGACATCGATGGCTCCGAGGCGACTCAGACCATTACTTTCGCCCTCGACGGTGTCACTTACGAGATCGATCTAAACGAGGAGCACGCAGCCGCACTGCGCGAGTCGATCGAGGAGTGGACCATTAAGGCCCGTCGCCGTGGTGGCCGCCGCACGCTTCGTCGTCGCCCGGCGGCAGGTGTCACGCAGAAGATCCGCGAGTGGGCGCGCGCCAATGGCTACGAGGTTTCCGACCGCGGGCGTATCCCCGCCCCGGTGCGCGAGGCCTACATGGCGGCCAACAACCCGAGCAACAACAACGCCTGAGCCGCGTCGCGTCGGGCGTCAATGCCCCGCGCCGCCGCGTGTATTGCACGCTCCGGTTACTGCCAGGCCCCGAGTCCTTTTAGGACTCGGGGCCTGGTGGCATCTGCTTGGGCCTGGCACAATGGTCCGCATGGCTTACACCCTTGTGCTGCTCCGCCACGGCGAGAGCGAATGGAATGCAAAGAACCTGTTCACCGGCTGGGTCGACGTCCCGCTGTCCGAGAAGGGGCGCGCCGAGGCCGTCCACGGCGGCGAACTCCTCAAGGAGGCCGGCGTTCTGCCGGACAAACTCTTCACGTCGGTGCTGCGCCGCGCCATCATGACCGCGAACCTGGCCCTGGATGCGGCCGACCGCCACTGGATTCCGGTGGAGCGGCACTGGCGGCTCAATGAGCGTCACTACGGCGCCCTGCAGGGTAAGAACAAGAAGGAGATTCGCGAGCAGTACGGGGACGAGCAGTTCATGCTCTGGCGTCGCTCCTACGACGTGCCGCCGCCGGCCATCGAGCTCGGTTCGGAGTTCTCTCAGGACACCGATCCGCGTTATGCCGGTGAGCCCATTCCCGCCACCGAGTGCCTCAAGGACGTGCTCGCCCGCCTGCTGCCCTACTGGGAGGAGACGATTGTCCCCGAGATCAAGACCGGCAAGACGATCATGATCGCGGCCCACGGCAACTCGCTGCGCGCGATCGTCAAGCACCTGGATGACATCTCCGATGCAGACATCGCCGGTGTCAACATTCCCACCGGTATTCCGCTGGTTTACGAGCTCGATGAGGAGACTCTCAAGCCCATCAAGAAGGGCGGGCGCTACCTGGACCCCGAGGCGGAGGCGAAGATCGCTGCCGTCGCCAACCAGGGCAAGTGATTTGCCGCCGTCCCTGTAATCCGGCCTGCAAGGGCCTTGGTTGAGGGCGGCTGAGGTCGAACCAAACGGGCGGGGCGGAACGCCGTATCAGCGGCGTTCGCCCGCCCGCTGTTCAGGTTCGGGCGCCGGCATCGCACGACCACCGCACTCTTCAACGCCGAAGCGCCCCCTTTCAGGGTTCTTCCGGTTTGAGGGTGTGGTGTGGGGAGGTCGGGGTGATTACGGTCTGGCGGGTAAGTCGGTGTTGTGCTTGGTGTTCGCGGGTTGTGTGTGGCCGC
>NZ_MTPX02000045.1 GCF_002154335.2 Actinomyces ruminis
CGACCACCGCCCCAGTCGCGTCGCCGACGAAGCCCTGCACACTCACATGTGCCGCATCCATGCCCTGCGGGAGTGGCCGGGCCGGCGGCACCGGCACGCAGCGGGCCGCGAAGGCCTGCACGGTGGCGGCGTGGCGCTGCGAGCCGGCGGTCAGGCGCACCACCCCCACCGGCGTGCGCACCACCAGGCGGCGCAGCGGGTTGTAGCGCAGCAGGTTCCCCTCCAAGCCCTCCAGGAGGTGGTGTTCGCGGGCCGCGGCCACGTGCCGGACCAGCGCCGGGTCGGCGGCCACCTCCCCGAATTGGGCCAGTAGCCCGTCGCCGGTGTCCCGCTGCTGGGTGCGCAGCCCCAGCCGTTCGGCGCGGCGGGCGATCTTGACGGCCTTGACTCGGCTGGCCGGCCACAGCAGCCGCACCCAACCGGCGCTGGTGCTGGTACCGGTGTGCAGCAGGGAGGCGGTCACCGACACTCCCGGCTTGATGCGCAGGCGCACGGCCCGCACCGGCGCTCCGACCAGATCGCTGAGTCGATCCGGGTCCAGCAGCGTGTCGACGGCGCTGCGCGTGCTACTGACGTACATGGCTCCTCCTGATCGCCTCTGCATCGGGCTGGTTGTGCTCGGGACGGGCGGGCCGCTTGTCGGTGGTGAGTAACTCTCGCTGCGCCGCCCCGGCGGCCGCCCACGCCCGGAAGACGGGGGCGTCCCTGAGCAGCTGCTGCGGGGCGCCGTCGAGCTGGATCCGGCCGTCCTCGATCCACACCACCCGGTCGGCGCGCATGGCCACCTCGGTCTCGTGGGTGACCGCCAACAGGGTGCGGCCGCGTGAGAGCCGGTCGACGGCGTCGAGTACGGCGGCCGCCGAGGCCGGGTCCAGGCCGGTGGTCGCCTCGTCCAGGATCACGATGGGGGCGTCGCGCAGCAGGGCCCGCACGATGGCGACCCGCTGGCGCTGGCCTCCGGACAGGGTGCCGCCGCGCTCGCCGACCACCGTGTCGTAGCCGTCGGGCAGGGAGGTGATGAACTCATGCGCCCCGGCCGCCACCGCGGCGGCCTCCACCTCGGCGTCGGTGGCGTCGGGGCGGCCCATGCGGATGTTCTCCCGGATGGTGTCGGCGAACAGCACCGCCTCCTGGTGCAGCACGGACACCTGTGCGCGCAGCTCGGTCAGGTCCAGGCTGGTGAGGCCGTGTCCGTCCAGCCGGACCCGCCCCGCAACCGGGTCGAGCGCCCGCACCACCAGGGAGGTGAGCGTGGACTTGCCCGACCCGGAGGGGCCGACGATGGCGACGTGTTCGCCGGCGTCGATGTGCAGATTGATGCCGTGCAGGATCTCATGGCCGTCGTACTCGGTGACCACGTCCTCGAAAGCCAGGGAACCGCGCACATGCCCGAGCGGCACCGGATCGCTGGGGGAGACGATGTCGGGGCGCACATCCATCAGGTTGGCCACCCGCTCCCCGGAGGCGGCGGCGCGGGCGATGCGGCCCGTGTACTTGGCCATGTCCCGCAGCGGCTTCATGGTGGTGCGCAGGTAGGTGTTGAACAGCACCAGGTCGCCGGGGGTCATCGCTCCCGCCAGCACCCGCAGGCCGCCGCCCACGAGCACCACCGCGGAGGCCAGGCCCACGATCACGTCGGTGCTGCGCTCCAGGCGCGCCGCCAGCCGCAGGGAGCGCACCCCGGCGTGCAGGGAGGTCTGGTTAGCGTTGACGAAGCGGTCCTCCACGATCGGCTCCAGCCCGTAGGCCTGCACCACCTTGATGGTGCTCAGCGCCTCCTGGGCGGTGTTGGCCAGGTGCCCCTCGGACTTGCGGGTGCGGCGGGCCGCGGAGGTGATCTTCTTGGAGCTGCCCGAGGAGGTCAGGAAGAACAGGGTGATCGCCCCCACCACTACCAGCGACAGCAGCGGGTCCAGCCACACCATCACCCCCAGCATGACCGTCAAGGTGAGCACGTTGGCGGCCAGCGGCAGCCCGGCGGTCACGGCCACGTCCTGCATGCGGGCCACGTCGGAGACGAGCCGCTGCACCGTGTCTGCACTGCGGTTGCGGGAGTGGAACTGCTGGGAGAGGGTCTGCACGTGGTGGAAGGCGCGGCGGCGCAGCGCGATCGCGGTGCGGGAGCCGGCCAGTGCGAAGGACACGGTGGCCAGGTAGTTGCACAGCGCCCGCATGGCGACGATCGCGATGAGCGCCGCCCCCAGCCCGAGCAGCCGGGCAAGGTTGGCGGGCGCGTAACCGGTGGTGGCTCCCAGCGAGGACAGCACCGAGTCGATGACGATCTTCATGGGCCAGGGCTCGGCCACCCGGAAGACCACCTCGGCCAGCAGCGCCACCGTGCCGCCGGCCACCAGTCGGACCTGTGGGCGCAGGTCCGGGGCGATCAGGCCCAGGGTGCGGCGCAGGGCGGAGCGGGAGATCTGAGGCTCAGACATGCTGCACCTCCGCCTGGCCGAGGATCTGGGCGACGACGGCGTCCCAGCCGTGGTGCTTCTCCGCCCTACGGCGTCCCAGTTCGCCGCGGCGGGCCCGCAGCTGCGGGGCGATCGCGAAGGGCGTCCAGGGCGGCGGCCAGGGCGCCGGGTCCGATGGCGGCACCAGCACGCCGACGCCGTCGAGCAGCCGCGGCAGCTGGCCGACTCCGGAGGCGACCACCGGCAGCCCGGCCGCCAGGTACTCCAGCACCTTCAGCGGGGAGAAGTACTGCTCCTCCTCCCCGCCCAGGTCGGGGTAGGGGGCGACGCCGATGGCGCTGCCCGCCAGTGCCGCGGGCACGTCGTCGGGCGGCAGCGCCCCCCGGAAGTCCACCTCCAGGTCGAGTTCCTCCGCCTGGGCGTGCAGGGCGTCGCGCTCGGGGCCGTCCCCGATAATGCGCAGGCGCCAGTCCTGCTGTGCCAGGGCGGCGGCCCGCAGCAGGTCCGCCACGCCGTGCCACGGTTTGAGCGTGCCCACAAAGGTGACGATCACGGCATCCGGATCCTCCGGGGAGGGGCGCAACCGGGATAGGTTGACGCCGTTGGGGATGGTGACGGCGCGCGGGGCGTCCACGAGCCCGCACACCCAGCGGCGCACCGGCTCCGAGACGCATACGGTGGTGCGGGCCGCCCGCACCTGGGTCCGCAGGGCGGAGCGCGCCTGCGCCTCGTCCACCAGGGTGCGGTGGTGGCGCTGCTCGTCGATCAGCGGGGAGTTGACCTCCAGGACTCCGGGGACGCCGGTACCGGCCAGGTCGGCCAGGGCGGTGGAGAACAGGGAATAGCGTTCGTAGACCAGGTCCGCGCCATCCGCGCGCACCTGCCGGGACAGCTCGGCGGCGGCCTCGGCCTGGGCGCGCTCGCGGGCGGCGGCGTCGGCCGCCTCAACCTCGGCGATGTGCACGGGCAGGTCGGTCAGGTCCGCGGGCACCAGGTCGCCGCGGCGCACCGCGTAAACGGTCACCTCGTGGCCGGCGCGGCGCAGGGCGCGCACAACCTCCTGAATGTGGACGGAGGCGCCCTTGGTGCCGAAGACCGGCACCCCGGGGTCGGCGCAGATGTAGGCGATACGCATCAGTGCACCTCCTGAAGCTGGGGCGTGGACTCCCAGGCGGACAGGGCCGCCGCCTGGGCGCGGGAGTCGAAGTCCCGCTCGATCAGGCGCGGGCGTTGCGGGCCAGCGGGGCGGCGTCGACCGTGCCCTCCGCCAGTTCCCGCAGGGCCCGGGCCAGGGCTGCCGGCTCACCGGGCGGCAGCAGGATCCCGGTTTCGCCGTCGTGAATGACCTCCGGCAGGCCGGAGACGTCGGTGGCGACCACGGGCGTGCCGCAGGCCATCGCCTCCAGAACCACGGTGGGCAGCCCGTCGATGTTGCCGTCTTCGGCCGGGACGCAGGGCGCGGCGAAGACCTGGGCGCGGCCCAGCAGGGCGCGCACCTCCGCCTGGGTGAGCGGCCCCAGTAGGTTGACGCGGTCGCCCAGGCCGAGGGCGGTGATCTGCCCGGCCAGGTGGTCGCGCTCCTCGCCCTCGCCGGCGATGTCCAGCGTCACCGGCACGCCGGCCTCGGTGAGGATGCCGACGGCGTCGATCAGGTCCTTGAAGCCCTTCTTGACTACCAGCCGACCGACCGCCGCGACGTGCAGGGGGCCGTCGGCGGGGGCGGGCGGGTGGAAGGGAAAGCGGTCCAGCTCGAGGGCGTTGTAGCGCAGCTGGATGTGGGCGCCGGTGCCGGCCAGCAGCGAGTGCAGGTTGCGTTCGTTGTAGCGGCTGATGGCGATCACCCGGTCGGCGTCGGCGCAGATGCGGCGCAGCCACAGCGGGTCCACGGACTCGTGGTAGATGTCCTTGGCGTGGGTAGTGACCGTGTAGGGAATGCCCGCCAGGTGGGAGGCGATCCAGGCGGTGCGGCCCGCCAGGGAGGCGAAGTGGGCGTGCAGGTGGGTGATGCCGGCGTCGCGGGCCGCGCGGGCCAGGGCCGCCCCCTGGGCGACCTCATCGCCGGGCAGGTCGGCCACGGCCGGCAGAATCTCCGCCAGGCGGGTGCGCATGTCCGGCTCGTTGACCGAGTTCGCCAGCAGCTCCCACATGTCGACGGCGCGGCGTGGGCGCGGCACCCAGTTGACCTGGGCGCAGATGCGGGCGATCTCCGGGTGGAAGCGGGAGTCGGTGGTGGGGCGCAGGGCGTAGATGGTCAGGTCGTCGCCCAGCGCCTCACGGGCGAGCATTTCGGTGACCACGAAGGTCTCCGAGAAGCGGGGGTAGACCTTGAGCACATATCCGATGCGAGTCATGAGGCTATCTCCTGAAGCGTGTGGGTGGCGGTCAGTTGCGCGCGCAGCAGGGCGGCGGCGCGGCGGGCGGCGGTGGGCAGCCCGCCGGTGTCCAAATCGGCGCGGGGCATGCGCCGGGTGACGGCCCCGGCCGCCCAGGCGGTGAGCTCCTCGGGGGTGAGGTCGGCGGTGCGCATGACGTCTACGGCGCCCGCCGCCTGCAGGGCGCGGGCGCGGATGAGCTGTTCCAGGCGCGGCTGCTCGCGCGGGACGATCAGGGCCGGGGTGGAGGTGGCGAGGATTTCGCAGGCGGTGTTGTAGCCGCCCATGGCGATCACCGCGGCGGCCCGCTCGATCCACCGGCTCAGCCCGGGCAGGGACCGGTGCACCTCGGTGGCCGGGCCGGCGGCCGTCTGCACGGCGTCGAAGCCGGCGTCGTCGAGCTGCGGGCCGGTGACCAACACGTGCCGGTGACCGGTGGGCGGGGCCATGCGGGCGGCGCCGCGCAGGAGCTCGAATCCGTCCGAGCCGCCGCCGACCGTGGTCAGCACGAACGGGTCCTCCGGCACCCGGGCGTTTCGCTCCAGCAGGCTGCGGCCCTTGGCCAGGTAGCCGGTGAACACGGCGCGGTCGCGCAGGCAGATGGGGACTTCACCGGTGACGACGGGATTGTGCACGGCGGGGTCGCCGTACACCCAGACCTCGTCGATCAGGCGCCGCAGGTTGGCGGGGGTGTCTAGGTTGCGCCATTCGGCGGCGGCGACCTCGGGGGCGTCCAGCACCTCGCGCAGGCCCAGCACGATCCGGGTCTGGGGCGAGGTGGCGCGCAGGTGCTTGAGGGGGGCGCGCAGCTCCTTGCGCACCCCGTAGATGTGGCGGTCGACGATCACCAGGTGCGGGGCGAAGCGTTGGAGCGTGCTGGCGACGAGTCCGGAGCGGAGCGTGGCCAGGGAGTCGGGGGTGCCGCGCAGGCCGCGGGGGCGGTAGCCGGTGTCGCCCTTGGTGAAGCCCGGCAGCACCAGCCAGTCGAAGCCGGCGGGCAGGGGGAAGCCGGGGGAGGGGGAGACACCGGCCACCAGCAGGCCGGTGACGGAGGCGCCGGTGAGCGCGGGCAGGTCGTTGGCTAGTTGGTGGGCGAGGGCAAGGTTGCGGCGCAGGTGGCCCAGGCCTTGGGCGTCGTGGCTGTAGAGCACCACGCGGATGTTTTGGGGGACCGACCGCCGAGCCAGGGCCCGCGTGGGACTGGAGCTGCCCGGGCGCGGCGGCTTCGGGGCCGGGTGTAGTGGCACCGTCAGGGGCTGTGGGCGGATCATGGGAGTATTCCTTCCGGTCGCCCGGTGGCGACCTCATGAAACAGACTCTCGCCCGCTCAGAAGGCAACGGTGAGACCACGATGAGAGTGTTCTAAGGTGCCTCCGGTCCTGCCGGCATAGGTAGGGGTCGGCGGCTTGTTCTTTACGATGACGGATCGTCAGGAACGGCGACGGTTCGTGCGGCTACCCCGCTGTGTTGTCTCATGACTTCTGGGAGTGTCAGAAGTCATGAGATTCTGGGCTGGTTGGGATGGGGCTGGGGGATGGGTTATGCAGTCTCGCCGTTCAAGCGTCAGCGCATCATTGAGTTCGACTCGCGGGTTGCGGGTGTGAGCGTAGGGAGTTCTGCCAGCAGGTAAGGGGTCTCGAAGTCCTCGTCCTCCAGCGCTCACGCTGTCTGCAACAGCAGTGTGCGGCCGGCCAGGCCGAGGTCGGCCAGTTCCAGCACGCCCAGCCGCTCATCACGATGTCCCACAGCAGCACGTCCGTGTCTGGTGCCGCGGCCGCCAGGCGGGAGCGGCGGTCGCCCGCCAAGCCCTCGGCGTGTACCCGCCTGACGAAGGCGGAGTCGAACCCACCCAGGTCGAGGGCGTGTGCGGGAGCCTGCGAGCCCGCCGACAGCAGGGATTGCCGCGCCACATACGCCCCAACCCGCCAGCCCTGGCGGCGCAGCACCTCCACCGTGTCGCGACTGACGCAGGAGCCGAACACGGAAACGGTGCGGCCGGCGTCGGGCATTGGCTCCTCCTTTATGTCAGTCGATACAGCGATGGAGTGAAGGTATCCGGTCAGCCTTGCGTCGCCCAGCCTGTTGAAGCGCTCTACATTGTCTGAATCGGTCACAAACGCGCTAGTGGCTCCGAAGTCCGGATCGATGAGCGTTGGAATCATGCGGTTGCAGAATCGGCCGAGGGCGTCGGAACCGGCGTTTGTGACCATTTGCGACAATGTTTGCTCTGCGAGGTGGTGATCGGTGTCGCGGTTAGGGATCTCGCAGCCGGGCGCACTCCGGGAACAGACGCGGTGTCGGAATGTGACAGACTCTCCGGTGAACAGCCACCGCGGAAGGGGACCGCATATGCCCACAGGCACGCTCAACGTCGCCGCCTATGACACCACCCTGCGCGACGGGGCCCAGCAGCAGTCCATCGCCTTCACCGTCGCCGACAAGCTGGCCGTCGCCCGGCTGTTGGACGAGCTCGGGGTCGCCTACATCGAGGCCGGCTGGCCGGGTGCCATCCCGAAGGACACCGAGTTCTTCGCTCGTGCCCGCACCGAGCTGGAGCTGCGTACCGCCCGATTGGTCGCCTTCGGCTCCACCTGCAAGGCGGGCGTGGCTGCCGAGGAGGACCCGCAGGTGCGCGCTCTGCTGGACTCCGGCGCACCCGTGGTCACCGTGGTGGCCAAGTCCGATCCGGTACACGTCGAGCGGGCCCTGCGCACCAGCCTGGATGAGAACCTGCGCATGGTGCGGGACACGGTCACCGTCCTGGCCGCGGCCGGCCGCGAGGTCATGGTTGACCTGGAGCACTTCTTCGACGGCATCGACCACGCCGAGGCGAGTGCCGCGGACGACCCGGACCTGCCCTACCCGCTCGCCGTCGCCCTGGCTGCGGCGGGCTCCGGCGCCAGCGCCGTTATCCCCTGCGACACCAACGGCGGCACCCTGCCCCATCGCGTCGGTGAGCGGGTGGCCCGCCTGCGCGATGCCCTGCAAGCGGCCGGATACGACCAGTGCACCATCGGCATCCACACCCACGACGACGCCGGCGTCGCCGTCGCCGGGGCACTGGCCGCCGTCGAGGCCGGCGCCCGCCAGGTGCAGGGCTGCGTGAACGGCCTGGGGGAGCGCACCGGCAACGCGAACCTGCTCACCCTCATCGCCAACCTGGAACTGAAGACCGACTGGACGGTGCTGCCCGGCGACGCCGATGAGCGTGCCCGCCGCCTGGCGGAACTGTCCGCCATCTCCCGGCATGTCGGCGAGATCGTCAACCGGCCGCCGTCGAGCCGCCTGCCCTACGTGGGCACGAAGGCCTTCGCCCACAAGGCCGGGCTGCACGCCTCCGCCATCCGTGTGGACCCGAACCTGTACCAGCACATCGACCCCGAGCGTGTGGGCAACACCATGACCATGCTGGTCTCGGAGATGGCCGGGCGCGCCTCCATTGAACTCAAGGCCCGCGAGTTCGGCATCGACACCGCCGGCGACCACGAGCTGCTCACCCGGGTGACCGAGACCGTCAAGACCCGCGAGGCCGCCGGCTACACCTACGACGCCGCCGACGGCTCCTTCGAACTGCTGCTGCGCGCCGCCCGTGGCGACCTGCCCGAGTACTTCCGGGTGGAGTCCTGGCGCGCCTCCATTCAGGCCCGCCCCCTGCCCGGGCAGCGGCTGCTGTCCACCGAGGGCGACACCGTCACCGAGACCGAGGCCACCGTGCGCCTGTGGGCCGGGGGACGGCGTTTCGCGGTGCTGGGGGAGGGCAACGGACCCGTCAATGCACTCGACCACGCGCTGTGCGCGGCGCTGGAACAGATCTACCCCGAGACCGCCGACTTCGAGCTGACCGACTACAAGGTGCGCATCCTGGACACCGAGCGCGGCACCCGGTCGGTGGTGCGCGTACTCATCGACATCACCGATGGGGAGACGACCTGGTCCACCGTCGGGGTGGGCACGGACGTGGTCGAGGCCTCCTGGGAGGCGTTGATCGACGGGCATATCGTGGGCCTGCTGCGCCGCGGCGTTGAGCCGCGGTAGCGCAGCTCCGGCTCACAGCCCGCCCAGGAACTGGGCGATGAAGATCTTCGCGATCATGGCCACCGGGTAGACCATGGCGTAGCCAGGGCCACGCGCGGGTCGGAGCCGGTGCGCTCGTTGGCGAAGGCCAGCACCGCGGGCTGCGTTTGCAGGCCGCCGAGCAGGCCGGACAGGCGCGTGCCGCCCATCTTCACGATCCAACGCATGGACGCATACATGCCGAATCCCACGATCGTGGTGACGACGAAGCCCGTGATGAGGATCTTCCACCAGTCGCCGCCGGTGAAGGCATTGGCGATCTGTCCGCCTGCGCGCGTACCGGCCTGCGCCAGGAAGATCAGCAGTCCCAGCTCGGAGAGCACCGCCGTCGCCGTGAACGGCATGGCCGTCACGAAGCTCTTGATGCGGCCGATGCGGCCGAAGATCAGGCCGACGATGAGCGTGCCCGCGGCGGAGCCGATGGAGAAGGTGGAGCCGCCCGGAAGCGGAATCGCCCACTCGCCGATGATGATGCCCACGGCCATGCCCAGGCCCATCGCCACCGGGTTGATGGAGGACAGGCCGTGGGCGGAGTCGCCGAAGAACTTGGAGATCTCGGCCATGCGGCCGGTCGGCGCCACCACGCGCACGCGGTCGCCCTGCTGGAGCACCAGGTCGGGGCTGCCCACCATGTCCACGTCGCCGCGGCGCACGCGGGAGATGGTGGCGCCGAACTTGTGGTCGATGTCGAGGTCACTCAGGGCGTGCCCGGCCAGTTTCGGGTCGGAGACGGTGATGCGGCGGAAGTCGAGGTAGCGGCGGTCCTCGATCAGGGAGTGGGAGGAGGAGTGGCCGATCTCCGCGATGACCTGGTTGACGGCGTCCTGCGTGCCGACGACGGTAATCAGGTCGTCCTTGTAGATCCGGTCGGTGGAGGTCGGCCGGGTGATGGGGCCGGTCTCGCCGCGGCGCAGCCGGGAGAACTTCATCTCCCGCTCACGCGCTCGGCGATGTCGCCCAGCTGTGGGGCGTCGTCGCGCTCCACGCGCACCGTGCGGTTGATCAGGGGGGAGGGGGCGTCCTTGTCGGAGCGGCGGTAGCGCAGCGCCAGCAGGCAGAAGAACAGCATGCCGATGACGCCGTACAGGTAGGCGACGGCGTAGCCGACCGTGGCGATTGCCATGCCGTCGGCGTTACCGGCTGCGGTGGCAGCCCCGCCGGCGGCGGCCAGCGCGGGGGTGTTGGTCAGGGCGCCGGCGAAGGCGCCGGCGATCATGGCGGAACTCATGCCCAGGGCGCGCCCCACGGCCAGCCCGGCTCCGGCGCCGACCACCAGCACCGCCAACATGATGGCCAGTGGGCCGGCGGCCGTGCGCAGCACGTGGAAGAAGTTCGGGCCGGACTGGATGCCGATGGCGAAGGTGAAGATCGCCAGCCCGAGCGTGCCCATCTGGGCGGGGACCTCAATGGTGATGCCCTCGGCGGTGCCCCAGGCGGCCAGGATGATTCCGGCGAAGAGGACGGCCGCTGCCCCCAGGCTGACTCCGCCGACCTTGACGCGTCCGACGAGCATGCCGGCGCCGATTAGCAGGAATAGAACGAGAACCGGGTTCTCGGCCAAGGCATTGAGTAGTCCGGTGACCACGTGCTGCTGCCGCCTTCCTCTTGCGCGGGCCGACGGCGTTGCCCACGCCGCGGCCGCATCGTTGCGTGTTTGACGGCAGTATTCTGGCATCCGTGCGAGCGTCCCCGGGCGGACCAAAGACCGCGCCAGCACGAGACGTCTGACATATACGGTCTTCACCCGCCGCCCTCTCGCCGAGGTCGGTCGAAGTACACGTGCCCGGCCGGTCGATGCGGCCGGCGAGGCGGGCTCTGTTCGCCGGCTAGGCGGTCCGTGATTCCACTATGTGAGATCACGAGTCGTGAAATCGACGGCGGGCCGCGGTGCGGCATACGGTTCCTCCCACACCGGCCGCCGTGCCGGTCAGACACATGTGCAAACACTCGGATCTCACGGATAGGAGGGCGGACGATGGTTCGTGACAGTGGTTCCCCGGACCAGAACCAACAGATGACAGGTGCCCAGGCGCTCGTGCGTTCCCTGGAGGAGATCGGCGTTACCGACATCTTCGGCATGCCCGGCGGCGCGATCCTGCCCTTCTACGATCCGCTGCTGGCCAGCGAGAAGATCCGTCACGTGCTGGTGCGCCACGAGCAGGGCGCGGGGCATGCCGCCGAGGGCTACGCCATGGCCACCGGGAGGGTCGGTGTCTGCGTGGCCACCTCCGGCCCGGGTGCCACCAACCTGGTCACCGCCATCGGTGACGCCCACATGGACTCCGTTCCCATGGTCGCCATTACCGGCCAGGTCGGCTCCACCGCGATCGGCACCGATGCCTTCCAGGAGGCGGACATCGTTGGCTCCACCATGCCGTTCGTCAAGCACTCCTTCCTGGTCACCTCCCCCGACGAGGTCCCCAGCCGCGTCGCCGAGGCCTTCCACCTGGCCTCTACCGGCCGCCCCGGCCCGGTGCTCATCGACTTCACCAAGGACGCCCAGGTCGGCGAGACCGAGTTCCACTGGCCGCCGCGCATGGACCTGCCCGGCTACAGTCTGCCCGGCAAACCCAACCAGCGGCGCATCGCCCAGGCGGCCGAGGCCATCGCCTCCGCCGAGCGCCCGGTGTTCTACCTGGGTGGCGGCCTGAGCCGCGCCGGCGTTCCGGTGGAGCAGCTGGAGGAACTGGTCCAGCTGGTCGGCGCTCCGTTCACGACGACGCTGACCGCCCTGGACGTGCTGCCCACCGACCACCCGCTGAACCTGGGCATGCCCGGCATGCATGGCACCGTCGCCGCCGTCGGCGCCCTGCAGCGCGCCGATCTGATCATCACGCTCGGTGCCCGCTTCGACGACCGCGTCACCGGCAAGCCGGACACCTTCGCCCGGCACGCCGCCGTCATTCATGTGGACATCGACCCCGCCGAGATCTCCAAGATTCGCGCCGCCGACATCCCCATCGTGGGTGACCTGAAGGATGTGGTGCCGGCCCTGACCACGGCCTGTCGCGAGCAGTTCGCCGTCGAGCCGCGCGCCGAGATCGACCAGTGGCTCACCGAGGTCGCGCACATCCGCGCCACCTACCCCACCGACTGGACCGACACCGACGACGGCCTGCTCCAGCCCCAGGAGGTCATCACCCACCTGGACAAGGCGGCGGACAAGGACACCATCTGGGTCACCGGCGTCGGCCAGCACCAGATGTGGGCCGCCCACTACCTGCACTTCAACCAGCCCCGCTCCTGGCTCACCTCCGCCGGCGCCGGCACCATGGGCTACGGCGTGCCCGCGGCCATGGGTGCGAAGGAGGCCTGCCCGGATCGGCCCGTGTGGCTGATCGACGGCGACGGCTGTTTCCAGATGACCAACCAGGAACTGGCCACCTGCACCCTGAACAACATCCCCATCAAGGTCGCGATCATCAACAACTCATCCCTGGGCATGGTGCGTCAGTGGCAGACCCTGTTCTACGGGGAGCGCTACTCCAACACCGACCTGCACACCGGTGCCGGAACCGAGCGCATCCCCGATTTCGCCAAGCTCGCCGAGGCCTATGGCGCCGTCGGCCTGCGCTGCGAGCGGCTTGAGGACGTCGACGACGTGATCGCCCAGGCCAACGCCATCAACGACCGCCCGGTCGTCATCGACTTCATCGTGTCAGCCGACGCCCAGGTGTGGCCCATGGTCGCGGCGGGCGTGTCCAACGACGAAATCCAGCACGCGCGCGGGATGAGCCCGTGTGGGAGGAGGAGTGAGACCATGAGCGAGAAGCACACGCTTTCGGTTCTGGTGGAGAACAAGCCCGGCGTGCTCACGCGCGTGTCGGCGCTGTTCACCCGCCGCGGCTTCAACATCCATTCCCTGGCGGTCGGTCCCACCGAGCACGAGGACATCTCGCGTATCACGGTGATCGCCGACGCCGAGGGCCCGGCCATGGAACAGGTGACCAAGCAGCTGAACAAGCTGGTCAACGTCATCAAGATCGTCGAGCTGGATCCGGACACGTCGGTGGGTCGCGAGCTGTATCTGATTAAGGTGCGTGCCGATGACTCCAACCGGACCGCGGTGCTCCAGATCGTCGATCTGTTCCGGGCGCACGTCGTGGACGTGTCCCCAACCTCCGTCGTCATCGAGTCCGTTGGCTCGGAGTCGAAGGTCAAGGCCCTTCTGGACGCCCTGGCCCCGCACGGGGTCAAGGAGATCGTCCAATCCGGTGCGGTCGCGATTTCGCGCGGTCCCCGTTCCATCACCGATCAACTCAAGGAGAAGTGAGAACTCACCATGGCAGCTGAGAAGTTCTACGACGACGACGCCGACCTGTCGGTCATCCAGTCCAAGAAGGTGGCCGTCATCGGCTACGGCTCGCAGGGGCATGCCCACGCCCTGAACCTGCGCGACTCCGGTGTGGAGGTCGTCGTCGGTCTGCGTGAGGGCTCCCGCTCCGTGGCCAAGGCGCAGGAGGCGGGTCTGACCGTCAAGCCGATCGCCGAGGCCGTTGCCGAGGCCGACGTCACCGTGGTGCTGGCTCCCGACCAGGTGCAGGCCGAGCTGTACAAGACGGAGATCGAGCCCAACCTCAAGTCCGGCTCCGCCCTGCTGTTCTCCCACGGTTTCAACATCCACTACGGCTACATCACCCCCGCCGCGGACATCGACGTGGTCATGGTGGCCCCCAAGGGCCCCGGCCACACCGTGCGCCGTGAGTTCGAGGCCGGCCGCGGCGTGCCCGTGCTGGTGTGTGTCCAGCAGGACGCCTCCGGTCAGGCCTGGCCGCTGGTGCTGTCCTACGCCAAGGCCATCGGCGGTACCCGCGCCGGCGCCATCAAGACCACCTTCCGCGAGGAGACCGAGACCGACCTGTTCGGTGAGCAGACCGTCCTGTGCGGTGGCGTGTCCAAGCTGATCCAGTACGGCTTCGAGACGCTGGTCGAGGCCGGCTACCAGCCGGAGATGGCCTACTTCGAGGTCTGCCACGAGCTCAAGCTCATCGTCGACCTGATCAACGAGGGCGGCATCTCCAAGCAGCGCTGGTCCTGCTCCGACACCGCGGAGTATGGCGACTACATCTCCGGTCCGCGGGTGATCACCCCCGACGTCAAGGAGCACATGAAGGAGGTGCTGGCGGACATTCAGGACGGTTCCTTCGCCAAGCGCTTCATGGACGACCAGGCCGCGGGCGCCCCGGAGTTCAAGCGCCTGCGCGCCGAGGGTGAGGCCCACCCGATCGAGGCCACCGGCCGCGAGGTGCGCTCCATGTTCGCCTGGCGCGCCGACCTCGACAAGGACTACACCGAGGGCTCGGCCGCGCGCTGAGTCGCCGGCACGGCGAATACGCCCGATGGGGGCGGCGGAATATTCCCGCCGCCCCCATTCTTTATTTCCACCACTTGATCGTTATAGAAGGCGGTCAACGTCGCTATTTGACTACGTCTTGTCATCGCCCCACGATGATCGTTCACTGAGGATAAACTGAGAAGACCCCCCCGGAGCGGACGAGCAGGAGAGGGCGTCGTGCTTACCCATTTCGAGGTAACTGGATTCAAGAACCTCGTCGGCGTGAAGGTGGACTTTGGGTCATTCACCTGCATTGCCGGCCCCAATGCGGTGGGTAAATCCAACCTGCTCAATGCGATCGAGTTCCTGTCCCTACTCAGCTGCAACTCATTCCACGACGCCTGCATCCAGGTGCGCCCAACCGCCCAGCAGCATCTCGACGTCGCCTCTCTGCTCTCCGCCGACGTGCTGTCCGGTGCCGCCAACCTCGGCCTGGCCGCGGAGATGATCCTGCCGCCGCGGGCGGAGGACGAGTTCGGGCAGACGGTGGCGCCGTCGTGCGGTTACGTGCGCTACGAGGTGGAGATTGCCGCCCGGCCGGACCCGACCATTCCCGGTGGTCTGCGTCTGCGGCTGGCCCGGGAACAGCTGCACGCCCTGGACGATGCCGCCGGCGGCCTGCGGTTCCCGGAGGCGGATGCCTGCCGCCGGTTCATCGCCCGCGGACGCTCCGAGTCGGATGGTCGTTTCCTCGAGTATCAGGTATCGCACGGCCAAGGCATGGTAATTGTTCACCGGGAAGCCAACGGCAGGCCGCGGCAGGTGATTGCCGACGGCGCCCAACGCACCGTGCTTTCCGCCGTCGCCAGTTCTGAATACCCGACCATCTTGGCGGCGCGCACAGAAATGGCGTCGTGGCGATTCTTGGCCCTGGAGCCCAGCGCCATGCGCGCCCCCGACGATTTAATGGAGCGACGCACCATTTCTGCTTCCGGTGCGCACGTGCCGGCGGCGCTTTACCGGCAGGACCTGGCCGCCGGGCGCGACGGCGCGGTGCTGCACCGGGTATGCGACGCCGTCGCCCCATTGATCGACGTGCGCAGCCTGACCATCGCGGAGGACCCGGTGCGCCAGGCCCTGGAACTGCGCGCCCAGGTCGGGGATGCGCCGGAGCTGCCGGCGCGGGCGCTGTCGGACGGGACGCTGCGCCTGCTCACACTGGCGGCGATCGGCGCGGGGGAGGACTACTCAGGGATGCTTTGCCTGGAGGAGCCCGAGAATGGGATCCACCCGGCCAAGATTCCGGAGCTGTACCAGCTGCTGCATGGCCTGTCCACGCCCGTCTCCCAGCACCTGCGACAGGTAGTCGTCAACACCCACTCGCCCAACCTGTTCCAGTGCGTCGAGGACGGCGAAGTGCTGTGCGCCGTCGGGCAGAAGACCCGCGACGGGGCCGGCGCCCGCAGCGAGGCGGCGAGCTTCCACCCGCTGGCCGGTACCTGGCGCGCCCAGGGCTGGAGCGGCGGCGAGGGGATGCGTCCGGTTCCCCGCAGCACCGTGCAGGCATATCTGGGTGGTCCCGCACCGGCCGTAGGCTGAGCCGGGGCGGGGGCGTCCGGCTCTTGCCGGTGTTGGAGCGGCACGGCTGTTAGCCTGGTCATTAATCGGTGAGAGCGCCGCGGAAGGAGACCAGGCCGTGCTGAACAGGATCGAGGTCTCGGGGTTCAAGAACCTTCGGGACGTTGCTGTTGACTTCGGCCCGATGACGGTGATCGCGGGACCTAACGGCGTGGGGAAGTAGAACCTATTCGATGCTATTGAACTGCTGAGCCTCCTCGTGCAGTACCCGTACCGCGAGGCGTTCCGCCGTCTGCGTTCCGATGGCGGTCAGAAGACGCCGCTGCGCGTGCGCTTCCCGCCCGAGTCGATCGCTGATGGGCACACGGTCCGGCTCGCTGCGGAGGTCACGGCCGACGTCAACGTGACGCCGCCCGGGCAGGTGGCGCTGCGCGGTCCTCGGTCGGGGCTGTCGCCGGTCCAGACGCGTGCCGAGAGGTTCCGCTACGAGGTGGAGTTCCGCGTCAATGAACGCGATGGCGACACCTCTCTCACCCTGGCCGAGGAGCGCCTCGTCTCAGTCGACACTGGTCAGGAGCACATAGAGACGCACACAGTGCCGCCGTCGTTGCAGAGCTGCGTTCATGGCGTTTCCTCTCCCTCGAGCCCTCCGCGCTGCGGCGCTCGGATGACCGCGACGAGGAGGCGGACATTGCCGCTTCGGGCGCGCACCTGGCGTCGACCCTGTACCGGCGTGCTGCTCGGGACGGTGGCCAGGTCTACCAGGACATCATTGATGCTCTGGCCCCGTTCCTTGAGGTGCGTGCGCTGCGGGTGGCCCCCAACGGTGACTACCTGGAACTGCGCGCCAGGATCGGAGATGGGCCCGAGCCTCGTCGCAATCGAGGAACCGGAGAACGGTCTCCACCCCGCCAAGATCGCCGACATACTTGAGCTGCTGTACTCCATGAACACGGCCCGTGACGGTCATCCCGGACAGGTACTCGTCAACACCCACTCGCCCTACCTGGTCCAGGACGTCATGCAAAGCCACGCTGATGATGTGCTGTGCGCGGTGCCATGGCGACGGCGGGAGCCTGATGGGCGCATCACGGAGTCCGTCACCTTCAATCCGCTGCCGGGAACCTGGCGGTCCGAGCGGTGGGAACGCTCGGACGACCGCCCGCGGAGCTCGGCGCCGGTGTCGCGCTCGAAGCTGTTTGTCTTTCTGTACAACCCCTCGGAGCCGGAGGAGACCGATGCCTTAGTTTTGGCGGTGCGCCTTCATTGGCGAGGGAACTTCCGATGAGGGCCTGAGGAACGTACTTCTGCAGCTCCTCATGTACATGTACATGCGTCCCGGTGACGACGCGAACCTCCAACTGCACAAAGGAGAGCTGCCGAACAGTGCTGAGGAGAAGATCAAGGCGTTGGCAGAAGAGCCATATGACCTGATCTTCATACACCGTGACGTCGACAACGCAGGCATTGAGGCTCGGATTGAGGAGTGCCGTTCTCCGGGCGACAAGCGCATCGTGCCGGTGATCCCGGTGACGATGACCGAGGCCTGGGTGCTGGCGAATCTGTGGTCGGAGGAGGAGTCCTTTCAAGCCTGGGCATCGCGGCAAGGATCTCGTCTGGGCGGGATTGAGCGTCTGGCGGACCCCAAGCGAACGCTGCAGGAGTATCTCAACCTCGAACAATCTCGCTTCATGACGGCGAACCGGTTCGGAGGTGAGCGCTCGAAACGCGTCGAACAGATCCGGATAGACGGCGACGTCAAGCATCCGGAGGCCTGGAAAAGGATCGAGAAGGAACCCGAGTCCGCCCTGGTCAGGAACTCGGCAGCACCTGCGGAACGAGTAACACGACTGTCCTGGATCGCGACGGCTGCCTTTACGCGTTGCACGACCTTGGTGCGTGTTCCACGACCCCGGGGTGGTCGTGGAACACGCACCAAGGTCGTGGAGTATCGCCCGGGGTCGTGCAACTGCGCCGTGGCGACGGAGTGCCTTGGACTGGTCGGCGCCGTGCAGTCGGCAGGAACGTCTCCCGGCCGCGCCGGTATCTGAGATGCCCGCCCGGGACGGCGGCCGATCCGCCTAAGGTCGCGCCATGACGCAGACCATCAAGCTTGCAGTGATTCCCGGCGACGGCATCGGCAAGGAGGTGGTGCCCGAGGGCCTGAAGGTGCTCCGGGCCGCCCTGGAGGGCAGCGGCGTCACGCTGGAAACCACCGACTTCGACCTGGGTGCCGAGCGCTGGCACCGCACCGGCGAGACCATCACGGACGCCGAGCTGGAGGACATCAAGACCCACGACGCCATCCTGCTGGGTGCCGTCGGCGACCCCTCCGTCCCTTCGGGCGTGCTCGAGCGCGGCCTGCTGCTGCGCCTGCGCTTCGCCCTGGACCACTACGTCAACCTGCGCCCCTCCAAGTACTACCCGGGCGTGGCCACGCCCCTGGCCAACCCCGGAGACATCGACTTCGTGGTGGTGCGCGAGGGCACCGAGGGGCTGTACTGCGGCAACGGCGGCGCCGTCCGCGTCGGCACCCCCCACGAGATCGCCACCGAGGTCAGCGTCAACACCGCCTACGGGGTCGAGCGCGTGGTTCGCTACGCCTTCGAGACCGCCCAGGCTCGGCCCGCCCACCACCTCACCCTGGTGCACAAGCACAACGTGCTGGTCAACGCCGGGCACCTGTGGCGCCGCACCGTCGAGGCGGTTGGCGCCGAGTACCCCGAGGTGCAGGTGGACTACTCCCACGTGGACGCCGCCACCATCTACCTGGTTACCGACCCGGGCCGCTTCGACGTGATTGTCACCGACAACCTCTTCGGCGACATCCTCACCGACGAGGCCGGCGCCATCACCGGCGGCATCGGCCTGTCCGCGTCGGGAAACCTCAACCCGGCCGGCGAGTTCCCCTCCATGTTCGAGCCGGTCCACGGCTCCGCCCCGGACATCGCCGGCCAGGGCATAGCTGACCCGGTGGCCACCATCTCCGCCGTCGCCATGATGCTGAGCACCTGGGGCTGGAGTCCGCCGCCACCCGGGTCCAGGGCGCCGTCGACGCGGATATGGCCGCGCGCGCCGAGGCCGAGGCCGCCGGGGCCCCGCTGGTGCGCACCACCAGCGAGATCGGGGATGCCATTACCACCGCCGTGCGCGGCTGAGGCCGACGGCGCGTGCAGAGTCAGTATGTGAGAGACGCCCGTCAGCTGCGTAGAACGGCGGTACAGTGCCGGTATGTCTGCCCCAGCCGTCGCACCAACACCCGATTCACTCGACACGCCGCTGGCTCGCGCCGCCGCGGTCCCGGTCCCACCCGCCGACGCCTCGCGGGGCGCTTCCCCCTGTCCGCCAACCCGCACCCGGCCACCGAGGCCGAGCGCGCCCAGGCGCTGACCGACCTGCACTTCGGCCGGGTGTTCACCGACCACATGGCTCACGCCCGCTGGACGCGCGCGGGTGGCTGGGGCGACTACGGCGTCGTCCCCTTCGGCGACCTCACGCTCTCGCCCGCCGCCGCCGTCCTGCACTACGCGCAGGAGGTCTTCGAGGGCATCAAGGCCTACCGGCACGACGACGGCTCGATCTGGACCTTCCGGCCCCGCTACAACGCCGCCCGGCTGAACGTCTCCGCCCGGCGCATGGCCATCCCCGAGCTGCCCGAGGAGGACTTCATCGCCTCCCTGGTGGACCTGGTGCGCGCCGACGCCGACTGGGTGCCCTCCGGGGAGGGGGAGTCCCTGTACCTGCGTCCCTTCGCCTTCGCCTCCGAGGCCTTCCTGGGCGTGCACTCCGCCAGCACCATCGACTACTACGTGATCGCCTCCCCGTCGGGCGCCTACTTCACCCATGGGTTGCAGCCCATCTCCATCTGGGTCGCCCAGGACTACCACCGCGCCGGCCGCGGCGGCACCGGCTTCGCCAAGACCGGCGGCAACTACGCCTCCTCCCTGCTGCCGCAGGAGGAAGCAGACGTGCGCGGCTGCGACCAGGTCTGCTTCCTCGACGACGTCACCGAGAAGAACCTCGAGGAGCTCGGCGGCATGAACGTGATGGTGGTGGACGCCGACGGCACCGTGCGTACCCCGCGCCTGACCGGCACCATCCTGGAGGGCAACACGCGCAGCGCCATCATTAGGCTGCTGCAGGACTCCGGCCGGCGCGTCGTGGAGGAGACCATCCCGTTGGAGACCCTGCTGGAGGACATCTCCTCCGGCAAGGTCCGCGAGGTCTTCGCCTGCGGCACCGCCGCCGTCGTCGTGCCGCTGGGGCGGTTGAAGGGGGAAGGCTTCGACGTGGCCATTGAGGGCAGCGAGGTCACCCACGAGATCTACGAGCGGCTCACCGGCATCCAGTACGGGCGCCTGGAAGACCCCTACAACTGGATGTACCGCCTGGCGTGACCTCGCAAACCGGCTTGTGACAGGAACCCCATGTCTGCGCCTCTTCCCGTTTCGCTCGGTGTGGTCAGATTGAGCCATGAGCGATGATGAGCAGCGTGTGGGCGATGGCGCCCGCGGCGACTTCAGCGACGACGTGCTGGGCGGCGTCGGACAGCCCGAATCCGCGAGCAGGCGGCGGCGCAAGAACCGGAGCGGGCGGCGCTGGCGCATCGCGTTGGTGTCCGTGCTCGCCGTCGTACTGGTGATTGTGGCGGGCACGGCCATCGGCGGGCTGTGGCTGCGCAACCGCCTGTCCGGCAATATCGAGACCATCGGCGACCCCTTCGCCGCGATTGCCGACAGCGACCGGGCCCCCGAACAGGACGCCGAGGACCCTGCCACGAACATCCTGGTGCTCGGCTCCGACTCCCGTATCAGCGCCGGCGACCCCAACCAGTGGGAGGCCGGCGCGCAGCGCACCGACGCGATCATGCTGGTGCAGATCAGCGGCGACCGTGAGGACGTCTCCGTGATGTCCATCCCACGTGACTCCTGGGTGGACATCCCCGGCTACGGGGAGAACAAGATCAATGCCGCCTTCTCCTACGGCGGGCCGAGCCTGACGATCCAGACCGTTGAGCAGCTAACGGGCGTGCGCATAGATCACTTCGTGGTTGCGGACTTCGAGTCCTTCAGCAAGATCACCGACGCGATCGGCGGGGTCACCATCAACCTCAAGAATGCTCAGACGCTCGCCGGCACCGAGTTCAACGCCGGTGCGCAACTGCTCAACGGCGAGCAGGCCCTCGCCTATGCGCGTGAACGCAAGAGCCTGCCGAACGGAGACTTCGATCGGGTCAACCGCCAGCAGGCCTGGATGCGGGCCATGGTCGGCGCCGTGCTGAACAACGGCATCCTGACCAGCCCGACGAAGCTGTACTCCTTCCTCACCACCGTCACCGAGACCTTGGCGGTGGACGACGACTTCACCATCGGCGAAATGCAGTCGCTGGCGACCGCATTGCGCGGCATTCACTCCACGGACATCAACTTCATGACCGTGCCGACGACCGGCACCGGCACCAGTGCCGATGGGCAGTCGATCGTCCTGCTGGATGCCGAGGCGGACGCGCCGCTGTTCGAGGCCTTCCAGAATGACACCGTGGCGGACTACCTGGAGAACAATCCTGACGCCATTGAGCTGCTGCCCGCGACCGTGAGCTGACGCTCGTGGCGGGGCGGTCTGCGCTCGGCCGCTGGGCGTCGTCTCGTACACGAGCTTCCCGCAAAGACACGTGTTTTGGAGGTTTGCGGGCGCAGGGCACGTGCAAAGCTCTAAAACTCGTGTTCCTGACGCAAACTCGTGTTCTTGGCGCAGGGACGCCATCCCCCGCCTGCTACTCGGCGACCTCGACGACGGCGGCCTGCTCGGAGACGACCTTGGAGGAGCCCAGCTTGGCGCGCACGGCGCTGATGAGCATCGGCAGCACCGACACGAACACGATGGCCAGGATCATCACGTCGATGTTCTTCTGGATCCAGGTGATGGACCCCAGGAAGTAGCCGAGCCAGGTGATGGCGAAGGCCCAGAAGGTGGCGCCGAGCATGTTGAAGCCCAGGAAGTGGGAATAGCGCATCCGGCCGACGCCGGCCATGACCGGCGTGAAGGTGCGCACGATCGGCACGAACTGAGCCAGCGTGATCGCCTTGCCGCCGTGCTTCTCAAAGAAGGCGGAGGTGCGCTCGACGTACTCCTGCTTGAACAGGCGCGAATCCTCCCGGTTGAAGATCGCCGGGCCCGCCTTGCGTCCGATGGCGTAACCGGTCTGGTTACCGATGATCGCTGCGACCCACAGCAGGGGTGCGGCCACCCAAATGGGCACGCCGACGGCGCCGGTCGCGACGAACATTCCCAGCGTGAACAGCAGCGAGTCACCGGGCAGGAAGAAACCGACCAACAGCCCGGTCTCGGCGAAGATGACGAGCATGACGCCCACGATCGCCCAGGGGCCGAACCACTCGACGATCTTGGTGATGATGTTGGCGGCGTCAAGCCATTCCGGGCCGAGTGCGGGCGCGGGCATGGCGGGCAGAGCCGCCAGCACCCCGGAGGACGATGCGGTTACCGGGATCAATGCAGTCACGTAAACAGGGTAGGAATAAACCCTGAACGGTCGCCGAGACGGGCATCGCATCTAGCCTGTGGAATTGGGCACGCCGGTGTGAGCCGCGCGTCTTGGGGCGTCGATGGGCGACCGGCTCAGCGATCGTGGGAGGCGGCGTCGCCGGTGAACACCACGTAGTGGTAGAAGAGGAAACGGAAGGCGGTGCCCAGGGCGAAGCCCACGACGTAGGCGGCGATGTTGTCCGCCAGGGGGCCGGTCAGACCCAGGATGTGGTGGGCGAACAGCAGGCAGAACTGGGTGATCAGGATGCCGCCGGCGTTGGCGAAGGCAAACAGGAATGCCTCCCGGGCGGCGTTCTCCCGGGTGCGACCGCGGTAGGTCCAGGAGCGGTTGGCCACCCAGGAGAAGCACGTGGCCACGCAGGCGGATATCACGTTGGCGGTGTTCGGGTGCCCGGCAAGCACCCCCAGGGGACCGTGCTGGAGCAGGTTGAACAGCCCGGAGTCGATGACGAAGGAGAGCGCGCCGACCAGTCCGAACTGGGTCAGCTCCTGCAGCCAGGCCAGCAGTCGCGTCCCGAGGGTGGCGGGGGCGTTGACGGGCACCGACGCGCGGGGTGTCCGCGCGGGTGCGTTCGCGGGGGCGGCCAACGCCTCGGGTCTCGCTTTCGTCACAGGCACGATCTTAGGAGCCTCCGGCACGGGCGCGCTGGGAACGTGTCCGGCGTCACCAGCTAGGAGCTACGGCACCCAGGTGACGGCGCTGTATCCATCCCACACCCAGCTCACCCAGAACACCTGCCCCACAATACCGACGGCGAGCAGAATCGCCCGCATGCGCGGTGTGGTCCGGGCGGCCAGGGCCCATCCCGCCGGAGCGAGCGGCAGCAGCAGGCGCAACACCGACGTGGTCGGGTCGAAGAAGACCAGCAGGTACAGGCAATAGCCACGCACCACAGCCACGCCGGCCTGCCCAGCCGCCGCAGCGTCGGCGCCGCCAGCACCAGCGCACCGACCACCACCACCCCGGCCAGCAACACCGGCCCCAGGTGATCACCCACCCACCACTGACTGCGCGTCAGCCAGGGCTGCAGGGGCGCCAGCTCACCGCCCCGCCAGGAGGTTTCGGTGGCGGTGTAGGCATCGGCGCGGCCGGTGACCAGCCACGCGAGCAGCGGCCAGGCCAGGGCGCTCGCGGCCGCCACGCCGGTCAGCCCCAGCAAACCTCCGCGCGCCCTCGGGGTCAGGCCTGTGTCCCCGGCGGATGCCGTCCCCGCGGACCGGCGTGCATGCGCCATCTCCCACAGCCACCACAGCCCGAGCGCCGCCGTCAGCGGCACCCCGAGTGGGCGTGCCAAGGCCGCCGCAGCCACGGCGGGCGCCGCCGCCAGGAAATGGCTGCGCTCGGCTAGTAGGAACGCCAAAGCCACCGCCAGCAGGCCGAGCGACTCCGCGTACGGCAGTTGCAGCACCACGGCGCACGGCGAGCACCAAACCAGCGCCACCGCCCACAAAGAAGTCGCCGCCCCCACACGGGGCGCCAGCCACCGGTCCATGACCTGTGCCGCCAGCGCCGATGCCAACAGCGACACGGCCGTGGCGCAGGCATAGAAGGACCAGCCCGTCCACGCCAGGGCGCGGGCCAGCAGGGGCAGCAGGGGCATGAACGCCCACGCGTTCTGCTGCACCGTGCCATTGGCGTCTACCGGCAGCTGCGTCGGATAGCCCTCGCGCGCGATTCGCTCGTACCAGCCGGAGTCCCAGAAGGAGGCGTGCTGCATCCACGACGGGCTTGCCGGGGCCCACACGGTCTGCCCGGTGTCGTGCGCGCCCAGGCGCAGGATCAGCAGCGAGAGTGCGCTCGCCGCCGCCCACACCGCCAGCACTGCCGCCCAGTGCGGCAGCGCAGTCAGGTAAGACAGCCGGGCGCCCGGCGCGCCGACGGGTGCGGGGGAGGTGTTGCCGACGGATGTGGGCGCTTCGCTGCTCGCGGGTGCGGGGGAGTCGGGGGGCGTGACGGAATCAGGCACGGCGCCAGCGTAAGCGGCATCGACGCTAGGCTGGCGCCGTGAGCGCTCCCATTCTCGCCGTCATCGGCGGAGGTCAGTTGGCCCGCATGATGCAGGAGGAGGCCTCCGCCCTCGGCGTCCACCTGCGTACCCTCGTGGAGGCGGCGGACGGATCGGCCGCCCAGGTGACGGTCGACGCCCCGGTGGGCCGGGCCGACGACGCGGACGCCGTTCGCGCCCTGGCAGCGGGCGCCGCCGCGCTCACCTTCGAGCACGAACACCAGGACTCGGCCCTGCTGTCCCGGTTGCAGGCAGAGGGCGTGCCGGTGCGTCCAGCCCCCGAGGCGCTGCTACTGGCACGCGACAAGCTCGCCATGCGCCGCGCCGTCGATGCCGCCGGACTTCCCCAGCCGGCCTGGACGGAGATCGCCGGGAACGCGCAGGAAATGCGCGCCCAGATCGGTGCCTTCGCGGCCGCACACGGCTGGCCGGTGGTGCTCAAGACCCCGCGTGGCGGCTACGACGGGCATGGTGTGCTCATGATCGACTCCGTCGCCGACCTCGACGACGGCGAGGCCGCCACCTGGCTGGAGACCACCGCGGCCGCCCGCGCCGGGAATGCCACCGCCGGGACGGGCGGGGGCGGCTCCCTGGGCGGTGGCGCCGTCACCAGCCTGCTGGTGGAGGAGGCGGTCCCCTTCACCCGGGAACTGGCGGTGCTGTTGGCCCGGCGCCCCTCCGGTCAGATCGCGGTCTGGCCGGTGATCGAGTCCGTGCAGTCCGGCGGCATCTGTGTGCAGGCCGTGGCCCCGGCGCCGGGGCTCGATCCGGCCGCCGCCCGCCAGGCCGAGCACATTGGCCGGACCATCGCCGAGCGGAACAACGTCACCGGCGTGCTGGCCGTGGAGCTGTTCGCCGTGGAAGCCCCCGAGGGCACCCGCTTGTACATCAACGAGCTGGCCATGCGCCCACACAACTCCGGCCACTGGACCCAGGACGGGGCCGTCACCAGCCAGTTCGCCCAGCACCTGCGCGCGGTGCTGGACCTGCCGCTGGGGGCGACGACGCCGACCGCCCCCACCACCGTCATGGTCAACTATCTGGGCGGCGACCGGCTCCCACCCGCCGACGCTCTGGCCCGTGCCCTGGAGCGTGAACCCCAGGCACACATCCACCTGTACGGCAAGCAGTGGCGGCCCGGCCGCAAGCTCGGACACGTCAACCTAACCACCGCGGCCACCGACCCGGCGGGGATCGACGTCGCGCGCGAGCGTGCGGGCGCTGTCGTCGCGATCCTGCGCGGCGAGGTCTGAGCAGGCCGGAGCGGCCCGGTGGCCGTCGGTTGGGCATAGGCTTGGCGCGCGTGCCCGTGCCGTGGCCGACGCGGGCAATGCGAGGCAAACGGCAGATTCGGCGGATTCAGGGCAGGAGCACCCCGTGAGCAAGCAGCAGGACCAGCAGCCAGTCGTCGGCATCGTCATGGGGTCGGATTCCGACTGGCCCACCATGCGTGCCGCCGCCGAGGCCCTCGACGCCCTGGGCGTCCCCTACGAGGCCGACGTCGTCTCCGCCCACCGCATGCCCGACGAGATGCTCGCCTACGGGCGCGCCGCCGCTGGGCGCGGGTTGCGGGTGATCATCGCCGGCGCGGGCGGCGCCGCCCACCTGCCGGGCATGCTCGCCGCCGTCACTGAACTGCCCGTGATCGGCGTGCCCGTGCCGCTGAAGTACCTGGACGGCATGGACTCGCTGCTGTCGATCGTGCAGATGCCGGCCGGAGTGCCGGTCGCCACCGTGTCCATCGGCGGCGCCCGCAACGCCGGCCTGCTCGCCGCCCGCATCCTGGGCGCGGGGGAGGGGGACGAGGCCGAGCGGCTGCGCTCTGCCATGCGGGACTTCCAGGCGGATCTGGCCGAGACCGCCCACGCCAAGGGAGAGGCGCTGCGCCTGGAGGTTTCCGCCCGCTCCTGAGTCGGCGCCGTGGTGCGGCCGGCGCGACCCGGCGACTTAACCCGCCGAACCGGACTTTAGATGCATATGGGGCCAGAGCGCGCCCGGTACGATTTGCCCATGAGCATCCTCGTCGCGGGAGGCGCCGGCTACATCGGCGCCCATGTTGTTCGTCTGCTGCTGGAACGTGGGGACGAGGTCGTCGTCGTTGACGACCTGTCCTACGGGACCCCCGGGCGTGTGGAGGGCGCCGAGCTGGTTGAGCTCGATGTCGCCGCCGGCAACGCCACCGAGGTTCTGACCGACCTGATGGAGCGTAAGAACGTCAAGGCGGTCATCCACTTCGCCGCCCGTAAGCAGGTGGGGGAGTCCGTGGCCCGGCCCGCCTGGTACTACCAGCAGAACGTGGGTGGCCTGGCCAACATGTTGGCGGCCATGGAACAGGCCCGCGTGGAGCAGATGATCTTCTCCTCCTCCGCCGCGGTCTACGGCATGCCGCCGGTGGAGGTCGTGCCCGAGGACATCGACTGCCACCCGATCAACCCCTACGGGGAGACCAAGCTGATCGGCGAGTGGATGATGGCCGACTGCGAGCGCGCCTGGGGGCTGCGCTGGGCGGGCCTGCGCTACTTCAACGTCGCCGGCGCCGGCTGGGACGACCTGGGTGACATGGCCACCCTCAACCTCATTCCCATGGTGCTGGATCGCCTGGCCCGGGGGGAGTCCCCGAAGATCTTCGGCACCGACTATCCCACCCCGGATGGCACCTGTATCCGCGACTACATCCACGTGCGCGACCTCGCCAGCGCCCACATCGCCGCACTGGATCACCTGGCCGGCAGCGAGGAACTGGAACAGCACGTATTCAACGTCGGCACCGGGAAGGGCTCGTCGGTCCGTGAGGTGGTTTCCAAGGTGATCGACGCTGTTGCCGCCGCCACCGGCCAGCGGGTACAGCCGGAGGAACTGGGCCGCCGCGCCGGCGACCCGCCGCAGTTGATAGGCGACGCCACTCGTATCCGTGAGGTACTCGGCTGGGAGGCCGAGCACGACCTGGACGATATTGTCTCCTCGTCCTTCTCCGCCTGGCAGGCCGACCCCGACCGCCTCATTTCGGCTGAGGCCAATTCCTGCTTAGCACTCGCCCCGCGCGGCTTCCCGTTCGGAGATCGCGCGGGGCTGCAGCATGCCGGGGCGGTTGATGAGCTCCGGTGCGAATGAGGGTTTGTCAGCGTGAGCGTGGTGCTGTTGGCCGGCATGTCGTGGGGATGTCCACCGCCGGCCTCCTCGGTTTGGACCGCGTTTCCCTGTTTGGACCGCGTAAGTCCATTTGGACCGCTGTCCCCGGTTTGACCGCCGTTGTGTGCAACTGGGGCGGTCCAAACCGACGTAAGGGGTCCAAACCGACGTAAGGGGTCCAAACCGACGTGGGCGGTCCAAACTCGGGGCGGTGACACGGCTTGCGGCCCGTCAGCGCGAGGCCTGCCGATCCTGACTCACTGCTAGCTGGTCCTGACTTTCCTCCCCGCTATTGCAGAGAAGAACCCCGACCCTGGTACGCAATCGCGCCGACAGTTTCGAGTGTGCGGGCGTTGCCGGTTCGGCGCCCGCAACCTACTCCGAAGCAGGCGCACCCGGCCGAGGTGCTGGTGTGAGTATGGGAGCGTCCCGGCGGCGGGCCATCAAGTGGCCTAGTGCCCGATTGTTGCCGTGTGGCCCGGAGTTCCTGGGGCGCTGGAACTTCAGGGTCGGGCTACGGAGCGACCATCCAGACCCATCGGGGCGCTCAGGACTGGTTGAAGTCGGCGGTCGTCAGTGTGCCCTCGCGCAGCTTGCCGAAGAATTCCGGAGCGGTGGTGTCCTCCAGCAGGACGGCGGCGCCGATTCCTCCCGGCTCGTAGTCCAGGCTGGCGATCGGCGGTGCTCCGGTCAGGCCGGCGTTGGAGGCGGAGCGGAAGGCCAGCAGCATCTTGCCCAGGTCGACCATGGAGGCGTTCTCGTCGACGGTCAGCGCCTGTGTGCCGGCGTCTACCAGTGTGTCCTGCTGCGAGAAGCTCGTCAGCGTGGAGGTGGACACCGCCTTGGACACCACTGCGGAGATGACCGCACGCTGCCGCAAGCCGCGCCCGATGTCACCGGTCGGGTCGGACTTGCGCATGCGCGAGTAGGCCAGCGCCTTCTCCCCATCGACCTCCTGGCACTCGCCTGGGAGGTGTCCCAGACCAGGCCGGAGTCGGCGTCGTTGACGTCGTAATCCAGGCAGACGTTGATGCCGCCGACGGCGTCCACCATGGAGGACACTCCACCCATGCCGACCTCGACGTAGTGGTCGATGGTCAGACCGGTCAACTGTTCGACGGTGGATACCAGCAGGGTGGGGCCACCGTAGGAATAGGCGGCATTGATCTTGTTGCCGCCGTAACCGGGAATCTCCACGAAGGTGTCGCGGGGTAGCGAGGTCAGTGAGGCCTGTCCCCCGGGGGCCTTATGCAGCAGCATGATCGAGTCAGCGCGGGCGCCCTCGGTGTTGTCTGCGACGGCGCCGTCGGCCCGCGAGTCGGAGCCGACGATCAGCCAGGTCTCGCCGGGAGTGGCGTCCGCGCCGGACAGTGCTTCGACGCGCTGCAGCTTGGAGTTCACGTCGTGGACCAGCCAGGCTGCGCGCGCACCCACCAGCGCCAGCAGGATCACCAGGACCGCGGCGACCCACCGCAGCGGGTGGCGCCGCTTGTTCTTGCGGGTGGGGGGCGACGGCGGTTCGGGCTGAGTGCGATCGCTCAGTGAGGATGCATACGTCCGTCGGCTTGGTCGGGACGCGGTGGGTGGGCGGGACACGTTGCGGCTGCGCGCCGACGGAGCGGGCCCGGCCGGCAGCACCCGGGTGCCCTCGGGTGCGCGCTCGGGACGGGAGTCTGAGGGGGACAGCGGCACCGCCGATGAACCGGCCCGCGCCCGACTCCTGGGGGTGCCACCACGTCCGGTCTCGCTCGCCCGGGCGGGAGTACCGTCCGACGACGCCGCCCGTCGCGGCGTGAGCGGACGGCGGGGGGCGGCGCCGCTGTGAGCGCCGGCGTCGTCGTCGACACTGCGCTCGTTGGACCGGGGCTCGAAACTAGCGGGCATCGCGGCCGGGCGGCGGGCCTGCTGGCCGGAGGGCCGAGCCGTGCGGCCCGGATTGCTGGCGCGGCGGCGGGGCTTGCCGGTTCCGGGGGTGAAGGATGGGGGAAGATCGCCGTCGTCGGTGGAACTCACCGGTACCTGGCCTCCTGTCCCTGTGACTCGGTTGCGGTGGCGTGGGCCTGTTTCAGTAGCACTGGGCGGCGGGGTCCTCCGTGGTCGCATCGGCTGTGGGCGTGTGCTCGTCCGTGGCGGCACCGGTCTGGTCGGACTCGGCGCCGGACTGCGTTGGCTGATCGTCCTGCGCGGTTTCTGTTGAACCGGCGTCAGAGGAGGTGTCGGTGGCCTCCTGGGAGGCTGTGTCGTTCAATGCCTCCGTGATGGGGGTGTCGGCCTGCATTGCCGCCCAGACGGCGTCGGCCTCGTCCGTGGGCAGTGCGCGGTTGAGGTCCCAGGGGGCCTCCTCGTTGGGCATGGTGATCAGGGTCACCTGGTCCATGCCGACGTCGCCGACAGACATGGCCAGCCCGGCCAGGGTGGTCAGGGAGCCGAGGCCCGGCGAGGCCGTCAGCGAGCCCAGGGCGGCGCGGGCGAAGCTGTACAGGGCGTCGGCGTCGGTGAGGTAGTTCTTGGACTTGGCGGTTCGCAGCATCGCTGCCACTAGGTTCTGCTGGCGGGGCATGCGCTGGCGGTCCGAGCCGTCGCCCACACCGTGGCGCACGCGCGCGTACTGCAGGGCGGTGGCGCCGTCCAAGTGCTGGCAGCCGCTGCTCATGACCAGCTTGGTGTACTCGGTGTCGTTGATGTCCTCATCTACGTATAGGTTGACGCCGCCCAGCGCGTCCACCGTGGTGATCAGGCCGTTGAAGTCCACCACCAGGTACTCATCGATGTACAGCCCCGTGAGGTCCTCCACCGTGGCGATGGTGCAGGCCACCCCCGCGGCAATGGCGTCATCATCGGCGCTGGCGCCGGCGCCGTTGGCGAAGGCGGTGTTGAACGGGGTGTAGGACATGGCCGCGGTGGTGCCGCCGTCGGCAGTCTTGCAGGAGGGGATGTCCACCAGTAGATCACGCGGGATCGAGACGAGTTCGATACGGGAGCGGTCTGCCGGCAGGTGGAGGATCATGGCGGTGTCCGAGCGGGCCACCGCCACCTCCTCGCTGCCCTCGGAGCCATCGACGTTATTCGCGCCCGCGCGGGAGTCGGTGCCAATGATGAGG
Organism: Actinomyces ruminis; assembly: GCF_002154335.2. Classification (GTDB taxonomy): domain Bacteria; phylum Actinomycetota; class Actinomycetes; order Actinomycetales; family Actinomycetaceae; genus Actinomyces; species Actinomyces ruminis. The sequence goes on from NZ_MTPX02000045.1 coordinate 30,514, forward strand.
ATGTTTACGGCCTGGCCCTCGTAACTGTCCGCCACCTGGCGCGTGCCGCGGTCGTCATCCAGAAGATCGTTGATGTCGATCGTGTTTACTTGCGACTGGAGGTCGTGGTAGGCGATACCGACCCCGGAGACCACGAACAGCACCACGGCTAGCCCGGCTAGTAGGAACCGGCGCACGGTGCGACGTGTCAGGTCCTTCGCGGAATGCCGCGCGTGCGGTTTGGGCTTGGCGTGGGAAGGCACGGCCATGATCATAAGGAACCCGTCTGTGAGAAGCTGTGATTCCGCGCTCTTCGCACGGAGGAATCTCGGGCGATTGTCGTCATTTCGTGGTAATTCCACCCTAAGGTATGCAGCCGCTCACTGGCGTGCACACGCGGGCGGCCGGCGCGTGTAGTCTCCCACGCGTGACTGACGCAGCGCCTACCCCGCCTCGCGCCTCGGCCGGGCCACCGCCGGAGACGATTCGCGTCGTCACGGTCGCATACAACCCCGGCGAGGAGTTGGAGCGTTTCCTTGAAACCCTGCGTACCGCCACCAGTCGGATCCCGACCGTCGTCATCGCCGACAATGGCACCGAGCATGAGCGCGTGAAGTACGCGGCCGAGCAGTATGGGGCGCGCGTCGTCGGCGACGGCACCAACCGTGGCTATGGGGCGGGAGCCAACCTTGCCGCCCGCGACCTGACCGAGGACTGGTTGGTGGTCGCCAACCCGGACATCCAGTGGTGCCCGGGCAGCCTGGACACGCTGATCGAGGCGGGCCGCGCCGAGCCGCGGGCCGGCTGCCTGGGGCCGCGGCTGCTCAACCCGGACGGGAGCGTCTACCCATCCGGCCGGGCCCTGCCGTCCCTGGTGGGTGGGGCAGGCCACGCCATCCTGGGGCGAGTGTGGCCGGGGAACCCCTTCTCGGCCGCGTACCACGGTACGAATGAGGACGCTACACACGCCGTCGGCTGGCTGTCCGGAGCCTGCCTGCTGTTGCCCGCCGCCGCCTGGAAACGGCTGGGCGGCTTCGACGAGGACTACTTCATGTTCTTCGAGGACGTCGATCTGGGGGCGCGCGTGGGGCGGGCCGGCTGGCTCAACCTGCAGGTTCCGGACGCCGTCGTCGTCCACGCGCAGGGTGCCAGCTGGAAGAGCCGACCCGAGCGCATGATCCGCGCTCACCACGCTCCGCGCGTCGCTACATCAACTCCAGCCATCCGGCCGTCTGGCAGGCGCCCGTGCGCTGGGCGGTGTCCGCGGGGCTGAAGGCCCGCGAGGAGATCGCCGTGCGCGCCGCCCGCCGCGGCTGAGGCTGATCCGAGGTCCAAAAGGTCCTCAAGGCGGTGCGTGCGGGAGACTGATCGGCCAGGCGCGGCGTATGCGTCAGCTTGCGCCAGACGTGCGGTTGCGCCTCTCACGTACGCATTCGCCTCTCACGTACGCATTTCGGTCAAACGTACGAGTTTTGGAGGTTTTCTACGTCCCGGCGCGGAGAAACCTCCCAAACGCGTACGTGAGACGGAAAACCGTACGTGAGGTGCGGGACGGCGGTCCACCACACCGCCGTCAGCCCGCTTAGAGGACACCGATCCTTGCCAGGGCGGCACCGAACCTTGCCGGGACGACGTCGCCCGCCGCCACGGGCAGCTCGTCCTAGGGAAGTGTGGGTGGCGGCGGGGCGTCATCGAGCGCCACACGCCGGGCCAGTCGGGTGATCTGCCGCTCGCGGGCCGCATTGCGCCGAAACGAGGACAGGATCTGGAACAGGAAGGCCACCACTAGCGCATACAACAGCAGGTCGGTGCCGCGGCCGACCCCCACCAGGTGCGCCAGCTGGGTCAGTAGGGACGGCGCCACGATCGCGGCGATGGCGAAAACGACGAAGGCCAGGGTCAGGAGCCGACGACCCGCCTGGTGACGCGCGCCGCCCGGGGAGCGCAACATCATCCACCCCATGGCGGCGACTGCTGCGATGAGGAAGACCTGGATGATGATCTGCGAACTCATGCCCTCAAGTATGACTGGTGCCTACGAGAACAGCAGGTCGACCAGGATGTTGATTGAGTTCCACAACGACTGCCCCTTGCCCTTGGAGTACTCGGTGTAGGCGATGTGCACGGGGAACTCGCGCCATGGCAGCCCGGTGGCACCGAGCTGGCGGATGATCTCGGAGGCATGCGCCATCCGGTTTTGCCGTAGGTCGAGCTGTGCGGCGGCGTCGCGGCGGATAACCCGCAGGCCGTTGTGTGCGTCGGTCAGATGCATGCCGGTGGTATGCGAGGCCGCCACTGCGGCGGTTTTCAATACGAGCCGCTTGAGCCAGCCGACGGGGGAGGGGCCCTGGAGGAACCGCGAGCCCAGCACGAAGGCCAGGTCCTCTTCGCGGGCCGCCTGCACCATGGCGGCGGCATCGGCGACGGCGTGCTGCCCGTCGGCGTCGAAGGTCACCACGTAGTTGGCGTCGGTGCGTTCCAACACGTAGGTGATACCGGTCTGCAGTGCCGCCCCCTGCCCCAGGTTAAGCGGGTGCCGGACGACGACGGCGCCGCCCGCCGCGGCCTGTACCGCCGAGTCGTCCCGCGAGCCATCATCGACGGCCACGACCAGCGGGAAAACACGCCGCGCCTCCTCAATGACGCCGCGCACCACCCGGGCCTCGTTGAACAGCGGGATCACCAACCAGGCGTCGGTAAGCTGGACAACCGGGGCGGGGGGCGACTGCTGGCCATCGAGGGACGTCACTGCCACATTCTCGCACACGATTGGCTTAAGATGACCGAGCAGCGCCGCCCGGTTGCGGTCGGTGCTTCGACGTACACCCAGTGCCCAGCCATAGGCCAGTGAGGAGCCGCCATGAGTCCGGCCAGTCCCGCCCGGATCGCCCCATCCGCTGACGTCTCACCCGAGGCGACCATCGGCGACGGCTCCTCCATCTGGCACCTGGCCCAGGTGCGCGAACACGCAGTACTCGGCGAGGGCTGCATCGTCGGCCGCGGCGCTTACATCGGTGAGGGCGTGCGCATGGGGCGCAACTGCAAGGTGCAGAACTACGCGCTGATCTACGAGCCCGCGCGACTCGCCGACGGCGTGTTCGTCGGCCCGGCCGTCACCTTCACCAACGACCACTTCCCCCGCGCCGTCAACCCCGACGGCACCCTCAAATCAGCCTCCGACTGGGAGCCGGTCGGCGTCACCGTGCAAGAGGGCGCCTCCATCGGGGCGCGCGCCGTGTGCGTCGCTCCCGTGCAGATCGGCGCCTGGGCCACCGTCGCCGCAGGCGCCGTCGTCACCAAGGACGTGCCCGCGCACGCGCTGGTGGCCGGGGTGCCCGCCCGTCGTATCGGCTGGGTGGGCCGCGCCGGCGAGCCGCTCGTACCCGTGGAGGACGACGCCGCGGACGCCTCCGCGCCCGGTGCCGCCGGTACTCCGGACGCCGTCGAATCGGCCCTCGGCACGCGCCGGTGGCGCTGCCCCGCAACCGGGGCCCTATACGAAGAAACACTTGCTGCCAACAGTTCCGATAACACGATCCGGGAGGTCACCCACTGATGTCACGCGAGTTCATTCCCGCCGCTAAGCCGATCATCGGGGACGAGGAGCGCGCCGCCGTCGACGCCGTCATGGCCTCCGGCATGGTCGTACAGGGGCCGCAGGTCGCCGCCTTCGAGGAGGAGTTCTCCGCCCAGGTGGTAGCCGGCGCCCACGCCGTCGCCGTCAACTCCGGCACCTCCGCCCAGCACCTGGCCACCCTGGCGTGCGACCTCAAGGCCGGGGGCGCCGTTCCGGAGGTGATTGTCCCCTCCTTCACCTTCGCGGCTACCGGCAACTCCGTGGCCATCACCGGCGCCAAGCCCGTCTTCGCCGACATCGACCCGGTCACCTTCACCCTGGACCCGGCCTCCGTGGAGGCCGCCATCACCGACAACACGGTCGCCATCGAGGTGGTGCACCTGTACGGCCTGCCGGCCAGCATGGACGCGATCTTGGAGATCGCCGCCCGCCACCACCTGGCGGTCTTCGAGGACTGCGCCCAGGCGCACGGCGCCGCCATCAACGGCAAGCCCGTGGGCACCTTCGGGGCGTGGGGCTCCTTCTCCTTCTACCCGACCAAGAACATGACCACCCTGGAGGGCGGCATGGTCACCACCGGTGACGCCGAGTTGGCGCGCCGCGTGCGCCTGCTGCGCAACCAGGGCATGGAGAAGCAGTACGCCAACGAACTGGTGGGCCTGAACAACCGCATGACGGACGTGGCGGCCGCCGTGGGACGGGTGCAGCTGAAGAAGCTGGACGGCTGGACCGAGACCCGCCGCGCCAACGCCGCCGCCCTGGACGCCGGGCTCGCCGCCGTCCCCGGCGTGCTCACCCCGGCCGTCCCCGAGGCTACCGGCACGTCTACCACCAGTACACGATTCGCCTGGAGGGGGCCACCGCCGCCGAGCGCGACGCCGCCCAGAGTGTGCTGCGTGAGGAGTGGCAGGTCGGCACCGGCGTCTACTACCCGATCCCCAACCACCGCCTGGAGTCCCTGGCCCCCTACGCCCCAGGCCTCGAGCTGCCGAACACCGAGCTGGTGGCGCGCGAGTGCCTGTCCCTGCCAGTGCACCCCTCCTTGTCGCAGGCGGACCTGGACCGGATTGTCCAGGCCGTGACCGCCGTCGTGAAGGCGGGTGCCTGACATGAGTGCGAACGCCGCTGCTCCGCTGCACACCCTCCCGGACAAGGGCACCGACGGTGCCCCGCTGCGCCTGGGCCTGATCGGCCTGGGCTCCATGGGCCGCCACCACGCCCGCGTCATCCGCGCCACGGAGGGTGTGGAACTGGTCGCGGTTGCGGACCCGGGTGGCGACCGCTTCGGCGTCGCCGGGGACCTAGAAGTCCTGCCGGACGTGCACGCCCTCATCGACACCGGCCTGGACGCCGCCATGGTCGCCGTCCCCACCGTCTACCACGAGGAGGTCGCGCTGGCGCTGGCGGAGGCGGGCGTGCCCACCATGGTGGAAAAGCCCATCGCCCACTCCGTGGCGGCCGGTGAGCGCGTGCGCGACGCCTTCGCCTCCCGCGGACTGGTGGGTGCCGTCGGCTACGTGGAGCGCTGCAACCCGGCCCTGCGCGCTGCGGGAGCGCCTCGACGCCGGCGAGCTGGGGCAGGTCTATCAGGTCCTCACCCGCCGTCAGGGCCCCTTCCCGGCGCGCATCAGCGACGTCGGCGTAGTCAAGGACCTGGCCACCCACGACATCGACCTGACCGCCTGGGTGGCCGGCTCGCCCTACGTCTCCATCAGTGCCCAGGTTGCCCACCGCTCTGGGCGGGAGAACGAGGACATGGTGGTCGCCTCCGGGGTGCTGGCCAGCGGCGTGATCGTCTCCCACGTGGTCAACTGGCTGACCCCCTTCAAGGAGCGCGTCACCATCGTCACGGGGGAGAAGGGCGCCTTCGTGGCGGACACCCTCACCGGCGACCTGACCTTCTACGCCAATGGCACCGTCACCTCCGACTGGGACCAGGTTGCCAACTTCCGCGGCGTGACCGAGGGCGACGTCATCCGCTACGCCATCCCCAAGCGCGAGCCGCTGGCCCTGGAGCAGGAGCGCTTCCGCGATGCCGTGCGCGGTGTGGGCGGCGAGCACGTCACCATGGCCGAGGGCGTGGCCACCCTGCGCGTCGTCGAGGCGGTGCTCACCTCCGCGGCCGAGGGCCGCACGGTACAGCTGTGAACCGCCGTCTGCTCGCCTGGCCGCCGCCGGTGCGGGCACGGCGCTTGCGGCAGCTGCCTGCGTGCCCGCCGCGGGGCGG